>DASZQI010000022.1:0-3172 GCA_035549735.1 Polyangiaceae bacterium | reverse complement strand
TCTCCACCGCCTTCGAAGCGGCCGACCAGGCCGGTGAAGATGGGTGCGGTACGAGCCGGCAATGGCGTGCTGCGCGTGACGTTCTTGCCGGTGGTGCTGGCCAGGAAATCACCCGCAATCGTCACGGTACGACCGGCGTTGACGCGGAACGCGCTGAGGGGTTCGCACACAGCGTCCGCTTGCAAGAAATTGCTGCCTGGGTTGAGGCCCCTCAACACCCAGTTCGCGCCTTGGCGCACCACCATGAGGCTCGTGCTCGTGGCGAGCTCTCCGCGTACCATCGTCAGCCCGCACACGTGCGTGCTGGTCGGCATCAGCGTCTTTACTGGATCGCCCTTGCTCCAGCGGAACCAGCGGAACGAATTCGAGAGCCCAGTGAGTTCTTGGTCTTGGGGATAGCTGGCTGGTTCTGCGCGTTCCGCCGCGCCTGCTGGTTGTGCGCCCGAAACCGAATCGCTCGCGCCCTCGGTGCCAAGGCAGCCCGTAGCCAGAAGTACCGAGAGTGTGCTCGCACTGAATATCAAACGAGTTTTCGCACTTGTGATCGAGAACATGAGACAGTCCTTTCCCGCGCGGCTCGAGACGAGTTCTCGAGCCGTTGCCGATATGGTGCTCACGCAAGCAAGCGCGGGGTTCCACGCTACCGACGTAAGCGATGATGTCCCCCTACCTAGCGCCCGCGCAGGGCGCGGTATTGTACGAAGTTGCGCCGCGGCATTCACGGCTGGGGGGGCAACCGAACCGCCGCCGGCCTCACGCTACGCTTTCCAACGCGCGGATCGACGCGACCGCAAGCAGGACCCTCTCTGAGCGGGACGCTTCAGCTCCCGCGACGTGACCGGCAACTTGGCACGTGAAGAAGCAGCCATCGTCGGCCACGGGACTGGAATGGCACGAACTAGCACTTCCTGAAACGCCCCCTCGTGCACTCCTCTGTCGCTTGAACGAAAGCACGGTGAATGACAGAATCCGCCCGTGCGACGTCGATACCAAGTTTTCGTGAGTTCCACGTTTTCCGATCTTCACCAAGAGCGACAGGCGGTTCTATGGGAGCTGCTGAAATTGCGACACATTCCGGCGGGCATGGAGAGCTTTCCCGCTACTGACGATCGCGGGTGGCAGATTATACAGCGCACCATTGACGACTCGGATTTCTATGTTCTTCTGGTCGCAGGACGCTACGGATCAATCGACCCGACAACAGGACTTAGCTGGACTGAGCGGGAGTACGATTACGCCCGCACCAAAGGAATTCCGATTCTCGCCTTCGTTCGTGATAGCTCGGCCATCACGGCTGACAAATTCGATACCGGGCGCTTGGGAGAGAGCCTATCGATATTTAGGCAGAAGGTTTCCCTCGCCCACCTTCATGCGACGTGGGCGGCGTCGCAGGATCTGGTACTGAGGGTCGTGCAATCCATTACGGTTGCTATTCAGGATTTGGAGGAGCAGGGCATGCCGCGCCCAGGTTGGGTTCGGGGTGGTGCCGCACTTCAGAAGGCACTGCAGGCCGTGATCGGCCCATCTGAAGAAGACAGGTTCAACTCTGCTCTGAGCGATACGGTTATTGCGATTGCGAAGAAGTACAATTTAGATTGGACCAGGACTACTACCTTCAACCCCATCGGTAAGGTCTTCTACTTCCGCCGGCATGACGATGTCGGTCGATTGTACGATCTTCTAGTCTTGGACGCCGAGGCTTTGAAGCGTCTGGAAAAGATCTGGCAGGCGGACGCAGACTTCTCCTCAGTCGTCGAAGCGCTCATGTTCGCCGCCGCGAAACTAGACGAGGCTGACGGCACACCTCTTGAAATTGAGCGCCGTCTCGAGGGAGTTCTCAACACGATTAGCTTCGTCGGATTGGCGGCGCTGTCGGATGCGGCGCGGCACAACTCGGACCGCACTCAAAAAATCAATCCTCGACCAGGGGGACGCATCGCCGGCGCATCGGCTACCAGAGATGGTCACAAGCTGATGGTCGAATTGAACGAGGCGACGCTCAACGATCTTTTGGCAATCCCACCACTCGAGCGCAACGGTGAGGCTTACCAGCGGTTTCTCGCGCAGCTGGAGAGCCAAGGGTTCCCATTGGCGGAGGAGTGAGGTGGACCCAGAACCTGTTGGCGGTGCCGGGTTGTGGCTCCGCCGCTTGTCCTGATCCGTCACCCAACGCGTTAGCTACGCTTCTCCAGGGCTCGGGGGTCTATCGCTCGCGGACAGCAGGGTCCGCACTGCAGCGTTTCCTTCTGCGAACCTGCGCACGGCCGCGAAGATCTCCTCCATCAGCTCCTTGGACACGGCTTCGTCCATCGATGGCAGCACGGTCACGCCTACTCGGCGAAGCGTCACGACATATCGCTTCGAGTTGGCGCCAGTTACCTTTGCTTCAACCAGCACCGCGGAGCCTTCCCGGCGCAGGTCGCTAACCTGAACGGGCATGGCTGTCCGATATGCATGCCCTGTTTACATGTCAATCCCTGGGACGGCTCAGCAGGCTTCTCAGGGCCATTCGCCGGCCTCGCGGGCCGACTCGCTGCTCGCTTTTTTCAGCGCCCGTAGAACACGCGGACAACGCTACTAGGCCGCGAAACCAGTCTTGGGAGGACCCTGTTGCGCCGGTTCGGCACCTCCCGAACTCAATCGTTGCCGACGCTCTAGGGTCATGGCGACGGGCCTAAGGAATCAGCCTCCAACCCGTTCACCACATGGAAACGGCAAGAAGCGTTAACTCGACGTGTTCGCGACGCGAATGACGACAGGTTGCAGAGACCGCCCTTGCAACCGGCGCGTCTGCAATCGTCACGCACCGTGGCGATGGGCGGGCTGACTCGAGTCCGGATGCGCCCGTTTGGTCGGTGTCCCGCTTCCTCCGTCGAGCATGCTCGAGGACCGATCGAACCCGAAGTGAGACGACTCTGCGGACGGCCCAACAAAAAAAGATGGCCTTGTTTGCGACATCAGCGGAACGCTCGCGGAACGCGCTTTTCGCTTGTCGTAAATGCTCTGGCGAATGCGCGTATTCCACTGCCGCCGAGATCTGACGCAGGCCTTCCGGGCATCCTGCGTTCGTGGTACGACGCTTGGCTGGTTGGGAGAATCGTGGGGCCTCAGCTCGCCTGGGCCTCGCGATTGGTGAACAATGCGAAAAGAATTAGCTCTTCTTGGGTGTAGT
>DASZQI010000021.1:0-47816 GCA_035549735.1 Polyangiaceae bacterium | reverse complement strand
CCCGACCTCCGGTCGGGCCGGGGCCGAAGGACCGGGCTCCGGCCGGTCCGTCGCCGAGTGGCGCGGCAAGCCGGTGCACGAGCGGCTCTCCTACGCGCTGGTGCACGGGATCGACGAGTTCGTCGTGGCCGACACCGAGGAGGCCCGGCTCCAGGCCGCGCGCCCCCTCGACGTGATCGAGGGGCCCCTGATGGCGGGGATGGGGGTGGTGGGCGACCTCTTCGGCGCGGGAAAGATGTTCCTGCCGCAGGTGGTGAAGAGCGCCCGCGTGATGAAGAAGGCGGTGGCGCACCTCATCCCGTTCATCGAGGCCGAGAAGAAGCTGAGCGGCGAGCGGCAGACGGCGGGGCGGATCGTGCTCGCCACCGTGAAGGGGGACGTGCACGACATCGGCAAGAACATCGTGGGCGTCGTGCTCGCCTGTAACAACTACGAAGTGTTCGACATGGGCGTGATGGTGCCCTGCGAGAAGATCCTCGAGCGCGCCAAGCAGGAGAAGGCCGATCTGATCGGGCTCAGCGGATTGATCACGCCATCGCTCGACGAGATGACCCACGTGGCACGCGAGATGGAGCGCCAGGGCTTCAAGCTGCCGCTCCTGATTGGTGGCGCGACCACCAGCAAAGCCCACACCGCGGTGAAGATTGCCCCCCACTACAGCGAACCAGTGGTTCACGTGCTGGACGCCAGCCGCGCGGTGCCGGTCACCACCAGCTTGCTGAGCCAAGAAGGCAAGGCGGCGTTCGTAGCCCAGCACCGGGCGGAGTACGAGAAGCTGCGCAAGCTGCACGCCGGGCCCAAGCACAAGCTCACGCCGATTGTCGAGGCGCGCGCGCAGCGCACGCCGATCGCGTGGCGCGCGGAGGACCTGCCCACGCCGGAGTTCACGGGCGTTCGTGTGCTCGACGATTTTCCGCTCGGGACATTGCGAGAATTCATCGATTGGACGCCATTTTTTCACACTTGGGAGCTCAAGGGCGTCTATCCGCGCATTCTGGAGCACGAGAAATACGGCGAACAAGCGCGGCAGATCTTCAAGGAGGGCAACGCGCTGCTCGACCGCATCATTGCCGAGAAGCTGATCCGCGCGCGCGCCGTATACGGCCTGTTCCCGGCCAACGCGCAAGGCGATGACGTCGAGCTCTACGCGGACGAGGCGCGCCAAAAGGTCATTCAGCGCTTTCACTTCTTGCGCCAGCAGACGACCAAGGAAACCCAAAAGGAGAAGGGTGAGCCGTACCGCTCCCTCAGCGATTTCATTGCGCCGAAAGAGACGGGCCTGCCCGATCACCTGGGTGCATTCGCGGTGACGACTGGCATCGGGCTCAAAGAGCTGTGCGACCACTTCCGCGCCCAGCACGACGATTACAACGCGATCATGGCCGAAGCGCTCGCCGACCGCCTGGCTGAAGCGTTCGCGGAATGTCTGCACAAGCGCGTGCGTGAAGAGTGGGGGTACGGGCGCGGGGAAGGGCTCGACAACAACCAGCTGATTCAGGAAAAGTATCGCGGAATTCGACCGGCCGCGGGCTACCCGGCGTGCCCGGACCACACCGAGAAGGGCCCGCTGTGGCAGCTACTCGACGTGGAGAAGAACACGGGTATCAAAATTACCGAGTCGTTCGCGATGTGGCCGGGCTCCAGCGTCAGCGGGCTCTACTTCGCTCATCCCCAGTCCCAATACTTCACCCTCGGCAAGATCGATCGCGACCAAGTGGTGGACTACCAGGCTCGCAAGGGCATGACGCTTGCCGAGGTCGAGCGCTGGCTAGCCCCGAACCTGAACTACGATCCCGCAGCCACGTCCTAGCTCGAGGGGCGCTGTCGCGAGGCGGTTCGGCGGCGGAGCGCCTCGTTTTCGAGCGCGCTTAACGCGAAGCTCGGAAACCGGCGCCTCTCGTTCGGGCGGCGGCACTCGAATGTCGTCCGCGGTGTTGGGCATGCGATCGCTGCCATTGGAGCTGACGGTCACGTCACGGCCGTCGCACGCAAGGGTCCAGGCACCACCCCAAGGGTCGAGCTCCGGGCCGCCGCGCTCCAGGGTCCCGTCGTGCAGGAGATCGGCGACTTTGGGGCAGATCGAGCTGTCGTGCTCCAGCCACCAGACCTTCACTGCGCCGCGAATGGTGCGTGCGGTGGTCTCGGCATGGTGCTGCTTAGCGTGCTCCCAATAGGTCAACACCGCGACCGCGATCGCGCTCGACAGCATGGCCATCAGCGCGATCACGATCAGTACTTCGAATAGCGTGACGCCGCGGGCGGCACGCGTGCGGGTGTGCAGGCGTGTTCCAGACATGCCGCGGCCGCAGCAAGGGCCGTGCCGCCCGCGTCTCCCCAGAGCGCAGGCCGCGCACGTGTCGCATGGCCGGAACTCGCGGCCAAAGTGTCCTTGGCGAGGATGTGTTTCGTGCGCCCCGTTGCCAAGCTGGCACCTCGACCACCAGGACTGGCTGCGTCTCGGGCAGCCTGGTCCGTCGGTGCGGGCCCGCCTGCCGGCGCGCGGTGAAGCTTCTTCACTTTGCCAAGGCTGAGCCGCCGGTCCGGGTTCCCCTCTGGGACTGGCCTCGACTAGGCTTCGCGCGTGTCCCATTCCCACGCCGATCCGCGCAAGACCGTAAAAGCGGCGCTGCTCGCCAACGCGGGCATCGCTGCCGCCAAGTTGATAGCCGCTTTTTTTAGCGGCAGCGCCACCATGCTCGCCGAGGGGGTGCACTCGCTCGCGGACACCGCGAACCAGGCGCTGTTGCTTTTGGGCATGCGGCTCGCCGCGCGCAAGGCGACCGCGCTGCACCCGTTCGGGCTCTACAGCGAGAGCTATTTTTGGGCGTTCATGGTCTCGCTGATGCTCTTTTTTCTTGGCGGCGTATTCGCCATCTACGAGGGCACGCACAAGTTGTTTCACGGCGGAGAGCACACGGGCTCGTTGATCGCTCCGCTGGTGGTGCTCGGCATCTCCATCTTGCTCGAGTCGGGCAGCTTCGTGGTCGCTGCGCGCGAGTTCAACAAGAGCCGGCGCGGCCGCAGCGTGCGAGAAGCGCTGTTCAGCGGCAAAGACCCGGTAATTCCGCTCGTGTTGCTGGAGGACGCCGGCGCGGTTCTCGGTTTGATTCTGGCGCTAATTTCGGTGGTGGTCACCGCCGTCACCGGCAACTCGATTGCAGACGCAATCGGCTCGATCGTGATCGGCGCGCTACTGTGCGCGATCGGGCTCTTACTCGCCAAAGATACGCGCAGCTTGCTGATTGGCGAGAGCATCGACGAGTTCTCCAAGGCCGAGATTCTGACCATCGCCAACGCGACGCCCGGCGTGGAAGCGGTCACTCAAGTTCTCAGCTTGCAGCTCGGCCCCGAAGCGGCGCTGCTGGCGCTCAAGGTGCGGTTCAAGGCCGGTTTTCAGCTCGCGGACGTGGAGCGCGTGATCGACGATCTCGAGGAACGCATCCGCGCGGCGCACCCGGCGATGCGGCGCATCTTCATCGAGCCCGATGGCGACTACGACGCGACGCGCGACCCTGACTACGCGGGCTGAAACGCTACCAGCGTACGTTGACGCTGGGCGGCTGAATCTCGACCTCGGCGTGCATCAGCTCGACAGCGAGCTTGACGACGGCCGAGCCGTGGCGCTGCTCTTTCAGATCCAGGCCGGCCACGGTCTTCAAGTCCGCGCGCGGCACGACTTGGTCGGCTTTCAGGGCGCGCACCACTTCCGGCGGCCCGAAAACGGAGACGTCGACGGTGCGCGGCGCGGTCAGGCCTCCGGCGACGCCGACCACTTCGACCGGGCGATTCTCGAAGCGTGCCTCGGCGAGCCTGCGGCCCACCGTGACCGCGACGTTGACCGAGCTCGGCCCGATCCACTTCACGCGGGCCGGCGGTGCATCGAGCGCGATGCGGCGTCGATGAACGCCCTCGCTCAGCCCGGAGACGTCGAACGGAGCGAGTCGACCGGATTGCATCACCTCGACCAGACTGCGCGGACCGCGCACGGTAATTTGCTGCGGATCCACGTCTGGCTCGCCTTTTACGACGTAGCCGCTGGCGGCTTGCCCTGAAATCGAAGCTTGGATGGGGAGCTGCCGCGACACGATGTCTTCCCAGTCGAGGTCGATGCCCGGCGGGTCGATGATGGTGATCTTGGTGTCCGGCGGCAGCTGGAACATGCTTTCTTCGAAGGTGATTTGCTCCTTGTTGCCCTGGCGCAAATCCAGCTCGATGGGCGGCATTCCTTCTTGAATCAGACGATCGATGGCGCGCGCCGGGCCCCGCAGCGTGATGTGAATGTCGGCCGGGATCTGGGTCATGAGCTCGCGATCCGAGCCCTCCGCGGGTGGGCGCAACACGACCGCCACCGGTACCGTGCGCAGCTGCTCGTCCTGCTGGCCGTAAACGAACGCGAACAAGCCGAGCGCGAAGCTCAGCGACAGCAGCTTCAGCCCGACGTTCTCGGTGAAGGCCTCTTTCAGGAACGAGAGCGCCAAGCCGAACAGCGTGGTCACTCGTCACCCCGGGTCTTCGCGTCGGAGCTCGGCGCTTCTCCGTCCGCCACGTCGAGTCGCGGCGCGCCGCGCGGCCCGACCGGGGTGCGCAGCGGCGCCGCCGGATTCGGGGTACTCGTGGCCGGGCCGGTCAGCGGCGGTCGCAGCGGCGGCGGCGGCTCGCTGCGCGGGCGAACCGGCGCCGGGGCGTCGGTGGTATCGGCGACCAAGCTGATGCGCGGATGCTCGAGCTCGGGATCGCTGAGCCGCGAGGATTTCGGCGGTTCCGGCGTGCGCACGCTCTCCGGCAGGGACTCCCGCTGCGCTTCGCGCTGGGCGGCCGCCTTGCGGCTCTTCTTGCGCACGCGCGGGCTGAAAATAGCCTCGAGCATGGTCTTCAGCTTGGGACCATCGAGGTTCGACGCGATGTTGCCGTTGAAGCAGAAGCTGATAGTGCCGCGTTCCTCGCTGACGATCACCACCACCGCGTCGGTTTCTTCCGTGATGCCCAGCGCGGCGCGGTGGCGCGAGCCAAAGCTGTCATCGGCCACCCGACCCTCGGGCATGGGGAAAAACACGCCCGCCTTGGCGATGCGATAGTTGCGAATGATGACCGCGCCGTCGTGCAGCTTGTTGACGGCCTCGGGGATGAACAACGACACCAAGAGCTGCGCGGTGACCTGAGCGTCCACCACGTGGCCCTTGTGCACGCCCACGAACTCGTCGAGGTTGGCGTCCTGCTCGAAAGCGATCAGCGCGCCGATGCGGTGGCGCGCGAGGTCGGTGGCCGCGTCGACCACCTCGTCGATCACTCGTGACTCCTGCCAGCGGGCGAGGTGACCGAACCAGGCGCGGCTGCCCACGCGTTGGAGGCCACGACGAATGTCGCTCTGGAACACCACCACGATGATCAAGATCATGCTCGAAATGAGCGCGCTCATGATGGTGAGCACGGTCACCAGCTGAAGCACGCGCGCGAGCACGTAGATCAAGAAGACCACGCCCAGGCCGATGCCGATTTGCATGGCGCGGGTGCCACGCAGCACTAGCAGGGCGCGGTAGACGAGGTAATAGACCAGGAAGACGTCCAGCGCGTCGCGCGAGAGCTGCAAGAGCGAGCGGCTCTCGATGTAGCTGCGGACCGTCTCAAGCACCGAGCGCCTCCGCGGAGATGCCGCGCCGGATGCCGCGCGCGACCATGAGCGCTTGGTGAACTGCCCGCACGTCGTGCACCCGGAGCACACTGGCGCCGCGGTCGACCGCCAGCAGCGCCGCCGCGATCGAGCCCCCGAGCCGTTCACTCGGCGGGGCATCGTCGACCGCGCTGATGAAAGACTTACGGCTGGCGCCGACCACGACCGGCACGCCTTCTTTCGAAAAGCGCTCGAGCCCGCGCAAGAGTTCGAACGAGTGCCGGGCGTTCTTGGCGAACCCGATGCCCGGGTCGAGCAAGACCTGGTCCTTCGATAGACCGCGAGAAATCGCGCGATCGCGCGCTACGCGCCATTCGCCGAGCACCTCTCCGACCACGTCAGCGTAGGCGTCGTCCGGGTAGCGCGAAAAGCCGGGCATGTTTTGCATCGCGCCGCGCGCGTGCATCAAAATCAGACTTGCGCCGTGTCGTGCGCAGACGCCTGCGAGCTCGGGATCCGCGAGACACGAGATGTCGTTCACCGCGTGGGCGCCGAGCCCGAGCATGCGCTCGGCCACCAGCGGACTCGTGGTGTCGATCGACACCACGGCGCCGCGCGAAAGCGCGTAGCGGACGGCGGGTTCGATGCGCGCGATCTGCTCTTCGGCAGGCACTGGCTTGGCCTGAGGTCGCGAGGATTCGCCGCCAATGTCGATCAGATCCGCGTGCTCCACGAGCAGGCGGTCGATCTGCGTGCGTGCCTGCTCGTCACTCGCATACACGCCTCCGTCGTAGAACGAGTCCGGCGTCAGGTTGAGCACCCCCATCAGCGCGGAGCCCCGCGCCAAAACGCCCTGATCGATGCAAATCCGGAGGGCACCCACATGACTTCGGTAGCAAGCTGGGCCGGGCCACGCAAGCCGCGAAGCGGCACGTTCGCCGCAGCATACAGAGTGCGCAGCGAGTTTCGCACACCGAGCCAGGGTGTCTGCTAGGATATCGGTGCTTTTCATGTGGCCTACGAAGAGCCCTGCCTCCGCGTTCATCGACCGTCGGCGCCGCTTGCAAGAGCGACTCACGGCTCCCGCTGTGTTCGTATCTGGGTTCTCTCGACCCAGAAACTTTGCGGGAAATCGCTACCCGTTCCGCGCGGAGAGTCATTTTCTTTATCTGGTTGGGCAAGCGCTCGAGGGCGCAGCCTTGGTGATCGACCCTTCGAGTGCGGTGCTGTACGCGCCAAAGCCGGATCCAGAGGAAGAGCTGTGGTCCGGCCCCATGCCCGAGCTCTCGCACTTGGCAGAGCTGTGTGGCCTACCGGTGAGACCGCTCGAGGAAATCGAAGTTCCCGAAGGGGCGATGACCCTGCCTGCGCAGGACTGGGAAAGCGCATTATTCCAGGGTGAACTCGTGGGTCGGGATATCGATCCCGGCAGCGGGCCCGAGCTCGAGGGCCCGAGCGTCGCGTTGGCTGAGGCGCTGATCGAGCTTCGCCTGCAACACGACGACGCGGCTGTTGCTCAATTGCGACAGGCTGCCTGGGGCACCGCCGCCGCACATCGCGCGGGGCTCGCGGCGACCCGCCCTGGGCTCCGCGAGGCTTCGGTGCGTGCGGCCATGGAAGCCGCCTTCGTGGCCTGGGGCTATTCGGCTTCCTACAATCCGATCGTCACCACTCATGGAGAGGTGCTGCACGCGGTGCGAACCGACGGGCTGTTGAACCCCGGGGATCTATTGCTAGCCGACGTGGGCGCCGAGACGCCGGAGGGGTGGGCGGGCGACGTCACGCGCACGTGGCCCGTTTCGGGCCGCTTCAGCGCGACTCAACGAGCCATCTACGAGGTCGTGCTCGCTTCTCAGCTGGCTGCGATCGCGGAGGTGCGTCCGGGGGTTCGCTATCGAGAGGTGCACCGCACCGCGGGTCGCGTGGTGGTCGAGGGCTTGGTGGCGCTCGGCATCCTCGCGGGCGACCCCAAGGAGCTCTACGAACTCGGCGCGGCTGCGCTGTTCTTTCCGCACGGTGTGGGTCATCTGCTCGGCCTCGACGTGCACGACATGGAGGACCTTGGAGACCGCGCTGGGTACGCGCCGGGCCGCGCGCGCGCGACCACGCCTGGAGACCGCTATTTGCGCCTCGATCGCGATCTCGCTCCGGGCATGGCGCTGACCATCGAGCCCGGCTTCTATCAAATCCGTCGCTTGCTCGAGCGCCCGGAAGAGGTGGGCGCTCTCGAGCCGCACCTTCGTCGCGCAGAGCTCGCGCGCTTCGCCGATGTTCGCGGCATTCGCATCGAAGACGACGTGCTGGTCAGTGAGCACGGCTGTGACGTGCTCACGCAGGCCATTCCCAAGCACCCGGACGAGCTGGAAGCGGCGCTCGCCGAGCGCGCGGCCCCGGCTAGCTGATCGCGCAGCGGGCGAGGCGGCTTTCCGCCGCCAGTACCGCGTCCTTGAGGCTCGGATCGACGGGTGAAACCAGGGCGACCACGTCCTCGGGCGCCGCGCCGTCCAGAATCGCGCGTCGGGCTTTGTCCGAGCCCACGAGCAGATCGAACGCCGGGCGTGTGGTCTCGAACTCGTACGGTGTGTCGCGGAAGGCGAACGCATCCGGTGCGAGCTTCTGGCACAAGCTGATCAAAGCCAGATAAGTCGCGACGGGCCGAAACATTTGAGGATTGGTGACGTGCACCATCACCCCTTGGCACACGTTGCCCGCGTGCTTTTCGAAGCTCGGGCGGAAGCTGACCGGGCGAATCCAGGCGCCCAAGGTGCCAGCGGTCTCCATGCGGCGAGCGAGCTCGCGACCGTCGAGAAAGGGTGCGCCGAGCATTTGAAAGGGGGTGGTCGTACCGCGCCCCTCGGACAAGTTCGTGCCTTCGAGCAGGCAGGCGCCGGGGTAAACCATGGCTGTCTCCAGCACCGGCATGTTCGGGGAAGGGGCGACGAACGGACGTCCCCAAGCATCGGCGGCGCGAAGCCGCTCCCAGCCGCGCACGGGGACGACGCTGAGCGCGCCTTCCGGTCCGAGCGGCGCGCCGTCGCGCTCGAAAAAGAGCGCGAGAATTTCACCGAGCGTCAGCGCGTGGCGAATCGGCAGTGGTTCGAGGCCGACGAACGACAGAAACTCGGGGCTTTGCGGGGCGCCCTCGAGGCTCGCCGGATCGCCGGAAATGGGGTTCGGTCGGTCGAGCACGACGGTGTGCACGCCGGCGGCGTGCGCCGCGCGCGCGGCGAGCAAAGCGGTCCAAACGTAGGTGTAATAGCGACTGCCCACGTCCTGCAGGTCGATCAACAGCAGCTCGAGCTCGGCTAGATGCTCCGGGCGCGGCGACAGCTCTTCCTTGGTTCGCCCGTACAAACTGACGATCGGAGTGGTCGTGCCGAGCTCAGGGGAGCCGAGCTGCGATTCCACCGGTTCTTCGGCTTGGGCGACCGCCTCCAGTCCATGCTCCGGAGCGAAAATGAGCCGCGGCGTCACGCCCAGCTCCTCCAGTACAGCGAGCGTGCTGCGCCCGCGGCGATCGACCGCCGCCGCGTGGGTCAGCACGCCGATTCTGCTGTCGCGCAAACGCCGGCGCAGGGTGGCAAGTTGGTTGCCTGAAAGTTGATCGATACCGCACAGCATGGGGCCTCGTGGGGGGCGAAAGCCTATCGGAGTGCGCGCCGAGATTGGTACGGAATTCGCGGACTTCGACCGGGACGTGTAAATGGTTGCGGGGCCGGGGGGCAAGGACTAGCATTTTTTTCACAGTGCGCCGCGTTCTCGTTGCCGACGATGAAGAAAACCTGAGACTCGTGCTCAAGACGCTGCTGCGCCGGCACGGCTACGAGGTCGAGACCGCGGCGACCGGCGAAGAGGCGCTCACCCTGGTCGACACGTTCGGGCCCGACGTGGTCCTGACCGACGTGCGCATGCCCAAGATGGGCGGGCTCGACCTGCTGCAGACGCTGCGCGCGAAGGGCAACGACGCGACGGTGATCGTGATGAGCGCGTACGGCAACATGGACCTCGCGATCGAGGCCATGAAGGCCGGCGCCTACGACTACGTTCAGAAGCCCTTCAAGCCGGACGAAGTCGTACTCACGCTGCGCAAGGCCGAAGAGCGCGAGTCGCTCAGGCGCGAGAACCGCGCGCTGCGCGACGAGATTCGCAAGGAGCACCGCTTCGAAGACATCCTGGCGAAGAGCGCGCGCATGCAGGAGATCTTCCGCACCATCACCAAGATCGCCGACTACAAGACCACGATTTTGGTCACCGGCGAGAGCGGCGTGGGCAAGGAGCTCGTCGCGCGCGCGGTGCACCACCGCAGCAGCCGGCGCGGCGGACCCTTCGTCGCGGTCAACTGCGGGGCGATTCCGGAAAATCTACTGGAGAGCGAGCTTTTCGGCCACAAAAAGGGCGCTTTCACGGACGCGGTCCAGGATCGACGCGGGCTGTTCGAAGAGGCGTCGAGCGGCACGCTGTTCTTGGACGAGATCGGCGAGCTGCCGCTGGCGCTGCAAGTGAAGCTCTTGCGAGTGCTCGAGGACGAGCGCATTCGGCGCGTCGGCGACACCAAGGACGTGCAGGTCGACGTGCGCATCGTGGCCGCGACTCACCGCGACCTGACTGCCGAGACCAAAGCCGGCCGCTTTCGCGAGGACCTGTTCTATCGCCTGAACGTGCTGCACATTCACTGCCCGCCGTTGCGCGACCGGCGCGAAGACATTCCGCTGCTCATCGACCATTTCTTGGCGCGCAACAACGCGCGTCTCGGCACGCGCATCCGCGGCCTTGACACCGAGGCGCGCCGCCTGCTCTACGAGTATTCTTGGCCCGGCAACGTACGCGAGCTCGAGAACACCATCGAACGCGCGATGGTGCTCTCCGAGAGCGACCAAATCGTCGCCACCGACTTGTCCGAGCGCATTCGCGAGGCGCGCGACCCGGTTCAGCTGCAGCTGGCCAGCGGCGAGCTCAGCGTGAAGAAGACCATGCGCATCATCGAGGAGATCTTGATTCGCCGCGCGCTGCAGAAGACCAAAGGCAATCGCACCCGGGCCGCCGAGGTGCTGGAAATCAGCCACCGGGCGCTGCTCTACAAGATCAAGGACTACGAGATCAGCGACCTCTGAGCCTGAACAGCTAGCCGCAATTTTTCCGGGCAGGTTGCGCTGTGTTCGCGGTTCCATCGCTTGGGTCCGCTGAGGTAGACTCCGCCGCCATGAAGCGGCTGGCTCTCCTTGTTTTAGGTTTTGTGACGGTGGCGTGCGGTCCGGGCTTGGACGCCGATCGCGTCAAGACTCCGGATGAGATCGCGAACGAGCAAGAGATGCTCGGCGCCGAACAGCAGAAGAAGGCGCGCAACGCTTCGGACTACGCGGAGCCTTCGGGCGCCACTGAGGACGAGAAGAAGGCGCTCTGGGACGAGAGCTACGCGAGCCTCGAGCTGCGTCGTGCGTCGCGCTCCGCCGAAACTTGCCCCGAGTCGGTCACCGAGAAGGCGCCCAAGGGTAAGGCGCACGTCACGCTGCTGTTCGTCAATGACGGGCACGTCAAGGACTCCAGCGTGGAAGCGCCGTACGCCGACACCGCGGTCGGCAAGTGCATCCTGCGCGCGATGGGCGCGGTGATCGTAAAGAACTTCGAAGGCACGCCGCACACGGTGCAGTACGAAATCGACCTCACCGGCGCCAAGAAGTCCGGCCCCATCGGCGGCGAAGAGAAGAAGGACGAAGAGAAGTAAACTCGGCGCTCGCTCGCAGCGAATCGGCGTGCCTCGGGGGGATTGAACCGCCGAGGCGCAGAGATCACAGAGGCCACTGCGCGTCTCTATTGCGAGCGCGGCGAAGCTTTGGGTGTTTTTGTTTATTGGATCAAGAACCTGTTCTTGATCTTCCATAGCGCCGGCGTTCGCGCTGCTCGATGCGCTCGGGTCTTTACGGGGACGGGCAGGCGCGGCTGCTGGGGCGGCGTGTGGCGGGCAGGGGGACCCGGTTTCGCGCTTCACGGGCAGCGCGCCCGTTGCAGGGGGGCCCCAAAAACCAGATCCCGAGCCCCTGGTTCGGTGGCTAGCTCACCAGAACCAAGCCGCGACGACGATGAGCGTGGCCATGAGGCCGACAGAGATCATCGCTGCAGCTTCCCACGGCCCGCTTTGCGCATCGACGAAGCGCAGCTCGATCGAGGCCAGACGGCTGACTTCGCGATGCTTTCGCCCCGAAAGGGCAAGGTTGGCGGCTCTCAGCGCGGGGTCGAGCGTATCCTCGTCACTCATTCGCCACGCGGTTTTGCCCGAGCTCCGTGGTCGTGTCGAGCCCTAACACACGTTCAGGGGTGATAGGCCCGCGGGCACGATCGGGCAACCCTGGCGACTTCTCAGGTAAATCGCGCTTTGCCCTTGCTCTCCCACCAGTCGCGGTACCGCTTTTGCGCGCGCTCGCGTTCGCGCGCTGGCAGGTCGTCGTAGTAGCCGAAGTATTCTTTGGTGAGGCTCTTGAGCTCGTCACCGGCGGCACGACGAATCTCTTGGCTCTCGTGCATGAGCGCGTCGATCAGCCACTCGATACGATGCCGTGAGGCGTTGACGCGCCACCACTCGTCCCAGGCCGCGGCGTTGTCGCCGTAGTCGGTGCGCGCGAGCACGACCAGCGCCCAGTGCGCGGAGCGTTGAATTTCCGGCGAGCCCGCGGCGAGCAGCGTCGCGAGCGTGGGCACCGCACGCGCTTCTCGCAAATCGGCGATGGCTTCGATCACCATGTGCTGCAGCCGGTCGCGACGATTGGAGTCGAGCAGCATTTCGGACAAGGCGCTGGCGAGCACGGCGCCCGAGTTTGCATGGGCTTCGAGCATGCGGCCGGCGGCCAGCGCGGCGCGGCGCACTTCGGCGTCTTCATCCACGAAGCGCCGCGCGACTGCACGCGCGGCGTCCAGGCAGGGCATCTCGCCGAGCAAGCGCGTGGCCCAGGCGCGGATCGTCGGATCCTTGTCGTTGCTGCGCACGCTGAGCACGCCCGCAGCCTTGGGGCCGATGCGCGAAAGCACCTTCATCAGCGGTCCACAGTCCGAGGCGCGCGCCGGGCCGTCGCCCACGCCGCGCCGCAACTCCGCGGTGAGCGGGCCTGGAAACGCGCCGACCAGCGCGGGCACTGCGGCCGCGCCGATTTGAACCAGGCGCTCGGCTGCGGCTTGATCGAAGGCAATGAGCCGCTCGACCAGGCCTTCGGTGTCCTGCGCCAAGTCGACGATGACCGCGGGCAGTCGCAGTTCCTTGGAACTGCCCGCAGCCGCGAGCGGTCGCGCGCTGTGCGCGATCGAGCGGGAACGCGGGGAGAGTGATGGGCCTTGCGGCAGCGGGGGCGCAGAGGCGAGCTCCTCGTCGGTCCAGCTTTCGTCACCCTCCTCGAGTGGAGTCGCGGAGATTGAAACTTCGGGTGACTCCGCCGCGCGCTCGACTTCTCTCGCCACCGCGGTCAGATCGACCAAGGGCGTTTGCTCGAGCTCGAGCGGCATCTGCTCGGGCGGCGCGTACTCCGGTGGCTTCGGCGAACGCTCTTCGCCCGGGGGCTTCACTGCGCCCTCGGCGGGCGGCGCCGGCATGTGGATGGGCGTTTCCATGCGGCGCTGCGCAACCACTCGAGGCACCGGTAGTGAGGGAGGCTTTTGTTCGTCGGGCGCCCCGTCCTCTGCGCTGCGGCTGGTCTTGGGCGGCGCATCGCTCTGAACTTCGGCGAGCACCGCCTTGCGCTCCTGGCGCATGGGCGTGTGCGGCGGCGCGCCGGGAGCGAAGCTCGACGGAATCGGGGTTGGCCGGGCTGAGGGTAACGGGCGAACGCTGGTCGGCCCCGGCGTCAGGCTATTCGAGATGCGAATCGCTTCCGGGCTCGACAAGGACCGCGCTGCGGCGGGCATCGAACCGGGGCCAGGCCCGATCGAGATCACCGGCCGCGCGAGCGGCGGGGACGACATCGTGGCCGGCCCGAACGACGGCGCGCTTGGATCGGCGGGCGGCGGCCGGCTGCGCGCCGATGATTCGACCAAGGAGGCGAGCGCGTTCGCCCGCTCGCCGCGGTCGTTCCGGCGCTGGCGTTGGGGCTCGGGGCGGAGCGGCACCTGATTTCGCGGCGGCGCGCCGCGCGCCTTCTCCTTACGCCGGCGGATCACCCGCTCCAGCGCAGCGGCCGTGAGCGGAGCAAACGAGAGCACGTCGCCGATGGAGCCTAGTGTCACGTCGGCATCGCCGTGATCGCCATAGAGCACGAGCACCGTGCGGTTTCGCACGCGCACGGGTAAGAGCAACACGGCCGGTCCGGGGCGTCGCTGCAAGTCTTTCACCAGCGCGCCGTCGAGCCCAGAAGCTCCCAGACGTGCGAGTCGGTGCGGCTCCGAGCCTACGACCTGCGCGAGCGTGCTGGGCAGATCGAGCGGGACACCGATCGCGAGCACTCGCGCGCGGGATGCTCCGGCGCCGTGCGCATCGCGCCCTTCCGCCAGATCACCGTGCACCGCGAACAGCGCGGAGTACTCGAAGTACTGCGCGCTGAACGCGAAGAACGCCGCGATGACTTCGTCCCGCGTTTCGGCCTCGAGCAGGTCGTTCTCGGCCATCGCCAGGGTGTAAGGGCCGAGGCGTCGGGGCTGTAGCTTGGCCGCTCGCTCGGCGCGGTCCGCCCGCGCGAACGACAGCAAATCCAAGTTCGGGACCAAAGGGGCCTTCGGCACCGCGGGAGGCATGGACGGCGCCGGCGGCGCCGGCGGCGCGCTGGCGTTCTGAGCCTCGCCGTTCACCGCGGGCGCGGCTGCCTGGGGCGGCTCCCGTTGCTGTTCGGCCTGAGCTGGCTCGGTTCGCTCGCGCAGCGACGGTGCCGGTGCCGAGTCTGCGGAGACCGGCGGCGGTCGCGGTGTTTCGGCTTGATGTACCGGAGCTTCCGCGACGGCTGGAATCGAGGGGTACGGATCCGGTTGACCGGCGAGCCGAGCCAGGACGCGCGCGGTGCGGCGTTCGAGCTCCAAATCGTAGTCGCGTGCGATGGCTTGCTGGACGCGCACGAGCGCCGCAGCCTTCTGAACGAGCGGCAGCCCGAGCGAGAATTCCAAATCGCTCACGACCTCGGGCGGCAGCGGCTCGCTCACCGCGACGAGCAGGCGGCCGTCGGTCTCCTCCAGCGCATATAAGGAGTAGCGCTGAGCGATTTCTCCCGGCACCAGCCGACGCACGCGCTCGGTGGCGCTCGGCAGCTCCCCGTGGGGAGCGGCATCCAGGCCGATGCTCTCGGCGATGACTTCGGTCAGACGCTGCTCGCTGACGTCGGCGAACTCGAGCAGGTTCGTGGCCAGATCCCCGCCGTGCAGGGCTTGGCGGGCCAAGGCCTCCTCCACGTCGTGGACCGAAGCCACCTCGCGCTTGACGATATTGGAGCTAAGCGTCGGCATAGTGGGGCGAAGGGCCGAAGCCCCCGCGTTATGCGAATGTTCCCGGGGCTGACGCGGCTGTCAACTTTGGCGGGTTTCGAGCCGCGTCCGCCACCTCGGCCCGGCATTCCGAGCGGAAGCCAAGGCCGCCCGCTCAGGCAGCTTTGGGAGCGCGGCGCTGCTGAGAGGGCAGTGCGCCCAGCGTTTCTGCGCGGACCCGCGCCAGTAGCTCGGGCGCGGTCAGCAGGGTGTCGCGCGCGCGGTCGCGGCCTTGCCCAATGCTCTTTCCCCCGAAGGAAACGTGCGTTCCGCTCTTTTCGAGCACCCCGGTTGCGAGCGCCACCTCGACCAAATCAGCCCCCGAGTCGATGCCGGTGCCCCAGCGGATGTCGAACTCCGCCTCCGTAAACGGGGGCGCGACCTTGTTCTTCACCACTTTGACGCGCGTGCGGTTGCCGACGGCGGTTTCACCGACGCTGATCTTGCCGACGCGCCGAACGTCGAGTCGCACACTGGAGTAGAACTTGAGTGCGTTGCCACCCGGTGTGGTTTCGGGGCTGCCGAACACCACGCCAATCTTCTGCCTTAGCTGGTTGATGAAGATGATGGTGGTGTTGGTTCGGTGCGCGACCGCGGTCAGCTTGCGCAGCGCCTGGCTCATCAGGCGTGCCTGCAGGCCCATATGGGGGTCGCCCATGTCGCCCTCGATTTCGGCCTTGGGGACCAGGGCGGCCACCGAGTCGATGACCACCAGGTCCACCGCTCCCGAGCGGGTCAGCATTTCTGCGATCTCGAGCGCTTGTTCCCCGCAGTCGGGCTGTGAAATCAGCAGGCGCCCGAGGTCGATGCCGACGCCGCGCGCGTAGCGCAGATCGAACGCATGCTCGGCGTCGATGAAGGCCGCGATGCCACCTGCCGCCTGCACTTGCGCGATGGCGTGCAGCGTCAGGGTCGTCTTTCCGCTCGATTCCGGCCCGAAGACTTCGACGATACGCCCCCGGGGGTAGCCGCCGACACCCAGCGCCTCATCCAGCGCGAGCGCGCCGCTCGGAATGATGGCAATGGGCTCTGGCGTGCCCTCGCCGAGGCGCATGACCGCGCCCTGCCCATACGCTTTTTCGATACTGGCCAGCGCTTCGCGCACGGCGGCTTCCTGCTGTTTTCGTTTGTCGTCGCTCATCGGGTGTTCTCCTGAATGCCGCACCAGGCGGCTTGCCGAGCGACTCAGCAGGCTGCATGCCGCGAGATTTTCCCGATTTTCGTGGAGCTGGTCGGCTGGCGGCCGCGTGCGCCTTCCGGCGCCACCGCCACCGCCACGCTCGGTGGAAGGCTCAGGCCTCCGGCTTCGAGCGACGACGCATCGCGTCTGCGGCGAGCCACGGAAGCAGCAGCACGCCGCCCGGTGCGACGATCACTGCAGTCCATAGAAGCGCGCGGAACACGTTGCCCATTTCAGGCGTTACATAAGTGCATTTCGCGTGCCAGCAAGTGGGTGCACGCATTTAGCCTGAAATATTCTGGTGAGAAGGCGTGCGCTTGGGTTCAGCTCTGATCGCGCTGTCATAGCGGGTTGCATGCTATGAACCGCGCGTGGGGAAACCTAGAACTGGCAGTGCTAAGGGGCCAACCATGGGGCTACGGGTTACTTGGGTTTTGACTGGTTTGCTGTGCGTCGCGAGCGTGAGTTGCACGCCGGCGATCGCCGTGGGTGTCAGCGCCGCGCTGGTCGGGGGCGCAGCGCTTGCGGCCCGCTGCAGTGATGCGGTGCACGTCGCTGTGTTCGACGGGGTGACCGGCCTTAGGGCGTGCGACGCCAAGGTCGTCGCGGTGAGTCCCGACGGATCGGAGGAAACCTTCTCGTCATGTTTCTACGCTTCGCTGCCTGCCGGCTCGTGGACAGTGCGAGCGGATCGTAACGGCTACCAGAGCGCGAGCACGTCGCTCGTCATCAATCCGCAGCGACGCTGCGATCCCGCGGTTCAGACCATCGAAATATCGGTGTTTCCGATGGGCGTCGCCAAGTCACCTGGGGTTCCGATCCGACCGCTGAGACCCGACGAAGCACCGCTGACACCGGGTGCGTTGCCGCCACCGGGTTCGATTGGTGTCGAAACGGCTGCGCCGCCCCCGGCGAGCGCGTCGCCCGCAGCACCTGCCGCGCCGCCACCAGCGAACGTTCAGCCACCGCCCGCGCCCGCGCCCAGCGCTCCCGCACCGCCTGCCGGAACAGCGGGCGCCCCTTCAACCGCACCGCCGACGCCGGCGCCAGCGCCTTCGTCGGGTCCGCCATCGGTCTCGTTCTGAGCCAAGTGCAGCGCGCGATGGCTCGAGTTGAGCTTCGTCGCCGTTGTCGCGGCGCGTAACGCACGCTGACGCGAAGCGTTGCCCCTCGGCTGCGAGCCGCCTAAGACTCGCCCCGCTTTCGCCTGCCGCTCGGCGTGATTTTGTCCGGCGCCTCGACCGCGCGTGAGATCGCTTTTTCGCCGAAGCGTTCCACGATCGCGTCCAGAGTCCGCCCGAGTCGGTTGTCACGCTTCGGTCGGAACAGCTCCAGCTGCTCCTGCTCGACCCGCTCCAAGTTCGAGAGCGATATACCGAGCAGGCGCACGGGTTCGCTGATGCGCGCTTCGTCCCACAGCCCGACCGCGACCTCGCGCAGCACCCGACCGTCGTCGGTGGGGTGGGGGAGCGTCCTACTGCGAGTCAGAAGCGGATAGATGGGTTCACTTTCAGGGGCAGGCCCGCGCGAAATGCGACGTCCGCGCGCGAGCCCGAGCTTGATTCGCAACGTGACCGTGCGGCCGCGGTAGCCGTCATGCCGAACCCGTCGCGCCACCGCTTCCGCGTGGGCGGTGAGCGCGGCAGTGACTTTCTCGCGCTCGATGATGTCAGTCTCGAACGTGTTCTCTTCGCCGTACGATTTCGGTGCGCGCTCGGCCTCGACTGGGCGACGGTCGATGCCGCGCGCGAGCAGCTGCAGCTCGCTGGCGCGCGGCCCCAGCGCGGCTTCGAGCCGAGCGCTGTCGAAGCGCTTGAGCTCACCGAGCGTGCGAATACCGAGATCGACGAGTCGCGTCGCGAGCACCGGTCCCACGCCCCACAAGCGGCGAATGGGCAGCGGTTCGAGAAAAGCCTCGGCTTGCTCCTTCGTGATCACGCTGAGGCCGTTGGGTTTGCTCAGCGTGCAAGCGATCTTCGCGACCATCTTGTTGGGGCCGAGCCCTACGGACACCGTGAGCGCGGTCGCGTCAAACACGGCGCGTTTGAGCTTCGCGGCGAGCGTCTCGGCGCCGCCGAACAGCCGCAGCGAGCCGGTCACGTCGAGAAACGCTTCGTCGAGCGCGAGCGGCTCGACTTGCTCGGTGAAGCTCAAGAATACATCGTGGATCTGCGCAGAGACCGCGGCGTAGTGCTCCATGTTGGAGGGCAAGAAGATCGCGTGCGGGCACAGCGCACGCGCGCGAAAGCCCGGCATGGCCGAATGAATCCCGTACTTTCGCGCTTCATAAGAAGCTGCCGCAACCACGCCGCGAGCTGCCGCGGCACCGACGATCACCGGCTTTCCGCGCAGTTCGGGGTTATCCCGCTGCTCGATGGATGCGTAGAACGCGTCCATGTCGGCATGCAGGATGGTGCGGTTCTCGTTCACGGGGTCGGTCTCTCGACCCTCGGGATAGCGCACTTGCCCGAGCCCGTCTGGGTGCGCGTGGGATCGGGCGTGCCTTGTTGCACGATTTTCTTGATCAAAGTTCGCGCGGCCGGGAAACGGCGGCAACTCGCGCTCGACTCGGAATTTCGGAGCCCAGCGCCGAATCACTGATGGATTGGTCCAGGTCGCGCCAACTCACAGGGAAGCGGCTTGGCTCAACACTTGGGGGTCCGCGTGAAGAGGCACCATGAAAAACAGATTTAGTTTGTTCGCGGGGTTGGCTGTCCTCGGCTGCACTATGGCCGTGGGCTGCGGGGACGACGATGACGGCGACACCGGGACAACGGGCGGGGCCTCCCACACTGGCGGCGTGGCTCCGATGGGCGGATCAACGTCGGGGGGAACGAGCGGAGGCTCGGGCGGCGCGAGGACCGGCGGTACCAATAATGGCGGGGCCACCACGGGCGGCGTTGCGCCAACCGGTGGCAGCACCACGGGCGGTCGCGCGACCGGCGGCACCGCACCGGGTGGAGCCGGCGCGGGCGGCGACGGTGGTGTATCCGGTGAAGGCGGTGGCGGTGCTGGAGGCGGTGGCGGTGAGGGAACCGGCGGACACACCGGCGGCACTGCCGGCGGGCACACCGGTGGGACCACGGGCGGCACTGCCGGCGGGCACACTGGTGGTACTACGGGCGGCACTGCCGGCGGACATACCGGTGGGACTGCGGGTGGCACTACCGGCGGCAACACGGGTCCGGGCGGCTTTGCTGGCGAGGGCGGTTTTGGCGGTGAAGGCGGGGCCATCGGCGGCGCAGGTGGCGACGGCGGAGCAGCTGGCGCAGGCAGTGTCTTGCCTTGCCCGACCACTCAGCCCGCAGCGAACAGCCTTTGCAATGCGTTCGCCAACAACACGCAGTGCACCTACGGCACGGTCAACACGACCACGTGTACCTGCACGTTGCGCACTCAGAATCGCAGGTGGGGCTGCAACTGAGTTAACGGTTCGATCGAGCCGGCGTCCGCGGCGCTCTCCGGAGCGCCGCGCGTTTGCGTTTGCCTTCTTTTCGAAGAAGGAGTCCGCTACGCTCCGCGGCCATGAAGATCGTGGTCAACTTCGATCTGTGCGGCAGCAACGCGCGCTGCATGAAGGCGTGTCCCGAGGTGTTCGAAGTTCGGGACGACGGATTTCTATACATCCTGAATGAGGAGCCCCCTGAGGCGCTGCACGAGAAAGTGCGGCGCGCTCAGGAGGCCTGCCCCACAGGGGCGATCAGCATCGAAGGCTGACGGTTTCTAAGTCGTGGTGGGAGGGGTCGCCGGCGGCTCGCTGCTGCCATCGCGCTTGCCGCCGCGCGCACCGCCCTTGCGCTTGCCGCCGCCGGCCTCGTCCTCGGGTGCATCGCCCACCGCGAGCTCACAGTCGCCGAAGGTGAGCTGCATTTTGGCGTCTTCGGCCGCCAGCTTTACCTCCAGCGACTTCGCGCGGATGACGGTGTTGTCCTTGACGCGGCCGGCCAGCTCGACCGTGTCGGCATCGAATTCACCCGACAGCTCGCCTAGCGAGCGGATGGATCCGACTTTGGCGCGGCCATGCACCGAACCTTTCTCGCTGACCGTCAGCGAGGGCGTGTCGATTTCTCCCTCGATGCGACCGCGCACCACGATCGGACAAGTCGAGAGCAGGATGCCTTTGAACTCGGTCCCCTCCTCGACAATCGTCTGCTTCGTGTTCGTGCTCATTCGGTACCTGACCTTTCCGTTCCTTCTCGTGCCTTCAAAATCTTCATGCGCAGCCGGCAGCCCGGCTGAAAAGCGAATTGAGTCGTGTCGCGCGCTTGCTCGACCGTGCCCACGACCGCGCCCGTCGCGCTCACGACCAAGGTGCGTGGCCCGCGGATTCCCGGGCTTTCGCGCTCGAAGAATTGGCCGTGAATGGTCACGTTCCCGCCGCCGGTGATGCGGCAGTGCGAGAGCACGCCGGCTTCTCCGATGACCAGGTCGGTTCCGGTCCCGAGCGCGATCGAACAATTCTCGAAGCGGCTCTCTATTTCGATGCTGGAGCCGTCTCCGAACTCGAGCGAAGCGTCGCGCAGCACGTCGCCACGGCCGAAGTAGCGCGCGGCGCGCGTCGGCGCGGACAACTTGCCCTGAAGCAAAGCCTCCACGTCCTCACCGCGCACGGTTCGCGAGCCGTCGCCGCCGGTGCTGCTGTCGAGCCACTCCGCTGCGGGCGAGCTCCACTTGGCGCCGATCGTCGCCGCGCCGTGCAGCTTGGCTCCGTCGAGCGAGGCGCCATTGAGATCGGCAGCGCTCAGGTTCGCGTGCCGGAGATCGGCCCCAGTCAGGTTGGCCGAGCCGAGCCGGGCTTTGGTCA
The DNA here is from genome assembly GCA_035549735.1 of Polyangiaceae bacterium. Lineage (GTDB taxonomy): Bacteria > Myxococcota_A > Polyangia > Polyangiales > Polyangiaceae > PMG-095. The sequence goes on along the minus strand of DASZQI010000021.1, from coordinate 26,798 downwards.
GGTTCGCGCGCAACAGCTGCGCGCCTGCGAAGCTCGCCTTGGGCGCCAAAACCCCCACCATTTCAGCCTCGTTCAGCACCGCTTTCTCGAAGCTGGCTTCCTCCAGATTGGCCGAGCTGAGCACTGCGTTGCTGAGCTCCGCGCCGTTCAGGTTGGCACCACCGAGGTAGCACTCGCTGAGCTCGGCATGAGCTAGCGTCGCGCCTTCGAGCACCGCCTTTCCCAGGTCAGCGGAGTCGAGCTGGGCGCCGGTGAGCCGCGCGCCGCGCAAGATGGCCTCGGTCAGCGTTGCGCCCTCGAGGGTAGCGCGGTTCAGGTTGGCCCCGCTGAGCTCCGCTTTCTCCAGGTTCGCGCCTTCCAGGTCAGCCTTGTCCAGGTTGGCTTCGCGCAAGTCGGCCTGCTTGAGGAAGGCCTCGCGCAGGCTGGCGTTGCGAAAGTTCGCGCCGCGCAGCTTGGCGCCTTCGAGGTTCACGCCGTCCAGCTCGGCGCGAGAGAAATCCAAACCCTCGAGCATCGCATTCGAAAGGTCCAATCCGCGCAGGTCCGCGCGCGCGAAGGTTTGCTTCGCTGCAGCGCGTTTCATCACTTCATCCCGCGTAAGCTCCGCCATCTGAACGAGTCCTCCAGTTTCGCGATCCGCCTCAGCCGGTTCGCGCGGAAAGGTAGCGCTTGAGTGCTTCGACCTTCTTTTCGAACGGAACGCGCTCGAGCTCCTGCACCAGCGAAACCTCGCCGAGCCGCGCCAGGATCAGTGTCACCTCGAGCAGCGTCGCCGCTCGCTCGGCACGAATGCGCCGCTTGTCGTCGACGTTGGACCAACCCTTGGCGCTCGCGTCGAACGCCCCGTTCTGCTCCTCGAGCTTGCGCGTGAGGGTCTCGAGTTGGGCCTTGTCACGGCTCTTGCGTGGCGCGGGCGCGATCGAGCCGAGCTCGCGTTTGTAGCGTTGGAAGCGAGCCACGATGCGCTCGGCGAGCTCGCGCGCGATGCCGGCTGCCTCTGCGATGTCGCTCGGCCGAGCCTTGTAGAACATCTCGAGGTTGGTGAGGCCGGCGGCGTAGATGCGATCGAGCGCGACCTTGCGCACCTCCGGCACTTGCCGCAGGAGCGACTGCACGATGATCGGCTCGCGCCGGTCGCGCTCCGGCTTGACGTCGAAAGCTTGCGGCAGCGTCTCGACCAGCTTGTCGTACGCGGCCTTCAGCGCTTCGCGAGTGCGTAGATCGAGCGCGTTGCCCGGCGCGCGCTCACCCTGCTCGATGGCGCTCGACATCGCAGTAAGGCCGTCCGCGACGTCGAGCAGCATCATGTCTTGCGCGGCGCGGCGCAGCGAGTTCACGGCGGGGCGGCACACCGCGAGCCAGTCCTTGGTCGGCTCGCCCATATCGACCTCGACCATCAGATCGCGCACCGGGCTCAGGTAGTTCGCGGCGATCTCCAGGAACAGCCGCTGCGCTTCTTCCAGCTCTTGCGGCGTCAGATCGGTTACCCCGGGGGGCGGGTTGGTCAGGATGGTGTCGAACTTGCGATCGATGTCATCGAGCATGCGGCGCATGCCCGAGCCGCTGGTACCGTCGATGCTGATGGGCGGGGCGTTGTTCGGGCTGGTCTTTTCCTGTGAGATTGGCCCCGAGCTCACCTGCGGCGTTGGAGTGGCTGCTGGCGTGGAGGGCGTTTCGCGGGGCCCGCCTGCGCCACCGGACGCTGCGTCGGCGAGCGCTTCGCCGATGGAGCCGGGGCCATCCGCGGGTGTGGAGGCCGGCTTCGAGAAAGGGCTCCGCGACCCAGCGCCCGGTAGCGTCGAGCGGCGCGGGGGGGGTGGGCGACGCGACAGTGGTGGAGGCAACCCGGGCAGGCCGGGTCGCGCGGTCGTTGGCGAGCTCGGCTCATTCGGGCGCGATGGGGCGCTCGCGCCGGGATTCGAGCGAGGCTCAGTCGGCGGCTTCCCGAAGTTGGGATCGGCTGACGGCATTCGGCCCCCGCACTCGACGCAAAACACGGCTCCCTCCAATCCGAGCGCGCCGCAGTGGGGACACCGTGCCGAGAGACCCGCCATGGTGACCGCGTTCCTACCATTATCGCCCCGCCGCGCGGCCATGAAATTGCCGCCACTATTCGCGTTTTCGCACGCGCAAACCTAGGCCACACGGCCGACTGCTAAGGCGCGCCGCCCAGCGCGCGAGCGGTGTGCTCGGCGGAGCGCACCGCGGCGTCGATGCCCGAGCCGTGAAAGGCGGCGCCCGCGAGATATAGATTCTGGCCAGAAAGAGCGGCTTCCAGCGCTTCGACGCGCTCGCGATGGGCGCTGTCGAACACCGGCAACGCGGAAGGCCAGCGCGAAACCCAGGCTGACTCGGCGGGCCCGCGAACAGCGATCACGCGGGCCAGCTGCTTCGTCCCACGCTCGACCCAATCCGCGTCGGTGAGGCGCGCGAGGTCCTCGGACTCCGGGCGAAAAAATAGCCGCAGAAGCGCGTACCCGTCCGGGGCACGCGCGGGGAGCTTGCTCGAACTGAAGGTGCAGGCGCGAAAGCCTTGCTGCTGCTGTTCGGTGGCGACCACGAAGCCGGTGCCATCCAGCGGGTGCTCGACCTGTTCGCGTCGGAAAGCCAACGAGACCGTGAGGCTCGAGACCGTGCTCGCGCGCGCAAGGGCGGCGGCTTCACCCGGATACTGTGTGGACAGCAGCCGCGCCGCATCGGCCGCCGTGGTCGCGAGCACCAGTGCGTCCACGACGAGGCTCTCGCTCGCGCCCGAGCAAAGCAGTCGCCAGCCGCGCGCGTCGCGCTCCAATCGCTCGACCCGAGTGCCGACTCGCAGCTCGGCGCGACCCGCGAGGAAGCGCGCGAGCCCGTCGCTGAGCGTCTGCATGCCACTTCGAAACGAGCGAATGCCCCTTCCGAGCTCGTCACTGCCCACTTGGAAGCCGAGGAACCGGGCGGCCTCGCCCGGCGCGAGCGCGTGCAGCGCGCTGCCGTCGAACCCATAGGAATTGTGAAGTCGCTGATCGACGAGCTCGTCGGCCAGCCCGACCACGGCCGAGAGCTCGGGCACCGCCGTGCTGCGCGCGACGAAACCTTCCGCGCCGTGTTCGACCACGAAGCCGCGCGTCCGCTCACTGTGTAGTTGTCCACCCAGGCGCTCCACCGCCTCGAGCAACACGACGTCGTCACCCGCGATGGCGCGACGCAGCGCGACGGTCAAGCCCGAAAGGCCGCCTCCGATGATTCCGATGCGAGTCATGCGAGCAAGCAGCGGCACCGTAGCATGGCCGCCTCCACCCCCCGCCGTGACGCGTGCTCCGGCACTAACCGCGTCGATGGACATCGTATGTTTGCAGTTAATCGATAACAAAGAATCGATTTGCGAGACAATCAGTAAGGGAATGCGTCGTTTCGATTCAGAGCGCCGCATTTGGGCGAAAGGTATTTGCAGCGCTCACCCTTACGTCGCGTACCGCAGAAAACGTGCCGGTTGGAGTTTCGGCGGGTGCGATAAAAAACGGTCGATCCAGAGCTCGGAGCTTGAAGTCGAGCCGTGGAGATTCTATTACTAAGCAAAGCTCAGAAATTAAATTTCTATCGGGGAAATGCAGCCGTCACTGGCGATTTGCGGTTTTTGCGTCAGGTTCTTGGTTGCCCCCACGACACGTGATTGAGGCTTCGCCTCCGTAGCCACCATTGATCGTAAGCCGGTCTCTTGACCGGAAAGCGCCAGGAGATACGAATGAGAGCCCTCGCCTGTGCGTGGCTAGCCCCTGCAACGTTCGCAGCGGTGCTCGGCTGCACCTCGAACATCGACTCGCCCGTTCCCGTCACTTCGGGTGCTGGCGGCATGGCCAATCCGGGCAGCACGGGCGGCGTCGCGACCAACGGTGGCAGCGGCAATCCCGGTAGCGGCGGGAACAACCCCGGTGGCGGTAACGCGGCGACCGGCGGCAGCGGCGGCAACACTGGCAGCACCACGGGTGGCACCACCACGGGCACCTCGGGCGGTAGCGCGAGCGGCGGCGCGCCCAGCACCGGCGGGCAGATCTCGACTGCGGGAACCGGAACTCAGTGCGTCGTGCTCGATCCGGTGCCGCGGCGACTATGGCGGCTTTCCTCGCAGCAATATTCGAACTCGGTGCGGGACATCCTGGGCATCACCGCGGGTCCCGTGCTCACCAATGCGGGCGGGGAGCTTCCGAACGCGTTTTTCGCGGACGACACGCTGGGCGTGAACCAGGACATGGCGTTCGCGGTTTACCAGGCGACGAACGCGGTGCTCGATGCCAACGCCGCGCGCATTCCGGCTCTGGCTGCCTGCAAGAGCGGCGAGGCCGAGGCTGATTGCGCCAAGCGTTTCGCACAAACCTTTGGCGAGCGCGCCTATCGTCGTCCGCTCGATGCGAGCGAGGTGACCTCGCTCGTGGCCGCTTACACCGAGGGTCGCAAGCAAGACTTCAACACCGGGCTGCGCCTGATTGCCGAAGCGGTGCTGCAATCGCCGTTCTTCCTGTATCGCACCGAGGTTGGTGCTCCTGGCGCCACCGGCAACACCACGCTCACTGGCAACGAGGTCGCCGCCCAGCTCGCGTACTTCCTCAGCGACTCCACGCCGGATGCGGCCTTGATCGCTGCGGCGGACAGCGGCGCCCTGGCCAATGCAGACGGCATCACCACCCAGGTCAATCGTCTGCTCGGCCTATCGAACGTCAAGAACAACATCACCCGCGTGGTCGGTGCTTGGTTCGACATCGGCACGTTGCTCTCGAAGACCAAGGATCCCAGCTATTTCCCGACCGCCAACGCGGATCAATCCCCCTATCAAAACGATCTTCTCACCTCCACTCAGCGCTTCATCGAAGACGTGCTGTGGGGTGGCGGCAAGGTCAGCGACCTTTTGACGTCGCAAAAGGTGTTCGTCAATCAGCGCTTGGCGCAGTTCTACGGTTTGACCTTCACCGGCGCTGCCGATCAGTTCGTCGCGGTGCAGGACACGCAGCGCGCGGGCATGATCACCCAACCCGGGTTCTTGTGGGCGCGCTCCGACCCGAGCACCACTTCGATCGTGCATCGCGGCATTGCGCTGCACAACGAAGTCATCTGCGCCGATCCTTTGGCGCTGCCGGACGGCCTGCTCAGCCAGCCTGACATCGTGGCGGCGCTCGCCAACCTGCCCACCGAGCGTGACAAGTCGAACTATCGCTTGAACACCAACCCGGTGTGTGGCGGCTGCCATCGTCAGATCGATCCGTTCGCTTTGGTGCTCGAGAGCTTCGACGCAGCCGGTCGCTATCGGACAATGGCCGACGGGCAGCCGGCCAACCCCACCGGCGATTTTTCGGCTTCGCCCTCGCTCATGGGGTCGATCACCGGGCCGGTCGCCTTCGCACAAGCGGTACAGAAGGACGGCTTGTTCACCGCCTGCGCCGGGCAGCGCATGGTCAGCTACGCGCTCGGCCGAACCATTCGCGCCCGAACTACCTGCGAGCTTTTGGATCTGAACGCCCGCTTTGCCAAGACCGACGGCAGCGTGGCCAGCCTATTCCGCGAAATTTCGCTCTCGAGCTTCATGCGCACGCGCGCTGGAGGGTCTCCGTAATGTCTTCGTCGTACAAAGTCGCTCGGCGCGCGTTCCTGAGCAGCTGTGGCGCTACTGCGCTGCTGCTGCCCTTGCTCCGCAACATGGAAGCGCGCGCTCAGGGCATGGCCGCGCCGCTTCGCTTCTTGGTCATCCATCACCCGCTCGGGACCACGATCGACAAATGGCGGCCCAACGCCAGCGCCACCACCACGACCTTCACGCTCCCCGCCATCAGCGCGCCCTTCGCCGGGCTTCAGTCGAAGATGGCCATGATCGACGGCTTGAACATCGTGGCGACTACCGGTGACAAGACCCACGAAGGCGGCATGGTCGCGCTCATGACCGGCGTGCCCACGCTGGGCAAGATCGGCCAGCAGGATCACGCCTCGGGTGGCCCTTCGTTCGACCAGCTCCTGCTCGACAAGTCTCCGGTGCTCGGCGGCATGGCTTCGACCACCAAGACACCGTTCGGCTCGCTGGCCCTAGCGGCCGACATTCGCTCGGATCGCGACGAGGTGTCGCCGCGCGTGCTCTCCTATCGGCCGAACATTCAGGGTCAATCGGACATCGGCAAGGCGCGCCAACCGATGTTCCCAGAAACCCAGCCGCTCAACGTGTTCAACCGCATTTTCGGTGGCACCACGCCGACCACGCCGCCCGGGAACAACGCGGCGGCGCTGCTGGCGCAGAAGAAGAGCGTGCTCGATTCGATCCGCAACGATCTGAAGCGCCTGCGCACGCTCGCCCCCAGCTCGGAAGCGCCCAAGATCGACGCGCACGCCGATGCAATTCAAAAGCTCGAGGCGAGCATTCAAGCCTCGCTCGGCACCACCGGAATGGGTGGCATGTCCAGCACCGGCAGCGTGTGTGTGAAGCCGAGCACCCCACCGTCCTTCGCCGAGACCGGCGTGGTCACGAGCAGCTTGGCCCCGGCGGGCGGCAGCAAGCTGAGCGGCGTCGATTATTACCTGCCGAACGATGCCAATAGTCATCCGCACCAAACGCTCGGCCGCCTGCAGCTCAGCCTGATCAAGACCGCCTTTGCTTGCGATCTCGTGCGCGTGTCTACCTTCATGTGGTCGGCGGGCACCAATCACGTGGTGTTCCCGGCAACGTTCAACGGCGTGAGCCGCGGTGGCGGCGCTTCTTCGCCGCATCATCCGCCGTCGCACGACACCGCGACCGCTAACCAGAACTGGCTGATGGCCATCGATACCTGGTACGCGCAGCAGAGCGCTGCTGCGATTCAGGAGTTCGCGGATTTGACCGATATCGACGGCAACAAGCTGCTCGACAACACCGTGATCGTTTACCTGACCGAGGTCGCTCGCGCTTACGATCACGACTTCCGCAACGTTCCGTACCTGGTGTTCGGTGGGAAGAACACGCGCATCCAAGGCGGTAAGTTCATCAAGGTGACCGGTGGTCCGTTGCCGAACGTGAACGACGGAACCGGCAATCGTCCCACGAACGACGTGTGGCTGGCGCTGGCCCCCATTTTCGGCGTCACGCTAAATTCCCTCGGCAACAACAACCAGTACACTGGCCCGCTGGCTGGTTTGGTAGGCTGAGGCTCAGGAACCGGTTCCAGATCGACTTGCGAGCACCGTTGCTCGGGCGCTAGCCTCCCGGCCCCGTAAAAAGGCCGGTAAGAGGATAGCCATGCAGTTCGGATATTTCGACGACAAGGCGCGCGAGTACGTCGTCACTCGCCCCGACACCCCTCGCCCGTGGAGCAACTATCTCGGCACCACGGAGTACGGCGCGATTATCACGAACAACGCCGGTGGCTACAGCTTCTACCGCAGTGCGGCCAACCATCGCTTCCTGCGGCTGCGCAGCAACTCGGTGCCGCTCGACCAGCCAGGGCGCTACTTCTACCTGCGCGACGGCGAAAACGGCGATTTCTGGAGCGCCAGCTGGCAGCCGGTGGGCAAGCCGCTCACGGAGTACCAGTCCACCTGCCGCCACGGCACGGCCTACACCATCATCGACTCCAAGTATGACCAGATCGAGACCGAATCGACCTACTTCGTGCCGCTCGGTCAGACCTTCGAGTACTGGCGCCTGAAGGTCAGCAATCGTTCGCAGCGCACGCGGCGACTCTCGGTGTACACGTTCTGTGAGTTTACCGGCGTGGGTCACGTCTTCAACGATCTGACCAACCTGCAATACTCGCTGTTCGTAAATAGCGCGCAGATGGTCGACGGAATGCTGGCGATCGCCTCGCACCCCTACGAGCCCTTCGATCCCAAGAACCTGGATGAGCTCGGCCGCTATTGGATGAAGGTCAGCGGCGCCGACGTGGTCGGCTTCGAGACGCTGCGCGAAAACTTCCTCGGAAACTACGGCAGCTACGCGCGGCCCGAAGCGCTCGTGAAGGGAGAGCTCACCAACTTCGAGACCGCGGGTGAGAACGTAGTCGGGGTGCAGCAGGTGGATTTGGTGCTTGCGCCCGGAGAAACGCGCGAGCTCATCGTCATGCTCGGGCTCGGCACGCCCGCCTCGCACGGCCTGGCCACGAGCGCCGAATTCGGGACTTCCGCGCGCTGCGCCGCCGAGCTCACCAAGCTCCAAGAGTCGTGGCACGCGCTGCTGCGCTCGGTGGAAGTGAAGACGCCCGATCCCGAGTTCGACCACATGGTCAACGTCTGGAACGCGTACAACGCGCTCGTGACCTATGCTTGGTCACGCGCAGCCTCGCTAATTTACAACGGCGAGCGTGACGGGCTCGGTTATCGCGACACCGTTCAAGACTTTCTGGGCGTCACGCCGCTACTCAAAGAACAGATGCGCGCCCGGCTCGAACTGATGCTGACCGGTCAGGTCGAATGCGGCGGAGCCATGCCCCTGGTGCGGCCGTTTTCGCACCGCCCCGGGCACGAAGCAACACCGGCTCCCGAGCACTTTCGCAGCGACGACGCGCTCTGGCTGTTCAACGCGGTGCCGGCCTACGTGGCCGAGACCGGTGAGCGCGAATTTTACGACAAGGTGTTGCCGTACGCGGATCGCGGGCAAGCCAGCGTGCTCGGTCATCTGCGCCGCGCGCTCGAGTTCAACTTGGAGCGAACCGGTCGCAATGGCCTGCCGTGCGGTCTGCAAGCCGATTGGAACGACTGCTGTAACCTCGGCTACACCGGTGAGAGCGTGATGGTGGCGTTCCAGGTCCGTTATGGCCTGGGCGTGTACGCGGAGATCGCCCAGAGCCTGGGTAAGCCGAAGGAAGCCGAGTGGGCCCTCGCTTGCCGGAAGACGCTCGACCAGGCGATCGAGAAGACCTGCTGGGACGGCGAGTGGTTCATCTGGGCCACCGGTAACGACGGTACCGTGTTCGGCACCAAGAACATGGAGGAGGGCAAGGTCTACATCAACACCCAGGCCTGGGCCGTGATCAGCGGCGCGGCCACGCCCGAGCAAGCGCGGCTCGCGCTGAAGTCGATGAAAGACTACCTGGCCACGCCTTACGGCCTGATGTTGAGTGCGCCCCCGTTCAAGAAGACGCCGAAGCAAATCATGGGCGGAGTGATTTACAACGCCGGCATCAAGGAAAACGCCGGCATTTTCAATCACCCGCAAGCCTGGGCGGTCATGGCCGAATGTCTGCTCGGCAACGGCGATCAGGCATTCGAATACTACCGGGCGTACATGCCTTCGGCGTACAACACGCGCGCCGAGGTGCGGGAGATCGAGCCGTACGTGCACAGCCAAACCACGTACGCCACCTGCAATCCCAACGCCGGCAAGTCACGCGTGCCGTGGCTCACGGGCACGGTTTCGTGGAGCTACTTCGTTGCGTTGCAGTCCATTTTGGGGGTTCGCCCGGAGCTCGACGGCTTGCGCATCGACCCCTGTATCCCGAAGGGTTGGCCCGGCTTCGAGATGAAGCGAGTATTCCGCGGCAAGACGCTGCACATCAGCGTGAAGAACCCGAACGGCAAGAGCCGCGGCGTGAAAGAGCTCAAGGTAAACGGTCGCGTCGTCTCCGGCAATCTGGTTGCCATCGGCGACCTCTCCGAGGGCGCGCAGATCGAAGCGACGCTCGGCTAACGCGTCGCGATGCGGCTCACGTCGGGTTCGGGCTCCGGCTCCGGCTGAAGCTCGGGTTCCGGCAGCTGCTCCGGTTCCGGCTCGGCGCTTCGGAGCTCGAGTGCCCGCGGTCGCGAGGCAACCAGCTGGCAGACCAGCTCGCAACGCCCGGAAACGCCGAGTTTGTGGAACGCCGCGGCCAGCTGGTTTGCCACCGTGCGCACCGAAGTCTGTCGACGTGCGGCGATTTCGGCGTGCGACTGGCCTTCGACCAGCAGCCGAGTCACCGCATACTCCGCCTTGGAAAGCGTGCTTTCCAAGGCGTACTCCGGGCGCGGGGTGCTCAGGATCGAATAGCTGCGACCCTCGAGCGTGACCTCACTGAGCCGTGCTTCACGCAGCTCGGTGAGGCCGTGGACCGCGTGAATCGAGAGCGTGATGGGAAGAGGGACGCGCGAAGCACCAAGGTCGAACCCCATGGCGCGCAAGCAGTTGCCGGCGATGATCGCGACGGTCGAAGGCGCGAGCCCGAGCTCCGCCGCTACGGGTTTTTGCCCGCCGCGCAGCAACACGCGCTCGATGACGTCCAGCTTTCGCCGCGAAAGTCGGCGGTCGCGGCCGGTGCCCTCGGGGGTCGCCAAGAGCGCGATATAGTTGGAGGTATCGCTATAAAACGAGTCGACGATGCGAACGCGCGCGGTGACCAACTCGGTCCACAGCAGCGAAACATCGACCGTGCGTGCGCCGTTCGCGTCCGCGTGAAACGCAAGGAAACGCAGGGTGTCCTGCTGGCTTTCGGCCTCCGCCGCCGCGCCCGCGTTCGGGTTTTGCGCCAGGAAGGTGCCCGAGGCGATGCGCTCGATCCGACGGGGTTCCGCCGTCCGCGAAGAATGAAATCCCCCCGCGGGATTTCCTGGATCGTGCGGCCGAGAGTGCACCTGACCTCCTCTCACCCTGCTATTTGACCGCCCCTGCCGTCGCCTGTCCATTACAGCCAATTGCAGCCCAGGTCGGGCGCTCATGGCGTGCAGGAGCCACGCTTTCGTTACAGGACTTCGATACTGAACGTAGCGAAGCCGAGTCGGAGTTGTTTACTACGCGGCCGCCGCTCAATCACATTGACTACGCCGGGTAAGCCAGCCCGCGCGAACTGCTGGCGGATCCGAAATACATCGATGTTCAGCTGAGTCGAGGTGATGTGCAGGGCCGACAGCAAATCTTCTTGGTGCACCCACCCGCATGCCGCCTCTGCGAAGCCGCTCTTTTCGTCTTCGCGGCGCGCGCGCGCCAAGGTCAAAAGCAGGTAGTTGTGCGAGCGCGTTCCGAGATCCACGACCAGGTCGCCTTGGTCCGCGCGCAGCTCCACGTGCTCTTCGTCTCGCGAAACCTGAAACCGAAGGGAAACCGGCGCTTGCCCCGCGAACTGTAGGGACGTCGAGGTCGGGCCGAGCACGTCGGGGCTTGCAAAACGCCAGGGGCGACCCGCGACCTGAAACAGTTTGTGATGGTCGAGCACGACGCGATCGCCGTCGATCGTCTCCAATTTCCAAAAACCGTCGGTGTCGCGGAAAATGCTCGCTTCGGGGTTTGCGCTCGAGGGCACGCCGATCACGTCGTTCTCGGGTACGAGCGGGTCGCCGCCGTCGAGTGGGATCGCCATGGCGGGCGGAGGAGCGTCGTCTTGCAACAGCCAAGCTTCGCCGTCGCTGCCGAAAGCGAGCTCGCCTCCCTTGGACACGAAATAAGCCTTTCCCACTTCGAGCCGGACGCCATTGAGGAACGTGCCGTTGCGGCTGCCGAGGTCCTTCACCTCCCACCGCGAACCGCCCCAGCGCAAGGTGGCGTGCTGCGCCGATACCGACGGATCCTGAATGCGAAGGCCGCAGTTCGGCGAACGTCCGATGAGCAGTTCTGGCTCAACCAAGAGTTCGCGCTGGGTGATGCGGTGGCACAAAACTGCCATGAGGGATCTTGCTGCTACTCCGGACCCCCAAGACCAATGCGTCCATATTCACCCATGCCAGCCCCGAATCAACCCCCGATGCTGAAGTCGAAATTCCTCAGGTTTCCGGAGGGTGACTGGAGGGCGCGGAATGTTGGGGGGCGGCGCCCGCCCGCGCGGCGCGACGCGGCAATTCAGGCTGGGCGGCCGGGCGGCTGCCGCGCGACGTCGTTCGTGAACGCGCGCTCAGACGCGCGACTTGCGGCGAGTCAGCTTCAAGCCGGAGTACTTGGCGTCGATTGCGCAGACCTTGAAATCGACGAGCCCCGCGGCAAGCCCCGTGTCGCGGATCAGGTCCTCGCTCAGGTCAGTTGGCTCGCCTGAGGCTTTCTTGGGCCAGCAGATCCAAATGCCGTGTTGCCCGAGCCGTGCCACCCGCGTGCCCATCTGAGCGCGGAGCTCGCGCTGGTCACGCGGGAACCAGAGCCAGAGGTCGCACGCGCCACGACCGGAGCGAGACAGCGTCGCCCCTTCCGGCAATGGCTCCAGCAGCTGTTCGAATTTTTCCGGCGCACCGACCAAGCCCACGCGTGCGTTGGGGTGAATGCCGAGCTTCTTCGGGAGCGGTGTGCCGGAGTAGCCTGCCACTGACTGCATGCGCGCCACAGGTGTGGCGGGCTTCGTTGGAGCCTTCTTGGCGCGCGGCTTCGCGCTGGTCTTGGCTTTCATGACTGCGCGCTATCGTATGCGGTTCGCGTCGACTTGGACATCGTCTAGCATTGTGTCGGCATGACCCGCATTTCCCGACGAAAGGCGCTTCCATGAAACCCACTCCGCCCGGTTGGCCGCGCATTTCGAGCGCGCTTTACTACCGAGATCCAGCGGCCGCCATCACCTGGCTGTGTCGCGTGTTCGGCTTCGAGGTCCGGCTCAAGATCGAGGGCGAAGGTGGGACCATCGCGCATTCCGAGCTCACCTTCGGCGAAGGGCTCATTTTCGTGAGCGGTTTGGACAACGTCGACAAGTATCCCCATCGCAAGAGCCCGAGCGAGCTCAGCGGCGCCAACACGCAGAGCTTGATGGTCTTCGTCGACGACGTGGACGCCCACTTTCAGCACGCTCGCGCGGCCGGCGCGAAGATCGTCACGGAACCGGAAACTCGCGACCACGGCGAAGACTACTGGACCGACCGAACCTATGAATGTGAGGACCTCGGGGGCCATCACTGGTGGTTCGTGCAGCGCCTGCGCGGCCCGAAATCGGCGGGGTGACCGCGCCCACCCGCTCGACTAGGCGCCGGCGGCGATCGCGTCCGCGAGGCGCGCGAACTTCGGTTTGAAGCCGAGCTCTTCGCGAATGCGGCGGCCGTCCATCAGCGCGTCGAAAGGGCGGAGCGGGCGTTCACTTTCGAACGTTCTGCCGCACGACCGAGCTCGTCCTTGCCCCTCGTAGCGCCACCCAGGCCACCTCGTACATAAGCGATGGCTCGATTTGGCTGCTGGTTACAGACAGCCCTGGCTGGCTCTGGAACGTGCCGACACGCGCGTCGTCTACGATGCGTACTGCCTGGAACTGGCCCGGACCCAACCGCTCGATTCGGTAGGTGGTGCCTTCGACCAAGACCATGCGTTTGACACTGTTTACCGCCATTCCCCGTGTCTCCGGTCTAACCCAGTTTTTTCGTGACACAGGTTGGTGGGGGGCGCAAGAGCCCAGGGTGATACGCTCGAGGCGGAAGGCGCGGGGGGGTCTCAGTTAGACGGCTCGACGCTGCACGCCGTACACGGCGGAAACAAAGCCTCGACTCCCGAGCCCAAAATCGCTGCGCGTAGCAACACGCTTCCCGCGGTCCCATCGCTTGCCACCGCGTACACCTGATCGCTCGTTTCGATGTCCCTACCGCCCTGGAACAGGCAGTGATCGAACACCAGCTGGTGGGGGCCGCTCGCCGCAGCCGCGGCCGCGGAGGAATCACCATCGACTTCCCAGCGCACCGAGACGGTAGCGAGCGAGCGGTCAGCCTCGGCTGCTTCCATGCCCTCGTCGTCGGTTTCGGAGACCACCAGGGTCGTGCGCGTGACCTCCACATCGTGGGGCGAGCCCCAGAAGTTGTGAAGCGCGCTGGGCAGTCCGCTCTCCAGAACCGAATCTACGATTCGAACGCGCGCGTTCGGGGCCTGGATGCGGAGCGGTCCGCGCGTCATGCTGAGGCGTTCGATGTCGACGACCGAGCCACCGTAGCCCTCGATTTCGAGATCCCCGCTGGCCAGTCGGGCGTCGCTCAGCTTGACCTGAATAGTGCGAACTCCGCCGTAGCCTTCAGGTTGTCCGCCAAACCACATGCCGGTGGTGCCGATCGAGGCGCTGGCGTCCAGCTCCCTCACGTCCAGGCTCGACCCACCACCCCTAAGGGTGACGATGTCGCGCCACAGATTGCTGCCTCTCAGGCGGCACAGACGAACGTCGCTCTCGGGACCGATGAAGACGCCGCTGCCGGTTGCTTCGTCGAGCGTTACGCTTTCGATCGAAGCGCGCAGTCGGCTCGGGCGTCCCGCGTCGGCGGCTAGCGACAGCAAGTGCGCATCGTTGCCCTCTCCCGCGCGATAGTCGACCTGCTGATCGCGACGACCATCGAGCGTGACGCCTTCGATCAACGTGGGTAGGGAATCGCCGGCGCCCGCGTAGGCGACGGCGAGCAACGCGCGGTCGTCCGGAGCATGCGCGAGCCGGTGTAGCGACGCGCCGCGGCCGGAGAGCGTGGTGCCCGAGGTCAGGCTCACCCCGTGAATTTCGTAGTCACCGGGCGCCAAAAGGACCACCCCGCGCCCAGAGCGAGCCGCGCGATCGAGCGCAGATTGAAGGGCAGCGCTTTGGTCGACGGCGAGGCCGGGCGTGAGGCCAAACTCGGCGCGCGCATCGATGATGGCGTCGCGATCGTCATCCTCGATTAGCAGCGGGATTGCGGTCGGGCCGAGCAGGACTGCGCCCTCGATGTTGCTGAGCGTGAGCGTGAGACGTTCGTCGATCTCGGCCACGTCGTCGTCGCCCACCCAGAAAGAGACCATCGCTTCGCGGCTGCCCGCGGCCCAGGATACGGTGCCTTCGGCGCTCAAGAAATCCGGGACCTGGCAGCCGTCTTGGGCTTCTCGTTCTTCGAGGCGATAGCCGGCTGTAACTGCGTTGTGCGGAGCGCTATTCAGTCGAATTGGCAGCTCGACTACGCCGACTCCTTCTCGGACCACGACCGGAGTGGTCGGGGGGACGAGCGCAAGCGTTTCGAAAACGACGTCCTCCACCGGTGCGCAACCGAATGACCCGATGGCAAGCGCCATCGGCAGCCAGGCGCCGCGGCGAGCTGCCACGCTCATGGTTTGGTCAATGTCTCGAGCCGTGTTCGGAACGCGGGCGTGTCGAAGCCGCTAGCATGGCGAGACAAGTATTCTTCGATTGCGGCGCGCTCTTCAGCGGCGCGGCCGAGCGCGCGCAACGCCCGAATTTTGCCAGAGAGCGCCTCGGGAGCGAGCGGGCCACCTCGTTTCAAGTAGGTGTCGAAGGCCGCGAACGCGCGCTTGGGCTCGCCGAGGTCGAGCTCGAGCTTGCCCAGCGTGACGAGCACGGTAGTCGCCTCTCCGCTCGCCGGATAGCTGGCCCGCAGACGCTGATAACTTTCGCGGGCGCCGCGCGCGTCGCCGTGCACGAGCTTCTGACGCGCTTCGTCGAGCAGCGCGGCCGCGCTCGGGATTTTGCTGGCCACCTCGGCTTGGGGGACCGCTTTGCGCGTCGCGTCCGGCACGGCGACGGCCTGTACTGCGCCGGCCTCCACTCGGGTATCGACGGTGACCGGCGGTCCAGAGCTGGGAGAGAACGACAGCCGGTGCTCGCCCGCCGCAACGAACGTGGTGAGCGGCAAGGGGAACGGCCCGCGCTCGTTGACCGCGACCCTCTGCGCAGATGCGGACGCGCCGATCCGCAGCACGCCGAGATTTTTGGCTTGCCACAGCTCCCGGGGAGCGAGCAGGGAATAGAAGCGCGCTTCTTCGCTACGCCCGAGCACGCCGCCCATTCCAGCGCGTCCGCGGCCGAGCTCGAGCGAGGCATGCGCGCCGAGCAAGCGGGCTTCGCCTCGGTCGCGAGACACCAAGACTTTGCCTTCCATCACGCTAATCCGCGCCGGCGCCTCGGCGGAGCCTGCAGCGACCGCGAAAACGGTCCCGTGCGCGGTCGCCGCGAATTCACCGTGCACCAAGGAGAACGTGCGTTGCGCGCTGCGCGGAGAAAGCGCGGCCACGACCGCTCCGCCCAGCACGCGCACGCGCACGTTCGCTTCAGCCAGCGATTCGAGCACGAGCTCGCTGTCGCGCTCGAGACAGACGTCGATTTGCGGGTCGACGGTGAGACAGGCGTAGCCGCTACGGGTACGTACGTGCTCGCCTGCCGTGAGCGTGTTTTCGCCAATGCTGGCCGCCTTGGCGCCGACTTCCACCTCGCCGCTGGCGAACACCAGCTCGGATCGTTCGGTGTTGCCGAGGCTTGCGCCGGCAGCGCGCGATGGAGCATTCGGCGGGCTCGTGTCGGCACGCTGCGGAGCGCGCTGCGTGCGCAACGCGAGAACGACGCCCGACAGCGCGAGCAGCGCAAGCCCTGCGACCAACACCGGTTGGCGTCTCAGCCAAGGTGTTCGCGCTTCCGCAGGCGCCGCTTCGTCCGGCGCGACCAGTCGCAGCCGCGATCCGCGCAGCGCGGCTAGCGTGCGCTGCACAAAGGCCGAGGATGGCGGGCTGCTCGCGTCGAGGCGCGCTCCGAGCTCCGCGAACAGAGCTAGCTCTCGACTCGAACGCGCGTCGAGCGCAGCCAGCTCGCGCCGAATGCGCTCTTCCGCCTCCGACAGCGGCTCGCCGCTTGCCCAGCGGTTCTGCAGCGCCTCGAAGCTTTCTCGCGAGCTCACCCGGACCTCCGCTCGGGAATGTCGCGCTCGAGCAAGCGGCGCATCTGCTTGCGTGCGGCGACCAGTCGATCCTTCACCGTGCCTTCGGGGGCACCGGTGAGCTCGGCGATCTCTTCTATGCTGAATTCGAGCGCGTGCCGAAGCACGAGCGCTTCGCGCCGCGGCGGCGAAAGCCGGGCCAGGATCGAGTCGAGTCCGATGCGCTCTCCTTGGTTTGCCTCGTCGCGTTTGCCCCAAGGCAGTGCGCCCGGCACCAGCCAGCGAGTCAGCAGGCTCCTGCGCTGATGCTCGCGGCGCACCAGGCGCAACGTCGTGCGCGCGCTGATGCGATCGGCCCAGCGCTCCAAGTTGGTGGCCACGCGAAAGCTGGCGGCGGAGCGTAGGATCTCGAGCAGCGCGAGCTGGGCGGCGTCGTCCGGATCGACCGAGGTACCGGAAAGCAGCCGCGCAATGCGGCGCACACGCTCGGAGAGCCGCTCGACCAAGACACGCTGCGCCCGCGCGTCTTGCCGCGCCACGAGCGACATCAACGCGAGGTCGGATTCAGCGGTAGGAGGGCTTGCGAGCGACACGGACGTTGGATCAATGGTTCCAAGAGTCCGATTTGGTCGGGGAAAAAGCGCGTTTCGTGGTGTGCGTGCGCCGACGAGGATTATTCGCGCGAGGATAGAATCTCGAGCCCCAGCCGTGCGCCCAGCACCGGTCGTGAAACCTCTGCCAGGTCGTAGGTTTCGGACGAGCGCGCGACGAAGCGCACGCGGCGAGGGTAGTACGCGGCCAGCCCGGCCAGTTCGAGCGACACCAGCGAAAACAGTGGGTAGCGCAAGCTCAATCCAGCAATGGGTCCGAAGCGGAGCGTGTTGCTGTCGGTAGCCGCGAATACTCCGGGCACGGGGCTGGCCCCCGCCCGGCGCAGCAACTCGCCGGACAGCCCGAATTCGGGCTCCAAGCGAAAAGGCGGAAGGTGGAAGGTCCAGCCGACGCCCAGCGAAAGGGTGGAGCGCCGCACATCGAACGCTCCGAGCGCGGTCTCGAACCGTCCGGGAAAGTAGCTTGCGGCGGTGAGGTCGACGCCCAGGCCCGCGCGGCTCTGGATGCCGAGCGAGGCGCTGAGCCCAGGGGTTGCGGAGACTGAATCTGCAACCGACGTGACTGCTGCGGCGACGCGGGCGCGCACGCGCGCTGGATTGGTGCTGCCCGGCGATGCGGACATTGGGCTTGCCGCGGGTGGCGGCGCTGGTGTGGGCGAAGGAGCCCCGGACTTTGGCGCGACGGGTTCCGCGACTACTTGTTCGAGCGGGAGCGACGCGACTTCCAGGCCTTCCTGCAACGCCGAAGCGGCCGAGTTCAGGATGCTGGCCACCGCTTCGAGCGACGCGGCGTTGGTTGGGAGGACACGTACGAGCGCGCGGCCTCGCGTCGCGTCGACCACGGTGAGTCGCCAAGCGTCCGCCGCGCTCACGTCCAGAATCGCGACCAGTAAAGCGCGTTTTTCGCGCAGCACGGCGCGTAGCCAGATGGCCACGGGCAGCGGCGAGCGCTGGAACGCGAGCGAGAGCGCGGAGCTCCGCCGCTCAGAACGGATCAAGCCGTCGAGCAAATGCTCGTTCTCGCTGTCGAGCGCTCCATCGACGCGCACCACGATTTCGGAACGACTAGGGCCCTCCGCGACGCGGGCGACGTTCGGGTTTGAATCCGCAGCGGCAGGCGACGCTGCGTTCGCGCTGTTCGAATGAACCAGCCCGACCGACAACGCGGCAAACCAGTGCCACCCGCAGCGCGAGCGGCTCGGCCAGGCGTTCGGCGGGCAATTACTCGAAATTTCGAGCGTTGCTCTGGGAGGGGTGACAAGGATCTCGCGGTGAGCGCCACACACCACTAAAGTGCTGGGTCCATGGCGCGATTTACGCCGAAAATATGGGTCACCGCGACCGCGTTGCTCGCTCTGGTGAGCGTCACCGGCGAGCTCCGAGCCGAAACCAGCGCGAGCGACAAGGCCGCTGCCGAAGCGCTGTTTCAGGAGGGAAGGGCGCTTTTTCAGCAAGGTCAGTACGAGCAGGCCTGCGGAAAGTTTGCCGCCAGTCAACAGCTCGATGGCGGCTTCGGCACGCTGATGAATCTGGGCGAGTGCTTCGAGAAACGCAAGTTGACAGCGAGTGCCTGGGCCACCTTCAAGGAAGCGGCTGCGCTCGCGCGCGCACAGGGGCAGGCGGAGCGTGAATCGCAGGCTCGCGAACGAGCGGCCGCGCTCGAGGGGCAACTCTCGAAATTAACGGTTCATGCTGCGAGCGCGGTCTCCGGACTCGAGGTGAAGCTGAATGGCACGCCCCTGCCCGCCGCAGTCTGGGGAACGGCGGTGCCGGTGGATCCGGGTACCCAGCACGTCGAAGCCAGCGCGCCGGGTCACCGCGCGTATA
This sequence comes from Polyangiaceae bacterium, assembly GCA_035549735.1. Taxonomy (GTDB): domain Bacteria; phylum Myxococcota_A; class Polyangia; order Polyangiales; family Polyangiaceae; genus PMG-095. The sequence goes on along the minus strand of DASZQI010000021.1, from coordinate 7,902 downwards.
CGGTCGAGCTGGTGGTTTCGGAGGGGTCTGGCTTTCAGACCTTGGAAATTCCCGCGTTGGAGCCCGAGCCGGTAGCCGCGGTGCCCAACAGCGCCCCGCCGAGCGCCGCTCCAGTAGCGGCACCGGCGAGCGCGCCGGCGGCCGGCGGTACGCAACGAATACTTGGCTACGTCGTTGGTGGGGCCGGAGTCGCTGGCCTCGTCGTTGGCTCGATTTTCGGTGCGCGCGCGATTTCGAAGAATTCCGATTCCAAAGATCACTGTCGCACCGACACGCTGTGCTCGACTCGCGGCCTCGCGCTGCGCGATGACGCGCGGGACGCCGCTAAGGTTTCGACGTTCACGTTCGTTGCTGGAGGAGTGCTGGTGGCTACCGGGCTGACACTGGTTCTCACCGCGCCGAGTACGCGCGAGCAAGCGTCGGGCGCGACCACGGGCGCGCGACGGCTCGAGCTCGTTCCGCTCGTTTCGGCTTCGCAAGCCGGGCTCGATCTGCGAGGAGATTTCTGATGCGACGCGGCCTGCTCTGGTGGCTCACGGGCGCGCCACTCGTGGTCTTACTTTCATGCGCGGGTCTGGTCGGGATCGACGACGCGAAGCTCGATCCAGAGTCGGTGCGCGGCGGCGCTCCCTCCGCGACCGGCGGCGCGAGCTCTGGGGGCCAGAATAGCGCGAGCGGCGGAGCCACTGGAACTCCCGACGGCGGCCAAGGTGGTGAAGGCGCAAATCCCACCGTCGCACTGTGCGCTCGCTACTGTGAGGCGGTGATGGCGAACTGCACCGGCCCCGTGCAGGTGTACGAGTCGCTGCCGGTCTGTTTGCGCGCTTGCCAGGTGATGGACCCCGGCACGCCTCAAGATCGCATGGGCAACACGATTGGCTGTCGCCTTTTCCACGCCAAACAGATCGAGCTCATCGGCGAGGAAGCGACCGAGTGTCCGGCGGCAGGGCCGGGCGGCGACGGCGTGTGCGGCACGAATTGCAGAGGCTATTGCAGCCTTCTCGAGGGGCTTTGTCCGGCACAGTTCAACGCTGAGTGTGTCTCTTCGTGTAAGGACATTCCCGACTTGGGCGGCTACAATTCCATGCAGATGAGCGGGCTGACCCTGCAGTGTCGCCTCTATCACGTCAGCGCTGCCACACTGGTGCCCGACTTCCATTGCCCGCACGCTGCCGGCGCGGGCCCCTGTTCGCGCTGACATCGGCTCGGCTAGGATCGAGCCATGGCGTTACGTGAGAGTCGGCCTCCCTACTTCGTGCGGCCACCGACCGCGGTACTGACACGCGGGTTCGATCCGCGCCTGAGCGTGGGCTCGGCGAGGCCCGCGGTGTTCCGCTCGTCGACCTACGTGTTCTCGAGCCCGGAGGCCGCGGAGCGCGCGTTCCGAATAGCGCTCGGGCGCGAACGGCCCGAGGTAGGCGAGAACGTCGATTTGATCTATTCGCGCCTCTCGCACCCGAACGCGGAGATCTTGGAGGACCAGATCGTGCCGCTCGAAACCGGGGCGGTCGCGGCCGCGGTGTTCAACTCCGGAATGGCCGCTATTTCCACGGTATTTCTGACTTTCTGCGCTCCAGGTTCGCAGTTCGTCTACTCCACGCCGGTGTACGGTGGCACACAGCACTTGATTCATCAGGTGCTCGAACCCCTCGGCATTCGGGGCGTCGGCGTGCCCGCCCAGAATACGGCCGCGTTGTGCGATGCCATTCGTACGACGCCCGGGCTCAGCTTGGTGTTTCTGGAAACGCCGGCCAACCCAACCTTGGTCATGTGTGATCTGAAGGCCTGCGTGACAGCGGCCGGTGAACGCGCAGAGCGACCACTGCTCGTCGTCGACAACACCTTTCTCGGTCCAGTCTTTCAGAGCCCGCTGCCGCTCGGTCTCGATCTTGCGGTGTATTCGGCGACCAAATTCTTGGCGGGCCACAGCGACATGCTGGGTGGCGTGGTGCTTGGGCGTGACACCGAGCTCATCACTGCCCTGCGCGGCACGCGCGCCGTGCTCGGCAACATCTTGCAGCCGGACGAGTGTTGGATTCTGGATAGTCGCCTACCTACGGTCGACCTGCGCATGGTGCGCCAGAGCAAGAACGCGCAGCGCATCGCGGAGGCGCTCGCGGGGCACGCCCAGATTTCGCGCTTATTTTACCCGACTCTGTTCCGGGATCCGGAGCAAGTGCGCATTCGCGACGCGCAATGTCGGCACCCGGGCTCGATCTTCTCCTTCGAGCTTCGCGGCGGAAAGCCGGCCGCTTTCGACTTTTTGCGGCGGCTCACGATCGCGCGTAACGCGGTGAGTTTGGGCGGCGTCGAGACGCTCGCTTGCCACCCGGCTTCGACCACGCACTCCGAGCTTTCTCCGGAAGAGCTCGCGCTCAACGGCATTTCGCCCGGGCTCGTGCGCGTTTCGGTCGGGGTCGAGCACTACCGCGATCTGTTGGACGACTTTCGGGCTTCGCTCGACGCGCTCGGCTAGTTTGGGCGCGTTCGGTCGGCGAGCTCGACTCGCAGCAACGTGTGCGGCTCCCCGTCGGCTACGCGCTCGGCAATTTCGCGCGCCAGCTCGAGGTCGCCGCAGCGACCGAGCACGCTGACCTTGCCCACCAAATGGCGCATATCGGTGAGCAGCACGGCAAATTGACTGCCGAGCACCTGGCCTGCCGGCGGCGGATTGGGATCGGTTCGATCAGGAGGAACTTGGTAGCGCGCGAGCACCAAGGCGCCCGGCGCGCTGAGCCGTTCCGCGTCGTTCGCAGCTGTCTCCACTGCGATGCGATAGCCGGGCTGCCCGCTGCCGTCGCCGACCGGATCGCCCGATTGAATCAGCACTGAGCGCACTCCCCGCGTAAACGGCAAATTGCGATAGAGAGGCTGACTCGCGACCTTGCCCGTGTGCGGGTCGCGGAAGCGAGCGCGACCGGTTGCGAAACCCACGAACAGCGCGACCGCTTGCGGCGCGCCGCGCGGGTCGAGCTCGCAGCCGAGCGTGCCGCGATCGGTAATTAAACGTGCAGTGAACGCGCGATCCCGCGGCAGGTTCGCCATCGCCGCCCCGAGCTCGGGCGGCCCGAGCGCTTCGTTGCTCGAGCTCGGATCAGTGCGCGCACGACACGAAAGCAGCGTGCAGCAGAGTGCGCCGAGCACCAACCATTTCAGCGATTCTCGCGCGCTGCGAGCCGTCTGCGCGAAGCTTGCGTCGGGCGAAACGTGCGGCATAGTGGTGGGTGGTTGAAAAGCGTGTGACCAGCGTAGGGCGTCCTTTCTGCGCGGCCAACCTCCGGCGCTCGACTGCAATCGTGGCCGGCTTGGTGGCGCTGCTCGCGTTCGCAGCCTGTGGCGGGTCGACCTCGAGCCAGGGCTCAGGGGGTGCCACCGGCGGCAAGGCGACCGGCGGCGATGCCGCAGGCGGCAAGGCGACCGGCGGTGCAAGCACGGGCGGCAAGGCGACCGGCGGCGATGCCGCAGGCGGCAAGGCGACCGGCGGTGCAGGCACGGGCGGCAAGGCGACCGGCGGCGATGCCGCAGGCGGCAAGGCGACCGGCGGTGCAGGCACGGGCGGCAAGGCGACCGGCGGCGACGCTGCCGGCGGCAAGGCAACGGGCGGCGCGGCCACGGGCGGCAGCGACAACGCTTGCGAGAACGCCTCGGACTGCGCTTGGGGCGAAATCAATCACGAGATCCTGACCAAGGCGGACTGCGTGTGCCTTTTCGGGTGCCCCTACCTGCCGCAAAGCCGCACTACGGTCGAGCGCCGGCGCGCGCAGTACACGGCCCTGTGCACACCGGGTCAGAACGGGCAGGGCATGCCGTGCCCGATCGATGACTGCATCGAAATGCCCAGTCTTTCCTGCGTGAACGGCGCTTGCGCCCGGCCGTAGCGCCGCTCGGCTACGCCGCCGAGCGATTCTGGGTTTCGTGCTCTTCGCGCGGCAAGAGCGTGCGCCACTCTTTGCCTGTGGGCGCGTCGAGCAACGTGGTCTCGTCCTTGTAGACGCGCCCGGTGCGGTGCAAGGTGAGCAGCGCGCGCCAGAGTGGCATCGATTGATATCGCTCGGGAAAACGCGCGCGCAGCAGTTCGCGCACCGCGGGGGCGTGACGCGAGCTCATCCAAGGAAACACGTGGTGTTCCACGTGATAGCCGAAGCTCAGCGTGAGAAAGTCGAGCGCGCGCGGGAGCGTGACGCTCAGCGAATTGACGAGTGGGTCGTTGATTTCGGTGTGAGGGCTCAAGCTATGGTTGGTCAGGATGAACCCCATCACCATCGCGTTGGCGACGAGCAGGGGCAGCACGAACGCGAACAGAAACGGCAGAAAGCCGATGGTGAGGGCGAGAGCCAGCCAGAAGGTTGCAGCGAGCCCGCTCTCGACCAGCGCCCAGCGCTGATCGCGCGGCGACAGGTAATGACGCCGTTCGACCAGAACGTGCGCGCTCTGCACCGAGAAGCCGATCAGCAAACTGAGCAGACCAGCCGGCTTTTCGCGCCCTGGGCCCAAGTGGTCGGTCACCATACGTAACGTCCAGCTCTTGCGATAGGCGGCGAGCGTCGGGTACGCATCGGGATCCACGTCCGGCCGATTCGCATTGCCGTGATGCACGCGGTTGTGCCAGGCGATCCACAGCCGTGGAGACACCATGAACGGGAAAAAACCGATCGTGCCAACCAAACGTCGAAGCCCGCGACCGCGCACCACCGCACCGTGCAACGTCTCGTGTGCGAGAAACGTGAGCCCGGCGAAACTGACGCCGATAGCAAGGGAAACCAGAGGGGCCAGGAGCCAGGGCAACCAGCCTGCACTGAGCGCGACCATTCCGAGTGCAATCACGGCCAAATGAACGGGCAGCCAGAGTAAACGCGAGCGCGCCGGTTCGAACGCCTGCTTGGGCAGGGCAGACTTCAGCTCTCGCGCATACGACGAAATAGGTCGCAGCAACATCCATCCAAGGTGACATAACCCCTGAAAGTTACCGTCACGGTTAGGTCAGCTTTTCGCCGGTGCATAGTGACGCGAGAGCCGCGGGGCCCCACAATTCGTGTATGCGGATCCCTGACCTCGGCATTCGAGCGTCGTTTCCACGACTCTCGAGGTGCAGCTCGTGCGCGTTACCCGATCGCGGCCGCAGACCCTGTCGGAACGCGACCTCGACGAGGCTTACCTGCGAGCGAAGCGGCGCTGGCACGAGTCCTGCGTTTCCTACGCCGAGCGTCGACTCATGACGAACAAATGCCAATGCTGCTGTACAAAGTGTCTCACTATGCCGGCCCTGCCCAAGGCAACGGCGCTGGCGCAAGGCGCATGTTGCGCTTGAGCTCGCCCGAGCGCTTGGTTCACGCGGAGCCACCCCATTCCTTTCGGGAAACCATCGAAGGGGTCGAGCTTCATTGGTCGGTCCGGGGCGAGGGCTCCCCGGTCGTCGTGTTGCATGGCCTATCTGATTCAGAGCGCAGCTGGTGGCCAGTGATGGCGGAGCTCGGCCAGCGTCATCGCGTTTTCGGGCTCGACCTGCCAGGCTGCGGGCTATCGGGACGGCCGGATGCTCCGTACGGCCTGGACTGGCAGACCCGCGTGGTAGCCGCTTGGCTCGATCGAATGGGGTTAGAGCAGTGTGACGTGGTCGGACATTCCTACGGGGGCGGCGTCGCGATGTGGCTTCTGCTCTATCGGGCAGCGGCGATTCGGCGCCTGGCGTTGGTCGCCCCCGGCGGCTTGGGGCGCGACGTGGCGCTCGAGCTTCGCTTGGCATCCTTGCCGTTCTTCGTGGAGCGATTCGGGCAGCCGTGGATGGGCGCCGTCACTCGTCTGGTGTTCCTGCTCAATGGTCGCTCGCTACCAGCCGAGCACCGCGCGGAGCTCGTGCAGTTCAGCAGCATGGCAGGTTCTGCACGCGCGTTTGGCCGCACGGTTCGCGACGTCATCAACTGGCGCGGCCAGACTCGCCAGTTCTTGCAGCGCGCTGCTGACGCTGCGCTCCTCCCCCCCATCCAGCTCTTTTGGGGCGAAAACGACCGGATCATTCCGATCCGCCACGGTGAGGAGCTGGTCGCGACGCTCCAAAACTGCACCTTGCATCGCTTTCCGGGAGCCGGTCACTTTCTTCATTGGGAGCGGCCTCACGAACTCAGTCAGTCACTGCTGACCTATCTGGCCGCGCCGCATCTCCGGCGCGCTGCGCTGGTGCAATCGCCGAAATAGGGAAGCCGCCACGACACTGACGACCTGGTGAACTCGACCCACTAAGCAGGGTCCGACCGGGTTCGTTACTTGCGGGAGTTTCGGAATGTCCGAACGTTCATCCCGTGCTTGGTGCTATTCGTGATCGGCGTCGGAGAGCGCGCCGTGCTGCTTGAGCACCGCCTGAATTTGCGACGGCGCGTGCCAGCTGAGATCCTCTGGAAGCTCGAATGTTTCGATAGCAGCCGGAAGCTTTCCCCAAAGGCGAGGACGCAAGAGACCCAGCATGCGCGGCTCGACTACCAGCACCACCTTCTCGGGGCCCCGTTCGCGCACGAAGTCAGCCAGCTTTTCGGCTATCTGAGCGGCGAACCGACGCTCCACTTCCTCACGGTGGCGCGTGCGGTGGTCGTCGTACTCGAAGGTGGCTCCCCGAGGCGCACGGTTGCTTCCGCTACGCGTATTGCTGAACACTTCATTCCCCGTCATCTCGCCTTCCGGATCGACCAGTGCCTGTAGCTCTCTCAGTCGAACGGCGTCGGCGAATGGAGCGCTCTGGCGCAGCCGTTCCGGCACTAAGAAGCGAGCTCGTGCTCGGTCCGCGACGAGGATACACGTCCTTGACATCAGAAACCTCCAGTCACGCGCCTGACTTGGGCACTCATTCACCATTGTCTGCAAATCACGCACCAATCCGAAAACCAGGTGGGACCATCACACTTCCCCGACAACGCGGCAGCGTTGAACGCAACGCAGGCTCCTGGTGCGCAGTTGCTGCGCTGCGAGGTGACTTGGCGCACGTATTGCGGGAATGGCGGCGAAGTCATCCTCCCTCAAGTGCTCGCGTCTTGCCGGCGCCATGCAAGTTCTGCGACCGACGATTCGAGGTCGCGGCCGCTCCTGCCGACATCTGTCGACACCGGCTCATCGCGGGCAACGTGTATCTCTTTGCGGCATCCGAGGGCCTCGCCGCGTGGTTCCACAACTGTGACAAGGCCGCGCTCTCGAAGAAGCTGAACCTACGCCCGGAGCAGCACGCCCTGTTTGCGCAGTCGGTCGGCTATCGAGAGCACGAATAGTCGAATCGCCCCAGGGAGAGGCTTCGTTTTCGCGAGTTCTTTAACGGGTCACCTTGGCGGCTCGAGTGTTATTTCGTCGGGCAGGCGCGGCTGCCTCGACGCTCGACTCCGGACAGGGTTGCCTTCAGATGCTCTTCACGATCAGCGCGCCCGTTTCTGGGCTTGCCCCCAAAACATCAAAGCGGCCGCGAGCGTAAAATTCCTCTGACACGCGCAGAGGGGTCCTATTTCTCGTCCGCCGAACCAGGCGGCAGTCGTTCTAATCTCGTCGACCCCTTCGGGTTGAATAAGCTCCCCGCGGCTAATCAGCGCGGCATCTCGACCGGAAAAAACCAAGCAAACTGAATGTTGCGCAAGTTTCAGCGAACCGGGCACTACATGTGAGAGCGCCTGAGCCACTTCGGAGAGATCCAGACTCTACTCTCCTCTGAGCCCCTAGTGCACCGTCGCCTTGGAAAAATGCCGTCCGAGAAGATTGAGCGCAGGCGCTTTTTTTTCGCGGCACCAGGGTTTTTGGAGGTCGAGAATGAGCCGTAGTCGCTTCGTGAGCAACAAGTCGAAGACTCTGGCAGTCGCAGCAGCTGCGCTTGCCCTTCACGGTTGCGGGAGTCAGGAACCCGGGGGGGTTCAGGGCGAGCTGCTGATTGGCACG
>DASZQI010000020.1:0-138488 GCA_035549735.1 Polyangiaceae bacterium | reverse complement strand
TAGGCGATAGAGCGCTGCGCCGTGCCAGGGCACCGATACTTCGAAGCTCTGCTCGAACTCGGGCAGCTCTCGATGGTCCCACAGATCGCGTACCGCGACCGCACGGTGCGCGGACAATCCGAGCTCGTCCTTCGTGACACGCATGGTGAGGCCGGCCTCGCTCGATTCGTCGCCCGGCCCCACCGCGAACACAGAAAAGCAGAGCTTCTCGCGCGTCGCAGGTCGGCTCGAGTCTTCGAAGCCGGCACGCGCCCGGAAGCGCACGGCGCCCTCGGGCAGATCGAATTCGATCACCGACTTGGTGGGCGCCGCGAAGCCGTCGCGCAGCACCACTCCGCCCGAGCTGAGCGGCTTATTTTGCGCGCCGTGGTCTCTGGGTTGGTCGCCCCACCAGGCGCTGGCCGATTTCCAGCCGTTCAGCACGAGTGGGCGTTCGGAGCCGTCTTCGAGCACGCAGCGCGGCTCGCCCCAGACACCGACCCAGTGCGTGCTATTGGCCTCGCCGTCGTCGGTCACCAATACGATGCGGGTCGCCCCGCGCACATCGACGTCCACGCTTAGCGGTGGCGCGCTCGATGAGCGAGTCTCGCTCACCAGCTCGGCGCGAAAGGCCGCGCGTTCGGGCGTGAGCTCGAGCGGGCTCCGTGCATTGAACAGCGCCAGATAGCGATCCTGCGAATCCGGCACGCGCGCCAGCCAGGCAATTTGTCCATCGCGCGAAAACAGCTGGTGATTTTCAGAGCTGTGCTGGTTGACCGCCAGCACCTCGCGGTTCGTGAGCAGCGCGAGCGTCTCCGCGTCGGTCTTGGTCAAGTCTCCGCCGTGCATCAGCGGCGAGCGCGCGATCGACCAGAGCGTCATCACCGTGCGCTGCTCATCGGGCGTGAAGCGCGAGCTGCGGCGGCCGCAGTCGAGTACGCCGAACGGCAGCATGTCGGCGTCCGGCCAATGCCCGAAGTCGCAATGGGGCGCCCAGCGCGCCGTGCGCGCGAACTGCTCCACCAGCGCGTGCCAATTGTCCCAAAAATCGTCGCTGATGCGCCACAGGTTGGCGTGGCGCTTCACGTGCTCGGCCGCGCTCAACGCCGTTTCGCCCGGCGAAAAGCTCAAAACCAGCGCTCGGCCCGTGCGATCGATGGCGCGCCGTACCGCTTCGATTTCGGGCTCGTTGTCGTGGTAAGGCCGGCTCATGTCGTCGAGCTTCACGTAGTCGACGCCCCAAGCCGCGAACTGTTCGAACACGGAGTCGTAGTACTCTTGAGCGCCGGGCTTGCTCATGTCCACGCCGAACATGTCCGGGTTCCACGCGCACACGCGCGTGCGATCGGCAATTTGCGACGCTCGCGCGCTCGTACCCAGAATCGGCAGATCCTTGGCCACCGCGAGCCGCGGAATACCGCGCATCAAGTGCAGCCCGAACTTGAGCCCGCGCGCGTGCACGTACGCCGCGAGCGGCCCGAACCCAGCGCCGCCCGCCGACGACGGAAAGCGATTGGGCGCGGGCAACAGCCGCCCAAACTCGTCCAACGTCAACGGCGCCCCTTCGCGATAAGCGAAGCCTTTCGCGCCCGGCTCGTACCACTGAATGTCCACCACGATGTATTGCCAACCGAAAGGCGCCAGCTCCGCCGCCATGAAGTCGGCGTGCTCGCGCACCTGCTTCTCGGTGACGGTGGTGGCGAAGCAGTCCCAACTGTTCCAGCCCATGGGCGGCGTCTTCGCCCAACCATGAAACGGAAGAACCTCGGACCTTTCGGCGGCCGGTGACGACTCGAAAAGGGGCGACACGCCGCCTGGTTAGCAGGGGATGGGGTTTGGGTCATGCGCCTCCTGATAACGGGCGCGCTACCCGCCAAATCGCGCCATCGGGCAACCCAGCGCCCCGCGGCCAGCAAAGCAGCCGCGCCAGCGCGACGGGTCTACGGACGCGCGTTCAGCGCGGCGTCGGCGGAAGGAGCCGGGCAGGCGTGGCTGCTGCTGCGCGCCTGGCTGCGCCTGGTTGCCTTGCGTCGCAACTTGGCGATCAGCGCGCACGTTGCTTCGAGGCCAGCAAATCTCCGAGCGATGAACCCGTGTGCGGGAGGTGATGCTCGCGCTCGGCGCGTTCGGTCTTGCGGGGGCGTCGCGACAATCGGGCTAAAAGCGTAGGCGCCGGCGTTCGAGCGATGTGCTGCAAGTTGCGAAGAAGTCGCGCGCGGAGAGCTCTGGAAAGTCGTATGCGATGGATGGTGTTGCGCTGTCGCGGGCGCGTAGCTTGTCGGCGAGGGCGGCTGGCGTCAGCTTGGCGGTGTCGAGCAGGCAGGTGACCATCATCGCGGACTCGACGTAAAATTTGAGCGCGTCGGTTTCCGAGAGCTTGTAAGGGATGGACGAGTCCATCGTTTCCAAAGAAATTGGCTGGTCGCGTACGGCTTCGAGCCGAGCGCTGGTGAGCCACCAGGTTTCTCGCGCCGCCAGCATGGCGAGGCCTTCTTGGGCCCACGCTGGCGCGATGAGCCCGGATTGCATGAGTGCGTGGTGGGTGTATTCGTGCAAAACGCTCTCACGCAATTGCGGATCGCTTGCAATCACGTGCAACGCACCGTCGTAGTAGGCGACCACGAGCGAGTTGATGCACGCGCTCGCGCGGAGCAGCTCTTTATCGGAATAGATGAACACTTCCGGCGGCGGCGGGGTGAGCGCAAATAACGCAGTGATGCGGGCTTGGGCTTCGTCGAGCAGGGCGAGAACCGGCGCTGTCGCGTCTTCGGGGAGTCGCGGGTCTGCGTAGAAAGGGAAAGGCGCGGTGGGGTCGGAGTGGCGGAAGCGAGTACGGAGCTGGCCGCGGATGCGCGCGGCCTCAGTCGGGTCCGTGCAAAGCCCCACCTGGGACCAGTCTTGAAGCGCGGAGACGCGCACCCGTCGTGGCGGGCGCGGCGGTTCGCTCGACACCACCGCGGACGATGCCGGAGTGGCCGCGCTCGCGACTGGAAGGGTAGACGGGACCGGCGGCGCGGGCATTGCGGTTTCGGGCGCGTAGCTCGCGACCTGCGGCGGAGTGGTTCGAGCGACCGTCGCAGACGGCTCCGCGCGCGCGACCGGAGCCGGGGCCGTCGACGGAGGCGAAGGCTCGCTGCGCGGCGTTGCCTCCACGAGGAGCGCGGTAGCCGGGCGCACGCGTGATGTCGCTTGCGAGGTTGCGCGCGGTTGCGAGTGTCGCAGCGGGGCGCGGGTGTCCGGCGCACGCCAGCGCGCGAACGCGAGCGCCGCGAGGCAAGCGAACGCCACGAGCCCGAGCCGTGGACCAAGTGATGCCCTGCCGCCCATTTCCGCCTGACCACGGTAATCCGCGGGCCCGATGTCGTCGAGAGCGGGCGCGCGCGGCTGCGAAAAGCGCGATTGCGAGGTCGTGGCTGCTGCACCGCGTCGAACGGCGCTGTGCGCTGCGAGAGGCGTCACGCACGTCTGCGAACCGGCTGACGCGCGGGCCGTAACCTCGCGATTGAAAGGGGCTGAGTATGGCCGTAAGTGAGTAAACAGGTGCGCTCTTGTGCAAACAGCGAGTCTCTCGCATCGTCGATCGCTGGAGGCAGTGGATGAACCTTGTGCATCGCGAGCTTCGGATCGGGTTTGCTTCGCTCGCAATCGTCGCGGCGCTCGTTGCGGTCGGATGCTCGGGCTCGGGCTCGGGCTCGATGGAGCCGATCACGCCGCCGTTTCGCGTCAGTGAGGACGAATGCCTGCATCTGCTCGACATCGAGCCGACCGCGGTTCGTCGTGATTCCCTGATTGCTCCGGCTTCGAGCGAAGCCGCGCGCGACGCGATCGATCCGAAGGGGGCCGATCTCTCGCACTACGGCGTGGTTCTACTCGTAGAACAGACGATCACGAACCTGCTCGACCGCACGATCGTCATCGAAGCGGGCGGCGCGACGATTACCGATCCCAATTTGCAAGAGGCTCATGAAGCCGAGTACACCTTCGAGGAGCCAATCGTCCTCGGCCCCCACGAGAGTCGTAGCGTGGAGATGCGAGTGACCATTCTAGCCAGCGAAGCTTCCCCCGACTACGTGCTCGGCTTGGTCGAAGGTTCGTTCGCCGACGCGCGCGTGGCGCCGTGGATGAAGGTGACGATCCCCGACTCGGACAACTGCGGCTACGCTGACGGCATCATCGTGCGCGCGCGCGAGGGCACGCTCAAGGTTCGTAGGCCGGTCGGGGACGACGTTCTCACGGGCATCATCAGCGGCATCCTGAAAGCGTTCGCTCACGGCTAGGCTTCTGCTCGAACCAGAAATCGCGGAAGATCGGCTGAGTTTCGGCGTATGCTGGCCTGATGTCGAGTTTCAATTGGGGTTTACGTTTGGTGACAGCGCTTTCTGCTGCTGCGCTTTGCTCGGCGTGCGGCGGCAGCGACTCGGATGGGCCCGGGGGCGGCGGTTCGGGGCTGCTCACTCAGGCGCCCCACTGTCCGACGGGCACGGACGCACTTCGCATCGAAGGCACCCTCGACGGCGCGACCGTCGACGACCAACGCTCGACCAACATCAACGCCGGTCTGAGCAATTTCGGAGAATCGAGCTTCGACACCCCGTTCAGCAACTTGGCCGCGCTCCAGCCCTCCGAGCTCGAGATTCATTTGGAATGGATGGGCAGCCTTTTCTTCGGGCAGACCGGCCCGACCACGGGAGGTAGTGTGGTGGCGCCGAGCGGGGCGGCGCACGCCGGTCAAACGCTGTGCGTGAGCGCGGGTAGCGTCGGATTCGCCAAAGGTGGCAGCGAAGACGGTGTGTTCAAGTTCCAGGTGACCGAGCTGCGAGCCGGCGCCGACTGCACGGGCGACGTGGTACCGGCCGAGCTGCGCGGCTGCTTCGAATGACGCTCGGCTGCGCGGCGCCAGGTGCTCAGGGCGTGGTCGCGGGGCGGATGGCGACCAGATAGTGCGAGGAGCTGTTGCACGAGGCCATGGCGGGCAGGGTCCAGCCGATCGAGTAGTTTCCAGCGTTGACCGGCCCGCGAGAGCCGCTGAGCAGGCGCAAATTCTTGTAGTTGGCGTTCAGATCCTGGATCGGCGTGAGGCTGCCTGCCGGCGCGATGGTCGACGAGGTGGTCAGCCACTCCGCGGACACCAGGTCGTAGACGACCGAGCCGGAGGTGATGACGGTGAGCGAGACGGGCGCGACCGCGCCACAGCCGGTGCCGGTGTTTCGTGCGCTGCTGTCGAAGGGCGTTGCTTGCTCGACGCCGGTGAACTCGACCGCGTTGGCGATGAGCGACACCGTTTGGCCGGTTCCGGTGGCGTCGATGGTGAAGTTCTGCGTGCCGGGGTTCTGCGGCAGCTCGGCGTCGACGAGGTAATAGAAACTGGTGAACACCGAGGGCGTTCCAAACGCTGCCGGCGTGCCGAAGACGTGCATATCGGTCGAGCCGTAGCGAACGCTCTTCGGCTGCGCGTTTGCGGCCGTCGGCGCCAAGCTCGCGAGCGCCAGCAACAGTAGCCGGTACTGACCGCGCGCAGAGGCCAGCGGGTAGCTGAAGGTCAGCGTGCTGGCCGGCATACCGGTCGGCGTATTATTGGGATCGGGTCCCGGGTTTTGTCCCGCGATCGCCGAGTTTACGATGCGCACGGGCAAACTCGCGACGCACGTGCCGCTCAGGCAGAAGCGGGTGCTGCCCGAGCAGGCGTTCGTGCAGCTGCCGCAACGCGCGGGCGTGTTCAGTGAATCGGTGCAGCCTGCCGTCGGATCGGTGCACGCCCCGAAGCCAGTGGCGCACTGCGGCTTGCAGGTGCCCGCGGCGCAGCTGGTGCTGCCGGCGTTGACGCTCTTGCACACCACCGTGCAGCTTCCGCAGTGCGCCGCGTCGGTGAGGAGGTTCGTTTCGCAGCCGTTGGACGTCGAGGTGTCGCAGCTCGCCCGGTTCGCCGCGCACTGCTCGAGCACGCACGCGCCAGCCTTGCAAGTGCCGGTCGCGTTCGGGAAGACGGTGTCGCAGCTGACGCCGTTGGTCCCGCAGCCACCGCAGTTTTTCAGGTCGGTGTTGGTGTTGGTCTCGCAATCGGCGCCATCGCCGTCACAATCTTGGTAGGGGGCGGTGCAGGTTTTGACCTTGCACGCGCCGGCGACACACTGCGAGGCAGCGTTTTGGATCGCGCAGCTTTTGCCGCAGGCGCCGCAGTTGGGCACGCTGGTTTTGAGGTTGGTTTCGCAGCCCGTAGAGTAGCCGCCGTCCATGGCGGCAGCGTCGCAGTTGCCGTAGCCGCTGTCGCAAGCGCCCACCACGCACACGCCGCCCTTGCACGCGGCCGTGCCATGTTCGGCCACGCAGGCGTTGCCGCAGGCACCGCAGTTCAGCGGATCGCTCGCCAGGTCCGCTTCACAGCCGTCGGTGATGGTGCCGTTGCAGTTGCCATGCTTGGCGGGGCACAAGGTGGAGCCGCAAACTCCCTCGGCGCAGTACGGGGTTTCGCCGGGCTTCGCGCTGCACACGGTGTCGCAGTCGCCGCAGTGGCTGACGTCGTTGTCGGTCTCCGTTTCGCAGCCGGTCTTGGCCTCCTCGTCGCAGTTCGAGAAGCCGTAGTCGCAGGTGATGCCGCACTCACCGTCGCTACAGGTGGCCGCGCCGTTCAGGGCGGAGCAGGTCCGGCCGCATGCGCCACAATTGTCCGCGCTGGTGAGCAGGTTGGTCTCGCAGCCAGTGGACGGGTCGGTGTCACAGTCGTCGTAAGGGGTCTTGCAGCTGGCCAGCGCGCAGCTGCCGCCGACGCAGCTGGCGTCGGCGTGCGGGAACAAACAGGCCGTATCGCAGTCGCCGCAGTGGAGCGGGTCGTTCTTGAGGTTCGTCTCGCATTCGGTGTCCGTGCTGCCGTCGCACTCGGCGCTGCCGGTCACGCAGGTCGGGCGGCACACCCCCTTCGTGCACAGCGCGCTGGCGCAGTCGTTTTCGCTCGTGCAGGGCGTGCCCGGCGGACAGCCCGGGCAGCTGCCGCCACAATCAGTGCCGACTTCGTCGCCGTTACGCACCTCATCGTCGCAGGCCGGGGCCGCGCACTTCGTGTCCAGGCAGACGCCGCTCACGCAATCCAGCGCGACCGCGCAAGTCGCGCCGTCCGCACAGGCAGGGCAGCGCTGCCCGCCGCAGTTCAGGTCGGTCTCGCCGACGTCCTGTTGGTCGTTGGCGCAAGTCGGATCCTGGCACAGCGAGTTGGTGCACTGACCGTCTCTGCAATCGGCCGCGCGCGCGCAGCCCTCTCCGATGCCGCACGGGTCACACTCGGGACCGCCGCAATCGACGCCGGTTTCGGTCGCGTCTCTTTCACGATTCGAACAATGCGCAGGCAATTTCGGACCGTCGTCTGGATCCTCGAAGCGGTAATCGGGGACCGAGCAGGACGCGGCGAGAAATATTCCCGAGCAGGCCAGCCAACAAAGACGCAACTTCTGACTAAGAAACACGCAGGGCGAAAGATAGCAGGGTTCCTGGCCGGCAACGCTTTCTCTCTTTTCCTCCGCTGCTTAGGCCTAATTGCCTACGAAAAGGACGCGGGCTGACCGGTGGCTTCGACCACGCTCTGCCAGAGCTCGTCCGCCGGATCCACGTGCTTTCGCACGCGCGTCGCGAGCGCCATCGGCACGTGCACGAAGCGGCCGTGCCAGCGGCCAATCAGCATTTCGGTGTTACCGGCCATGGCCGCGTGCACCGCGTTGCGCGCCATGTTCCAACAATACACGCTGTCCGAGGGTGAGGCCGGCACGCTGCGGATGGTGTAGCTCGGATCCATGTACTTGATGGTCGCTTCGCGACCGCAGCGACGGAAATGCTGCGTCATCAGATCGCGCAGGAAGACGCCCACGTCTTTCAGCTTGGAGTTGCCGCTCTTGTCGGTCGAGCCTGGCGGTGTTTGGTCCACGATCAGGTCTTGGGCCGCGCCCTCCGCGACGACCACGACGGCGTGGCCTTGTCGCTCGAGCACGCGGTCGACGTAGGTGAGCACGCCCCGCTCGCCGTCCAGGTGGGCGGGCACCTCGGGGATCAGCACCAGATCGACGTCGGTCGAGGCCAGCGCGGCGTGGCAAGCAACGAACCCGGAATGCCGACCCATGAGCTTGACCAAGCCCACGCCGCGCGCGGCGCAGCGCGCCTCGACCGACGCGGCGCGGATGACGTCGACCGCGGCCGAAAACGCGCTTTCGAAGCCAAAACTGCGGTCGATGAAGGGGATATCGTTGTCAATGGTCTTGGGCACGCCGACCACCGCGAGCTTGAGCTTGCGCCGCGCCACCTCTTCCGCGATCTGCAGCGCGCCGCGGATGGTGCCGTCCCCGCCCACGACGAACAGCACGTCGATGCCCAGCGCTTCCAGGTTGTCGACCACCTCGACCGGATCTTGCGCGCCGCGCGAAGACCCGAGCAGGGTTCCGCCGCCGTGGTGCACGTTCGCGACCAAGTCGGGCGTAAGCGCGATGGGCAGATGGCCAAAGCGCGAGACGATGCCCTCGTAGCCGTAGCGAAAGCCGAGCACGCGCTTGACGCCGTAGGCGCGGAAGAGCTCGAGCACCAAACCCCGCACGACGTTGTTCAAACCTGGGCAGAGGCCGCCGCAGGTGACGATGCCGCAGCGGACCTGGCGCGGATCGAAGAAGATCTTGTTGCGCGGTCCGGCGAGCTCGAACGCTGGCAGGTCGGACAGGCTCTCCGCGCGCGCCTCGAGTTGGCGCACGGTGTCGTGGACCAACACCTTATCGGCCTTGCCCACGAAATGCAGCGCGTGGTCGCCCAGGTGACCCGCGACCGGCGAGGGCAAGAGGCAGCGCCCGAGATCCTTGATGGCGACCTCTTCTGCAGTGATGCTAGCCAGCAAGCCCTGCGGCGCAGCGAGGCTCGTTTCGGTCATGGCGCTTGGCAAATGCGATGAGTGCGCGACGTTCAGGGGAAATACCGCGGAGGGCATGCTCCACCTCGGGAGGAACTGAGCCAAGACCAGGCTAAGCCGCTGCGCGTTTCGGCAGTCTTTCCGTTAGGCGAAGTTTGGGCTTCGCGCTTGCGCGTCTGCCCGTGGATCCGGGCGGCGTGGGCAGCGTGGCCCCGGCGCGGCTGCAGCGGTGTTCAGTGGCGGGCGCGGGACCTGGTGACGGGCTTCGCCGGGTAGCGCGCACTTAGCAGTGAGGGGCCCAAACCAACTCGAGTGTCTCGCGACGGCTGCGTGGCGTAGTGAATTAGTAATACCAAGGAGTGATGTTCGGCCCGACTGGGTCGAGTCTCGATGTGTTCGAGGGTGGGCTGGGCCTACGCTGCGCGCGCTCGCGAGGGGCGTCTCGGCGCGGACGTCGCGGCCGCGGCTTTCGCACGGAAACGCTGGTTTTAGCGGGCAATTTCGTTTCGTTGACGGTCGCTCATCGAACAGCTATTCGCTCTGCCCATGTCTTCCGACTCGGATCCGCGCGAGCTCGCCACCCCTCGGGAAGGGGAAGCGCCCAAAGAGGCAGAGCCCGAAGCTGTCAGCGCGCCCGTCGAGGTGCCTCGTGAGGCGCAGGGTTCGTCCTTACGTCTGAATGCGCTGATTTTCTCGTTCTTGACGCTGTGGCTGATCGTGGCCGGGGTGTGGCTGGTTTCGTCGGGCAGCCGCTACCGCGAGGAGTATTTACAGTCGCAAGAAGGCTGGCGCATCGGCAGCTCGCGCTCTGTGGAGCTGACGGTGGTGCGGGAAGACAAGGCGAACCTGGGCTGCGCGTCGGATCAAGTGGTTCAGGGCCTTCGCTGTGGGTTCCGGCGTAATGGTACGGAAGCGGCGCCGCTCTCGCCGCAGGTCCTGCAGCCGCTCAACACGGTTGGTAACGAGCTGCTGCTGGGCGCAGGTCTTTGGGCTGCTTCGGACTTGAAGGGTACGCTGCCGCCACATCGGTTTACGGTGGTGTGTAACTACAACATCAAGGGAGTGATGAAGTCGGCCGCGATCCGCTTCGATCCTGCGGCGGCGTTCTCTCCGGTGGGTAGGACGGTGACGCTCGGAACCCTCACCGATTGCGTGATCCCGCGATGAACGGCCAGGCTTTGCTGGCTTGGGCCCGCTCGGTCTGGAAGGAGAGAGGGCCCGGTACGCTGCACCCGTGGACCGGGTATCTGCTAGCGTTGATGATCGTCGCGGGCGTGGTCCTGCGCATTCAAAACGTGGGCTATCCGCTGACCTACGGCTTCGACGAGGAGCAGATGGTCACCGCGGCTCGTCAATTCTTGATGGGCGTTCCGGACACCGGTGAGTGTTGCCATCCGCCGCTCAGTAAGTTGCTGATCAGCGCGAGCATTCTGATCTTCGGTGACAATCCGCTGGGCTGGCGGTTCAGCGCGCTGTGCCTCGGGATTCAGAACCTCGTGCTGGTGTTCTTGATCGGGCGTGCGCTGTTCGATGACCGCAAGGCGGGTTGGCTGGCGGCTGCGTTCATGGCCACTGACGGGTTCAACATCGCGTTTTCGCGCGATGCCTTTCCCGAGCCGATCATGACCACGTTCGTGCTCTGGAGCATCCTGGCGGCGGTCACCGCGCGCGGCTGGCTCGGCGTGCTCGGCTGCGCCGTGATGGTGGGCCTCGCGGGCTCCATCAAGTGGAGCGGTTTTCAGGTCGGTTTGCCGGCGGTGGTGGCCCTGCTCCTGCTGCGGCGTGTGCCTTGGTACTCGCTCGTGTGCTTCGCGGTGGTGCCGGTGGTGCACATCGCGCTGTGGATGGTCGGGCTCAAGCTGATCGGGCACCCGAACGATTTGATGAGCGTGCTTACGGAGATGCAGACGCGCCGGAATCGGCATCTGGCGTTCGTGCACTACACGAATTCGTTGGAGTCGCCTTGGTACACCTGGTTCGTGCTGTACCATCCGTTCGTGCTCAAGCGCGGGCACCTGGGGGAGCTCGTGCGGCTCGCTTCGAGCGTCGCCAACCCGGTGCTGTTCTATCTCGGGGACGCCTGTTTGCTGGCGTTGCCCGTGGTCGGCACCGCGGTGGCCGTGAGCGCGCGTTTCCGCGCGCGTTTTCGGGCTTGGTCCGACTCCGGCTTCAACAAGGCGCTGATTATTCTGGGCGTTTCGTGGCTGTCGATGATGCTGCTCTGGTTCAGCGGGCGTATCTCGATGTATTGGTATCACTACCTGACGCCCTGGTCGTTCGGCATCCTGCTCGTGGCCGGCGTGCTCGCGCGCTTCGAGCGGCAGTATCCGAAGGAAGTGCTGTTCTACGTCGCGCTCGTGGCCGCGGTGTTCGTGTGGTTCGCCCCCGTGTGGGGCGAGTTTCCGATCACGCAGGCGGCGGCCAATCGGCGGCTGATTTCGCCGATGTGGCGCTAGCGCGCGCTGCACGGGTTGCGCGGGCACGAGCCAGTCGAATTTCGCGTTTTGACCAGACCTCGACGCCGACTCCAAGGTCAGCGGGAAGCCCGAGCGTTCCGGTGTGTGCGGAGCGCTATTTGAATGAGTAACCCGCGGCGAGCGAGATCACGAGGCCGCTGCGGAAGGCGATTTGCAAGCCTCGTTTCTCGTCGGCAGTGGGCTCGCCGGTGAGAATTTGGACGTTGTCGCGCGAGAGCAGGGTCGCGTAGCCGGCCGCGGCGATGAAGGTGAAGCCGCGCGGACTGGTCCAGTCGATGCCGGCGACGGTTTGTAAGAACGCCGACGGGCGGACCTTGATATTGAGTTTGTCTTTCGTGTTCGGATCGGTAACGTCCGGTGTGGAATCCCAGCCGGTGGCGCCCATGAAGCCGACGCCCACGAAGGGAGTGAGCGGGCCGCGCAGCAGGTTCGCCCGCGCGCGAAAGCCAAACTTCAAGCCAACCGCGGCGAGGCCGACGCCGAGGTCGAACGAGAGGTGGGGGTTCGCGTGATAGGTGAGAATGGGGCCGACCCCGGCTAGGCCGTTCCAGCCGAGCTCGCCGGTCAGGGCCAGGCGGCGCTCGGCGCGGATGGGGAGGGCGCGGTAAGTCGAGGGGCGTTGGATGACGATCGCGGGAGGGGGCGGGGCGGTGACGTCGTAGGGAGTGAGATCTTCGTCGGGGGTCGCGAGTTCGTCGACGGAGGGAAGGGCGGGTGCGGGAGCGGGGGGGGCAGGGGGTGCAGGAGCGGATGCGGGAGCGGGAGCGGGAGCGGGGGAGGATGCGGGCGCGGGAATGGCAGCGGGCGCGGGGAAGGATGCGGGCGCGGGAGTGGCAGCGGGAGCGGGAGCGGGAGTTGGGGTGGGAGCTGCGGGGGGCGTGGAGCGAGGAGCGGGGATTGGTTGCGCTCGTGCGGGGAGCGTGAGCAGGAAGAGAGCGGCAATCAGCGGGAGGCGGGTCAAAAGGCACCTCCGAGCAGTGCGCCGTAGTGGTCGGACGCGATGAGGGGCTGCAGGCTCAAGGCTTTCTGCGTCGGGCGCGGAGGGCGGGTGCGGCGTAAAAGTTGTTGCGGGCGCGGTTCGTCGAGCTCGCGCAAGAACAATGCGGTGATGAACAAGCCCACGGAGGCGCCGACGCTGAGCACCGCGGCGGTGCGATAGCGATCGCGGTTGGCAACCGCGGTGTCGTAGCTGACCAGGTCGGGCTTGGTGACGTTCTCGCGCCGCCTTCGTGCCAAGAAATCCTCGGTGCGATTTTCGGCGCGAATGGCCAGTGCGCTCAGCACGAGCCCGCCCCCGAGCGCGGCGCCACTACTGATGAACAGCACTTGCGAGGCGAGGCGCAGTGAGGTGGGTTCCAGCACGAAGCGCAGGCTTTCACCGCCGCCGCGCGGCAGCTTGAGTTGTCGCGAGGCAACGCGGTGGCCCTTCTGTGCGACGGCCAGATCGTGAAACCCGCTGGAGAGCTGCAGCACCACACCTTGGCCTCCGGTGCTGACGAACGTGCCGTCGACGTAGATGTCCGCGTCGTCCGCAGTCCAGAGCGCGAGAGTGCTGGGCTTTTCGCGTAGGGGAATGGAGGCAGCGCTGAGCTCGCCCGAGACCGCGACCAGATCGCGGCGCACGGTGACGAAGCCTGCGGCCTGAACGGTGACGCGGTGCCTGCCGGGTTCGACCTCGCGAATCAACGGCGAGCGCGAGGCCGGGCCGCCGTCGAGTGAAAGGCGGGCACCGGGAGTGTCGGAGGTGACCACGAGGCGGGTGCTGCGCGCGGCTTCGACGGGCGTCGCGCTTGGCGTTGGGGCGGCCGCCTTGTTCGCCGCAGCTTGCGCGAGCGAAAGCGGTTCGAGCTGCGACAGTGCCTCGAGCGCGTCGGCACGACGCCCGCCGCTCGGCACCTGCTCGACGTAGCGACGGAAGAGCAGGATAGCGCGCTCCAAATGCTCGCGCTGATGCTCCACGAAGTACTGCTTGCGCTCGGCTTGAGCCAACGAAAAAGCGATCGCGGGCAGCGGCGTGAGCGTGTAGGCTGCGTCGAGCGCTTGAATCGCGGCGAGGTATTCGCCCGCCGCGTAGGCCGCCGCACCCGCTTTGAACGACTCTTTCGCGCGCTCGACTTCCGCAGCGTCTTGCGCCATTGCGCGCCCTGACCAGAGCGTGGTGAGCAGCAGCGCGAGCCCGAGCCGAGTGTGATTCATGGCGCTTGCAGCTCCGCCTTCAGCACGCTGAGCGCGCCGGAATCGGTGATGGCCAAATCGACCGCTCCGTCGCCGTTGACGTCGGCCGCGACGATGCCGCCGCCACGTTCGAGATTCGCGATCGACGTCGCTTCGTCGAACGAGCGCAGCGCGGCGCCCTTGGTCACGAGCTTCACTTCGGAGCGCGTAATGTAGGCGAAGGCCAGCGGGCGAGCCGGAATTGCCGGCAAAATCGTAAACTGCACGGGTGAGTCCTGGGGATCGCTCAAGAGCGTCTGGTGGGCAGCGCTGAGTCGACCGTGGCCGTCGTTCCAGAACAGAAAGAGCTTGGCCGGAGACACGTCGGGCGTGCCCGTGAGCAGCGCAATGTCGAGCGCGCCATCGGCGTCTGCGTCGACCGCGGCGAGCTGCGGTCGAGTGCAGGCCTCGTCGAGCACTTCGGTGGCTTGCGCGACCGAGGCTTCGTTCTCGACGCTGGCGATGACCAGTGCGCAGCGGTCGTCCAAGGTGGGCATGGCAAACACCGCCTCGTCTCGGCCATCCGCGTCCAGATCCGCAGAAAAACTAGCGACGTTGACGTCGATCGCGAAGCGGCCTTCGAGCTGGTGGCTGCGCCCAGGGCGCAAGCGCGCGTCGAACGTGGTGCTCAGGAGCTGCGGCGAGCGCGACTCCGTCGCGAAGTTCCGCAATAGCCAAAATTCCATGGAATTTTCGCTCAAGTCAGCGGAGGCTAGAGACAAAACGTCGCGCCGCCCGGGAGCGCTGAACGCGCCGACAGCGAGCGCAAGCGCGCTCGACTGGCGGAGCACTCCGTCGCCGGTCAGCAGCGTTAGCGAGGACGGTGCGGTCAGCGTGCGATCGCCGCTGCCTTCGAGCAGCGTGAGTACGCCGGTCAGTTGCTCGCCCTGGACCTCGGTCGAGGCGACCATCAAATTGCCGATACCACCCTCCTGGAAGACCGAGAGCTGCTCCACGCCGTCGATGCGCGCGACCGGGATAGGTGCTGACGGACCCCCCGCGAGGTTGCCGAAGGCGACCAACAGTGAATCGGACCGTCTCTCGGAAGGGCTGGTCTCCATGAAGGCGAGATCGGCTATCAAGTCTCCATCGAAATCAGCGACCGTGAGCTCTCGAACCGGGCCGCTCGTGACCAAGGTGAACGGTGTCGGGTGTGGGGTACCCGTGCCGTTGAAGAAGTCGATGTTCGCGCTGCTGTCGGACGCGGCCACCACGTCGAGCTTGCCGTTGCCATTGAGATCGGCGACGCGCGCCTCGGTCCAGGTGCCGCCGATGTTGGTGCGGTCGGGCAGGTAGCTGGGCAAGCGGCCATTCGAGTTTCGCAAAGAGACCAGTAGTCGGTCCGGAAACACGAAGTCAGGCAGGCCGTCACCGCTGAAATCACCGACCGCGAGCGGCATGGGAATGTTGGGATCGGTCTTGGTGACGTCGCTGAAATCGGGCTTCGTGGGGTCGTTGGGATCGGGTTTCGTGGGGTTGTCGAGCTCGAGCCGAAAGCGCGTCGCTTCGCGTAACTTTTCCCCGTCGCCGTAAGCGACGTACGGGCGCCCGCCGGCGCCGAGCAAGACGTCCAGATGGCCGTCCCCGTTCATGTCGACGAGCTGCGGTGCCGCGTCGATGGCGGCGGGCGGCGAGAGCAGGATGCTCCGCGCGTCCACCTGATCTCTCCAAGTGATTTCGCCAGCCTCGTCCCGCTCACAAAAATCGACGAGGTAGAAGCGATCGGCACCCGAGAAGGCGAGCGCCGCCTGCGTGCACGGCCAGCGCTCACTGTCTTCCAGCACGCGGCCGGTGACCGGAGCTCCGACCAATGAGTCGATCGGGCCGGGCAGCTCGCCCGCGAAGTCGAGCGTGTCAGGCCCCTTCGCCAAGTAAAAGCCGGGCGGGCTGTCTCCGAGCTTGGTCAGCGCGACCACCGCCGATGAGCCGCGGATTGGTTGATCGTTCGGGGCGAGCATGCGCACCTTGGCGTTCGGAAGCCGATACGCGCCGAACGTCTCTGGCACCCAACTGCGGTCGCCGCCCAACAACAGCCCAATGCGCGTGTCGCTGAACGCGATGTCGCTGCGCCCGTCTCCGGACAGCTCGCCAATTACCGGAGAAAAGAGCAGCTTCGGAAACACGCTGCTCTGCTCGAGCGTGCCTCGCTCGGTAAAATAGTGAAAGCGCAGGTGCGCGCGACCGAGCGTATCGACAGGCTCCATGCTGACCACGTCGGACCGGCCGTCTCCGTCGAAGTCGGCCGCCATCAGCGCCGCACCGTTGCCGAGCGCGACGTCACTGCGCGACTCGAAGTTACCAGTGAGCGGGCGACAAATGGCGTCGGCGCTGCAGCCCCAGGTCGCCGGGCACTCGCGCCGAGCGCCGTCGCTCTGGACCGAGCAGTCGATGCGGCACTCGCCGATGCTACCCGGTGGGCGACAGAGCGTGTTCGGCCCGGGCGCGAACGTATCGCAGTCTTCCTTGGCTTCGATGACCGCGTTGCCACACTCCCCCTCGGGAATGTCCGGGAGCACGGCGCACGCTTCGATTCCCGGTAGCAGGGCTAGCGCGAGCAGCCTGCCCAGTCTCAAAATGGGCTCTCCAAGTCTTTCGGGATCGCGCTGCGGACCTCCGACGCACCCACGTTGCCGCTGCGCTTCTTCACGAGCTTCACCGTGGCCTCCTGGGCTTTGTTTGGCGTCACGCTCAGGTTGGCTGGCTCGTATCCAGGCGCGGTCACGCTGAGCTCGACGGGCTTGTCCCCGAACGGCAGCGAGACCGGCCTACCAGTTTCGCCGAGCGACTTGCCGTCGAACCAAACGCGCGCTCCGCGCGGCGCGCCCAGCACCGTGAGCTCGACCGACTCCGGCGCGTTCGCGGTGTTCGCGGGTGCTTGAACAGCCGCCTGTGCGGAATGCGCTTCGACCGCTAGCGGCAGGCTCGCCGCCGGTTGAGCTTGCACGCTCGGCGACGGAGTGGTTGGGGAAGCAGCGGGTTTCATGGCGCTGGTTGCCAGGTACGTGGCCCCGCCGCCGAGCGCGAGAATCGTGACCAAAAACGGAAAGCTTGCGCCCCGGCGACGCGGAGTGCTGTTGGCGCTGCGCACGAGCGCTTGGCGTTCGACGTCGGGTTCGGTGGCGCGCGTGTCTTGCCCCGAGGGGGCCAGCGGTGTCGGCGCGCTGGACGAGAATTCTTCGACCTCCCCGGGCTTCGGTTCGGCTCGCGGCGGCGGCGCGGGCAAGTGCGGCAGGCCCGGCGGGATGACGTGGCCTACGCTTTCGGCGGCCTGGACCAATGCCGCCAGCGCTTCCCCGGCGCTTTTGGGTCGGGCGTTCGGATCTTTTTCCAGCATGCGCAGAACGGGCTCATCGAGCTCGGGCGCGACCTCGCTACATGCCTCGGAAACTCGCGAGGGCGATTGCATCAGGTGCGCAACCAAAACCACCAGCGTCGACTCCCCGGTTATCGGAAGCTGTCCGGTGAGCAGCTCGTGGCAGAGCACGCCCATCGCGTACACGTCGGACCGCCCGTCCACCTTGTCGCCGCGCGCTTGTTCGGGCGACATGTACAGTGGTGTCCCCATCGGCGTGCCGCTGGCCGTGTGCACGGGTGACTCGCCGAGCAGCTTGGCCATGCCGAAATCGAGTAGCTTCGGTGCCGTTTCGCCGTTGGCGCTCCAGGTCAGGAAAATGTTCTGAGGCTTCAGATCCCGATGCACGATGCCGGCCGCGTGTGCGGCGTCGAGCGCTTCGGCGATCGGTCGCAAGAGCTGGAGCGTTTCCGGCACACTGAGGCGAGTTTGTCTGTCCAGATAGCGATCCAAAGGCTCGCCATCGAGCAGGTCCATGACGTAAAAATGGCGCCCGTCGGGCAGGGTGCCGAACGAGAAGATGTCGATGATGTGTCGGCAGCGAATCTGGTTGACCGCTTGCGCTTCGGAGATGAAGCGCAGCACCGCTTCCGAATCCCTGCCGGCGACTTGGTGGAGCACCTTGACCGCTGCTTTGCGCTTGAGGAGCGGATGTTCGGCTTCGTACACCGCCCCGAATCCACCTTCGCCGAGCTTTCTGCCGAGGCGGTATTCACCCGCCATCCGGCCCAGGATATCGGTCGGCGAATGGCGAGATCCGGGGGAGGGGGCGTCGGACATGGTGTCGCGGGGGCGCAGGATAACACGGCCCCACGGCTCGCCATGGGGCACCTTCCGGGGTTGCTTCCGGGTTCCGAGGTTGACCTGGTTTCCGCGCTCAACGTAACCTCCGCCCCAACGTGCCGGCCCGCAAAATCCGCGAGTTGCCCGCGCTGGGTGCTCTGCTGTTCGCCCTAGCGACGCTTTCATCAGGCTCGGCCAGCGCGACCGAGAAGCGAACGCTGCCGGACTACGACGGCCGCGGCGGCAAGCCGACGACCCCGGGAGACGTGCTCTTGTGGGGGCCGCGGGTGGTGTTCTTTCCACTCTACGTCACCAGTGAATTCGTGCTGCGACGCCCGCTCGGCTTTTTGATCAGCAACGCCGAACGGGCGAAGATACCCGCAGCGCTCTACGACTTTTTCGCGTTCGGTCCGGATCACAAAGCTGGCATCGTTCCGGTTGCCTTCATCGATTTCGGCTTTCGGCCGAGCGTCGGCATCTACGGGTTCTGGGACGATGCAGGCTTCAAGGGACATGGTTTGCGCTTGCACGCCTCGACCGGCGGGTCCGACTGGCTCGCAGGCAGCTTCACTGAACGCTTCACGTTCGCCAACTCGCAGCAGGTGACGTTCAACGTCGGCGCGATTCGACGCCCGGACTACGCGTACTACGGACCCGGGCCGACGACGGTGGAAGACGACCTTTCGCGCTATAGCGCCGATCGCTTCGAGGCGCGCGCAGTTGCCGAGAGCCGCCTGTTCGGATCGTCGCGCATCGAAGGTGGCTTCGGTTATCGAGGCATGTCCTTTTCACCAGGCAAGTTCGGAGGCAACCCGACCCTGGAAGACCGCGAAGCAGAGGGATTATTCCCGCTCCCGGATGGCTACGAACGCGGCTATCGCGCCGGGTTCAGCCGTTTGAAGCTGAGCCTCGACACCCGGGGCGTGGACGCAATTTCGCGCTCGGGACTGCGGCTCGAGCTCGAAGCCGAACAAGGTAGCGATCTGCAACGGCAGAGCGAGCCCCAGAGCTGGCTGCGTTACAGCGCTGCGCTCGGTGCCTTCGTCGACCTCGGGGACAGCGGTCGCGTGATGAGCCTCTCCGTGGCGACGCTGTTCGCCGATCCGCTCGCTTCGGGCCCGGTGCCCTTCACGGAGCTGCCGACGCTCGGTGGTCCCGGCTTGATGCCTGGCTTTCGCGAAGGCAGGCTGCGAGACCGGAGCGGTGCCGTGGCGACGCTGCGCTACACCTGGCCGATCTGGATTTGGCTCGATGGCTCGCTGCAAGGCGCGGTGGGCAACGTCTTTGGCCGCCGGCTCGATGGCTTCGATCCGTCGCTTCTGAGGTTTTCCACTGCCGTGGGCATCGAGAGCCATAGCTCGCCGGACAGCGTCCTGCAGCTGCTGTTCGGCGTTGGCAGTGAGACCTTCGAGTCCGGCGCGCGGGTCGACTCGATTCGGCTCACAGTGGGAGCGCGCGGTGGTCTTTAGTCGCTTTTTCTCGGGCGCTTTGCTGGTGTTCGCCGCCACGGCCTGCGGCGGTTCGAGTCGCTTTCCGTTGCGCGCGCCGCTACTGGAAGACGACGATCGGCGCCCGTTCTCGCCGATGCCGGAGGAGTACGAGTCGCCGTTCGCCTGGGACGCTGCGAATCAAACCATCTTTCGACCCGTGTCGCGCTTCTTCGCGGTCGATCCGGCGGGGCCTGCGGTCAACGTCAACGCGCTCGACGAAGTCCCCAACTCGAGTTGGTTCGAAAATCGCATCGGCGTGCGCGCGATGACCCCGGCGGAGGTGATACGCGGCTCGTGCAGCGAGCAGGCGCTCGACCCCAAGATGCCCGATGGCTCGTGGATCATCGACCACGGCAAGGACAACGGCGCGAACCCCGGCTTTCGCGTGAACATCAAGGGTCTCGGCAAGTTCATGCTGAAGACCGATCCGGAGACCGAGCCCGACCGCGCGACGGGCGCGACGGCGATCGCGTCGCGCGTCTACTATGCAGCGGGCTACTACTCGCCCTGCGACACGGTCGTGTATTTCCGGCCCTCGCTGCTTCATCTCAAGCCGGGTCTGAAAGTCACCAACAACCAGGGCGTGACTCGTCCCTTCGATCAGCAGCGGCTCGAGGAGATTCTGAAATCCGCGTCGCACCGCGATGGCTTGGTGCGCATGGTCGCTTCCGAGTGGCTGCCCGGAAAACCGCTCGGCCCATACACCTACGACGGCAAGCGCGACGACGATCCGAACGACGTGATCCCGCACGAAGATCGGCGAGAACTGCGCGGGGAACGCTTGATTTCGGCGTGGCTCAACCACTTCGACTCGCGCGAGCAGAACACGCTCGACGTGTTCATGTTCGCCGATCCCAAGAAGAAAGAGGGCCCGGGACACGTCGTCCACTACATCATCGACATGGGAGACTGCTTCGGCAGCGTGTGGACATCGGACGGCATGTCGCGCCGGCTCGGCAACGCCTACATGCTCGACATGCCGTACCTGGTGGAAGATTTCCTCACGCTCGGCGTGAACGAGCGCCCCTGGGAAAAGCAGCAGCTCACCGGCGGGGTCTTCAACTACTTCAGCGCGCGCGATTTCGACCCCGAGCTGTGGCGCGGTGAGTACCCAAACCCGGCCTACGGTCGCATGGTCGAAGGCGACGGCGCGTGGGCCGCGCGTATCATCGCGCGCTTCACGGACGAGCTGGTCGCAGCCTTCGTCAGCGTCGGCAAGTACGACCCCCAGAGTGAGCGCTACTTGACCGAAACGCTGATAGCTCGTCGCGACGTGATCTTGCGTCATTACTTGTCGCGCCTCTCGCCGCTCACGGACTTGAAGGTGCAGGGCCAAGTGCTCAGCGGCGTCGATTTGGCCAGAAAAACGCGGATTGTGCCGAACGAGTCGCTCAGCCCGCGCGCGCGGGTGTACCGCGGCGAATCGCTCGCGGATGGCGGCGCGGTGCCCGTGCGCATCGCGCCGGACGCCACCTTTTCGCTGCAAATCGCGCACTCCGCGCGGGACGGCGGCGACCCCGACGATGCGCCCGCCCGCTATCTGGTCGTGGACGTGTTCAACGGCTACGCGCCTGGTCCGCTGCGCGTCCACCTGTACGACCTCGGGCCCGCGCGCGGTTTTCGCCTCGCCGGCATCGAGCGCCCGGAAAACGGAAAAGCCCCGTGACGACCAAAGAAGAACCTGCCTGGCTCGCGCGCGTTCTCTCGCCAGTGACCGAGGTGCGGCGCGGGGAGGCGGTCACGGCGCTCCTGCTCACCCTGAACGTATTCTTGCTGCTCACCGCGTACTACCTGATCAAGCCCGTGCGCGAGGCCTTGATTTTGCAGCTCGAGGCCGGCGCCGAGTACAAGGCGTACATGAGCGGCGCGATCGCGATCGCGCTGCTCGCCGCCGTTCCGGCCTACGCCAAGGTCGCCGACCGGCTACCACGCGGCAAGCTGGTCGTCGGGGTCACGCTGTTCTTCGCGTCGCACTTGGTGGTGTTCTTCGGCGGCAGCCTGATCGAAGCGCTGCGCGCGCAGCTCGGTCTGATTTTCTTCCTGTGGGTCGGCATCTTCAACATGATGGTGGTCGCCCAATTCTGGTCTTTCGCCAACGATCTCTATGATCCGGAGCGAGGCCAGCGCCTGTTTCCACTGATCGCGCTCGGCGCGTCGGTGGGCGCCGCGGTGGGCAGCAAAATCGCGGCCGGGTTGATCCCGATCTTCGACGTGTACCCGATGTTGCTGGTCGCCGCCGGCCTGCTCGCCGCGTGCGCCGCGCTGTTTCGTTGGGTGGACGTGCGCGAGGCCGCGCGTGAGAAGGCGCGTTCCAGCGCGGCCGAGCCAGCGAGCGATGCACCGCCGGCCAAGGAAGCTCGCCGCGGCGCGTTCCGAATGGTGTTCCAGGTCCGGTACCTGCTGCTGATTGCGCTGTTTTCGCTGATCTACAACTGGGTGAACTCCAACGGCGAGTACTTGCTGAGCCGGCTCATCAAAGCGGCGGCGCAAGACGCGGTCGGTCGTGGCGAGATTGGAAAGGCCGGCGTGAGCGCGTACATCGGCGCGGCCTACGGAGATTTCTTCTTCTACGTGAACGTGCTCGGCCTGATCTTGCAGACGTTCGTCGTGTCACGTCTGGTGAAGAAGATAGGTCTCGGGGCGGCGTTCTTCGTGCTTCCGGCGATCGCGCTGGGCGGTGCGGTCACGTTCATCGCTCTGCCGGTGTTGGCCGTGCTGCGCGTGGCCAAGGTGGCCGAAAACGCCACTGACTACTCGCTGAACAATACGCTTCGGCAAATGCTGTGGCTCGTGACCACACGCGACATGAAATACAAGGCGAAGCAAGCCGTCGACACCTTCTTCGTGCGCATGGGCGACGTCAGCTCGGCCCTCTTGGTGGGCGCTGGAACGCAGCTGATTGGGCTGTCTTTGCGCGGTTATGCCGTGGTCGACACCGTGCTCATCGTGATTTGGTTGGTGCTGGCGGCGGCCATCGTGCGCGAACACCGTCGAATGGCAAACTGACGCCGTGCCGCTGACACCCGTCCCCGCCTCCAGCTCCAGCGTGAACAAGGCGTTGCTCGGTGCGGCGGCGCTGGTGGCGCTCACCGTAGCGGGAAAGACCGCGCGCGACGGCCTGTTCTGCGCGCATTTTCCCGCGAGCGAGCTGCCCAAGGTGATGGTCGCGGGTGCGGCGCTGTCGGCCTTGCTGGCGGTGCTCACCGGTCGCCTGCTGCGTTCGTTCGGGCCGGCCAGCACGCTGCCGCCGCTCTTGGTGCTGAATGCGATTGCCTTCATCGCCGAGCACGCCGGTCTACCGCTGGCGCCGCGCGCGGTGGCGCTCATTCTGTACCTGCACGTCTCAGCGGTGACCGGGCTCATCATCAGCGGCTTCTGGTCGGTGGTGAACGAGCGCTTCGACCCGCACACCTTGCGCGTTCAAGTCTCGCGGATTGGCCTCGGTGGCACCATCGGCGGGATCGCAGGCGGCCTGATCGCCGAGCGCGTGGCGGCGTGGAGCGACGCGCGCCACGCGCTGCTCGCGCTCGCGGCGCTCAGCGCGCTCGGCGCGGCCTCGGTCGCGCTGGTCGGTGGCCCCCCGACGCGCGAAGCACCCGTGCCCGAGGTCCCCGCTGCACAATCGCTGCGCACCACTTACGTGCGTGAGCTGGCGCTGTTCGTCGGGCTCACGGCGCTCGCCTCCAGCGTCATCGACTTTGCTTTCAAAGTGCGAGCGATGGAACGCTACTCGAGTGCGCAGTCGCTGGTGCAGTTTTTCGCGCTCTTTTACACGGGGGTCAGCCTCGCGAGCTTTCTGGTTCAGGCCTTCGTCACTCCGCAGCTCTTGGAGAAAGCGGGGCTCGGGGTCGGGCTCTCGGTGCTCCCCGCGGTGGTCACCGGTACCGCGTTGCTCGCGCTGATCTTGCCTGGTCTCCCGGCTCAAGGCTTGCTCCGCGGCGCGGACGGGGCGCTCACCACCTCGCTGTTTCGCTCGGCGTACGAACCACTCTACACGCCGCTCTCCGCCGAGCGGAAGCGCTCGCTCAAGGCGGTCATCGACGTGGTCGTGAACCGCATGGGTGATGGGCTCGGCAGCTTGCTCGCCTGGGCCCTGGTCTTACTCGTGCCAGCCTGGGCGAGCGCCGCTGCCACGGTGGCCGTCGCCGTGTTCGCGGTCGCCGCGCTGGTCCTGGCCGCGCGTTTGCGCGAGGGCTACGTGGCCGAGCTCGCGGCCAGCCTGCGTTCGGGCGCGGTCGTGTTGAACGACGCCCAAGTCAACGATTTCACGACGCGGCTCACGCTCTCGCGCACCATGCAAGCCCTGGATCGCGAGCGTTTGAAGGCCGAAATCCAGCGCTTGCGCGAGCAGGAGCCGGCAGAAGCATTGGCCGCTGCGCGCGCGCTGACGCCCAAACAAAACCCGAGCCCGGCGGCGCTGGTGCCCGCGGCTTCGAACGGTGCGGAGCTTTCCGCGCTGGTCGCCGATCTGACCTCGCGAGACGTGGCGCGCGTTCGCGCGGCGCTCCCTCGGGTCGAACCCGGCCTCGCGTCCTTCGTGATTCCGCTAATCCTGAGGAGTGATGTTGGCGCCGAGGCCATGAACGTGCTCGGCTCGTTCGGCGGGCGCGTGACCGGTCAACTCGCCGACGCCCTGCTCGACCGGGAGCGCTCGTCGCCCACGTTACGCCGCCGCCTGGTGCGTGTGATCACCAATGGCAAGACCGCGTGGGCCGCCGCCGCCCTGGCCGCCGCCTTCGACGACCCGGACTTCGAGGTTCGAGAGCACGTGGCGCGCGGCCTTGACGAGCTCGCCGGCCAAGGCATCGAAACGCCGCTCCTTCGCGAGCAGGCCATTGCGGGCGCCGTGCGCGTGCTCAGCGAGGAAGCCGCAATCCCCGCCTCTCAGCGCGTCGAACATGCCCTGCGCGTGCTCGGCTTGGTGCACGATCGCGAAGCCTTTCGGTTGGCCCACGCCGCGCTCTCGAGCGAGGACCAAAAGCTGCGCGGCACGGGCCTCGAATACCTGGAAAATGTGCTGCCCGAAGCCGCGCGCAGCGCGCTGTTCAAAGTGCTCGCCGCCGAAGCCGTCCCCAAGTCCCAAGCGCGCCGTGTCGAGCGCGATTTGATCGACGAACTGCGCAAGACTCTGGGCTAACCCATTTCTTGGGGGCTGCTTCCGTGTGGCCGCGCGTGCACCAGTGCGCTGCGGCGCGCAGGTCGCGGACGACTGCGAGTCGCAGAAAAGGCCAATGGCCATCGACGTCCTTTGCTCGGGCATCGCGGGCCTCTTCACCGCGACGAGTTCCCGTTCCCGGTCGTTGCAAACGATACTCGTTTGCGACGTATCGTGCAGTAGGCCCGGTGCAGGCTGCCCCGATCATCGTGCGTGAAAAACGGGTTGGCGAAATAATGCAGTGAAGCCAAATGTCGCGCCGCTGAATCGGATCGGCTCGATGATTTATTGCAGCGTCTAGAGGGTTCTTAGTTACTTTACAGAGGCGAGCGAAAGCCGAGGCTGCGCGAAAGCGTCGGGGCCTCCGGAAGCGCCGTTTCGTCCGAAAACCCCCGTTTCGCCGTCTGGCTCCCGTGAACCACATGAAAATCATGCGAAAGCAACCTGGCTCAGCAACGACTCGTCCCGTCCGCCGCTCCGTGATCGGGGCGTCCGCCCTGCTTTCGTCCCTGGCGCTCGTTGCAACTGGGGGCTGTCGTGGCGAGGATGCGGGGCCTTCCACCATGACCGACGCCGGAGCGAGCGGCTTCAACGGATTCGGCGGCGCAAGCAGTACAGGCGGCAGCGGTCCCACCGTGACGGGTGGCGTCGCCAACACCGGCGGCGGCTCGAGTACCAGCGGTGGCGCTGACGCGGCCGGCGGATCCGGTGTGAGCAGCGGAGGCTCGGGCGGCGGCGGTCTGATCACCGGCGGCGTTGCCGGTGCCGCAGCTGGCGGCACGAGCGCGGGGGGCAGCAGCGCCGGCGCTACGGGCACGGGTGGTAGTAAGGCGTGCGTGGACGCGCCGCCGCCACCGGATCCGAATTGGCCGGGAGCGACGTGTAAGAACTGGGCGACCGAAACCAAGGAGTGCTCGAGCCCTTGGTTCTCGACCTTCTGCGACATCAGTTGTGGTCGTTGCACTCCGCAAAACGGAGGAACCGGGGGCTCAGCCAGCACAGGCGGAGCGACTGGTTCAGGGGGTTCGACGAACACTGGGGGCTCGAAGAGCTCAGGCGGTTCGACGAACACAGGAGGCTCGAAGAGCTCAGGGGGCTCGACTGCCACGGGCGGTTCGACTGCCACCGGGGGCTCGACCAGTACGGGCGGGTCGGCTGCCGTGGATTGCTCCACGCAGGGACTGCCGAGCGTCACGGGCGGCAACGGCTTCGCGACGCGCTACTGGGACTGCTGCCAGCCACATTGCGCGCAGTTCGATGGACACCGATGCGGTCAGGATGGCGTTTCGAGCACTGGTAACACGATGAGCTCCTGCTCTGGTGGCGGCTCCTTCGCTTGCTACGACGAGGCTCCCCGCGCCATGTCGGACTGCCTGGCGTACGGATACGTCGCGAAGGCGAATCCCAACTGCGGAGGGTGCTACCGCATCCAATTTACCGGCGAAGGCCAGCACAACGTCAATGACCCGGGGTCCAAGCTGATCAAGGGCAAGCAAATGATCGTCAAGGTCAGCAACACTGGCAGCGACGTGGCCGGCAATCAGTTCGATTTGATGATTCCTGGCGGTGGAGTCGGCCAGTTCAACGCCTGCAGCAA
This sequence comes from Polyangiaceae bacterium, assembly GCA_035549735.1. Taxonomy (GTDB): domain Bacteria; phylum Myxococcota_A; class Polyangia; order Polyangiales; family Polyangiaceae; genus PMG-095. The sequence continues at coordinate 112,569 of DASZQI010000020.1, read as the reverse complement.
GCAGTGGGGCACGAGCGATCTGGGCGCTCAATACGGCGGTTTCCTCACGAATTGCACCGGTGACCTCGCGGCGAAGAAGGAGTGCGTTCGCACTCAGTGCATGAAGATCCCGGCCGGGCCCGCGCGCAACGGCTGCATCTGGTTCGTCGACTGGTTCCACGTGGCGGACAACCCGAAGTTCACGTCCCAATCCACCAGCTGCCCTTTCTGAGGCGGGCGCGCCCGACGCCTAGGGCTTTTTGACCAACGCTTCGTAGAAGCCGGCCTTGGACTCGAGCGAGAGTAGCTCGTGGTTCATCTTGCGGCACCACGCGCGCACGTCTTCGGGGAACGCGCGGTCGTCCGCTTGCACCACGAGCGTGGTGCCAGTCGTCGCGTCGCGCAGTGCTTTGGCCATCAGCACGATCGGCATGGGACAGGATTTTCCGCGGGCGTCGACGGTGTTCATGTGAGAGTCCGTTCTCGGTTCTACAAGAAGAGCGTGAGCTTGCCGGGCGCGGCGGTTTCCAAGAACTTGGCGACGCCGCAGAACGTGCGGCCCGGGTAGTCGATCAGCTCCTCGGGTTTCATGCCCAGAAGATCCATGCTCATGGTGCACACGTTGAGCTCTACGCCTAGCTCGGCCGAGAGCGCGATCATTTCCTCCACCGAGGCCACGCCCTTCTTTTTCATGATGTGACGAATCATGGCGGGTCCGCCCCCGGCCATGTTCATTTGCGAAAGCGGAAGCTTCTTCACGCCTTTCGGCAGCATCCAGCCGAACATGCGTTCGAGCAGGGTCTTTTGCACGGTAGCGGCCGATTTGCGTAGGGCCGCGGTCGCCCAGAACGTGAAGAACAGGCTCACCTTCATGCCCATGGCCGCGGCGCCGGTGGCCAGCACGAACGCGGCAATCAAGCGATCGAGGCTGCCGCTGAACACGATTAGCGACAGCTTCTCTTCCTGCCCGGCGTTGCGCAAGAGCTCGGGGAGAGTATCGAGCCGCGACGAGTTTTCGAGCGCACGGCGCGCGAGCTCTTTCATCTCGTGCTCGAGCGCGGTCAGGCGTTCGGCGGTGCTGGCGTCGTCCAGGCGCGTTTGAGCGGGTGCGTTCATGACTGCTCCGTGTCCAGAACGTCGGCGAGCTCGAGCATGAGCTGTGGCAAGCGGTCAGCCGCGACGAACAAGCGCAGCCCGACCATGATGTCGCTCGTGACCTCGGCCAGCGCGCCTGCGCTGAGCGTTCTGGGCGTGAGGTTTCGGGCTCGCATGGCTTTTTCCAGCACCGAGTCGACCAGAATCGGGCTCAGATAGCCGAGCAAAATCTCGCGGACGCGCGCGTAGCGTAGCGGAAACTGCCCGCTCTCCGCGCTCGCGCGCCGCTCGACGCGCAGTCGGCGTTCGCTGCCGCGGGTAGCGACGTCGGAGTCCAAGGGCCGGCGGAAAGACTTCATTTTCGATTCGAACTCAGAAGGTGAGCACGTTCATGCTCGAGGCTCGTTCGGCCACGATGGCGAGGCCGTGAATGGCCGTTCCAGCGCGGAGCCGCGGGCGCCCGCTCTCGTCTTTCGGCAGGTCCCGACAATACTCTTCGTAGCACGAGGAACAGACCTCGAGTCGCCCACCCATGTCGAGAAAGTGCTCGATGTAGGTCGGCAGTGGCTCGGAAAAACCGCGTGGGCGGAGTCCGAGCGCGCCGCTCGGCGCGCCGAGCACCGCGGACTCGAGTGTCAGGAACACGTGCACAACCGCGCCAGTCGACAGTGCCGCGAGCGCGACGCCGAACGCCAAGGCTGCCTTGCGACCGCCGTCTGCCAGATCCGCAGTCAGTACAATCAGCAAGGGTTCGTTCGGGCTCACCCTCGAGGAACGGCAATTTTCGACGCGCGGTTTAGTCGGGTTCGTCGAACTCACGGATTTCGCCTGTTTTCGGCCTCGACGCCAGCGAACGCCACATTTCCTGACATCGAGCGGAACCAACGCTTGGTGCGACGCCGTTTTTCCAGTAGTCGCCGAACGACCGTGTCCGTCGTTCCCTCACTGAAACTCGAGCTGCGCACGCTGCTGCGGCTCTCCGCTCCGGTCGCGCTGACACAGCTCGGCCTGATGACGACGGGCATCGTCGACACGCTGATGGTGAGTCACCTCGGCGTGAAAGAATTGGCCGCGAGCGCGCTTGGTAACACCTGGCAGTGGGCGTGGCTATCGATGGGCCTGGGTGTGTTGATGGGGCTCGACCCGTTGATCAGCCAGGCGCATGGTCGCGGTGACCAAACCGCAACCGCGCTCGCGCTGCAGCGCGGTGTAGTGCTCGCTCTGCTGGTGAGCGTGCCCATTTGCGCGTGCCTGGCCTTCACGCGTGAAGGCTTGCTCTTGCTCGGGCAGGAGCCCGAGGTGGCCGCGCTCGCCGCGCGCTATAACCTCTGGAAAATACCGACCGTGCCCTGCTTTCTGGTGTACTCGGCCATTCGCCAGTACCTGCAGGGCCGCACGCTGATGGCGGCGGCCACCTGGGTGATGTGGATCGGCAACGCGCTGCACGTGCCGCTCAACTGGCTGCTCATCTTCGGGCATCTCGGCGCGCCGGCGCTCGGCTTGGTGGGCGCAGGGCTTGCCAGTTCGTTGATGACTGCCTTCCTGGTCGTGGGTCTCGTGCTTTGGGTGCGTGTGTTCGGCCTGCACCATGGCGCTTGGCGCGCGTGGGATCGCCAGTCGTTCGCGCCGCGCGGGCTGCTGCAGATGCTGCGCTTGGGTGTGCCGGTCGGCGCTCAGATCTCGCTAGAAGTGTGCGCGTTTTCGTTGGCCACGATGATGGCCGGGTGGCTCGGCACCGAAGCCGTCGCCAGTCACCAGATCGTGCTGAACATGGCGGCGCTTTCGTTCATGGTGCCGCTCGGAGTCTCGCAGGCGGCCGCTGCGCGAGTCGGCAATTTGATCGGCGAGGGGGACGTGCTGGGCATGCGGCGCGCCGTGCGCGCGGCGTTGCTGCTCGGAGCGGGCGTCATGGTTTTCTCTGCGCTGCTGTTCTCTGTGCTCCGCTTTCAACTACCGCGGCTGTTCACCGAGGACGCCGCGGTGGTGCTGTTCTCTGCCCAGATTTTGCCCATTGCCGCGGCCTTTCAGCTCTCCGATGGCACGCAAGTGGTGTCCGGCGGCGTGCTGCGCGGAATGGGGCGCCCGAACGCCGCGGCCGCCGTGAACCTGGTCGGCTACTACGCGCTCGCTCTTCCGCTCGCCTATGTTCTCGGCTTTCGTCAGGGGCTCGGTTTGGTCGGCGTGTGGATTGCTCTGGCACTCGGGCTGACCACTGTCGCGCTCGCGCTGCTCATCTGGGTGCGCCGCACCGCGCGACGTCCGCTCGAGGAATTGGTGGTGGTGGTCGACTCCGGGCGTTCGCACTAGGTTGCCTCCTACGGGCCCCATAAAATGCCAACGCGCAGGCCGCCGCGGACGAAATGCGCGGCCGGCCTGCCGCCGCCCTCGAAGTAGTATTCGTAAGTCGCGGCCACACCCGCCCAGGGCAGCACGTTGCGCGTGCGTAGCGCGAGAATGCCGATCGAGGTGCCGATGCGTCCGCCGTAGCTGAGCCGTGTGTTGTCCGCTTGGAAAATGGCTACTGGCCCGACTTCCAAGTCGTAACGCCAGTTCACGTCGCGCATGCGCAGAACGACCGGAATTGCCGGAAAATAGTTGACCACGAATTCGGTCTGCGGGCCCCCGGGTCGCAGCATTGCGCCGCCTCCGAACTCGACCCCGAACAGCACGCTCATGTGTTCGGAGAGGCCGTAACTCGGCAAGATCCGACCCAGGCCACCGCCGCCAAAGGTCCAGCGTCCAGCCGTCTGTCGAAACTGCAGGTTGCCGCCGGTCTCCACGCCCAGCGCCCAGCGCCCGTAGTCGGTCTGGCGGCTTTGGAAGCCGGCCTGCGCCGGGATCCAGAAGGGGCAGTCCGCGTCGGCGCGCGCCAGGGCCTGTTCGAGTGCACGCTGCTGCCGCTCGGCCGAGATGGCGTGCGCAAAGCGCGCGCTTTCGTGGCCGTCGGCGGCGTACAACGCGCGTGGATCACCGAGTTGACCTGCGCGCGCGCGGATTTGTGCGAGCGCTTCGAGACGTGCGGTCGGGCTCGCACGACAAACCGATTCGAGCAGCGCCGAGACGACGCCGCGATAAGCGTCGCTGTCGAGAAACCAACCGCTGCTTTCGGCGCTGGTGACGACGCGCTCCAAGTCGGTGAGCAGGCTCGCGGCACCTCGCGGGTCGGATTCACCGGGCAGCGCCGGCGCTGGCGCGCGCGCTTCCGACTCGGGTTCGGCATGCGCGGTGCGAGTCCGACCGAGCGCCGAGCAGAGTAGGACCCAGCAAAGGAAGACACGAAGGGACGATTCGAACCGGGGTGGGGCTAGCGAGACACGTCTGCGCACGGGGGCGACGCTCTCCCACTACTTGGGGAGCAACGCAAATCGCGAGTCTTGTTCGGTCGTCCAAAACCGCTTTGCGGACGCCAGGTAGCGGCATTTTTAGGCAGGGGGTGTAAGGCGCGCGCAACATGAAACGTTGTTTCGGCCATCATGCGCCTCTCGAATTCTCGCTTGGCTCGGGCCCGCCGCGCGTCCACGTGGGTCTTTGCGGTCTTGCTCGTGATTTCGCTGCCGGCCTGCGCCAGAAGTCGCGAGGCGCCTTCGGCAGGAGCCACGGCGAAAGCGCCGAGCGCGGCAGGTGCTGCGAAGGCCGACGGCACCCAACCGAACCTTCTGACGACGGCGCGCAAGATCATTCGGAGCGCGGAGCTGTCGCTCGAGGTCGAGTCTCCAGCCCGCGCGCAGAGCGAACTCACGACCATCGTCGAGCGGCTGGGCGGCTATGTCGCGAGCTCCGAGCGCGAGCTCGGGGGAGACGAAGGCGAGCGCGACGGGTCGCGCGTCAACCTGGTCGTGCGCGTGCCGAGCGACAAACTGGGGACCGCGCTCACGCGACTCGAGCAGCTCGGGCGCGGCGCGATGAACGAACGACTCAGCTCCGAAGACGTGACCGACGAGGTGATCGACCTCGACGCACGCATCGCCAACCAAAAGCGCCTGGAGGCCCAGCTGGGTACACTGCTCAGCCAGGCAAACACGGTCGAGGCGGCGCTTCGCGTCCACAAAGAGCTGGCGGCAGTGCGAACCGAAATCGATCGCATGGCAGGGCGCCGGCAGTTTCTGGAAAAGGAGACTGATTTCGCCAAAATTTCGCTCACGCTGTCGGCACTTCGCCCGGTCGTTGGCGTTTCGCTAGCGGAATTCGGCGTGAGCCTTCGCCGCGCAGCTGCCGACTCGGTTGCAGTCGCAGCAGCGGTGTTGTTCGGCGGACTCCGATTGTTAGGTGTTTTGTTGCCACTAGCAGTGTTGCTCGGTCTGCCTGCTTGGGGACTCATGAGGTTACTGCGCCGCCGCGGGGCACGCCGGCAGAGAATGGCCGCCGCCGAGCTCGGCTGAGCCGAAAAGCGCTGGCGTGGCCTCCCTGACCGAGGCAAAAGGGAACTCCACCTGCGACTCAGATCGTGCGAGTTCGCTGGCGCTGCGCGAGCACCATAGTAGATTCGCGGGCGTGAAGCGCGGCGAGCACCGGGAGAAGCGCAGCATGGCGCGGAATCTATCGTTCCTTGGCGGGGCCGTCGTGCTCGGTATGGTTGCCTGCGGCGGACCCAGCAATGACGACCTGCTCTCGCACGACCGAGGAGGCGGCGCTGGTGCCGGCGCTCCCCCCAGCACTGGCGGCAGTGGTACGGGCGGCGCGTCCGTAGCCAGCGGCGGTGACTCGTCGAGCGGTGGTAGCAGCGGAACCGGCACCGGAGGTACGGCGGGGGCCGGGGGCGAATCCGGTTCGGCGGGCGATTCCGGGATTGGCGAGGGCGGTGCCGTCGCGACGGGTGGCATGGGCGGCGGCAAAGCGACCGGCGGAACGGCTGGAACGGGCATGGGCGGCAAAGCCAGCAGCGGCGCCGGTGGAACATCCGGCGGCACCGGCGGCAAAGCGAGCGGCGGCGGGGCTGCTGGTGCAGGCGGCAAGGCCGGCGGCGGCACCGCCGGCATGTCCACTGGTGGAAAGTCCGGCGGTCAAGGCGGCGCTGGGGGTGGCGGCGCGCCCACGGCGGGTGCCGCGGGCGCGGCGACCTGTACCGGCAAATGCGATGCGAACGCAGAGTGTCGCGTCACCGGCAACACGGCCGCGTGCGTCTGCAAAGACGGCTTCGTCGGCAACGGCCGCAGCTGCGCGCGCCCGATTTCTTGCCGAGAGCTGCACGAGGCAAGTCCGAGTCTGGCGAGCGGTGCCTACGCGTTGAAACCGTCGGGCGCGAATGCCGAGTTCAACGCCTACTGTGAGATGACGGCCGAGGGCGGAGGATGGACGCTCGTGCTGAACGACGGCCCGGCGTTCACGCCGGGAACGCAAGGCGCCAACATGCAGTGCTTTCGGCAAGATTGTACGAGCCTCGCCTACTCGACGGTTCCGATCGTCTCGGACGTCATGCTCGACGTGCGCGACGGCGCGATCGTCGCCAACAACTACCTCGCGCGCGTGATCGTGACCGGCGTTGCGAGCGGAACGCGAAACCATACCGTGCGAGAGCTCTTCACCGATGGCCCGCACTATCTGGAGCAGGAAAATAACTCGAACCTCGTCGTGCGCCTCACCGGAACCGGCACCTGCACGGATTCGCTGCCGTCGGACTTCGCGGCGCTCGTGTGCAACACGTGCACGGGCGCGAACTGCTCGGTTCCCGTGCTCACGTTCGGCGATAACCCGGATTGCATCGACAACCCGAGCTACGTGTTCGCAATCGGCGGTTCGCAGAGCTACAGCGAGGCCTGGAGCAATTGCGCGGGGTGGCCGCAAACCCCGGACATCGGCGATTTCAATTATTACCCGGACAACTTCCGCGTCTGGGTGCGTTAGCGCGGCGCCGACAGCGATCGCCGAGCGCCTTCACGCGCTGCGCAAATGCCAGGCCTTCGGCTGGGTGAACGTGCGAATGCCGTAGCTCGACAGCGTGGAGCCGATGCCGGAGTGCTTCCGCCCAGTCCACGGCAAGCGCGGGCTCACGCGATCACAGCAGTTCCAGTACACGCTGCCTGCGTTCACGCGGCGTAGGATGCGCTCGGCGCGCGCCTGATCTTTGCTGTACACGCCCGCGGTCAAGCCGTACTCGGTGTCGTTCATCAGGGCCACCGCCTGCTCGTCGCCGTCCACTACGCCGATGCCGATCACCGGACCAAAGCTCTCTTCTCGCATGATGCGCATGTCGTTCCGCGCATCGGCCACCACGGTGGGCTCGAAATAGTGCCCGGGTCGCTCGATGCGCTTGCCGCCCACGAGCACGCGCGCGCCTTTACCGCGCGCGTCTTCCACCTGGGCCGCCAGTTCGGCGAGCTGTTCTTTCCGCGCCAGCGGACCGATATACGTATTCTTGTCTTCCGGATCACCAATCGTGAAACCGCGCACGGTCTCGACGAACACGCGTAAAAATTCGTCGATGACCCCGCGCTCCACGTAAATCCGCTCCACCGAACAGCAGCTTTGTCCCGTGTTGTACATGGCGCCGTCCGCCAGGCTCTTCGCGGCCGCTTCCACGTCGACGTCGTTGCAGACATAGGTTGGGTCTTTGCCGCCGAGCTCGAGCCCGAACTTGATCAGGCGCGGCGCGACGCTTTCTGCGATGCGCTTGCCAGTGCCGTAGCTACCCGTGAAGAAGACGCCGTCGACCGCTTGCTCGAGCAGTGCTTTGCCAACGTCGCCCGCGCCGATGACCGGAATGAACACGTCCTCGGGAACGCCGCTCTCGTGCAGCAGGCGCGCGATTTCGAGCCCGGTCATCGTGGCGTGCTCGGAGGGCTTGTACACCACCGCGTTGCCGGTGAGCAGCGCCGGCACGAACACGTTCGAGCCCACGAACCAGGGGTAGTTCCAGGCAGAAATGTTGGCGACCACGCCGAGCGGCTCGTGCGCGATGTCTTCGGCCAGCGCGAGCGATTCGCCGTTTCGCTCTTCGTGCACGCGCTCGGTGTCCAGCACCTTCGCCGTGTGCTCCAGGAAGAAGTCCAGGCGAGCGCGCAGCGAGGTGAGCTCGTTCAGCGCTTGGCTAATTGGCTTGCCCATCTCGCGCGTCAACACCAGCGCGAGCGCCGCTTTCTGGCTGTGCACCGCGTTTCGGAACGCGCGCAGCGCGTCGAGCCGCTCACTGAGCGGCCGCGCCGCCCAGGCGGGCTGTGCGCTGCGCGCGCGCAAGACCTTGGCGGAGACCGCGGCCGCGCTGTCGCTCGCTACCTGTGCCAAAAGCTGTTCGTTCGCGGGGTTTCTGATGTCCATGGTGCGCTCCGGTTCGGCTTCGTCGCTGGGCCCGGCTCAGGAGAGCGCGGATTGAAAGAGCTGTTCGAAATCGGTGCGGCTCACTGGGCGCGGGTTGTTCGGGTGACAGCCGTCCGCGACCGCGATGTCCACCAAGCGTCCCAGCTGCTCGCGCTTTACCCCCACGTCGCTGAGCGTGCGCGGAATACCGATGGTCGCCTTCAGCTCTTCCAGCCATTGAATGAAGCCGCCGGCGGAGTGGTCTTTGGCGCGCACCATCATGGCCAGATCAGCGAGCCGCTCCTCCACGACGCCGCGGTTATAAGCCATGGCGTAGGGTATCGCGATGCCGTTGGCGAGGCCGTGGTGCAGGTCGCACACGGTCGACAGCGCGTGCGCGAGTGAATGCGTGACGCCCAGGCCCTTCTGGAACGCCACGCCGCCCATCAGCGCCGCGTTGAGCATACGGGAGCGCGCGAGCAGGTGATTTTCGTCCTTCAGCAATGCTCGTTCGCCCTTTTCGATGCGGGCCGCAAAGGCCACCGCTTGCGACAAGCTCTGACTCACCAGCCGCACGCCCTCGAGCGCGATGCCGTCACACAGCGGCTGAAAGCCCTTGGCCAGGTAGGCCTCGACCAGGTGCGTGAGCGCGTCCATGCCGGTGGCCGCCGTCACCTTGGCCGGCAACTCCAGGGTCAAATCCGGATCGGCGAACACGCGCGCGGCCAGCAGCCGCGGCGAAAAGAGGATCTTCTTCACGTGCGTCACGTCGTCGCTGACCACCGAGCTGCGCCCCACTTCACTGCCCGTGCCAGCGGTGGTCGGCACCGAAACCCAGTACGGGATCTCCTTGTCGATCGGCAGCGCGCCCGGCTTCTCGTCTTCGTAGTCGAACAGATCGCCTGGGTGATGCGCCATCAAGGCGATGGCCTTGGCCACGTCGAGCGCGGCTCCGCCGCCGATCCCGACGATCGAGTCCGCGCCGTGCGCGTGAAACGCGGCGACGCCGGCGGTCACCTGCGACTTCACCGGGTTGCCCCACACCTCCGAGAACACCGCGACCGCGTGCCCGCCGTTCTTGAGTCGCGCCGCGCTGTCGGTGATCGGCGACAGCGGAGCCAGACCGCGGTCGGTCACGATCAGCGGACGTTTCTTACCTACCTCCGCCAGCGCGTCCGAAAGGAGCGCGATGCTGCCGGAACCGAAATGAATCTTGGTCGGGAAGTTGTACTGGTGAATGGCCACGGACTGTCTCCTCGCTCGGTCGACTCGGACGATCGGCTCGTGCGGCGATCGCTCAGATGATTTCGAAGTAGCGCTTCATTTCCCAATCGCTAACGGCGCGCGCGAACTGCCGCCATTCCCAGTGCCGCGACGCCGCGAAGTGGTCGACGAACGCGTCACCGAAAAAACGGCGCGCGATTTTGCTCTTTTCGAACAGCTCGGTCGCCTCCAGCAAATTCTTCGGAAATGGCGTGGATTTCTGATCGGCGTAGCCGCTGCCCTGGATGGGCGCCCCGAGCTTGAACTGGTTCTGAATCCCGTACAGGCCGCTGGCCAGCGCAGCGGCTACCGCCAGGTAGGGGTTCGAGTCCGAACCATTGACTCGGGTTTCGAGCCGAGTGCTCTTGGCGCCGCCCGCGATCACTCGGAGGGCGGTGGTGCGGTTGTCGAGCCCCCAATTGGCCTTGGTGGGTGCCCAGGCGCCCTCGACCAAGCGCTTGTAGCTGTTCACGGTGGGCGCATAGAGCGGCAAGAGCTCCGGCAAACAGGCGAGCTGTCCCGCCACGTAGTGCTCGAACAGCGGGCTCATCTTGGTTTTCGACTTGGCGTCGAAGAACAGGTTCTTCTTTCCAGCGCGATCCCAGAGGCTCTGGTGCACGTGGCCGCTGCAGCCTGGCAGATCCGCGTTCCACTTGGCCATGAACGACGGCAGAATGCCGAAGCGGTGGCCGATCTCTTTGCTACCGCTCTTGAACAGCACCGCGCGATCGGCGGCTTCCAACGGGTGACTGTATAAAATGGCCGCTTCCATGACGCCGGGGCCGGTTTCGGTGTGAAAGCCCTCGACGGGCACGCCGAAGTCCCCGAGCTCGTCCATCAGCGCGTTCACGTAGTCCCCGCTTTGATTCAGGCGCAGCAGCGAGTAGCCGAACATCCCGGGGCTCAGCGGCTCGGGATTCGTGTAGCCCTTCGCAGCCAGCGACTGCGAAGTTTCCCGGAAATGAAAAAATTCGTATTCCAGCGAGCTCAGCGCGGAAAAGCCAGCGGCCGAAAGCTCCTTGACCACCCGCTTCAAGAGCTGGCGCGGACACACCGCGAGTGGCGCGCCCGTTTCATCCACGAACTCGCCGAGCAAGAACGGCACGCCGCCGTCCCACGGCACCTCGCGGTAGGTCGTGGGGTCGATGCGCACCGCGGCGTCGGGGTAGCCGGTGTGCCAGCCGGTGTAGCGCGCGTTGTCGTAGCAGACGTCGGCGCTGTCCCAACCGAACACCACGTTGCAAAAGCCGAAGCCCGAGTCGAGCGCCGAGGCAAACTTGTCCAGGTGAACGTATTTGCCGCGCAGCACGCCGTCGATGTCGGTGATGCCGAGCTTTACCTTGCTGGCGCCCGACTTCTTGACACGTTCCAGCACGAGCTCCGCCGCAGTGCGAGGTCGAGGCATCGAAGTCAGTATCGACCTTGAGCGCGGGCGCGGCAAGGCCCTTCCCCGAGCCGAAAAATGCGACCTAGCGCTCACCAACCGGCGTCCACGGGCGCGAACACCTCTTTCGCGAACTGGGCGAAGGCGCGCAGCCGGGCCGAAGCGTGCCGGTTCGGCGGATAGGCGAGAAACAGCGCCGGCCCCGGGCTCGTGAAGTCCACCAACAGGGGCGTGAGCTTGCCTTCACGAATTACGGTGTGCGCCACGGAAGACAGCACCTGCGTCGAGCCGAGCCCCGCCACGGCCGCGTCCACGCACGCTTCCATCGAGTTGAACGCGAGATTGCCATGCGGTTGTTGCGAAACCAGGCTGCCCTCGCGCACGAACTGCCAGAGGGCCGGCCGAGCCGTGCGCAGCGCGAGGAAAGCGATGCAGTTGTGACGCTGCAGATCGCTTGGCTCTTTGGGAACCCCGCGGCGTGCAAGATAGCTGGGCGCCGCGCAGGTCAAGAGGTGGGTGGTCGCCAATCGCTGCACTACCAAATCTGGATCGTCCGGTTCACCGTAGCTGATCACGCAGTCGACGCCCTCGCGCGTCAAATCGATATTCCGGTTCTCGAGCCGCAGCTCCAGCTCGAGCTCGGGGTGCCGCTTCAACAGCGCCGGCAGCTTCGGCACCACGAACAGCCGCGCTAGCGCCACCGGCAGGTCGACGCGCAGCCGCCCCCTCGCGCTGCCCCGTGAACGCACCACCTCGGTCTCCGCCTCGGCGATGTCCGCGAGGATGCGCGACACGCGCTCGTAGTAAGCGCGGCCGTCGTCGGTGAGCGATAGCCGGCGTGTGGTGCGGTGCAGCAGCCGCGTTCCGAGCGCCGCCTCCAGCGCCTGCACCGCCTCACTCGTGCGTGCCCGCGATAGCGTGAGCGCCGAGGCCGCCCGCGCGAAGCTGCCGAGCTCGACCACACGCGCAAAAACCTGCATGGCGCTGAGGCGGTCCATTGTTCGTAAATTCCGAACAAATAGTACCAATAATAGGAATTTATTCAATTCCTACGAACGCTACCTTGAATCCGGCCTCAGCAAAGGAGCCCCGGATGCACGATCGAGATGGCTGGATTTGGTACGACGGCGAGCTTACGCCGTGGCGCAACGCGACCACGCACGTGCTCACCCATTCGCTGCACTATGGCCTATCGGTGATCGAAGGTGTACGCGCTTACCGCACGCGGTCAGGCGAGACTTCGGTTTTTCGGCTGCGCGAGCACACCCGGCGCTTTCTGGATTCGGCCAAGGCCTATCGCATGAGCGTACCGTTCAGTCAGGCCGAGCTCGAGAACGCGCAGCTCCAGGTGCTGCGCGCGAACCGGCTCGAGCAAGCCTACCTGCGACCAATCGCTTTCTATGGTCCTGAGAAGCTCGGTGTGTCGCCGAAGGGCGCGAAGGTGCACGTAGCGATCGCCGCCTGGCCGTGGGGCGGCTACCTCGGCGACGACGCGGGTCACCGAGGCATTCGCGTGAAGACCTCTTCGTTCGCGCGCAACGGAGTGAACGCGCTCTTGCCGCGCGCCAAGATCTCCGCGTCTTACACCAACTCGCTGCTCGCCAGCCTCGAAGCGAGCGAGGACGGCTACGACGAAGCACTCTTGCTCGACTCGGACGGCTTCGTGGCAGAGGGACCGGGCGAGAACCTCTTCATCGTAAAGAACGGCCGCATTTTCGAGCCCGAGCTCAGCTCGGCCCTGATCGGCATCACGCGCCACACGCTGATTACCTTGGCGCGCGAGCGCGGCTACGAAGTGAGCGAGCGCCGCCTCACGCGCGACGACGTGTACCTCGCGGACGAAGCCTTCTTCACCGGAACCGCCGCCGAGGTCGTGCCCATCGTCGAGCTCGACCGGCGAACGGTCGGCGACGGCAAGCCCGGCCGCATCACCGCGGAGCTCCGGGACGCGTACGCAAACGCGGTGCGCGGCGGTGAGGCCGCGCACCGCGAGTGGCTGACGCCGATCGGAACGCTGGACGGTTAGAGCGTCGAGCTGACCATGGCCCCGGCCATGCACCTCGGGCAGGTTAGCCGCGACTGGCGGGCGCGGTGGCGTCATCGGAGACGGGGGAGCTTCGCGCGACGAGCTTTGGAATGAGCATCGGCACCTGCTTGCGGTAGCGGACGTAGTCCTGGCCGTGCATCGTGACGAGGTCGCGTTCTTCGAGGCGGATTGCGATCAGGATGTAGACCGAAGTGGCGACCGCAAACACCAAATGCGTGACGGTCATGGTCGGCGTGAACCAAAAAGCGCAGAACCAGCCGACATAGAGCGGGTGGCGCACGAGCTTGTAAGGCCCCGGCGTGCCGAAACGAAGCGGAACATACGGGACATCCCGAAAATACAGCCAGACCTGGCGTAGCCCGAACAGGTCGAAGTGATTGATGAGGAACGTCGTAACGAGCACCAAGAGCCAACCGAAGGCAAAGCCGCCGTGCAACAAACCGCGGCCGACCGCGCCCTCGACGTTCCAGACCACGCCCCCCATGGGTTGCCACTTCCAGAAGAGCAGAAGCAACGCCAGCGAAGAGAGTAGCACGTAGGTGCTGCGCTCAGCCGCCGGCGGGATGGTCCGTGTCAGCGCCCGCTTGAACCACGGCCGAGCCATTACGCTGTGCTGCACGGCGAACACACTGAGCAGCGCCAGGTTCACGAACAGTGAGGTTCCCGCGGGAGCGTTGGAGGGGGAGTCCATCGATTTCGAAACCACCAGATTTCCCACGAAGCCGAGCGCGTACAGAAACGTGGCGAAAAAAATCGAGTAGCAAACCACCCCGTAGATCAAAACGAATAGTCGTCGAGTGAAAGTTCGATTGTCAGTTGTCATGGCAACCCGTCCTGTGTGTGACCGTCACCGCAGAGCAAGAAGGGTGCCCGTTCGTTTCCTGGACATTTCTCGGCATGTGTCGAGCGCGAGCGTGGGCGCGCACGCGGGCCGCACACGACGCGTCACACGGAGACGAGACGCCCACGGAAAAAAAGGTCCGGCCATTGTCGAAAGCGACCAGGGCCGCCCGTCATTGAAGTGAACCTCACAAGGAGACCTCGATGTGCCCTGCCTGCATTGCGTCAGCCGCGATTTTTGCGGCGAAAGTAGCGTCGATCGGAGGGGTCGCCGCGGTGGCGGTCGAAAGGCTGCGACAGCGGCTGAAAGCCGGTCTGGACGCGCCAAACCCTGGAGATGTCAGATGAATCGACCCAAGATTGTTTCCCCCGCAGAATGGCTGCGCGCCCGAACCCAGCTGCTCGCAAAAGAAAAGGAGCTGACTCGTTTGTGCGACGAGCTAGCCGGAGAACGGCAAGCGCTGCCCTGGGTGCTCGTCGAGCACGACTATGTCTTCGAGGGGCCGGCCGGCAAGGAGACGCTGGCGAGCCTGTTCGGTGATCGGAGCCAGCTCGTCATCTACCACTTCATGTTCGGACCGGGCTGGAAGGAAGGTTGTCCGAGCTGCTCCTTGCTGGCCGACCATTTGGATGCGTTCGTCGCCCATCTCTCCGCAAAGGACGTCAGCCTGGCCGCCATTTCGCGGGCGCCGTACGCGGAGATCGCGCCGTTCAAAGCTCGCATGGGCTGGCGCTTTCATTGGGTGTCGTCGCATGGCACCCAATTCAATCGCGACTACCACGTCTCGTTCAGCAAGGAAGAAGTCGCCAAAGGCGGGGCCTACTACAACTTCGGCATGAACGGCTTCCCGAACGAGGAAGCGCCCGGTGTGAGCGTTTTTTACCGGGACGAAGCCGGCGCTGTGTTTCACACTTACTCGACCTACGCTCGCGGGGCGGAGCCGCTGCTCGGGGTCTACCAGGTGCTGGACATGGTTCCGAAAGGACGGAACGAGCAAGGCCTGCCCTGGCCGATGGCTTGGGTGCGACACCACGATAAGTACGGCAGCACCAGCGCGGCTTGAATGCCCGCCGCGGCGGCATCCCTTCGCCGCCGCGGCCGTTCTTCGCTAAGGATAGGCGCGATGCAGTACGTGCTGTTGATTTACGAGCCAGACGAGCAGTTCGACCGTCGCGGCAGGCCAGAGAAGGACCCGTTCTGGGGACCGTGGCGCGCCTATTATGACGAACTGGTCGCGAGCGGCGTCTATGTCGGCGGCAGCCCGCTCGAGCCACCGGACACCACCGCCACCACGATCCGAGTTCGCGGTGGCGAGCGTCACGTTCAGGATGGCCCCTTCGCAGATACCAAGGAGCAGCTCGGCGGCTTCATCATTCTGGAGCTGCCAACGCTGGACGCCGCGCTGGAGTGGGCGGCGCGCTGTCCCACTGCCGAGTACGGCGCGGTGGAAGTGCGTCCGGCCGCCGATCTGCGGCGCATCTTCGGGCAGAACAGCCAAGGTCTGCGGCCCGCGTGAATGGAACGTCACCGCTCATCGAAGCGGTGGCTAGGCGCTCGTATGCGCGCCTAGTGTCGTACTTGTCTGCCCGCTCCAATGACGTGGCGAGCGCCGAGGATGCGCTCGCCGACGCATTTCTCGCCGCGCTCAGAACCTGGCCGCTGGATGGCGTGCCCTCCAACCCGGAAGCCTGGCTGCTGCATGCTGCCCGCCGGCGTCTGATCGATCGCGCTCGCCTCGACCGCACACGCGACGCCAACGTGGACGCACTGCGCCGCGCGCTCACGGAAGCGGAGGAGCTCAGCACGGCCAGCATGGGGTTTCCGGACGAGCGACTGAAGCTGCTCTTCGTCTGCGCGCACCCTGCCATCGATTCGCGCGTGCACACGCCGCTCATGCTTCAGGTCGTGCTCGGTCTCGACGCGGAGGCCATCGCCGCTGCGTTCCTCACGCCGACCGCAACCATCGGGCAGCGTTTGTCCCGAGCGAAGTCCAAGATTCGGCAGACGCGCATCGCCTTCGAAGTTCCGAGTGGCGCGGAGCTGCCGGCGCGTCTCTTTGCCGTGCTCGAGGCGATCTACGCAGCGTATGGCCGCGGCTGGGATGTGGTCGACGGCGCGGACGCAGCGCGGTCTAGCCTCACCGAAGAAGCGCTCTGGCTCGCGAAGATGGCCGTCGAGCTCCTGCCCGAAGAGCCGGAGGCGCTGGGGCTCCTCGCGCTGATGCTCTACTGTGAGGCGCGGCGCGCGGCGCGGCGCACCGCGGCCGGCGAGTACGTGCCCATTTCGGCGCAAGATCCGGAACTCTGGGACAGCGCGAAGCTGACCGAAGCAGAGCAACTCTTGACGCGCGCTGCTTCCCTGCGTCGCCCAGGGCGGTTTCAGCTCGAGGCCGCCGTGCAGTCGGCGCACGTGGAGCGGCGTCGCGGCGGCGACGTCGACTGGTTGGCCATCGCCACGCTCTACGAAGGCGTGATCCGCGTCGCGCCGACGTTCGGCGCGTTGTTGGGACGCGCTGCGAGCGTGGCGCGGGCTCGTGGTCCCGCCGCAGGGCTCGCCTTGCTCGACGCGATCCCCCTGAGCGCCGTGGAAGCTCATCAGCCGTATTGGGCCGCGCGCGGCCACCTCTTGCTGGAGCTTGGTCGCTTTGGTGAAGCTGCACTGGCGTTCGATGAAGCCATTCGCCTCACCGAGGATGCCGCCGTTCGGCGTTTTCTCAGCGCCGCGGCGGCGCGGATCCGTTGACGAGACTGAGCAAGGCTCACCCGGTGGTGCCGCTCCGCGGGTTGCCCTCCGGACCGCGCGCTTCCGGTGCCGGGTTACGAGCTCCGAATCCTCAGCGCTCTCGCGAAAGCCTTGCATGTGGTGAAAGTGGCATAGTGGTCACCCCAGGAGATTGAGGTCTATCGCGTTGACTAAGACGAGATTCGGCTCGCTCGCGCTGCTCGGTGTCTGGACCCGTTCCGGAGCGCGCAGGGTCGGGTGGAAGCGCGGTGCGCGGGTTTCGCGCGCGCTGGTGTGGGCGGCTGCGAGCGCAGGTTTCTTGAGCAGTGCGGGCTGGGTTCGTGCGGAGCCGGAACGCGGCTCGGTTGGGACGGAATTCGAGGACGGGGTGAAGTTACGGGTGCTGAGCTTCAACGTGTGGGGGGTGCCGCGGATTACGCCGGAGCTCGAGGGGCGGATGCGAGCGTTGCCAGGGGCGATAGCGGGTGAAGGGGCCGACTTGGTTTTGTTGCAGGAACTCTGGGAGCCGGCGCATGCAGAGGCAGTGGCGCGGGCGCTGCGGGAGAAAGGGTATGGTTACGCGCTCTATTGGGCCCAGCCGGCGCGCGGGGAAACGGGCTTGTTCGCGGCGGCGAAATGGCCGCTGACACCCATCGGCTTTCAGCGCTACGCCGCGGGGCGGTTGCCGCATTCGTTTTGGCACCTGGATTGGTTGGTGAGCAAAGGGGTCGCAAGCTTCTGGTTGGAAACGCCGCTCGGGCGGGTGTTGGTCGAGAATACGCATTTGCAGGCTCAGTACCGGACCGATCGCTACGAAGGCGAGCGGCTTTCGCAGGCGTGTGAGCTGGTGTTCGCGAATCGTAGGTATGCGGACAGCGCGCTGATTCTGGGCGGCGATTTCAATAGTGGCGCAGCGGAGAGTCCGCGGCGCACGCTCGCAGCGCTGGGCGGGCTCGTGGATGCGTACCCGAGCGCGGGCGATGACACCGTTTACGCTCGCAGCGGCGGTGGTCTTGCGCTGCGCGTGCTCGCTGGGCGTGCGGTGCTCTCCGAGCCGCTGCGGCTCGATAATGGTGCGGTGCTAGCTCTTTCGGACCATCGCGCGGTGCGCGTGGATTTCGCGTTGTCGCGCTGCTCGAGTTGTCCGCGGGCTGCACCCAGGGATTCGGCGGCGCAGCGCGCCGCGGTGTCTGATTTGGAGCGCGCGGCGGCAACGACTCACGGACGCGTCGCGCTCTCGCTGCTGGCGGCCTTGGCCAGCGCGTTCGTGGCGGTGTTTTGGCGTCGGCAGCGACGCCGCGCGCGACCGACACGGATTGGACGCGGTGTCTATCGGCTTGGAATGGCGTTTCTGATGCTCGGCTTCGTGTGGTCGTTCTATCTGGCGTCCGTGTACTACCCGCTGCGGGGGCACACGCTGCACGGCATTTTGCGCGCATTGGAACGAGAGGGAGTCACGAATCGAGGCTGAGCGGCGATGTGCTGCTGATGCTCGCGATCTCTGGCTGCACTCTGGCTCGTTGGGGTGTTCTGTTTGCGGCGTTGTGGGGCTCGAATTGCGTGGTGGCTGGGGGGGAGGGGGCGCGCTCGGCGACTCGTCCGTCGTCAACGGAAGCGCAGCACGTCGCGGCCGTGAGCACGGGCCCTGGTGCGCCGGCGCCTGCTCGGCTCGTCGACCTTCGCTCGTTCGAGCCGCGCGACCCGGGGGCTGCCGAGTGCAAGACCGACGCTTTGGAGCCGTCGGCCCTGACCGCGGACGTTTCGTTCGCGGAGCTCGTGCCCATGCTGACTCGCGCGCTGGATCATGCCGAGTGGCCGCTGCTGCGCGACGAATTCGCGGCGTTTGCGGCCCGGCACGCGCTCGACGCGCAATCCCCGCAGCTGCTCCAGGACTACCGGCGCTTGCGCGTGTTGTTCGAAGCGGTGCGGGACGGGGGCTTTTGGCGGATTCGCTGGGCGATCACCGATCAGGAGCCATCCTCGCGGCGAATTTGGCAGAGCTGGGATCGCTCGCTCGTGGCCGACGCCTTTCTGGGCGCCACGGCGATCGCCGAGTGCGACGAGATTTCGGCCCTGTACTCGTTTCTCGCGCGGCGGCTAGGAGTACGGGGAGTGGGACTTTTCTATCCGACTTGGAATCATACGATTGCTTCGTGGACGCCTGCGCAGAGCGATCCGAAGCGGCCGGTCTTGGTGTTGGTGCCTACCACTCAGATCTTTCTGGGTTGCGATGCGGGCTTCGACAGCACCTCGTTCAAGACGCGGCAACGAGCCAGCTACGAATATCCATTGAAGGACTTGCCTGAGGCGCGGCCGATTCCTCGCGCTAGTGCAGAATTTTTGCTCAGGCAGCTTTCGGTCTACGGCTCCGCGAGCCCGGAGCTCAATGCGTTGATTCGCGCGCATCGGTCGCTGCTGCTCGATTCGAGCATGGGAGCGTGCGCGCAGTATCGGCGCGAACTCGCGCGGCGCGTGACCGCACAGCTGACCTGCGAAGATCGACGAGCGCTCGCCTACTACTTTCAAAGCGAGCTGCGCGCCAGTGGCGGCAGTGCGCTCGAGCAATTGGCGACGCTGGCGACCCAGGCCAAGTGAAGGGGGCGGCCCCCGGAGGCCGCCCCCTTGGGGTCCTAGGTCGTTTCAGAATTGCGTGTGCCTTTTCCAGTAACCGAACTCCGTAGAAATCGGTCTCGAGCGCGTGACTTCTTGGTGCGTGTCGCGCAACTTCGCTCTGCAAGAAGTGGGGTCGGCGCACCACGCTTGCGGGCCCGAATGGGTTACGGCGCCAGGCTGGCTCGAGGTTGGTAGAGGTCTGGCGCGGGCGCCTGCGGGTAGACTGCGGCCGATGACGACGGAGCAGCCGCAGCGACCGAAGGAAATGCGCTTGGTCGCCTATGTGGGATTGGGCCTGGCTGCCGGGCTGGTCTACGTCGTTTTTGACATTCTTTCCGAGCGCCGGCTGGAAAGCGGCACCCTTACCGGCGCGCTGGCCCAGGCCCATACGCTCATCGATCGCGCGTTTCCGATTCTGGCGGGCGGCCTATTCGGGGTGTGTCTGCACTACTTGCAGGTTCGGAGTCAGCTCTCGCGCGCGGTGGAAGTGGCGAGCCGCGCCGAGGCTTTGCGCAGCCGCCTGCAGAAGGTCGAACGGGACCAGGCCGTTTGGGTGCTCGCGGCAGCGGTGCTGCACGAGCTGAACAACCCGCTTCAAGCGCTGGGGTTGTTGCTCGACGAGCTCTCGCTGCGGAAAAACGACGAGTCGGAACGGGATGAGCTCTTGGAGCGAGCGCGGGCGCAAACCGACCGCGCGCTCGGGCACTTGCGCGCGTTGCGCGCGATGCGAAGCGCTGGCGAACCGGAGGTACGAGCGGTCGAGCTCGATGGTCTGGTGCGCTCGATTGCCGAAGATCTTGCGGCTCTGGCTGCGGAAGAGGGGCTCGCGGTGCATGTCGAATGTGAAGGCGGCGTGCACGCGAGCGCCGATCCGGCTTACCTGCGCACCATCGTCGAGAATTTGCTCGATAACAGCCTGCATTCTCTGCGCGGGCAGGCGGGCCGCGCGGTGACCGTGCGCGTCAGCGCGGAGGCGGGGCGCGCGCTGGTGCTGGTGGCTGATGACGGGCCGCCGCTGGATCCGGCCATGCGCGCCGTGTTGTTCGAGCCGCTGCGCACGACCAAGACTCAAGGTCTCGGCCTGGGGCTACCGATCGCGCGCGCGCTGGCACGCTCGATGCGCGGCGAGCTTTCGTTCGACGATGCCACGAGCAAGGCGTTCCGGTTGGAGCTGCCGCTGAGGGCCGAGCCGTGAACGCGACCGTGCTACTGGTCGAGGACGAGCGCGACACGCGCGAGCTCTTGTCGCGCGCACTTTCGCGCGCTGGGTACGAGTGTCTGCCGGCCGCGACTGCACGCGAAGCGCTGTCGCTCGCGAGCGCACGCGCGATCGACGTGGTGGTGAGCGACGTGGTGCTGGGCACCGACGAGCGCGGGGGCCTCGCATTGATGAACGAGCTGCGTGCCGTCGGCGTGCACGCGCCGGTGGTCATCATCACCGCATACGCCGACGTCGAGAAGGTGAAGATCGCTCTGAATCAGGGCGCGGCGCAGCTCTTGGAGAAGCCTTTTCGCGCGCCGGAGCTAATCCAGGCCATCGAGCGCGTGCAGGCCACCGGCGCGAACGTGCGCCACGCGATTGAGCGCGTGCTTTCGCGTGCGAACTTGACCGAGAAAGAGTGCGCGGTCGCGCGTCAGCTGTTGGAGGGCCTTTCCAGCAGTGAAATCGCGGAGGCGGAGCGCAACAGCCCGCGCACGATTCGCCAACATGTGAGCCAAATTTATGCGAAATGCGGGGTGCGCAGCCGCGCCGAATTCTTTCGGCTGGTCTACTTTCAGTGGCAGGGCGGGCCGCCCGGAAGCTAGCGTCCGCAGACTCCGCTCGAGCACGGCTCCTTCGGAGTGGTGGTGAGCTTGAAGTCGAAGAAGGTCTGAAGCCAAACGACGTTGGAACCGACTAGGGTGACCCCGTAAGGATTGGCCTGGCGCGCGGCTAGCGTCATGCTCTTTCCGCCGTCCTTCGACACCTTGTGCAGCGAGCCACCGACGACCGATTTGCTCCCGAGCTCGGACCAGTATACGTGCGTGCGATCGATCGCGAGCGAATCATTTGGGTTCACGTCGGTTGCGAGCGTAACCAGGTCACCACCGGCAATCGGCGTCTTGTCGATTGTGGTCACCCCGCCCGAGTCACTCTGCGTCCGTCGCACGAAATAGACGTTGGTTTCGTCCACCGCGAGCTGGCTGATGGTGGTGTTCGAGAGCCGCAAAAGCTCGACCGCCGCGCTTCCGTCGAGCGGTACCCGGAGAAGCACGGTCGTCGACGCGAAAGGCTCGTAGTTACAGACGTACAGATTCGCCGCATCGCTGACGAGCGCGTACAGGCCTGAAAACGGGGCGAAGGCCGTCGGGACGCCGCCGCTGCTCGGCGCGACCATCAACCGATCGTCAGAGACCCAGAAAACGCGCTCTCCGACCACGGAGACGGCATCGATTGACCGATCGGTTTCCACGATGGTCGTCGCGTCGCCGCCCGCAAGGGGCACGCGCTGAATGGAGTATGCCAGGGTCGAGCGGCTCCAATTCGCGGTCCACCAATAAAGGTAATCGCCGCCAACGCTTAGCCCACGAATCGTCGACGTGTTGCCGGTCGAGTAAAGTCGCGTCGGGTCGCCTCCTGACAGCGATGCGCTGAACGCGCCGTTAGTCGTGCTGTCATACGGTCCCATCCAGAACACTCGCGTGCCGTCCGACACCAAGTGGGGATCGACGTACCACTGGTCCTGTTGGTAGAGGACGGTCGGCGCGCAGGCAGCGCCGCACGCGCCACAGTTCGCTCCGTCCACTTCGAGGTCCGCGTTACTGCATGTCGACTCGTCAGGCGCATCGCTCGGGCATTCCCCCCAAGGCACGCAGCTCGCGCCGTCGTTCAGCGCGTCGTCGCAGTGAATGAAGGTTGCATCGTACAGACCGAAGCTCTCGTGTCCGTTGTGGCAAACTGGCCCTTCCGGCGCTGGAGGACGACCCCCGCTGCTGGTGGCTGATCCGCCGCTGCCTGCGCGGCCGCCAAGTGCGGTGATCGACCCACCACGGTCTGTGATTGACCCACCGCTTGCGTCGCGGCCGCCGCTTGCGTCGCGGCCGCCGCTCTCGTCTGGGGTGGGCTCGTGCTTAGGAGCAAGCCTGCCCTGGGAACAAGCGACCGTCGCGACCACGAGAGCGATTCTCAGACCCCACCGCGCCAGGAACATGCAGCCATCTGGAGCAAGCTCCGTGCCTGAGCGGCACCAGCTCGAGAGCCTTGCTTTTCAATGGTAGGCGCGATCCAAGAGAGCACGGCTTCGCCCATTTTGGCTCAACCTGGCTCAACGAAGAGCGCACGCTTGTCGCGCTGAATCGCCTACCTGTGGGTGCTGCGGTAGGTATCATCTCGCTCGATGCAGCTTCCGCCCTTTCTTACGAAGCGTCCTGGGCCGGTGGGTCCGCTCGTTCAACCGGCACTGTCGATTCGAGCCTGGGGTACGGCTTCGGTGGCGCTGTGCGCCGCTCTGACGGGCTGCGGTGACTCGAGCGAGCGGTCGACGTGCGGAGCCGAGGCCGGTGCCGCAGCGAGTGGTCTCGCTGCTTTGGCCGCCCCGACTCCGGTGTGGACGCACGCTAGCGACAATGCCACCTACTACGCGCCGCGCGCTGCCGATCTCGATGACGACGGTGCACTCGAGGTCTTGGTGGCCGGGGGGAGTCAAATGCCCTCCTTCGGCGAGCTCGTGGCCATGGACGGAGCGACCGGTTTCGTGCGTTGGAAGGCGCCTGCAGATGCCGAGCTCTACACCAGTCCGGTGCTGCTCGACGTGACCGGGGACGGCGTCAAAGACGTGTTCATTGGCGGCCGCGCGACGACGTTCTTCGCGGTCGACGGCGAAACGGGCAGGGAGCTCTGGCGCTTTCAGGATCCGCGCGAACTTCCCGAATACAACCTGTACAACTTCTACACGCCGGTGCTCGTACCCGACCAAACCGGCGATGGTTTGCCCGATCTGCTGGTCTCCAATGGCGGTGCCGACGGCATTCGACGCAAGGAGGCTCGGCCTCCGGGTCACCTGTTGGTGCTGAACTCGGCGGACGGTTCGCTGGTGTCCTTCGCGGTCTTGCCCGACCATCAGGAGACGTACCTTTCGCCCATTTTGCTGCCAGACGATGGCGCTCGCTCGCCGACGATTTTATTCGGCAGCGGGGGCGAGTCGTGGAGCGGCTCACTCTGGGCGACCTCGCTCGCCGCGGTCATGGCTGGCGACCTTTCGGACGCCGAGAAGCTGGTGACCGGAGTCGACAAGGGGGTGATCGCACCTCCTGCGCTGGCCGACGTCGATTCGGATGGTCGACTCGACATTCTGGTCGCCACCTTCGACGGTCGTTTGATCGCGCTCAATGGGGTGACGAAAAAGATTCTGTGGCAACGGGCATTCGAAGGCGCCGAGTCGTTCAGCACTCCGGTGCCGGGTTTTTTCGACGGCGATGCGGTTCCGGACGTGTTCGCGGTGTTCTTGCACGGCACCTTCCCGGACTACGTCAGCGCCGAGCGCGTGCTCGTTTCCGGTCGAGATGGCAGCGTGCTCTGGCGCAGCGAAACCGGCGACTTTGCCATGGCCAGCGACGTCGCGGTCGATCTGGATGGCGACGGCATCGACGAGGTGATCTTCAACGCGAACACGCTGCGCGACCCTTTGACCGGGATCCCCTCCGCCCAACAGCTCTATCTGTTGGACAGCGGCTGCCGGAGTGGACGAAAGTGGGGGAGCGTACCCGGCGGTTTTGCCGCCGGCGCGCCCTGGGTGGGCGACATCGATGGCGACGGCGCGCTCGATTTGCTGCTGCCGCGACACTCGGCAGCGCCTGGAATCAACGACGGCCTGGTCACGCGCTTTCGAACCACCGCTCCCGTGCCGGCTAGCATCAGCTGGGCCGGCTATTTCGGGACGCAATTCGACTCCACCGTCGGTCCCCATCACTGAAATTTCGCCACGCGAGACGCGTGAGTTCAGCTGGTCTCGGTACACAAGCTCGCGCTGACTACGCTGCCAGTCACGGTCGCCGCGCCGAACGAGAGGTAGAGCTCGCCTGAATTTCGCACCAGCTCGAAGCTCAGGTTGCGATCTAGCTTGGTCTCCAATGCATCGAGGAAGGCGGGGTCGAAGCGTTGCACCACGATTTCTTCGAGGCGGTGAATGGGTCGAGAGGCGGCTTCGCGCCGAAGCGACGCGAGCTCGGCGTGGGTGAAAAGCTCGACGCGCGGGGCGGCCTTGCTCGCCTTGTGCAGCCGCTCCGCCGAGGGAGAGCCAATTTCGATCCAAGCCTTCAGTGCGCCGGTCGCGTCCCGAATCGCGAGAGGCGGCTCCTCGGTGGACGAGATGCCGCCCTTGCTGAAGACGATGCCTTCCTCGAACGAGAGACAATAGGCGAGAGTGCGCGTCAGCAAGTAGCGCGCGCTTTCCGAGGGGTGACGAGCGGCCCGTACATCGAGGCTTTCGTACACGCCACGATCGACGTCGGACAGCGTGACCTGGAAGCGATAGATCGTCGCGCCGAGCGCCATGGTCCCGTGCGTATACCGGATCGGCACCGGGCACAGCCAGCGGTGCGGCGCTTGCCGCCGCGAAATAAGCGCAGAGATTTCAGTGGGTTAGAGCCGCGTTGGCGAGCTCGGTCGATTTTTGCCAACCCAAAACGCGGTGTTTCCGTACTGCGTGGGTGCGAGCCCGCTGGGGGCACTGCTGACGCGGTGTTGGCGGGGCTCGCCCTTACTCCTCTTCGCGCGTACGGCTAACGCGCTCGAGCGACGACCACTTTGGAGAGGAACGCGGGAGCAACCTGAACCACCTCGAAACCCGCTTGCTCGAGCTGGCGCTCGAGCGGATGTTCGAGGTAGTCGGCGAAGAACGGCTCGTTCATGTCGCGGCCGAAGTTCTGCAGGAACGTCTCGAGCTCCGGTGAGTCGTTGAGCTGCGCTGCGTCTTCCAACACGAGTAGGCCGGACGGGGCGAGCACGCGCCGCATTTCACCGAGCGCGTTTTGTCGCGCGCGGCGCGGTAGCTCGTGGAACAAGAACACGCTGGTGACCACGTCGAAGCTCGCGTCCGCGAAAGGCAGCTGCTCGGCGTTGCCGGTGCGCAAGTCGACGCCGCGGCCGGCGAGCAGCTCGTTTGCGCGTTGCACGTAGAAGGGGCTGAGGTCGATGCCGGCGTATTCGTTTCCCGGGTGCGCGATGCTGAGCTGGAGCAGAGCGCGCCCGGTGCCGCAGCCGACGTCGAGCACGCGCTTTTTGCCGGGCTGCTCTCGGCCGAGGCGCGACAACGGCGGGATGATCTGGCGGCGCATGACGTCCGCGGTGCCCAGGAACAGGAACTCGACCCCGAGATCGTACAGCTCGGCCGACCGCTGGCTCAGATAGCCGTCGGTTTGCCAGTGGAAGTTGCGCCGGAAGTAGTCGGGGTACGCTGACAGATCGAGGTCTTTCGGGAGCTCGCGCACCGCGCCGCGGCGGGCGCGCCACGCCATGCGCGGCAGCTCCGCAGCCAGGCGCGGCAGGGTGCCCGCGTATTCGCGCACCGGCATTTGGAACAAGAGCTCGGCCGGATATTCCCCCGCTTCGACATTTTGAAAGTCGCGCTCGAGCAACTCGCGCAAGCGCCGGCGAAGATGGCGCAGATCACGTTGGCTCGGCTGCACGCGCTTGCGACGCACGAACGGCCGTAGCCCGGCGTGCGCCAGCACGAGTGACACACGCAGCGCGGCTTGCTGCGCCTGATAGGCGACCCGCGCGAGTGGCAGAAGCTCCGACATGCCTCTCAAACTTGGGGCTCGGAACTAGAGCTGTAAAGGGCTTCGTTGTAGGGGCGCGCAGGCGTGGCTGCCTTTCGCGCTGAGCCGGGGCAGGTTGCCCGATGCCGGAATTTGCCGGGTAGCGCGCCCGTTTCAGTGCGGCGGACCCAAAACAAGCGCTATTGTTGGGAGATGGTCGGCCCCACTGTGCGCGCTCGCCTCGCTTGGGCCTTGGGCGTGCTTTCGTTGGCGATTGCGGTGGGCGTGGGTTTTTTCATGGGGGCTCGGCAGAGCACGATCAGCTTGCCGCCCGTGAGCTCGGTCAGCACGGTGGTGAAGCCGCTACCCAACGTGCTGGTCGCGGTGCGCGACCTCTCGCGCTTGGAGAGCGTGGCGTTTCACATGGAGCGCGTGATCGATTTGACCGAGAAGCAGTCGCGCTTGTTCGGGTTGATTCAGAGCGAGGACGCGATCTTGCTGGTGGCTGTGGCAGACGTGACGGCGGGAGTGGATCTGGGCAAGCTCGCGGATGGTGATGTCGAGGTGGACCAGGTGAAAAAGAGCGCGCGGATCCTGCTTCCGCCTGCGGAGATTTTGCATGCATCGCTCGATAACGAGCACACGTACGTGCACACGCGGCGCACGGGGCTGATGGCGCGGCGTCAGGAAGCGCTGGAAGCGCGGGCGCGCAGCGAGGCCGAGCGGGCGTTGCTCGACGCGGCGCGCGAGGCCGGCATCTTGCCGCGTGCAGAAGACAGCGCTCGGCGCTCGGTGGAGCGTCTGGTGCGCTCGCTCGGGTATCGTGAGGTGGAGGTTCGCGTGCGTGCTGCACAGCCCTCCGCGCTCGGCTCGGGGTTCCCCCGCGCCCCCGCTGGTCCCTGATTTCTTGCGAGCGGGGCTCCAAGCGGCGAGGCGCCCTGAAGTCCGTGCTTGGCGCTCGGGCCGGTATTCTGGCAGGATCGGGGCCAGATGGTCTTATTGCTTAGATGGTACGCTACCGGCCTGGTGGCCGGCGTGGCTGCCTTCACGGGGATGCTGTGGGCACCCGCGGCGCGTGCCGAGCAAGTTGCTTTGCCGAAGGTCGAGGCTGCGAGCGCGGCACCGAATTTCGCTGAGCGGGCAGGGCCATGGGTCGTCGTTACGGGCGGCGCGATGCTGCTCGCGGGTATTGGCACTGGCTTCGCCGAAAGGGCGCGCGAGGAAGACGCGCGCTCGAGTTGTCGTCGCGGTTCGGGCGCTCAGCCCGAGTGTCCGGAGCGAACGCGCGCTGATTTCGACGCCGCGCGCTCGCTGGCCACTGCCACCAACGTGCTGCTGATCGGAGGCGGCATTCTGAGCCTCTCGGGGATCGGACTTTGTATCGTGGGTGCGCAATCACGGGACCCCGCACGCAGCGCGAAGGTGAAGCTGACTCCCGAGTTCAGTCGCTCCGGGCCGAGCTTCTCGCTGACTGGCGTGTTTTGATGAGGGCGCGAACGAGCTACGTCTGGCGCTCGTTGTTCGGCGCCGTCGTGTTGGCCTCCGCTTGTTCGGTGAATGACCGCGTCAGCTTCGTGCCCGACGAGCAGTTCGATCACAGCGGTGGACGCGCCAGCGGCGGCATGGTTGGCGAGGGTGGTGCCGAGGACACGGGCGGTGCGGGCAGCGTCGACTGCGCGGGCGATCGCGATGCTCGCTGCAGCATCGATGGCGTTTTGGAGGTGTGTCAGTCGGGCAGTTGGGTTCGTGGTGAGGTCTGCGGAGCGGGCCTGTGTAGCGCGTCCCGGCGCACGTGTTTGAGCTGCGCCCCAGGCAGTTTCAGCTGCGAGAAGGGCGGTCCGACGCTCAAGCAATGTAACCTGGATGGCAGCGCGTGGGACGTGGTGCGCACCTGCGCGAGCGCCGAAGCGTGTGTGGCCGAAGGCGACGTTGGTTACTGCAAGCTGTGCGAGCCAGAGAGCGTGATCTGCAGCTCGGGGCCGCGCGAGTATCCGACCAGCGTGGCGCTGTCCGGCAACCACTCGCGCCCGAGCGCGAGCCTGCGCGCCTGCAACGCGCAGGGTTCGGGAACCGAGGAGCTCGACCGCTGTGGGCTCGACGCGCCGGTGTGCGACGCGGTCGCCAGCCAATGTCGCGGCTGCATTCCGGGCCAGACGATGTGCGAGGGGGGCAGCCTGTACTTGTGCACGGCCGACGGTATGGGTCACCGGTTGGTGGCTGAGTGCGGGCACGCCGCGCTGTGCGATGCCAGCGCCGGCGCTTGCAAACGCGCGGGTTGTTCGCGCGCGTCCGGCGGAATGTCGGCGGTAGGCAGCGTGGCGTGCGAGAAGTCGGCGCTGTCCATTTGTCGCGCCAGCGGCAAATGGGAGGTGCTCGATATTTGCGACGGGGACGAGGCGTGCAGCGCTGGGGTCGAAGCGCGGCTTTGTCTGAACGCGAGCGACCATTGTCTGCCCGGCAGCTCGTCTTGTGCGGACGATCAGGTGACCTTGCTGCGCTGCGCCGATTTCAGCGAAGCGTCGCAGTCCGCGCGTGAAGGGGGCGCAAGCTTTGCCTACGCGCACTGCAGCGCCGGTTGCAGCGTGGACGCGGACGGTAACGCCGCCTGCGAACCCGTGCTCGGTGGCGACAACGATTTCAGCGACGAGCTCGTGTGCGTGCCCGGCAGCAGCAGTTACCTTTCGTGTGGTCCCGAGGGTTGCCTCGAGGCCGAGTGCGCCGCTGGGCAGATCTGCGCTGATTCCGACCTGGGTTGTCGAAGCTGCGTTCCGAACGCGCTCCGCTGCGAAGACAATCGCTTGCTCCGCTGCGACGCGCGGGGCAATGGCGAGTCGTTGATCGAGGACTGCGGCAGTGGAGTGTGCGACAAGATCCGTGGCCGCTGCCTGCCCGCAGCGGTTGGGGAGCGCTACTGCGATGGCGGGCTGCTGCGGGGCGTCGGGGTCGACGGTTCGCTTCAGACCATCGAAAATTGCGGCGCGGCGGAGCTGTGTGACGCGCAGGCCGGCTGCAAGCCGGCTTACTGCGTGCTCGGTAGCGTGTCGTGTCAGAAGGGTCGCGTATTTTCGTGCGAAGACGGGACGCGTTTGACCCCGACCGGGCACAGCTGCGACTCCGAGGATCGCTGCGAAGAAGGCCTGGGTTGCGCGGTCGCGGCGCGAATCACCGCCGGTGACGCTCACACTTGCGCGTTGATCGTGTCCGAAGACGCCGCGGAAGGGGCGACTGGTTACGTCAAGTGCTGGGGCGCGAACGAATCGGGACAGCTCGGCAACGGCTCGTCGCTCTTGGGTGACGAGCTGCAGGCCAGGCCCGTGGTTTCGCGTTTGAGCGGCGATCCGGGCCAGGTTTCGGCCATTTTCCGCGGCACTGGGCTGTGCGCGGGCAGAAACTTCAGCTGCGCGGATCTCACCCTGCCGAGTGGTGATGCCGGGGTTGGCTGTTGGGGTGCCAACGATCGCGGTCAGCTCGGTATCGGCGGCAAGGTGAACGCGGGGCAAGGCGCCGGGCAATCAGCCATCACCTACAGCAATCGCATCGAACTGCCGGTGATGAAAGCCAGCGACGCGACCAGCGGCATTTCGGGCGATGTTGCCTTCGCTGGGCTGCACGGTGTGGTTTGCGGAGCAGATTTTGCGTGCGCGCTCGACGAAAACGACGCAGCGTACTGCTGGGGCTCGAACGACGCCGGGCAGCTCGGCACGGGACAAGCGAGCGTTGCACCGAACTCGCTGGCCATGCCAGTGGCCAACCTGGGCAGCCTGAAGCGGCTCGCCGCGGGCGGGAGGCACGCGTGCGGTATCGACTCGAAGCGGCGGGTGTATTGTTGGGGCGACAACAGCAAGGATCAGCTGGGTCAGGGCGACGCGGTGCTCACCGACTCGCACGCGCCGATCGCGGTCGGCATGCTGCACGCCGACGAGCTCGCCCTCGGTCGCGATTTTACCTTCGCGCTCAGCGAAAGTGCCCTGGTTTCATGGGGCCAGAACACGTTCGGGCAGTTGTCGACGGGCAACACGTCGGCGCAGTCCACGCCGAGCCCGGCTTTGGGTCTCGAACTGGCGAGCTTGTCGTCGCTGGTTTCAGGGCCCGGCGCTGCACATGCTTGCGCGGTCGTAAAGAGCTCGCTCTGGTGCTGGGGGGCCAATCCGCTCGCCGAGCTCGGAGATGGTAGCCGGCTCGATCGCTACCAGCCGGTGCTCACGATTGAGTCGGACGCTCGGCATTTGCCCGGGGCGGCCGGCAGCATCGCGATCGGCAAGGCGCACACCTGCGCGCTCGACGGCGACGGGAACATCTGGTGCTGGGGCGCGAATCAGCGCCGGCAGCTCGGCCGCGCTTCGATTGCGCCTGCCGCGCCGTCGCCGCTGCGCGTCTACTAACGCTCGAAACGCCGAAGCTCTGCGCCGCCGGCCTCGTCGACGACCAGGTACGGCCGGCCAGAGCCCACCTCTGGATAACCGAACGAGCCTGCGTTGGCGTAGCCGCGCTCGCTGACCGGCACGTGGGTGTGTCCGAACACCACGAGCTCCGCTTCGGTGAGCTTTCGCACGACCTCCGAACCATCTCGGAGCAAGCGGATCGGTTGGTTGCTGTAGCGCGCGCCGCTGCGCTTGACGTTGAAGCCGAGGTAGCCACCGCTCGCCGCGGCCAGCAGCGCCCCGAGTGGCAACGCGCCGCCGAGCGCGCAGGCCGCGCCCGAAGCCAGGCCGAGCACGGCGAACACGCGGTCGAAATACAGGCGCAGGAAGGTACGCTGAAACTCGGTGTGGGTGGGTGAGGGCGCGGCTTCGAGCAGCGTTTGCAATGCTTGCTGCGAAACGCCGGCTTCCTCGCTCACGCGTGGTAGCGAGCGCGCGCCCTGTTCGCGTTCGGCGCTCAGGCCGCGATCGAACAGCGTCGCCGCGCAGATCGCGCCCGAGGTGGAGAAGTATTGCGCGACCAGCAAAGGCGCACCCGCACCGAACAATTGGAACGCCCGCTGCAAGCCCTTGAGCAACGTCGTCTCGTGCGCGTGCGCGAACTGCCAGACCTTGCGTCGCGCGACGAAATGGCGCGTCAGCGAGATCCCGAGTGGCTCCGTGGATGGCGACCAAGTGGCGAGTGGGTGCGCCGGCGCGTTGTCCGGATCCCAGATGTGGCCGTGCTCGACGTGCACGCGCCCGCGCCGAATGAACCAGGGCTTGATCGCGAGCCGACTCTGCGGAGTGAGGTCGAGCGCCGAGAGCAGCGCAGGGCGAGCGCGCGCATCGGACAGCGCCGCGTCGTGATTTCCCGCCAAAAAGCTGAGCGCGGCGCCGGATGCGAGGTGAGCGCGCAGCGCGCCGGTCAGGCTCGGGTAGGCGCGCAGCAAGCTGTGCGCCGACTCGACCGGATCGCGCTTCGGGGGATCGCTCGAGAGTCCGAAAATGTCGCCGGCGAAAATGATCTCGCGGCCTGGGTGACGCTGCACGAGTTCGGCGAGCGCGCCGGCAGTGGCTGCTGCGCCTTCGTGCGAGAGGTGCACGTCGCTGACGACGAGGAAGGGTTCGGCCACGACTCGAAGCGACTCCGCACATGAAATACTCCGAGACCGTCCGGCGGTCGAAGCGTAGCAACTGGCCTCGGTTGGTCCGCGGTCGTGGCAGGTTGGCACGCCGGCCACGCGGTCGATCAGTGTTTCGGGCTACTTCGAGCGACTTGATGAGCTAGTGGGGAAGACGTCGCGCCTTTCTCGAGTATGCTAGCCGGCCCATGAACGAGGCTCTTCGTCGTATTGCAGTCAAGACGGAGAAGCTGTTGAGCAAGGCCGCTGGATGGGCGTGGCCGATGGTTTCGGCGCCCCGTCGCGACCCCGGCCCGAGGCCGACCCCGCGTTGGGCTCCAGCTCCCTTGCTGCGCGCGGCCGAGCGCACCTTCCCCACCTTGGGCTGGCCACGGCAGACCGACTCCTTGTGCCCGATTTGCGTGCGCGAAGCGCGCAAAGCGGTGCTCTCCGGCAGCCTCGAGCTGCGCTCGTTCATCGAGCAGCATCCCGGTGAGATCCGCGCGGATATCGTGGAGCGCGAGGGCCGAATCGTGATGCACAAGCGCTGCGCCAAGCACGGCGAGTTCGAGGACGTGATGGCCATCGACCCCGCGTTTTTCGCGCGTATCGAGGGGCTGTTTCCCGGTCGTGACTACGAGTCGCCGAAGACTCCCTTGCGCGATCACGGTAGTTCGTCGATCAAGTATGGCCGCGGCTCGGTGCTGACGGTCGACCTCACCAACCGCTGCAACATGATGTGCGATCCATGCTTCATGGACGCCAATCAGGTTGGCTACGTGCACGAGCTCGAGTGGAGCGAGGTTCAGCGAATTCTGGATGACGCGCTGGGGGTCAAGCCGCGCCGGCAGTTGAGCGTCCAGTTCTCCGGAGGCGAACCCACGCTGAGCCCGCACTTTCTGCAGGCAGTGCGCTACGCGCGCCAGGTCGGCTACTTCTGCGTGCAGTGCGCGTCCAACGGCATCCGCTTCGCGCAGGAACCCGAGTTTTGCATGGAAGCCAAAGCCGCAGGCCTCAGGCTTTGTTACTTGCAGTTCGACGGCGTGACCAACGAGGCCAACAGTCACCGCAAGATCCAGAATCTGTTCGACGTGAAGCTGCGGGCCATCGAGAACCTCGCGCGCGCGGGCATCGACGTGGTGTTGGTGGTCACGGTGGTGAACGGGGTCAATCAGGATCAGGTTGGCCCGGTGGTGCGCTTTGCCGTGGAAAACGCGGACAAAGTGACGGTGGTCTCTTTTCAGCCGGTCAGCTTCACGGGTCGCGACGAGGAGATCAGCGACGAGCTCCGCGCGAAGCAGCGCTACACGCTGAGCCACCTGGTTCACGACGTGCACGACCAGCTGGGCGTGACCGAGCCGATGCGCGATTGGTTTCCGCTCAGCGCGATGAACCCGATGAGCGACGTGGTCGATTCGCTGCTCGGTCAGAACGCCGAGTTCGGCGCGCTCAAATGCGGCTGCCATCCGAACTGCGGAATCGGAACCGTGCTCCTGGTCCACAAACGCACCAAGCAAATGCTGCCGGTGGCGGAGTTCCTGAACCTGGAGCAGTTGCTGCGTGACTTGCAGTGCATCGCGGACTCCGGCAAGAGCCGTAACCAAGCCTTGTTCGCGATCGGCCTCTCGCTTCTGCGCAATTTCAGGCCGGAAAAAGCGCCCAAGGGTTATGGCTTCAGCGAGCTGCTGCGCCAGTTCGTGAGCCAAATCGGCGCCAAGGGTCAGGCGGTCGGCGCCAGTGAGGGCGACGCGGCGGAGTTCGAGTGGCGGTTCCTGTTCGTTGCCGGAATGTGGTTTCAGGATCTGTTCAACTACGACTTTCGTCGCACCGAGATGTGCATCATTCCTTACGGTACGGAGCTCGGTGAGATCTCGTTCTGCGCGTACAACACCGGTGTCGGCTTTCGGCAAATCGTCGAGAAAATGAAGATGACAGCGAGCGTGGCGGAGTGGTTCAGCACGCGCGGGCGTCACCCGGTGTACGCGAAGAATCAGGTGTTACCGCTGCCGGAGGGCCCGCTGACGGTGCGGGTTCCGGAGTCCGGTCGACGCCGCCTGCCGTTGCTCGTCTAGATTGTTCGTGCGGCTAGCGCGGCATGTAACTGAGACGCAGCGTCGCGGCCATGCCGCTGCCGCTCGAGCTGTCCGCGTAGCTTGCCCAGCTGGTCATGGTCTCGGGCACGATGACGAAGCCAATGGCGGCGCCGGCCACCCAGTCCGGACGGTCGAGCACGTGCTGCACCAGCGGGCTGAGATCCGGCGACTGGGTGAACTGGCTGGCTTTGCCGACCGGCATGCCGCCCGCCTTGATCGCCCAAAGGCCGCCCGCTACGTGGCCCGCGGGCTCGTGCTTGTGCGTGGCATCGAAGGGGGGAACGGTCGCGGCCTCGAACACCTGAATCGCGAGGGTTCCCGCCTCTGCGGCGTCGCCGCCGACGCGATAGATGCGCAAGATGGCGGACAGCACGCGCGAGCCCTGCGGAATGGGCAGCGCAAAGCGCAGACCAATGCGTCCCATCTCGGCGTCGGTGCCGACTTCGAGCACTTGCTGAGTGTCCGAGAAGCGCAATCGCTCTTCGGTGCCGTTGATCCAAGTGCAGTCGTCGGCCGTCGAGGCGATCTTGAGCTCGTGATTCAGCGTTGCCACTTGGCCGCCGCTTCCGCCGGTGATGGCCGCGCTACCACCCTTGCCACCGACAGACGCTGCGCCCCCACCGCCGCCGGTTGTCGCCACGCCGCCGCTTGCGTTGATTGCACCAGCGCTGCCGCCGGTCGACACGCCGCCACCGCCGGTCGCCGGGTTCGGCGTGCCACCGTTTGCGGCGCCGCCGCCCCCAGACGAGATCCCTCCGGTATGAGGGGTGCCCGAGCTACCGCCGTTGGTAAACAAGTTCTCGGGTGCAGATGCACAGCTGAGCGGAAATAGCGCCGCAATTGCCGCGGGAAGGATGCGCCTGGCCGAACTCGACATGCGCCATAGGGCTAGCACGGCAGTGGAGAACGAGTCATGGCCCGTGCCGCGTAGACGTTTCAGCGCGCCGCGTGGGTTTGAAAAATTCCGTGAGAGCGGAGCGAACGTGGCGCGCGTCGATCGACTGGGCCATCGAAAGCCGGGCATTGCATCTGCCCTGGCCGCGCCGGCCGAGCGAGCGGTAGGGCCGCGGTGACCGCGAGTCGCAGTGCTTCGCAGCACGGGGCGGAGAACGTCGTGATGTGCGTGGCGAGCGATTCGGCTCGCCTCGGTGCGTCCGAGACGGGCAGCACGTGCAAGCTGCGACCGGCGGGAGCGAGCGTCAGGCCACTATCGATCGGCCCGACGCCGATGACGCCCGGCCCGGCCGTCACCAGTTTGCCACTGTAAGAAAGGGTCGCTGCATAACGAGCCGCTTCGGCGCGTTCAGCCTCGGTCGAGCTACCGACGGGCACACGCTGTTGCCAGTCGTCGAGCGCCTTTGCGAGAGCCTGAGCGAGCTTGGTTGCGCTCGCTGCCGAGCCTTGAAACAAGACCAGGCGCGGGCTCAAGCAACCGCGCTGATCGAACAGCACGATGTCGAGCGATAGACCGTCCACGAAACGAGCCAGGTTTTCATCGTCGATACTGGACTCATCGCAGACCACCAGGCCGAAGCCCGGTCCGTGCCCGCGCAACAGCACGCCGGCCGGCAACGTCCCGGCGAGCGAGTCGAGTGTGCTCGCGTTGCCGTAGGCGAACAGCTGGTCGCCGGCCGCAGGGTCGAGCGTTTCGACCAGGTCGAACAGGCCGGGCGCCTCTTCGTGTAGGAAGCTCGCCATGGCTGGCTCACGGCGCGACGCGCGCACGCAAACCTGCGGTGAGGCCGCGAGCGCGAGCGCGATGGCGCGATGGGCCGCGACGAACACGTTCGCGCTGAGCAGCACGAGCGAGCGCGGGCTGGCCTCGACGCTGCTCGCCAGCGCGTCGAGCTCGGCGGGACTGGGGTGGGTCTCCAGACAACGCGCGAGCGCTAAATCGACGCCCGCCCGGCTCAGGCCAGTCGACGCGCGGAGTCGCTCGCGCCGCTCGTTTGCTTTGGGGCCGTTTGGGTCGGCTATGCGACGCGCGCCCGCCAGCAAGCTTTCGAGGCGCTCGCGCGCCTCGGGTGTCATGAAGTTTCTCCAGCCAGCAGCGCCTCGATCGCCAGTGAGCAGCCGCGCGGGGGTGCGCCCGGCTCACGCCCGAGTAGCTCGATGCCCGGCCCAGTGCGGCGCACGAGATCGCGGGTGACGATGGCGATCGCCGAATCGACGTTGGCAAGGTCCACGAAGCGAGCGAGCCCGGTCTTTCCGGCGGCCACGGGCTCGAGCGACACGGGATCCACCGGAACGACTCGTAACCAGGGCGGCTCCAGATACAGGTTGGCGGGGGCCGAGAGCGAACCGCCCGGCAGCGTTCCCTCGTAAAGTTGGCTGGAAAGCTCGGTCATCCCGTATTCGGAAACGATCGCCGCTTCCGGGATTTCGAACACGCGGGCGGCCTCGCGCCGCAGCTCAGCGGGTGGAATGCTGCGCACGCGACCCTTGTAGCCGCCCGTTTGCATGACCACGCTGCCGTCCGGCAACGGCAAACGCGCGCCGCCCAGCGCATCGAGCAAGGCCACGAGCGCGAATGAGGTGGTCAGTAGCAGCAAGCGCTCGGCACGCTTTCGTGCCACGAGGATGGCTTTGCCGAGCGCGACGCGATCGACGCCCTCGGCGCGCAGCAGCCAGCGCTCGCGGCTGTCCGAGACGAACGGCCCGCCATCGAGCTCGCGGCCGTCGAACTCGCGCATGAAGAGCTCCATCATGAAGCCGAGCGAGGAGCTGGGCGGGCGGTCGAGCGGCGGCGCGAGCGCCACCGCAGTGTGCGGCTCATCGGCGCTGAGCAATGCTCGGCGCCCGAACGCCAGCGCGAGCTCGGCGTAAGTCTCGGTGGTGCGTAGGGCGTGAACGCCGCGCTCGCTGCTGGTCGTGCCGCTGGTTACGAACTGGACTCGGTCTTGCGCCGCGTCGTGCACCGCCACGCGGGTGAGCCGGAAAGCGTCAGTCGGTACCGCTGGAATCGCGTCGACGCTGTCGAGCGGGCGTTTACGGCTTTCGACCAGACGCGCGAAGCCAGGCGAGTGCCGTCGCTGAAATTCGGCGATGTTCAGCGCAAGCTCGTCGAACTCGGCCTCGCTGCCCGCCCCGCGAGCAAAGGCGCGCACGCGCGCATGCAAGTGTTCCGATTCATCGAGCAAGGTCATCAGGCACCCAGACCGAGCTCACCGAAGGCGGCGAGCGTGTGGTCGGTGAACATATCGAGCAGTGATTCCTCGATCACGAGCGGTGGCGTCAGCACCAGCACCTCGCGCTGCCCCCCGCCGGTCGAGGTGATGTACCCGCGTTCGAGTAGCTTGGTTTGCAGTGCCGAGCCTGCGCCAGCCCGCGCGCCGAGATCGATGCCGATCATCAATCCTGACCCGCGCACGATAACACCTGGGTATGATGAAGCGATTCGGCTTTGCAGGCGTGCTCGAAATCGGTCGCCGACCCGCGCGGAGCGCGCGACGAGCTGTTCCACTTCCAGCGCTTGGAGCGTGGCTAGCGCGGTCGCCGCTGGCAGCGGTGCGCCGGCGAAAGTAGCGGTGTGCACGACCTCGTTCGCCTGACGCCAGCTCGCCATCACCTCCGCCCTTCCCACGAGCGCGCTCATCGGCAGGCCGCCACCGAGGCCCTTTCCGAGGCAGATCAGGTCGGGCAGCGTGGTTTTTAGGGAAACCAAGGGTAACCCTGCGCGCCCGAGCCCGGTCCAGATCTCGTCCGCGATCAAGAGCGCCCCGCTGTCGCGGGCCGCTCGAGCGAGCGCGGGCAGGAACGATGGTGGCGGCACGATCACGCCACCGCGACCGAGGATGGGTTCCACCAGGATGGCGCCGATCGTGCCTCGAGCGAGTGCCTTCCCCACTTGCGCGAGCACGGGGTCGAGCCTGTTCTCGTCAATCGGGTAGTCCGCGAAGCAGACGTGTGGGTTCAGCTGCTCGGCGAACGGCTCGCGGTAGCTCGAGCGCAATCCGCAGCTGGCGAGCGGCCCATAGCCGAGACCGTGGTAGGCGCCGCCGAAGGCCACGACGCCGGGCTTGCCGGTGTGAAGCACAGCTGTTTTTAGCGCTGCACTCACCGCGTCGGACCCGGACTGCGCCAGAATGACTTGCGCTCGCTCCGGGTAGAGCGCGGTCAGTCGTTCGAGCAGGGCTATTTTTGCTTCCGATGGGTAGACGTCACCCAGCGCTTGCAGCAACGTGCGCGACTGATGGTCGAGCGCGCTGAGCACGCTGGGGTGGCCATGGCCGAGCAGCAACGCGCCGAACCCTGCAGCCAGGTCGACGTAACGGTTTCCGTCGACGTCGAGCACGTTGACGCCGCGCCCGCTCGACATCACCAAGGTCGCGCCGAGGGCCGCGCCGGGTGGGGCAGCGCGCCCCATCGGAGCTGCGACGCGCGCGCTCCGCTCGAGCCAGGCGCGCGAAAGCGGCCCCGGTGCGGGTACACGCATCCGGGGCGGCTCCTGTCCGGATCCGAGCGCGTCGCTTTGGTCCGCGAGATCATTCACGCCGCGGGTTCTAGATGACGGATCGCCCACGGGCCAGCAGCCGGGCAAAGCCCGAACCTCGGCGCGCGCGATAGCCCTGCAAATCAGCCGGATTGGAGAAAATCCGATCGCCCGCGCGCCGCTCGGACATCAAGGAATATGGTGGCGACTCGCGTCTCACCCCAGGATGGGCCAAAATTGCGGATGGCGAGCGGTTTCCGGCCTGGCCTGCGCGTGGCCGCGGTACTGGCGGCGTCGATTGGCGTTGCCTGTCACTCGAGCTCGAGTGACACGCCGGCCGCCAGCACCAGCGCACCGGTTTGTGTGGATACCGGCGGGGCGCTTGGGCCCGCGCCGCTGCGACGGCTCACCCGGTTCGAGTATGGGCGAACCGTACAGGCGCTGGTCGGCGTCGATGCGGCGGTTGCGGATAGCCTGCCCCCGGACGAGCGTAGTCAGGGGTTCGACAACATGGCCGAGGCGTACAGCGTTTCCACGCTCCATGCCGCGAAGTATTTGGAAGTGGCGGAGAAGGTCGCGGGGGCGTTGCTCGCCGATCGGGCTCGGCTCACGGCGTTCGCCGGGTGTGATCCAAGCTCGGAGTCGAGTTGCGCGGAGCCGTTCATTCGTGCGTTCGCGCGTCGCGCGTATCGCCGTCCAGTGCAAGAAGACGAGCTTGCCGCGTTGCTCGCACTCCACGAGAAAGAGTCGCAACCCGATGGCGCGGCCGGTGTGGGCGCGGTGGTCACGGCGATTTTGCAGGCGCCTCAGTTTCTATACCGTCCGGAGACGCCGACTCGAGGCGAAGCGGGGGCCGCACCACTCGATGGCTTCGGCTTGGCGAGTCGGTTGTCTTATCTGATCCTGGCATCGGCGCCCGATGAAGCATTGCTGAGTGCGGCCGAGAGCGGCGCGCTCGACACCGAGGCCGGGCTCGACAGCGAAGCGGAGCGACTGCTCGCCGAGCCGCAAGCGGTCACCGCCTTTAGCCACTTCGTCGAGCAGTGGTGGGACACCGAGTCGCTCATTGGGCTGGAGAAGGACCGAGGCTTGTTCCGGCAGTGGAGCGCGGACCTGCCAGCCGCGTTCGCCGAGGAAACGCGGCTGTTCCTCGCGGACGTCTGGAGCCGAGGGCCGACGGTGCGCGCGCTGCTGAGCTCGCCGACCACCTTCGTCGACCAAAACCTGGCGAGCTTCTACGGCTACCCGCTCCCGAGCGCGTCGGGGTTTCAGCGCGTGACGCTGGATCCGACGCGCGCATCAGGGCTTCTCACGCAGGGGGCTTTTTTGGCGACGCACGCCAAGGCTAACCAGACCTCGCCGGTTCATCGCGGGAAGTTCGTGCGCGCGCGGCTGTTTTGTACGCCACCGCCTCCGCCTCCGCCAGACATCGCGGTGAAGCCGCCCAACGTAGATCCCCGACTCAGCACTCGCGAGCGTTTCTTGCAGCACGAGGCCGAGCCGCTCTGCGCTGGTTGCCACAAGCTGATGGATCCGATCGGTTTTGCCTTCGAGCATTTCGATGCGACCGGTCGCTATCGCGACGTCGACGCGGGCAAGCCGGTCGATGCCACCGGCACGCTCACGGGCACCGACGTCGATGGCCCGCTCGACGGCGTGGTGTCCCTGTCGTCGCGGCTGGTGGAGAGCGAAGAAGTCAGGCAATGCGTCGCGACTCAATGGTTTCGTTACGCCTTCGGCCGAAATGAGCAAACAGCGTCCGACACCTGCACCATCGACGCGCTGGCTCAAACCCTGCAGCGAGAAGACGGAGATTTGCGCCGCATGATCAAGGCCACCGTCGGGCAGAGCCTGTTTCGCTTGGCCGAGCGCGCGGAGGGCGCGCCATGAGCCGGCTCTTGCGCCCGCTTTCGCGGCGCACGGTGTTGCGCGGGCTCGGGGGCGCGGCCATCGCGCTGCCTTGGCTGGAGGCCTTCGCGCCCAGGCGCGCGTCCGCCGACGCGCCGCCAGCACCCAAGCGCTTCATCGTGATGTTCTCGGCCAATGGCACGCTACCGCCACGCTGGGCCCCGAGCGGGGGCGAGACCGACTTCACGCTTTCGCCCATTCTGTCACCGCTGGCAGAGCACCGAGACGACTTGGTGATCATTCAGGGCGTGGATCAACAGGGCGCGGGCGGTGACGCACATCAAATCGGGATCGGTGGCATGCTCACTGGCGCGCCGCTGAACACTGGGCCTTTCGCCGGCGTCGGCGCGCCGCCCGCGGGCTGGGCCTCCGGACCCTCAGTGGATCAGCGCATTGCCGAGGAGATCGGAATCGAGACCAGTCTGCGTTCGCTGGAGCTGGGCGTGCAGGTTGGCTTGGCCGACAACTGGGGTCGGATGATCTACCGCGCGGCGAATCAACCCTTGCCGCCCGAAGACGACCCCAAGGCCGTGTACGACCGGGTGTTCGCCGATCTGCACACCGATCCCGCGGAGCTGACGCGCATTCGTGAGCGACGTGCCTCGATTCTCGACGCTGTGTCGGGCGAGTACGCGCGCCTGCAAGGCCGCCTCGGGAGCGCGGACCGGGCGCGTCTCGACTCGCACCTCACAGCTGTTCGGGAGATCGAGAAGCGCCTTGCCGGTCCTACGCTCGGGCAGCGCAGCGAGTGCAGCGACCCTGTGCTATCGCCCGTCGCTGCTGGCGAAAATGACGCTTACCCCGCGGTCGGCGCGCAGCAGCTCGACCTATTGGTGATGGCGCTGGCCTGTGACATTACTCGCGTCGCGTCGCTGCAGTGGTCACGCTCGGTGTCGCAGACCCGCTTTACCTGGCTCGGCATCAACGAAGGCCATCACGAGCTCTCGCACCTGAGCGACGGCGACGCGGTCGCGTTCGACAAGCTCACCCGAATCAATCAGTGGTACGCGACTCAGTTTGCGACGCTGATCGGGAAGTTGAAGGCCATGCCCGAGGGGGACGGCAGCATGCTCGACAACACGCTCTTGCTGTGGTGCAACGAGCTCGCCAAAGGCAACATCCACGGTCACGCCGACGCACCCTACGTGCTGGCGGGGCGCGCGGGCGGCGGCCTGCGCACCGGTCGCCTTCTGAGCTACGCGGGCGGCAGCACCGTGCCGCACAACAATTTGCTGGTCTCGTTACTCAACGCCATGGGCTTGCCCGACACTACTTTTGGCAAGGCCGAGTGGTGCCAGGGTCCGCTATCGGGGCTGGTGTAG
This sequence comes from Polyangiaceae bacterium, assembly GCA_035549735.1. Taxonomy (GTDB): domain Bacteria; phylum Myxococcota_A; class Polyangia; order Polyangiales; family Polyangiaceae; genus PMG-095. The sequence continues at coordinate 71,379 of DASZQI010000020.1, read as the reverse complement.
CCGCGCGCCGGCCTAGGCTGCGAACACGCTCACCCGCAGACTCGATTGCGCCCGCCGCGCTTGGCTTCGTAGAGGCGCTCATCGGCGCGCTGAATCAGGTGCGCCGCGGTGCGATCGTCCTTGAGCAGCTGGGCGCAGCCCACGCTGATCGCTACCGGAATGCGTTCGTTCTGGAACACGAACACGTGGCTTTCCACGCGCTGGCGTAGATTTTCGGCCAGGGCGAGCGCGCCGGCGAGCCCGGTTTCGGGCAGCACGATCACGAACTCCTCCCCGCCGTAGCGGGCGAAGACCTCGTCTCGACGAATACGCTCTTGCACCACGCGCGCCAGCTCGCGCAGCACGTGATCCCCGGCGAGGTGCCCGAACTGGTCGTTGATGTTCTTGAAAAAGTCGATATCGAAGATGACTAGGCTGAGCTCGCGCTCGTAGCGGCGCGCGCGAATCAGCTCCTTGTCCAGCGCCTCGAACAGGTAGCGCTTGTTGTGGATCTGCGTCAGACCATCGACGATGGTCATGCGGTAGATCTCTTCGTGGTACTTGGCCTCTGCGTCGAGGCCGGACAAGAACTTGAGGATGGTTGGGCCGACCTTGATGCGGTCGCCGTTACCGAGCAGGCCATCGCGCGGCACCTGCTCCTCGTTCAGGTAGGTTCCGTTGGTCGAGCCGTCGTCGACCACGTACCACTCGGTGCCCCTGCGCTCGAAATGTGCATGGCGGCGCGAGACACTGTCGCCCTCCAGCACGATGTGATTGTCGGTGCCGCGGCCGACCCGTAGCGGGCTGCGGTCGAGGACGAAGCGCTTGCCGAGCAGGCCGGGCTCGGCCGTGTAGATGACCACGAGGCAGTCGCTGCCAGTACCCTGCTCCGGCGGGGTCGCCTGCACCACTTGCGTGACGCGTGTTTTTTCGTCCTGCTCACTCACGGGGGGCGCCCCAGCTGACCGCTTGGCTAAGCGAGAGGCCGCCTTTCGCACTGTGCATCAGCGGCTGCAAGGGGACTCCAGGATTTCGAACAGTATCCGAGCTCAGCACCTCGATGGTGCGAACTGGACGGACTGCAGCGAAATTCAACATGTTTCGAACATTTCAAGCTAGCCCGAATTACAAACAATCGTCAAGGCAAGGCCCAGTCGACCGTTCGGCGCATCCCGCGTTTCCCACCCGAAACCACAACTCGCACCAACAGCATGACGGTTCTGGGCGCAAATGCACGCACTGTTTTGCTTGTGCTTTCTAGCTTTGAGACTGCCCGGCCCCGGCACTAGCCCGTTCACCCATGCGCTATGGCACTGGAACTCGCCGTGTGTTCACCCGCGGCCTGCGGTTATGTAGTGAGGGCTGCGCCGCAGGCTTCGAGCAGAGCTCTCAGGCGAGCGGAACCTCGAGCCCGACTTGGCGCATCAAGCGGAGCGCGTTCCCCGCTGTCACCGGGCCCGGATAGACCAAGAAGTCGAAGGTCATGCGACCGTTTTCGACGCTTTCGCGCAGGTGAACCAGCGCTACTCGCTGCATCAACTCCGGGGGCAGGCGGCACAGCTCTTCGTCGTGGGTCGAAAGCGCGCCCAGCGCACCGAGTTGGAGCAGCTCCGAAAGCACCCAGCGCGCGCCGATCTGGCGCTCGCGCGAGTTCGTGCCGTGCAAGACCTCGTCCAGCAGGAACAACACCGGCCCGCGCGTGCGCGCGGCGTCGACCACCGCCTTGAGCTTGGTGATCTCGGCGTAAAAGTGGCTTACCCCTTGCTCGAGTGAGTCCGCGACGCGAATGCTGGTTGCGACTTCGAGCAGCGAGAGCTCGAAGCGCTTGGCCACCACGGGCGCGCCGGTCAGGGCGAGCACGGTCGAGACGCCCATTGCGCGCAGCAATGTGCTCTTCCCGGACATGTTCGAGCCGGTGACGAGCAAGGCGCTGCCGGGGCCGTTCAACTTGACGTCGTTCGCCACGCGGCGGCTGGCGTCGAGGAGCGGGTGACACAAACCCTCCGCGCGAAACACCGTTTCATGCTCGTAAAGCTCGGGATAACAGGTGCCGGGCTCATCGGCCGCGAACGCCGCCAACGAAGACAGCGCCTCGAACCAGCCGATCACCTCGAACCAGTCGCGGAGGTGCTTGCCGGCGTCTTGCTGCCAGCGCTCGAGCGCGATGGCGCACCGCAAATCCCATAGCAGCACGAGATTCACGAGCGGGTGGACCAGCCCATTGTGCCGCAGATCGAACCAGCCAACCAGGCGGCGAAAGCGCGCCATGGCGAGGGAGGGCGCTCCGGCCGCGGTGTTCAAGCGTTCGCGCAGCTCGCGCAACAGCGGCTCATCCAGCTCGTGGCGTTCGATCAGCTCGAGCAACGCCCCGTAGCGCAAGAACGCGCCTTCGGTGGCGGAGACGGCTTGGAAGATGCGCGCGACGTCTCGCGTGGAGCGCACGATCACGAGTAGTTGCAAGACCAAGCCGACCAGCAGCGGAAACGCGGGTGCGTTGAACCAGATCGTCGCCACACCGAGCGCGATGGTGATGGGCGGCAGCACGCGCGAGCCCCACAGGCTCAGCGGGTCGGCGAGCAAGGCCGGTTTCGACTCGGCCCAGGCCAAGAGCGGCGCGGGGTTCGGCGCGCTGCGCACGCGCGTAGCGCCTTGCGCCGAGCGTCGCGTGCCCACCATGCCGAGAGCGTGCGCCTCGAAGCTCTGGCGAAGCTCGAGCTCGCTGGCGAGCACGCGGATTGCGGTTTGGCGGCGACGCACATCGCTCAGCGGCGCAGGGCCGAGCAAGAGCCCTGCTAGGCGCTCGCGCCCGAAGCGCGTGCGGGCCACCGATAGACGTTGAAATAGCGAACCGCGTCCGAACAGATCCAGATCCGCTGCGTACGGGTGCTCTGGGCTCGCGAGCCCTTCGCCGATGTCGGGGAGCGCGTCCCAACGATGTTGCAGTCGGCTCTGCGCGTCGCGGTTGACGTCGACCCAGCGCTCGGCCAGATCGAAGGCGTCGATCACGCGCCCGTGGACCACGACCAGCGCGAAGAACGCTGCCAGTAGCGCGAGGGAAAGCGCGCCACAAAGCGTGGGATTTCCCCCTGCCAGCGCAGCGATTGCGCTGATCAGCGCGGAGCCGAAACACAGGCCGCGGAAGTTCGAGACTAGGCGCGAGCGCGCACCCAATCGATCGCTTTCGACCTGCCAGGTCTGGGCGCGAGAGGCGTACTGCTCGAGGCGCTCTTTCATGACTCACCGCGCTGTGGGTTCGTCACTTCGCCGTCTTGTCGAATTTGACGACTACGGTCGCTCCGACGAGTGGAGCGTCCGGAATGCCGACGCGGCGTCGATCGACCACCTCGGCTACGCAGCGCGCGGCCTCTGCTGAGACGTTTACTCGCTTCTGCACGCTGACACCCTCCGCGATGCCTTTCGAGCGAACCAAGAAGCGCACGTGCACCTCGCCCGACTTGTCTTTGAGACCGCCATGATCCGCGACGCATTTCAGGTAACGAGACTTCGGCTGCGCGAGCTTGCCTACACTGAGCTCACCTTGATCGGCCGTGACTGGACCGACGGTGACCTCCATGCGGTTGTCACCAGTGCTGGGGGCTTCGCTTGGTTCGGTGTCGCTACCCTCGGGGCTGGGCGCGGCGGTGCTGCTGCTGCCACCCACGCTGCTGCTCCCCGGCGCGGGCTCGGGAGGGCGCGGCGCCGCGGCCGCGGGCGCGCGCTTCAGCACCAGATTGGCTTCTTCCTCGCTCATGCAGCGCACGATCATGCCTTTGCCGTTTGCGATGCGTCCCCAAGCGCAGGCTGGGTCGAACGGATAGCGCCGGACCAGAGTCTCCTGGCCCTCATTCTTTTGAGCAGCGACCGAGGCAGCGACCAAGAGGCCCGCCGTGACGACGAGGGCGCGGAGTTTCGGGATCGAGCGGGCGGTAGACATCGCGCGCCATCATTACCCCGAGAACCGGCGAAGAACGAGGGGATTTCCCGTTGCGGAAGCGAGGGCCCGATGGTAGCCCACGAGCATGCTCGCTTCGCGCAGAGTACGGGCTTGGGCTTTGCTCGCCCTCCCGCTCACGGGTGCGGTCGGCTACGCGTGCTCTCCCAGCGATGGGGGTGGCTCCGCAACGGGCGGTGCAGTCAGCACTACCGGTGGCATGACGACCGGCGGCGTCGCGCCGTCCACTGGTGGCACCGTGGCCACGGGTGGTACCGCTCCCAGCACCGGCGGCACCACGGGTGGCACGGCTCCCAGCACCGGCGGCACCGCGACGGGCGGCACCGCAACGGGTGGCGTAGCGACCGGCGGTACGGCGGGTGGTGGTGGCGGAGCAGCCGGTGGCGGAGCAGCCGGTGGCGGGGGCGCAGCAGGTTCAGGTAGTGGAGGCGCAGGAATGTTGAAGGGCCCAGTGTCGCGCGGCGACAAGTGTGTGCTCGAGTTTGGCGATCTTTTCTTCGAAGTGACGCCTGGCACCGCGGGTCGCGTGACCTCGGCGCGCATCGGTACCTCTGAGCTGCTCACCGGTCCGTCCGTGGACCCTTCCAATTATGGCTCCACGTTTTGGACTAGCCCGCAGGCAGATTGGAGCTGGCCGCCGCTGCCCGAGATGGACACGACCGCGTTTACCGTGACCAGCGACGACAAGTCGTGCACCGTGGTCGGGCCGAAGGTCAGCGCCGCAAGTCACCCGAACGTCGATGGGCTCAGCATTAGCAAGACCTTCACCGCCGACTTCGCCAAGCAGGCCGTGTCGATTCAGTACACCATCAAGAATCAGGGTACGGCGAGCAAGCGCGTGGCGCCGTGGGAGATCACCCGAGTCGCGGGCGGTGGCCTCACGTTCTACGCGAGTGATTCCGCCCCCAGCGCTGGCACGATGCCGCTCTTGACCACGACCACCGGCGCCGGGTGTGTTTGGTTCAAACACACCCCGAGCGTGATGGAGTCGAAGCTGTTCGGCGACGGCAAGGGTTGGATCGCCCATGTCACCCCTCAGAACGTGATCCTGATCAAGTCGTTCCCGGATATTCAGCAGGCCCAGGCCGCCACCGGCGAGGCGGAGATCGAGATTTACTCCGCGCCTCCCGCGAAAAACTACGTGGAGGTCGAGAATCAGGGCGCGGTCAGCGATATTCCTGCGGGCGGAACGCTGAATTGGACCGTGCGTTGGTACGTTCGCCCGCTGCCCTCCACGATCATGGCGACGCCCGGCAACGAGGCCCTCGTCTCCTTCGTTACGCAAACCATTCAATAGGCCGTGCCTCCACAACAACCCGCCCCACCCCCCGCGGCGGAGGTCGTGCTCACGTTCCTCGAGAGCGTTGGGCGACGCTCAGAAGCCGAGCTCTACCTCAAGCTCTTTCGCAAGCTGCCGAAAGAGAGCTTCGCCATCATCGCGCCCGGCGGTCCGGTGGTGCGCCACGCGCTCGGCTCCTTGGTCGAGCAGCTCCGCTTTCTAAGCGACCTCGACCTTTTCGCTCCGGTCGTGCTCGGGCTGTTCAACCCCGAGGCCGCAGCGGCCGGCTCCGAGCGCTTGGTCAAGCGCCTGCCCAGCGTCGGCCTCGAGGCCTGCCCGCATGAGATGAGCGAACCCGGGCTGGCCGAGCGCCTGCGCGAGGAGCTGCGCAGCGAGCGCCTTCCGATCGTGCATTTTCGCAGTCAGGAGGGTGTCGGCTACAAAGAGCGGCTGCTCTCGTTGGCGGCGCTTTCGCGCGAGCTCGACACGCGCAAAGTAGTGCTGCTCCGGCGTCGCGGCGGCCTGGTAGCGAAGAGCGTCGGTCCGCTCGAGCTCGCGCCCGGTCACGCCTTGCCCACCGTGGACGGTCGTATTTCGGTCATCAATTTGCGAACGGATCGCGTTCAGCTGATGACCGGTCGCCATCTCGGAAAGCGCGAGGCAGAGCTCGTGGAGGCCGCCCACGCTTTGATTCAGGCCAAAGCCTCGAACCCGCTGCTGGTCAGCATTACCTCTCCGCTCAACCTGTTGAAGGAGCTCTTCACCGTGAAGGGCGCCGGTACCCTGATCAAGCCAGGTACCGCGGTGGAACGCCGTGACAGCTACGCAGAGACCGACGTCGGCAAGCTCACCGCTTTGCTCGAGGCGAGCTTTGGCCGCGCGCTCGAGCCGAGTTTCTTCGCGCGGCCGCCGCTTTCGGTGTACTTCGAGTCCAACTATCGCGGCGCGGCGATCTTGTTCGACGAAGCGCCCGCGCCCTATCTGAGTAAATTCGCGGTCGAGCCCGAGGCGCAGGGCGAGGGCATCGGCAACGACCTGTGGCAGGCCATTCTGCGCGATTTCCCGCGACTGTTCTGGCGCGGGCGCCCCGATAACCCGATTAACTCTTGGTACCAGACCGTGTGCGACGGCATGTTGCGCTTGCCTGGTTGGAATTTGTTCTGGCGCGGAGTGGAACCGAACGACATCGCCGCGTTGGTCGCGCGGGTCGAAGCCTTGCCGCCCGATTTCGCTCCGAACAAAGAAGCCGCTGCGAGCTGAGCAGCGTTCAGCGCAGGGGAGGGGGAGGAGGATCGGCGTCGCGACCGGTGATCAGTCGTGCGCCTCGCTCATAGGCAAAATAAGACCAGGTCCAATCGATCAGGACCAGCATGCGATTGCGAAAATCGATCAGGTAGTAGATGTGAACCAAGAGCCAGAACAGCCAGGCCAAGAACCCGTGCAGCCGCAGGCGCCCGAACTCGGCCACGGCGCGGCTGCGGCCAATCGTCGCCATCGAACCCTTGTCTCGATACACGAAATTCTCGCGCGAAAGGCCGCGCAACGAACGCCCAATCTGCTGGGCGACGAAACGCCCCTGCTGCATCGCGACCGGGCTGACACCCGGCAACGGCTGCCCGCCGCCGGTCGGCACGAACAGAGCAGCGTCCCCGATGCAGAACACGTTCGGATGCCCGGGTAGCGCGCAGTCCTGCTCGACGAGGACGCGCCCACTGCGATCGAGCGGCACGCCCAGGGTCTTGGTGAGCGGCGCCGCCTCCACGCCGGCAGCCCACAGCACGGTAGAAGCGTCGATTCGTTCCGAGCCCAGCGCTACGCCGCGTTCGTCGATGTCGGTGACGCGGGTGCCAGCGCGAACCTCGACGCCCATTTCCTGAAGACTCTCGAGCGCGCTCTTCGCGAGCTCCGGATCGAAGCTGCCAAGCACTCGATCGCCACCCTCGACCAGTACGACCCGCGTGGCTTCGGGGCGAATGTTCCGAAAGTCGCGAGACAACACGAAACCTGCCAGCTCGGCGATCGCCCCCGCAAGCTCCACGCCGGTAGGCCCGCCGCCAATCACCACGAAGGTCAGGTGCCGGCGTTGTTTACTGGGGTCGCCTTCGCGTTCCGCCGCTTCGAACGCGAGCAGCACGCGTCTACGAATCTCGATCGCATCCTCCAGGTTCTTCAGGCCGGGGGCGACGCTCTCCCAGGCGTCGTGCCCGAAGTAGTTCGGCTTCGACCCCGTTGCGATGACCAGGTAGTCGAAGTGGCGCGGCGCGGTGTGGCGAAGCTCAAGCGTCTGCGCGGCCAGATCGACGCGGGTGACGTCGGCTAGCAAGATGCGCGCGTTCTTTTGTTTGCGTAGCACGCTGCGAATGGGGACCGCAATTTCGGCTGGCGAGAGACCCGCCATGGCGACCTGGTAGAGCAGAGGCTGAAACAAGTGGTGGTTGCGGCGATCGATCAGCGTCACTTCGACGGGTAACTTTGCGAGGGCGCGCGCGACCGATAGCCCGCCGAAGCCGCCGCCGATGATCACAACCTGCTTATGCAGCGCCATTTTTCGTTCGGGCCTTTTAGCCGAACGAGGTCCGGCCTACCACTGGCAGCTGAAGCCCGAGGAGCCTTGGTTGCTGGTGCAAGTCGCCTCGACTCCCATCAGGCACACGAGACATTGGGAAAACTTGCAACCGTGATCCTTGTATTTTGCGAACAACGTGGCTGCGGTGTCGAAGGCCGGGCTATTCTTGTTCGCCGGCAAGGGGCATTGACAGAGGTCGGGCAAGGTCCAGTCCTTGCTGCACTGTTTGTTTTGAGCGTTCGGATCACACGTCCGCGCTTCGGCCAGGGCGACCAAGTACTGACTCCAAATGTCGTTGCATTCGGCGTCGCTGTTTCCGCCGCCGCTCCCGCCGATCGCTCCACCGGTCCCAACGTTGCCACCCAGACTAACGATCCCGCCCGTGTTGAGCGTGCCTCCGGTGTTGAGCGTGCCTCCGGTGTTGAGCGTGCCTCCGGTGTTGAGCGTGCCTCCGATGTTGAGCGTGCCTCCGGTGTTGAGCGTGCCACCCGTTCCACCTTTGCCAACGGCGCCGCCTGTGCTGAGCGTGCCTCCGGTTCCACCTTTGCCGGGGGTTCCACCCGTGCTGAGTGTGCCGCCCGTTCCACCTTTGCCAACCGTGCCACCCGTGTTGAGCGTCCCTCCGGTTCCGCCCTTGCCGACGGCTCCTCCGGTTGCGCCGCCGCTACCGCCTTTGCCGACTGCGCCACCGCTGCTGCTCTTTCCTCCCGTCCCGCTGCCGCCCCTATTGTCGCTTCCTCCGGTGTTGCCGCCAGTGCCGGTGCCACCCGTTGCGCTCGCTCCAGAACCGCCGCTGCCCGTGACACCGCCTTCGATCGCTCCGCCGGCTCCGCCGCCCTTACCTCCGGTTCCTGCGCTGCCACCGGTTTCGCTGCCGCCTTGCTCGTTCTTCGTGCCGCCGCGGCCACCTCGCTCATTGCTGGTTCCGCCACTACCAGCGCCACCGCGGTTCGCTTCCCCGGCGGCGCCACCCGTATCCTCGGACGTGAAGGCGCCACCGCCGCAAGCAGCCAGACACGAAACGGTCAAACTAAAGAGCAAGGCGGAGCGTCTCATCTGCTAAACCCCAGCGGTAAGCGTTGCGGTCCCCTGCATGAGGGGAGGGCCGTTGCCGGCCCAACCTCTAGCGTAGCGAGTCATTGGAACGCGACAAGGCGCGTTACTAGCCGTGCAATTCGCAAGGGGATTTCTGCGCGATCAGCCGGGGTCCCTGCAACTTGGGCGCCGGGCCGTTGATATTTCAGGCCGGGGTCGCTAATTCGATCGAGTCCCCCGTTCGCTCGAAGAGGTCGCGTGTTTTATGTGTTCCTTCTGGTTCTGGCCGCGCTTGGTATCGGCATCTACCTAGTCGTGTTCCTCGGCAATGTGCCCGGCGCCGCGGAGGAACGTCTCGGCGTGCTCGAGCCGCTGCCCCCCGACGTTGGCCAGTGGCAAGAAGACCTGGCGTCGCCCGAAGGTAAAGGCGCCATCGAACAAGGGCTCAAGCGTGAAGAGCGATTGTTCTTCGACGAATCGAATGGGCGGCTTCTCCGCCAGGTACGCTATCGGAACCGTGAGAACGATGAGGTCGTCCGTGCCGAGCCGGATCGGATCGTAAAACGCCGTCGCCGGCGGAGTTGACCTCGCGACCATCTGGCCGCGGTTGCTCGCTAATCGCGTCAGCTACACAGAAACCATTACCGCAATCAAATATCGATTCAGTGCAGTGCGCCGACTCATTGAGTCGAGGCGCTATTGCTGAGTACTCCTCATTGACACTCCGCGATTACCGACCTAGTCGTGGCGGCGCGAAAAGGCTGGGGAGCCTCTTTCTCACACAAGTGAGGGATCCATGACCCGACGATTGCGGACAAGTCTGAGCTTGGCATTGGTTACGGTGGCCACACTGGCGTTCACCGGATGCGGCGACGACGACGACGACACCAGCCCCGGCACTGGCGGCCAGGGCGGTGGCAACACAGGCGGCGCGGCGAGCGGTGGCCGAGCGACGGGCGGTAGCTCCGGCGCTGCGACCGGCGGCCGCGCTGGACACGCAGGCGAAGCAGGCAATGCGGGCGAAGCGGGCAACGCGGGCAATGGCGGCGCGGGCGGCGGTCCGCTCGACGCGGGCGGTCGAGTCATCGACATTTCTCCTGCACGCTTCTTCCCGGAGGGCGTGACCGTCGACAAGAACGGCAACTTTTACGTTGGAAGTATGGAGCTTGGGTCCGTCTACCGCGCGACTGCCAGTGACAAAGAAGCGACTTCGTTCATCGAGCCAGACAAGACCAACGATCTAGTTTCGGTAATCGGTCTCTACGCCGACGATGCCAGCGGGGCACTCTGGGTTTGTTCTTCGGACGCCGGCAACGGCGCGCGCGCTGGGGTCGCACCCGCGGCGATCAAGAAGTTCGAGCTCGCGACCGGCAAGTTTCTGGATAGCTTTGCTTGGCCTGCGCCGAGCGGTGAGGCCTTGCCGGAAACCGCGACCCACGGCGTGAACGGCTTTTGCAACGATCTGACGGTCGACGCCGACGGTAACCTGTACGCCACCGATTCTTGGTATCCGCGCGTCCTGCGCTTGCAGGCTGGTGGCACCGAGCTCGAGGAATGGCTCGTGAGCGACGCCTTCCCGCAGGACCAGTGGCACCTGAACGGCATCGACGTGGACCAGACCACCAACACTCTCTACGTCGTCGAGAACCACCCTGGCGCACTCTACCGCATTCCGATCGAGGCCAACGGCTCGGCCGGACCAGTCACGAAAATCGATACTTCGCGCGCTCTGCTCGCTCCCGACGGTCTAAAGGTGCTCGCACCCAATCTGCTCGTCACCGCGGAAGGCAACAATGCTGGCGGCGGCGTTTCGATCCTCCGTCTCGACGGCGATAGCGCAGACGTCGAGGAAGTGATCAAGGGCTTCGACCAGGTTGCGACGTTCGCGCTGTTCCAGGCCAGCGCGTGGGTCGTAGAAAACCAGGGCGATCACTTCTGGGGGCCCGCCGACAACGGTCCCGACGCCGATCCGCCCTTCCGCATCGTCGAAGTGCCGCTCGCGGTCGGGGCCGGCGCGGGCATCATTCAGATCAACACGCCTCGCTTCTTCCCGGAAGGCGTGACGCTCGATGCCGACGACAACTTCTACGTGGGCAGCATGGAGACCGGGTCGATTCAGCGAGCCTCTGCGAAAGCAACCGAGACGGAGCCGTTCATCGAGCCCGATAAAACCAACGGTCTCGTATCGGTGCTGGGCCTGTACGCGCATGACGCCACGAGCACGCTTTGGGTTTGCTCTTCGGACGCGGGCAACGCCGACCTCTCCGGCAAGTATCCAGCGGCCCTCAAGGCGTTCGATCTGGTCACCGGTGACTTCAAGGGAAGCTGGGCCTGGCCGGAGTACGAAACGCCGCTCCCCGAAGCAGACACCAAGGGTGTTGCGGGTTTCTGCAACGACATTACCGTGGACGACGACGGAAACGTTTACGCGACCGACTCGTGGTACCCCCGTGTCCTGCGGCTCGCGGCAGGCGCTACCGAGCAAGACTCACTCGAGGAGTGGGTGACGAGCAAGGCGTTTCCAGCCGACCAGTGGCACCTCAACGGCATCGACATCGATCGCAAAGCGGGGGTGCTCTATGTCGTCGAAAATCACCCCGGCGCTCTCTACGCGATTCCGATTCTGAACAATGGCAAAGCCGGGCAGGTCGCCGAAATCACCACATCACGCCCCATCTACTCGCCGGATGGGCTCAAGGTCGTGGACAACAACTTGTTGGCGATCGCGGAAGGCGGACCCGGCGGTATGGCCACGATCGAGATCAGTGGCAAGACCGGCTACGTTCGGCGGGTGAGCACCGGTCTCGACGGCATTGCGACTTTCGCGATGCGCGACAAGAACGCTTGGCTCGTCGAGAATCAGGGTGATCATTTCTGGGGCACCGCCATGGATCCGCTGAAGCCGTTCCGGCTCGTCGAGGTCCCCATGAACCTGCCGTAAGCGGTTCTGAAGACCGTTCGTGGGAGGCCTCCCATTTGGCTGCGGCGCTTGGACGCACAGTCCGTCGAAGCGCCGCAGCATGGGAGGCCGCCCGCACTGAACGCCCTGGGGGTCTCCATCATTCCACGGCCGGGTCCGAGTTTACCGAAGCGCGATTGTGTGCTTGACTCTCGGGGAGTGAAGCGATCGCGATCCCACGCCGCAGCGCCAGAATCAGCCGGTTTTCGGCTAATTTTGGGCCTTTTGCGTGGCCTCTTGCTGGTCGCGCTGGGGGTCGGCTACCTGGTGCCGGCTCTCCACTTCGGCCTGGTGCAGCACGAACTGTGCGCCGAGCACGGTGAGCTACGGCATAGTGGCGGTCACGCCGTCGTCAGCGCGCGCCCGTCTGCGCATCCGGTCGCGGCGGCTGACTCCGTGCCCGAGTTTGCCGACGAGCACGACCACTGCGCTGTCGTTGCCACTTCGTCGAAGGTTGCCGCGACCGTTCCGTCTTCCGCTTCCACGTCGACACTAGCTGCAGAAGCCAGCCCAAGTTCTCTCTCTCGAGCGGAGCTTGCGCATGTGAGCCTCGCGCTTCTGCATTACGCGCCCAAGCTCGCGCCTCCCGGCTGATCGCGCTTTTTCGCAACGCTTGGCGTTCGCTTGCGAGCGCGCGCCTGCCACGTGGCGCCATTTCGCGCCGCGCAGCGCCCTCCAGTCAGGCGATCCGCGCAGTCTAACCGCCGATCGCCGAGAAATCCGGTTGAGCCCGCCGCGCCTTCGCGCACGCTCCCGCCCGTTCGAGCGCCCGAGATGCGCTCGCCAAACCACCGCCTCACGCAGGCAAGCGCCCCCACGCTCGCCCCCGGTGTCTCGATGCGAAGTAGCTTTTTACCCGCGTTCATTCTCTTCTTCCCCACCCAGTCACTAGCCGAACCCGCTCCTGCTCCTGCTCCTGCTCCTGCTCCTGCGCCCGCTCCCGCTCCCGCTCCCGCTCCTGCTCCCGCTCCCGCTCCCGCTCCTGCTCCCGCTCCCCAATCCTCGACCGACCTCGCTGAAATCCAAGCCGCCCTCGCTGCGGACGCACCGCCTTCCACTCCCGCCCCGTCTTCCGCCCCCGCTCCCTCGTCCTCTACCTCCTCCACTTCAACTCCCGCCCCTTCAGGCTCCCCGCAATCCCTCAACCCCGATCTCTCCGTAATCGGCGATTTCGCCGCCGCCGCCTTCTCGCAATCCGAGAACCATGAGACCGGTGGCCACGATCCCACCGAGACCGGCTTCAACCTCCAACAACTCGAGCTCTCCTTCGCCGCCGCAGTCGATCCGTACTTCCGTTTCGATAGCCACCTCGTTTTTGCTCCCGACGGCTTCGAGCTCGAAGAGGCTTACGGCACTACGCTCGACCTTCCCGGCCGACTTCAAGCGCGCTTTGGCCAATTTCTCACGCGTTTCGGGCGCCTCAACGCCACCCACCCCCACACCTGGGATTTCGTCGACCAGCCATTCGCGATCGGTCGAGTCTTTGGCGGCGAAGGCAATCGCGGGCTCGGCGTGGAGCTTTCGTATTTGACGCCGCTACCCTGGTACGTCGAGCTCGTCGCATCCGCCACTCGCGCCGACGGTGAGGGCACCGCGCGCAGCTTCTTCGGCGAAGAGAACCCCGGCGTTCACAGCGTGCGCGATCTGCTCGCCATCACCGCCATCAAGCAGTTTTTCCCGCTGTCTGACGACTGGTCGCTCTCTTGGGGCCTCTCCGCGGCATTCGGACCCAACGCCAGCGGTCCCGACAATCGCAGTGAGGTCTACGCGAGCGACCTGTACCTCAAGTACCGCCCGATCACGCGCGAGAGTCCGACTCAGCTCACGCTGCAGACCGAGTGGCTGTATCGCCGCCGTCAGGTGCCGGGCTCCGTGCTCTCCGACTTCGATAGCTACGCGCAAGTCGTGTACCGCTTCGCGCAACGCTGGTCGGCCGCTGCCCGATACGAGTACGGCTCACCCGCTTACGACAAATCCGGCGACATCGCGCTCGACCCGCTCGACCCAACCTGGGATCGCACCCGCACCCGCGCCGCCCTTGCCATGACCTTTTATCCGACCGAATTCTCGCGCCTCCGCCTGCAGGGTTCGCGCGACGTTGGCCTCGGCGACGAAGCGGTTTGGGCCGCATTCCTCGCCGCCGAACTCGCGATTGGCGCCCACGGCGCGCACCCCTTCTGAACCAGGACGAACGCCATGTTTCGAAATTTTCTCGTCGCTCTTGCTCTCCTCTTCGGTATCGCCATTCCCGGCGCGGCTCAGGCAGAGCTATCCGTCGTCACGACCACACCCGATCTGGCCGCGCTCACCGCAGCCGTGGGCGGTTCGCGCGTGCGCGTCAAAGCACTCGTGCTCCCGACGCAAGATCCTCATTGGGTCGACGCTCGGCCGAATCTCGCGCTCGAGCTCAGCAAAGCCGATCTTCTGATCGTGGTCGGCGCCGAGCTCGAGGTGGGCTGGCTACCCACGCTGCAGGTGGGCTCCCGAAACGGAAAAATCCAAACCGGCGCGCGCGGCTTCCTCGATTGCTCCGAGCTCGTCTCTCTGCTCGAGCGCCCGGCGGTCAAAGTGGAACGCTCGATGGGAGACATTCATCCCACCGGCAATCCGCACTACACGCTCGATCCGCGCGCTGCAGAGCGCGTCGCCGTCGGCATCGGCAAACGCTTGGCCGAGCTCGATCCAGACGGCCGTGCGAGCTACCTCGAGGCGACCAAGCGCTTCGTTTCGCAGCTGCGTGAAGCGCGCGCGCGCTGGGAGGCCAAGCTCTCGGCCGCGCGTGGCCGAGAGGTGATCGCGTTCCACAAGTCCCTCGTCTATTTGGCTGACTGGCTCGGCTTGCAAGTCATCGATCACGTGGAGCCGAAACCCGGCATTCCCCCGAACCCTGGCCACGTCGCCGATTTGATTCAGCGCGCGAAGGAGCACCACGTTCGCGCGCTGCTGCAAGAGACCTGGTACCCGACCAGCACCTCCGAACTCATCGCCAAGAAGACTGGAGCGAAGCTCGTCCGCTTGCCTGGTGCCAGCAATTTTCAAGCGGGGCAAGGCTACATCGCCTTCATGGATCGAGTCGTGAGCGCGCTCGCGGGGGCGCTGTGACCGAGCGCGCGGGGGCGCCGCTGCTTACCTGTCGAGGTCTGCTGGTGGGCTATCAGGGGCACGCCATCTTGCCGCCGGTCGATCTGACCATTCGACGCGGCGAGCTGTGGGCGGTAATCGGTCGCAACGGTGCGGGCAAGACCACGTGGCTCCGCACGCTGCTCGGCTTGCTTCCGCCAGTGCGCGGGGAGGTGCACCGCGACGTCAGCGGTCTCTCGCTGACCTATCTGGCTCAGCGCCAAACCTTCGACGAACTCTATCCGCTCCGGGTACGCGACGTGGTTGGCATGGGCCTCGAACGCGGGATGTCTTTTTGGCGGCCCTACCGGCATGCCAAGAGCCCGGCGGTTTCCCGCGCGCTCGCTTTGGTCGGCGCGTCCGAGCTCATGGACCGACCCTTTCGCCAGCTCTCGGAAGGGCAGAAGCAGCGCGTGCTCTTCGCCCGCGTGGCGGCGTCGGCGCCGGATCTCGCGGTGCTCGATGAACCGACTTCCGCCATGGATTGGGTGGCCGAACGCGAGGCGCTCGAGCTCCTGCAGCGGCTTCGCCACGAGCTCGGCATGGGGCTCGTGATCGTGAGCCACTATCTCGGACTGGCGCGTGAGTTCGCCGATCGCGCGTTGCTCGTGGATCGTGACGGCGGACAGCTGGTCACCGGCACTCCGCGCGAGGTGCTCGAGCACGACCTGTTCCGCAAACGCTACGATGACGCCACGCTCGGAGCGCTCTCGTGAACCCGGGAGCAACCGCCAAAGCCACGCCCAGCGCTCAACCCGACGAGTTCGACGCCATTCTCGCTTCGCCCTCGGCAAGTGCGCAGCCCGCAGCGGCTGCGACGACCAGCGCGAAGCCGCACGCCGAGATCGCGGTCGACTCGCACGCTGCCGCCGACCTCGCGGACTTCGCAGAGAACTGGGGCATCTACCGCGACCCGGTATTGTGCGGCGTGCTCGCGGGCGCGGGCCTCGCGGCGCTCGGTGTGTTCGTGGTCTTGCGCCGGGCCGTGTTCATGACCGCCGCGCTGAGCCAGGCAGCGGGGCTCGGCGTAGCGTTCGCGTTCTACGCAGAAATTCATCTCGGGTTCTCGTTTTCCCCGGTTTTCGGCGCGCTCTTGGCGAGCGTGGCCACGACGCAGTTGGTTGGGTCTCGTCCGCGCGCGCGGCTGGCTCCGGAAACCCTGGTCGGCTTCGCGTTCGTGGCCGCGTCCGCGCTCGCGGTGCTGCTCGGCGACCGCATCGCGCAAGAAGCGCATGACATCGCGGCGATTCTCTTCGGCACCGCGGTGCTGGTGCGCCCGCTGGATCTGTGGCTGCTCGCCGGGGGTACGGCGCTGACGTTCCTCACGCTTTCCTTGCTCGGTCGCGGGCTCGTGTTCAGCGGCTTCGATCCGGAAGGTGCGCGCGTCCACGGCCTGCCGGTGCGCGCCATCGAAGGCGGCTTTTGGACCCTGTTCGCGCTCGAAGTATCGCTCGCCACGCGCGCGCTCGGGTCCCTGCCGGTGTTTGCCTTCTCAGTGCTTCCCGCGGCAGCCGGCTTATTGCTCGCCAATCGCTTGCGCAGCGTGGTCGTGGTCGCGGTCGGCCTGGGCGTCGCTGCTGGCGGCCTCGGCTACGTCGCGGCGTTTCTGTTTTCGCTGCCAGTGGGCGCGTCGCAGGCGACGCTCTGCGCGGTGTTCGCCTCGGCTGCCTACGCTTGGGCACGGCTCCGGCGCTACTGAGCCAACCGTTAGAAACTCGCCGTGGCGCTCGGTCCGAGCTACGCGCTCGGAGACGCCGGCGTCAAGCTGCGGAACGCGGCGCGGGCTCGGACGCGGAACGGGTTTGGGGGCAGCTCCCTCGCTCGAGTCGAATCAGCCGTTCGAGCATCGGTTCGCAACCGCCGCAGCAGGCACCCGCTCCGCATGCTGCCGCAAGCTCCTCCACGCTGGTCGCGCCGGAGCGGATGGTCTCGCGAATTTCACGGTCGGTTACGCGGCTGCAGTGGCAAACGAGCAAGGGTTCCTCGCTGAGGTTTTTAGCAAGGTAGCCTATTGAAAGTGATTGTCAATATCAGGACCCCCTGAATTCGTAGGCCGGTGGGCCAAAATTACCGAACAAAACGCAGTATTTTCGGCGACTAGCGCTTGCGAGTCTTGCACCAGCCAGCGCACTGGCAGATCGTCTCCGGGTCTTCTAGAAGGTCCACCGATAGGAGGGCGCCTCATGCGTTCCGACCCCGAGATTATCGCCGCCCTGAACGACATTCTGACCAGCGAGCTGACCGCCATCAACCAGTACTTCATCCATTTCAGGATGCTGGAAAACTGGGGTTACAAGCGGCTGGCCAAGAAGAAGCGCGAGGAATCGATCGAGGAAATGAAGCATGCGGACCGCGTCATCGCCCGCATCCTGTTCCTCGATGGCATCCCCAACATGCAGCGGCTCAGCCCGGTGCGGGTTGGGGAGGAACCGGTGGAAATGCACAAGGTCGATCTCGAGCTCGAGATGGAAGCGGTGGATCGACTGAACAAGGCGATCGCGCTCACCACGGCCAAGGGTGACGGCGGGACGCGCGAACTGCTCGAGAGCTTGCTGGTCGAAGAGGAAGACTCGGTCGACTGGCTCGAGACCCAGCTCTACCTGATCAAGGATATCGGTCGCGAGCGCTACCTCGCAGAGCAAATGCACGACTGAGTCGTCAGTCTTTTCTGAGATCTTCCTGAAACGGCGAAGCGTTTTCGGGGAACATCGACCACAGAAACATAGCGCGCACTTCCAAATACTCATCGGCGACCACGCTCGCGAAGCGAGCGTGGATCGAGTCGATCTCGAACCCTTCCCAGGTGAAGCTCGGTACGCCCTTGGCGAACGAGACCAAGCCGCCAGTGGTCAAGCGATCGCGCGCCCTGAAGCGACGAACTAGCGACATGCTGACCGCTGCCGCGAAATCGGGTCGTCTCTCGAGACGTTCGGGCATTGCAATCCGATCGAGCCCACAGGCCCAGCACAGCCAACAAAGAGCCGACCAGTTCGCGCGAGCAGCGCTCAGCAGAGCGGTGGCGCGCGCGTTGCTCACGTCGAGCCGCTCGTCGATTTCGATTTCGCTGCTCTCAATGCCTTCCTCGGTCTCGTCCTCGATGGTGATTCGAGTCTGCGTGAGTTCCACTGGCCCGTCGGGCAGCAACCAAGACACGTCCGGCGGCAAATGCTCCGGCGCCGCGCTCAGCGCCGGAAACTGCGCGAGCGCGCGGCGCAGTTGCTGAAGGCGCGTGGCATAGACGCGGACTTGCTGCTGCGCGGCTGCCAGGGGCTGTTCGAACGCCACTTCGGGCGCGCCCTCGGGTAATGGCCCGAGCGTTTCTTGTGCGGGCCAAAAGACGAAGTTTGGAAAATGGACGCGCGCGGAAGCAATCAGGAACTCCGCTCCGGCTTCCGACACGGGTAGAAGCAGCCGTGCGTCTTCGCGCGCGCCCTGCACATCGCCGAGCTCGAGCCGCACCAGGCCGCGCGTGAGGTGGGTGAGCGGCTTTTCTGGGTCGAGCAAGAGCGAGGCGTTGACCAGGTCGTGGGCGATCGCGGGCCGGCCGTGCCACACCGAGGCCAGGGTTCGATAGACGGCGGCAGGCTCCGTGCCGTTGAGCAGCGCGTCGAGCGCGCCAAACCAGGTCGCGTCGCCTTGGTTCAACAGCGCTTCCGCCTGGCTGGCGGCGAACTCCGGCTTCAATTCCAGCGTGCGCTCGCGCAGCAAACGTAGCAGCGGCTCGCGCTCTCCGGTTCGCGCGGCGGCGCGCGCAGAAAGGCAGAGCGCCTCGCGCACGCGCCCCTCGCTGAGTAGAGCTTGGCTGAGCTCGGCGAGCGAGGCATCGAAACTCGCGAACTCGCGCAGCGCAGGCGAGCGGTCGAGCTCGCCTTCCGGCCAGTTGCGGCCGAAATCGACGCTCCGCCGCACTGCCCCGCTCGCGTCCAGGAGCTCGACGCGTGACACCGGGTGACCGTGCTCGAATTGGCCTCGCACCTCGCACACCGCGGGATCGGCATGGGGATTCGCGTCCCCCGGCAGGAAGCGCCGGGAATGAGCGCCATGGAGGCGCCCTTCTGCGTCGTAGCCGCTCGACTCACGCAGCTTCTCGGCTTCGTCGAACGAGCGCCGCGCGCGCTTGAGCCCGCCGCCGTACTCGAGCTCTTCGTTCAGGGTGCCCTCGACCGTGAAGTAACGATCGACGTGCGAAAGTGGGTCTTTGACTTCGCGCACCACCCAACGCCACGACGACTCGTCGAAGCTGGCCTCGGCGGGGACACGTTGCGGTCGCTCCGGTATGGGTACGCCTTCGAACGACAGCAGCCGCTCTTCAGCGTCGAAAAACAGTTCACGAAGGAGGCGCCCGTGCTGGTACTCGGCGCGCAGCTTCACGGCCCCCGGTGGCACGCAGCACGCGCGGAGCGCGAGCGAAGTGGGGGAGTCGGAGGCATACGCGACGCACTCTCCGTCCAGCTCGCCCTGCACGTAGCTGCCTTCGCGCGCGAGCTGCCCATTCGGGTGGAACATCGAGAACGGCCCGTTCTGGACGCCGCTTTCGAACTTCGAGCGGAGGTAGAGTGAGCCGTCGCGGCGATAGAACGCACATTCACCGCCCCGCCGGCCCTCGGCGTCATGCGCCCCGAGCTCCCAAGCGTCGTAGTCGGCACAATAGATTGCGTCCGCGGGCACCGAAGCGGGCCGCTCGGGTAGGTGCTCCATGGTTCGACCTCGCGGCAGGATAGCGCTCAGGGCGCGAAAGCGCTCGCCCCAAGCGTAGAAACGAGCACGTTCAGCAGCGCCCAGCCCAGGCCCAAAGCGAGCCCCAGCAACGAGCGGCGAGTGCGCGTAAAGTGCACGATCAGGCTGATTGGACCGAACGCCACGATCGCGGACCAAAGGCTGGCTTCGTTCCAGGCGCGGGACAGCGGCAGCGGGCCGAGGCGGGCCAGGTCTTTCTTGATCACCAGTGCCGGAAAGGCGATGCCGAGCGCGATCTGCAGCGAGAGCTGGAGCACCTCGGTCACGTGCCCAGCGCTAGCACCGCCCCGCTTTCGCTACCAGCCGTCGGTTCCGTTGCGCGCGCCGCAGAGTTTGTCTTGCTCGGGGAACTCGGCGTCGAGCGCTCGGCGCAGCTGCTTGTAGGCGCGGTGCGCGCGCACCTTGACGGTCGATACCCGCTCGCCGAGCGCCGCAGCGATTTCGGGAAAGGGGCGCTCTTCCAGCCAATGTAGTTCAATCACCTCGCGCTGCTGGGGCCCGAGCCCGCTGAGCGCTTTGCGCGTGATGGAGACGGCCTCCGAGCGCTCGTGTGGAGGGGCGACTTCGGGCGCCGCTAGCTCCGTCGGCACGAGCTCGCTCAGTGGACGCAAGCGAGCGCTGCGCAAGT
Source organism: Polyangiaceae bacterium (assembly GCA_035549735.1). Lineage (GTDB taxonomy): Bacteria > Myxococcota_A > Polyangia > Polyangiales > Polyangiaceae > PMG-095. The sequence goes on along the minus strand of DASZQI010000020.1, from coordinate 51,124 downwards.
GGTCGCGGACCAAGTTCACCAAAATGCGCGTGAGCCATGGTCGCGCCGAGCTTCCGAGCTGGAAACGCTCGCGCGCCAGATGCGCGTTCAAGAACGCCTGCTGCACCAAGTCTTCGGCCAGCTCGCGGGATCGCAAGCGGCGCAGGGCATAGCCGATCAGGCCGGGCCGGAGCCGGCGATGGAGCTCGCGGAACGCGCGCGAGTCATCGTGGACGACATAGGCGACCATCAGCTCTTCTTCGGGCAGTTCGCGCAGCGCGGGTCGCCGCTCTTCTCTGGACGCGGGCTTGACCCAAGGGCTCTGCTTTACCATTGCTCTCCTCCACGTCGCTCGCGCAGTGAGCGCGGCGACTGACACGCTTTACGTTGGAGGTTCGAACGGGTTTTCTATTTTTTTGGAGCTCGCTAGCTTCGCGCCCGCGGCGCAACGAACAGCGCGCCGAGCACCGAAAGTGCGGTGACCGGCAGCCCATGCGCGAGCGCGACGTGAGCGCTTTCGACCAGGGCGCAATGTAGATTCGCGATCGTCGCGGCAAGTAGGCCCGCGGCCGCGGCAAGGTGAGCGCTACGCAGCCCGGATTGCGCCACGAACGAACGGCGCACCACGCTGCCGAGCACCAACAGCGGCGGTACGCTCCAGCCGAGCACCATCAGCACGCAGATCAAATGGTTCTGCGCGCTGCCCACCATCTTGGCTGGTGGGGTGAGCAGAAAGCCGAGCGCGAGCGGGGTCGCGAGCGAAAGCGCACCCCACAGCGCGAGCGGGCGACGACCGAGACCCAAGCCCAGGCGCCCTGCCGCACGTGCCAGCGCGATCGATAGTACGGCGGCGGCGAGGGGCAGGGCGACCAGCGGCACCAGGTATCCCACCGGCAGTTCCGCCCAATTCTTGCGGAGCCCGAACGCGAGGAGCTGAGCCAGAAACCACAGCGCGCAGAACCCCAACGAAAAGCTCCAACGCCGCTGGAGTTCCGCGCGTGTGGGCCCGGCATTTCCCGCGACCACCGGCCTGGTCAACCTCTCGAACTCCGCGCCCGGCGAGGAGAGCGGGTCTGGCACGTCGCCAAAAGGCGAGGGCTGCTCACTGGGCATTCGAGGTGGAAATGTCACGGAAGTCCGCAGAAAACCTGAACTACGTCAGAAAGGCCAGTCCGTTTCCAAGGCATTGCAGATTTCTTGTCTCGGGCGGCGCGTGCCAAGTCGGCCATGCTACGCGAGCCGCGCCGTGGTAGGGCACGCGACGTCATGCCCCAAGAGACCCGCGAAGCCCCGAGCTGCCATAGCTGCGGTGGAACTGGCGAGATCCCTACTGATTTCGGCCCTGTCGATTGCCCCGATTGTGGAGGCGCGGGTTATTTGCCGGCCAAGCACGCGCTGGTCGAGTGGCGTGCGCGCGATATCGAGCGTGCCGTCGCGGCGGGAATTCACCCCGCGCCGGTCGACCTGCGCTTCTTGATCGCGGAGCTGCGCGCCTCGCGCAAGGCACTCACCGAAGTGATCGCGCTCGCCCACGATGCGACTGATCCAGACTCGATCGCAATGCGCATTCGCATCGTCGCGAGTCGCGCGCTCGGCCTTTGAGCGCAAAGGTCAGGGCTTCTTGCGCTGCGCCGCGTGCGGCACGTCGTAGCTCGTGACTTGCGTGCTCGGCACGCTGCCCTTGGTCTTCCAGCGAAACGCATGCGGCAGCATGGGCCGGCCGAGTAGGTAGAGCGCGCTCGCCTCGTATTCTTCCATTGGCGGCGAGCTGCTCCCGGTGCGGTGGAAGAAGGCGGGGTGGTGCGAGCCGCGATCGAGCTCCAGCACGTCCTCACAGCCCGCGCGTAACAGCGCGGCGGCGATGCCGTCACTGCTGTCGTGCTCGGCCCGACCGATGATCACGCGACCAGTCGCGGTGACGCACAAGGCCGCTCGCTTTCGGAGGTCGCCTCGGTCGCGCGCGCGATCGAGCACCTTTCCTTGTGCGGCGAGCAAGGGCAACTGCACGCCCTGCTGCCCGTTGGGCAGGGCCAGCGGCGCGCTGCCCGCGGGCAGCACGCGCGGCGGCGCGCCGTCCTCGAGCAACAGCGTTGCGTACTGGGTTTTCAGCGGTGAAAGCGCCTCGCCGCCGTAGCTCAGCCCGTAGCGCGTCGCGTCCGTGGTGTGACCGAGCCCGATCGCTCCGATCACTCGCCCCGCTTCCGCTTCAGTGAAGCCGCGGCCGGCCTCGCCCTTGCGGCTGCCGCCGAACTCGCGCGTGCCGGCGCGAATGCGATAGTCCACGCGCCCCTTTTCGATGCTGGAGAGTTGCACCTCCAGGCTGCCCAGCGTGAGTTTGCCTTGAAACAAGCCGGGTAGCCACGCGGGCGGCGGTTGTGTGCCCTCGTCGGCGACCCAGCGCAGGCCGGAGGCATCGTGTGGCGTCGCGTCGCGCACCATTACGTAGAAGAAATCCTTGGCGGACCAGCGCGCGTACTTGTCCGGCGCGATGCGCATGTCGTCGTCCGCGATGCGCAACGTCATGTCGCCGGAGCGCGGATTGCGCACGTCGGAAAACACGAACCCGCAATGCGCGGGGTTCATATCCAAGTGAATCGCGTAGGTGCAGCCGGCCTGATACAGCGCCTTGCCCAGCGTCTTGCCGTCGATCTCGGAACCGAACGCGTAGTAGAGGTGCCCAGCGGGCGTCAGGCAAATGGCCGTGCGCTGGGTCATCACGCTGGTGCCCTCGAGCTGCCAGCCCCAGAGCTGGCGGCCCGTCGGGTTCGGCACGCCGTCCTCGACCAAGGGGTCCAGATTCTGCCGAAATGAGACCAGATCGCTTGGCACCTCTTCGCTCTGCGGCCAACTGCCGAGCCCAATTTCATGGGCGTCGTTGACTACGATCGACGCGCCGCCACGCACTGGCGGCAGCAGCACGCGCCGCTGCACCATCATGCCGTAAGAGCCATGCGTGGTCTTGAACGCGCCATTGAAGGTCGCGACCACGCGCTCGTACACCTCCGGATCGCGCGGCAACCGCCCTTCACCGGGGGGGCCCGTGGTCGGTTTCGGATCTTCGTAGCCCGCCTGCATGCCGAACTCGAGCTGGCGCGTATCCATCGCGATCAGCACGACCTTCGAATACGCGCGCTCCGAATCAGGTCGAATGAACGTGCGATAGAAATAGGGCGGCGGTGCCCCGGCAGCAGCCGCCGTGCCACGCATCGGCTTCAAGAAGCCATAGGTCACCGGTTCCCACTCGCCTTCGCCTGGCTTGGTCTCTTTCCAGAGGCTTGGGATGCGTGGCGGCGGCCAAGTGTCTTCGGCTGCGCTCAAGGCGGAAGCGTCCAAGACTCGCGCGCGCGTGCTCGCCGCGTCGGCGCGCAGCGCCGTGCCCGAACGCGAGGCGAAGATCGAATAGGTCGTGCGTTTGACGCTATCTTTAGCGCCAAAAGCCACGTTTTCGAGCCATGCGATCGGCGCCGGACCGACCTCGGCGCGTACCGTATCGACCATCCACAAGAGCCATGGCTTCGGCCCGTGCGCTTCGGGAACCACACGGGCGGCGTAAGCCTCGCCGCCGTCGAGTCCACGCAGCGAACGCTTCTTCAGGTCGTAGACCAGCCCGCGCCCGTGCTCGGCGAAATCCACCTGCAAGCGCTCCGCGTCCAGGTGCATGCGCGCGCTCTGCGCTGGCACGTCCAGGACGATGTCCGTGCGCCCGACGCCCTTGAGCGCCCCGGTCTGCTGCACGGAGGTCAGCGCGAGCAGCGCGCGATTGCCGAACCCGCTCGGCTGATCGCAGTCGCGAATCCCCTGCAGCTCGAGGATGCTGATCGCTTGGATGCGCCCGAAGGCCAGCGTGGCGAACACCGCGCGATCTCCGGTGCCTTCGAGCGCCACGTCGTCGCCGTGCGGTGTGTCGGTGAGATTGCGGGTCTCCAGCACTTGAATCGGCGAGCCGTCCAGCGTGAGTCGCACGCGTGCGCGGTACACGTCGCGCGGCTCGCCTTCCTTCGGCGCGCCCAGAAACAGCACGCGGCGCCCGAAAAAAATTTCGGTCCAAAAGCCCGGGCTCGGCTCCCAAACGACGCTGTCCGGGTGCACCACCGAGCTCGTCGCTTCACCCAGCATCTGCGACAGCCCTTCGAGCGACCGCTCGCGTGGCGCGTTGCCCGCGCAGCGGAGCGAAAGGGCGAGCACCGAAGCGACTCCCAAAACCGCCGCGCGGCGCCGGAAAAAGCTCTTGGACTTCGAAACCACTCGGCCCGGGTCGTAGCGGGGCTGCAATCGGCGCGCAAGCCGGGCCGGCCGGGTAGCAGGCAAGCCCTGGATTGGTTGGGAATTCGCGCATCGGACGCGCTGCTCGAGGCGCGGTGACGTCCGTGTTCGAGGCGGTCTTGCGAGGCGTTTGCGCCAGCCCGAGGCGTTTTGCGCGCAGCGCGACCAGGGCCCCGCTTGCGCACGCTGCTACGGCCAGCAGCGCCGGCACCGTACTATAACCTGCCTCGCATGAAACCCCGCCGTCACTTCTCGATGCTGCGCGAGTTTCAGCTCGCGGATCTAGTCACGTTGCTGAACGGCTTCGCCGGAATGGGGGCGCTGCTCGCTTTCATGCGCTTCTTGCTGGACGGTAAGGGTTCGTATTTTTGGTTGGGCACCGGCCTCTTGCCCGTCGCGCTCGCGATGGACATTCTCGACGGTCGGGTGGCGCGCTTTCGGCAAGAAACGTCCCCGCTCGGGCAGGAACTGGACTCGCTCGCGGACATCGTGTCCTTCGGAGTTGGGCCGGCAGCCATGGCTTTTGCCGCGGGGATGCGCGGCGGCTGGGACGCGCTGTGTCTCATGTATTTCGTAGCTTGCGGTATTAGCCGATTGGCACGCTACAACGTGACGGCCTCCACGCTTTCGGATGAAGCCGGGAAGGTTCGCTACTTCGAGGGCTTGCCGATCCCGAGCAGCTTACTGCTGGTGCTAATCGTGGCGGTGCTTGCCTGGCTCGGCCGCTGGCAGGCTGAACTGCCGCTCGGTGCGCTGACGCTCGGTCCGGCCACGCTGCACCCGCTCGCGCTCCTCTACGTTTTGCACGGAAGCGCCATGATCAGCAAAACGCTGCGAATCAAGAAGCTCTGACGTCGGCGTTTCGCGTAGAAAGCGCTATTGGCGTGACAACACGCCCCACCGCGCTGGCGTGTTGGTTGCATATGCGCGCACGAGGTGGCTTCCGCTTTTTGGCGGACGACCACCGTCGAAGCAACCAGCACTTGGAGGTATTCATGATCGAACGAACGCGCGCTACCTGGCTTCTCGCCGCTTTGGCGCTGACCTGCATTCAATGTGGCGGAGAGCAGCGGACGCCCGCCGAATCTGCGCCGATGCCGCCTCCGGCAGAGCCGCCTGCCGACATGTCTGCTAGCGAACCCGCAGCCACCACCGCTGCGAAGCGCGAGGCCTCGCCTGCGGCGGGGGACGTGGACAAGACCGAAGGCGACAAGGCGCCGAGCGCCGACGCGCCCAAAGCAGCGCAGCTGAGCGACGCGCAAATCGCCGCCGTTACTGACATCGCCAACACCGCGGAAATCGAGCAAGCCAAGCTGGCGCGCTCGAAGTCGAAGAACCCCGAGGTGCAAAAATTTTCCGCGATGATGATCGCGCACCACGGAGAGGCCAAACAGAAGCAGGCCAAGCTGAAGATTAGCGTCGCGGATAGCCCGATCTCGGTCAAGCTGCTCGAGGAGGGTAACCAGACACTCGCTAGCTTGAAGGAAAAGAAGGGCGCCGACTTCGATCGAGGCTACTTCGATTCTCAGGTCGAAGGACACAAGTCGGTGCTGGACACCATCAACAACGACCTGTTGCCGAACGCAAAGAGCCCCGAGCTCAAGGCTTATCTGGAGGAAATCAAGCCCAAGGTCGAACAGCACCTCGAGGCCGCGCGGAAGGCACAGCAAGCCATGGAAGCAAGCTCCGGCGCCCGCGGCACGAGCAGCGGCACGTCGATGAAGTAGACGCGCGGTGCCGATTAGGAGTGGCTACGTCGCCCCGGGCTACCCGGCCTAGGGCGACTAACCGCGGACAGGAGCCTCAGAATTCGCTAGTTTCTACGCGGCATACGAACGTGTATTGGCGCGCTGCCTCCCTGCTATAAAGGCAGCGTGGTCACCAGACACGACGATATGCCACCTACCGTGCTCGAGAGGTGCATCGAGCTCGGGTTCGCTCACCATGTTTTCATCAGCTGGCCTCACCAGCTCGAGAGTCGCGGCGTCGAGTTCGTGCGCGCCTTTGCTCTGGGGCTCGAGGACAAGTTTCGGAGCTACGGCGGCGGTTCAGTATACGTCGATGATCGCATCCAGGCAGGATACCATTGGGACAGTACGTTGCGGAGGAGTCTATGTCGCAGCGCCGTCACAGTTTCGATCATCGTGCCGGCATTCTTTCGGAGTCAGTATTGCTCAATCGAGTGGTCTATCTCTGAACAGCTGACGGCACTGCGTTTACCTCGTGAGCAACGCCACATAAGTGGTTTTCTCCCCATTCTGCTCACGGGAAATATGCCACTGCCGCACGAGGTGGCAGACCTTCAGCTGGTAAGCGCGTTCCTTCCCCTTTTGGCTCACTCGAGGAAGGTCGCGCAGCATCCTTCTTGGCCCCGTCTGTTAACGAGTGTCACCGAGCAGGTCTTCGAGATTTTGGGGGCTATCGGGAGCGCCCGCGTGCCGCCGGATTGGGAAACCCAGGAGCGCCTTGCTCTCGCTGCCCAGCCAAAAAAATTTACGTGGGTGCCTCCGCGCTTTTCGCCGGGTGTAGGCCCTCGAAAGGACGGCGGTCTACCGGGCTTCGTGGTCGAAAGCCCATATAAGCCATGAAGCAGGGCGACGAGATTTCTGAACGTTCCCGCTCTGGCGAAGTCATCACGTTCTACTCGTACAAAGGCGGAGTCGGGCGCTCGATGGCAGTGGCGAACGTTGGTGCGCTGCTGGCCTATTCAGGCAACAGAGTATTGCTTTTGGACTTCGACTTCGAGGCCCCCGGTCTTCATCGTTACTTCGGCCAACGGAACGCCGACGGGCTGGATCGCGCTGGGGTCATCGAGTTACTGACAGACGCTGTCGCCCGAGTTAGAAGTCCACAGGCGGAGGAAGGGTTGGCGCAGGCGTCAGATGGCGAAAGCCAGGGGTTGCCTGGGTTCGCTGAGTTCGAGTCATCACTCCTGGCTATCCGCGGCATCTTCCGTGAGCTTTTCGACACCGGCAATTATGCGCGCGAAGTCGAGGTTAGGAACGAACCGGACGGGCTCACGGGCCGCATCGTTCTGGCCTCGGCGGGTCGTTTCGACCCAGGCTATCCGGGTCGAGTTCGGTCCTTTCCGTGGGAGTCAATTCACGAGACCCATCCCGACTTCTTTCGGGCATTCGCGCTGGAGCTCGCGAGCCGTTACGACTACGTGCTTGTCGATTCACGGACTGGCATCACTGACGTCGGCAGCGTCTGCACGGTGTTGCTGCCGGAGAAGCTCGTTCTCGTGTTCGTTCCAAATGAGCAAGCCTTGCATGGGGCCGTGGAGGTCGGTCGGCAAGCTGTCGCTCAGCGGTCCGACTCCAACGATCTCCGTCCGCTGCCTCTCTTCCCAGTTCTTTCGCGTCTCGAGAATGCCGAGGACGCCCTGCAATTGGAATGGTCAACCGAGGCCTGCAGGCGCTTCGAACTTGCATTTCAGGATATCTACGCGATTGAGAGTATTGACCTCCGCTACTATTTCAACGCAGTTCAGCTCCCACATCGCAGTTTCTATGCGTATGGCGAGCGGCTGGCTGTCGAACGGGAAAGCCTGGAGCGGACGAACTCGCTTGCCTTCGCTTATCGCCGGTTCGTGGATTTTCTGACTTTCGAGAGCGTGCATGATGCTCAGCTCGCCCTGCGGTCGGGCTCGGCGGCTTCGGGTGCAGGAGACTCATCGGGGGGAGCGCGACCAGAGCCAGTAGGGCCGATGTCGACTACCGCTGCACGATTGGGAACTGGTATGTGGCTCTCTGTCGGGGGCGTGCTGATTGTGCTCGCCGGGCTCGTGGCTTCACTGTATCGAGGGAAGCCGCGCTTGGATCCTCTCGACACTTGCCTGACGCTGGCGGCCGCGATCAGCCCCGCAGCTTCATCGACGGATGCTCAAGTTGCAAGCGTTCGCTATCGCAATAACTCCAGTGAATTTACGTCGGCACTTGCGGATCCCACGCAGCGCACGGCCCTAGAAAATTGCTGGCAAAAGTCCGGCTTGGAAGCGCCACGAGTCGCCGTGAAGATTGCGGTTCAGGTGAAGAACCAGAAGGCGCCAGGTACCAAGGTCATTTTGGCTGGCACTGGTCTCGAGTGCATGACGGCGAATGACGGCGTGTGCACGTTCTCATTGTTTGCGCTGCCAGCGAGCGCGCCCGCTTACGAATTTCGTGCGCTCGAGGGCTTCCGAGAGGCCACGACCACTGTCTCAGCAAAGGACTTGAAGGGTTTGGTGCAGCTCCAGTTGGTAAGCCACATTCTGGGCATCGTCGTGCGGCAAAACGATAATCCGATGCCCAACGCAACAGTGGTACTCGAACCGTCAGATTACACTGGTACGTTCGGTCGAGTAAATTGCTTGATGGAAGGCGAGCCGAGAGCTCCGTGTTCTCAAGCGACTACTGACGATAAGGGCGAAGTATCGTTCGAGCTAAGCAGAGCTGTCGCCAAGGGTCTAATTACGGTCCGAGTTGGGCAAGACGAGCAGAGCGTGCAGGTCGACTGGACTCGCAATGTGATGCCCAACTCCTTTCAGGTTTCATGGGCCGCACCCACGATGGCGAATACCGGATTGCAGGCTGAACTGCCACCCGGCACCAAAGTCTACGTATCAGTTGGCAGCTTGAAAAATTCCTCCGGACATACCGATGCTGAGCTCGATGCTCTCGTGCAGCCGAAGTTGGTCGCAGTGCTCGCTAAGAGCAAAGGGTATGCGAGCGCAGGCGACAGCACTCGAAGCGTAGTTCAGGTTGCCCAATACCCTCGGCTAAAGGCGTTCTACCTGTCTCCTAAGCTTCTTCCCATCGAGTACGCTGAAGGAAGTCTGCGCGTCAAATTGGAGGTGGCTTTCTTCAGCTATCCAGCCAAGTCGCTTCTTGGCAATTATAGCGTGTTGCTGACGCAGCCGGGTGTGACAGGACCTAGCCCTGCCGACGAAGCGGAGCTGATCAAGTTGGCAGCCGAACGCGCGGGCGAGAAGTTCATCGCGATCGCGCGCGACCTGTGACGTTCTTACCTAGCAACCCGAGAAAAATTCGTGATCGCCGTTAAAGATTTGATGGTCCCAACCTCCTCGCTCAGAACGCGAACATGTTTTCGATCGTCCCTGCGATCGTGTCGAACGACCCGCCCAGTTGGATTCGCTCGCCGTCTAGCCAGTTGTCCTCGATGAATTTCAAGATCGAGGTTTGGTCGGTGAGCGTGTGGTCGATGTAGTTCTTCTTCGCAAACGGTGAGAGGACCAACAGCGGTAAGCGAGTGCCGTAGCCGCAGCGACCTTGCACCGGCTCGCCGTCACCGCCCAAGAGCGGGGTGCTGGGTGCAGGGCCTGTCTGCTGAGCGCCGCGGTTGCAAACATTGTCGCCGTTGAGCGCGTCGTCGCGCCCGAAAGAGGGGTTCACGATCGGTGGCGCTTGATGGTCGTACCAACCGTCCGAATCGTCGTAGGCCAAGATGATGGCCGTCGAGCTCCATTCTCGGCTGGCGCGCACGGCGTCGACCACTTTGACCACGAAGTTCTGCTCGTCGATCGGGTTCGAGTTACCCGCGTGTCCGTCTTGGAAGGCCGGGGCCTTGACGTAGCTCACCGCCGGTAGATTTCCAATCTCGAGCGCGTCGAAGAAGTCTTGGCTATCGTACTGGTGATTGGCGGGATCGAAAGATCCGTCGTCCGCAACGCTGTACCCGATCGCGTGTAAGCTGCTGGGCCGCGCATGCGTCGGGTTGGCGGTCGACGCGTAGTATTGAAACGGCTGGTGGTGCACCACGTAGTCAACCGGCGTCACGTCGGTCACGGTCTGTTTCGATGAGCGCGTACAACCGGAGGAGCCGTTTTCATTGGTGAGCAAGAGATTGAAGCCGCCCTGAAACCAGCCCCAGGTGACGCCTTTCGCGTTCAGCAAATCACCGATGTTGCGACCTTTGAACGACAGTCGTTCGGTGCTCATCGAGCACGCATCGCCGATGGGCTGAGGATCGCCGATCATCGTGAACCCGCCGTTCCCATCGGGCGTGAGCGAGCCCCAAACGGTGGTGTTGGGGTCCGAGCTCATTCGGTCGAAGCCGTGGGTCTGCCCGCTGATCAGGTTGATCGCGCCGGGAGTCGAGGGGCCAAAGACCGTGGACCAGGAGTTGTCGTTCAGCGCGAACTCCTGAGCGTAGCGCCAAAAAGCACCCACCGTATTGCCGTCGAAGAAGGCCATGACCAGCCCTTGGCTCATGCCATCCGGCGCCCCGGGCCAAGGCCCAGGGGTGCCAACGAAAGCAGGGAACAGGTCCATCGCGCCGTCGTGCGCCGCTTGCTGTTCGGGCTTGTAGTTGTGTCCCATGTCCTCGGTCCAGGCATGTTCAGGGCCGAGCCGAAATGGGTTGGTGGCGTGCTTTCCGTTTCCGGGTGCGGTCGCGTTGGGGTTCTTCTCTCGCAAGTCCACGCCCACGAGCGGCTTGAAACCGTTGGTGGGGTCGAGCGGCGTCGCGAGGTTATTGGGAGCGGGGGTCTCGGGCGCAGCCTCGAACGGAATTTCGCCGGAAAGGTTCGCGGCCAGCGGATAGGTCCCGAAGTAGTGATCGAACGAGATGTTTTCGCCGAAGATCACGACGACGTGTTTGATCGGCGTCTTGGTCGGAAAGTTCTGCGCCTGGTCCCCGCTGCTAAGCCTCGGCTCGGCGGGGTCGCGTTTCACTGCGCGGCTGCTTTCGCCCGCCGTACAACCGGAGCTCGCGAGCGCAAGCACCGAGCAACTCCTGAGAATCCACGTGAGCGCCGCACGAAGGTAAGCCGCCATCCATCGACAGTGTGCCCGAATTCGAGCTGATCGCGAAGCATCCATTTCGGGTAGTCTTCGGCAAACACCTAGACTAAACGTACGAGTGCGAAAGGTAGGTTTGGGAATGCGGTGTGGCGCAGTCGCGGGGCTTTTCGGTGCGGTGTGTGTTGGGAGCGTGAGTTGCCCGGTGAGGGCCGAAAGCGTGGCGCGAACCGCGTTAAGCATCGACGGCGCGTTGCTGGTGAGCGAAAGCCTCACCTACTCGCCTGCCGACAGCAACCTCTCGGCGACCTCTTCAATCGAGGAAACGCGCACGCTCTGGGGACTAGCTGGTGGCGGCTTCGGTTTCGGTATCGCCCACGGCGTCTCGAACAATTTCGTGTTCGGCGGCCAACTTCTGTTCTCGACGCAGAACACCCAAACCAAAGCGATCCCGAAGGACAACGTCGGCGTCGCCGCGGAAACCACGACGGTGGAGACTACTAGCTACTCGCTGACACCGCGCCTCGAATACGTATTCGCTGACTCCGCTGCGGTGCGCCCGTTCATCGCCGGCATGTTCGGCGTCAGCGGCTCGACCGCGAGCAGTGACGGGGGCGAGTTCAGTCGAAACTTGGTCACGTACGGCGCAGGCGCGGGCCTGCACGTCTTCGTCAGCCCGAATTTCTCCATCGACCCGCTACTCTCCTTTCAGGGCGCGAACGGTTCGCAAGGCAAGAACAAGGAGCTCGACGTCAGTGGGCACCTGATCGCGCTCACCGTGTCGGTCTCCGGTTGGTTCGGCGGAACAGCGCCGGCTGCAGAACCCCCGGAACAGAACGAGACGCTGCCGGTCCAATCGGAGCCGCCACCGAGTCAGCGCTTCCGCGAGCCCGAGCCCGAGCCCGACGCGGACGCTCCGGGAGCGAGCGCCTTGAAAACCACCCAAATTCTACCGGGCGATCACGCGATGATGCTCAAAGGGCGACCCGAGGCCGTGCCGGACACCGTACTCCTGCGCTTGGCGGAGAATCCCAAGTCCAGCACCTTGCAATCGTGCAGAGACATCCGGCTCGTCGTCGGGGGTCGCTTCTATCGGCTGGAAAACGTGACAGCGATGGGCCGACTCGCGGTGGCCGGTCAGGCGCGCTTCGTCACCAAAGGCACGCTGCCCGTGCACGCACTCGACGCCGCGGTCGTCGCCGAAGACTCGCACTTCAACTTGTGCGGCGAGTCTTGGCCGCTCACACCGGCAGTGCGCGAATCGTTTCGCTTTTTTCTGGGTGAGTTCCGACAGCGCGGCGGCACTCCGCCCGTGCCGGTTGCCGAACCAATGCCAACTGACGCGCCGGCTCCGGCGGACGCGCCTGCGGCGCCCGGCACGCCCGCGACTTCACCGGCCCCCGCACCGTCGCCGGAGAAGGGCGTCCCCGCACCGCCCGCCGCGCCACCGACGCCCGCCCCGGCACCAGCGAAAGCGCCTGGTGCGAAGCCCGCTCCCGCGAGACCAGCACCAGCGCCGCCTTCGCAATAACGTTTTGCAAGCACGGCTTGCGCTCGAGAGCGTAGGTAACTGTGGGTCGTCGCGGCCTGCATTGGGCGCCGGATCTTGGCACAGCTGGCACAAATTCGAGCGCGCAAACGGGAGAGTCATCGGTCGACATACTGGGCAAAAATAGTCAATAATTACGAGCGGTAAGCTCCTGTCAGCGAGGACGCTCTCGCGACCATCCAGAGGTGGCATGCAGCGTGCTCTTAGCCGGACCCAGGAGACTCAGGCACATGTCGATGCGATCTTGGATTCCGGTGGGCCGTTACTGCATGGGGGCCGCGTTGCTGGCGGCGTTCGGTTGTTCGGACCGTGGCAGCACCGACGATGGGCAGCCGCGCGCCGAAGGGCAGAGCGAGTTCACCTCGTCCTCGCCGGGGAATGGCTCGCGGGCGCCTGGCCTGGGCGTGTCCGACGGCGCGAACGCCGGAGGCTCGGCGGCCACGCCGCCCACCGCCGGCAAAGGGGCAACCGCGACGCCGCGTACCGTGGAGGAGACCGATCTCTATCGCGTGGAGGGCGACCGGCTCTACTACTTGAACGCTTATCGCGGGCTGATGGTCTTCGACGTGAGCAACGTGGACGCCCCCCGCTTTCTTGGCCGCTCGCCGATCTACGGCTCGCCGGAGCAGATGATCGTCAGAAACGGCGTGGCGACGGTCGTGGTGAGTGACTGGTACGGCAAGATGGACGACGGGACGCCGTTTCACGGTTCGATCGTGCGCGGCATCGACGCCCGCGATCCGTCGCAAATGAAGGTGCTCGGCGAGGCCGAGCTCGGTGGTTACGTTCGCGACACGCGCGTGGTCGGGGACGTGATCTACGCGGTCACGCAGGAGTACCCCTACTACTACTATGGCTGGAATTCCGGCGCGACCGGCACGGCCACCAACACCGCGCGGGTGACGGTCGCTTCGGTGAGCTTCGCCGGTGGAGTGATTCAGAAAAAGGACGAGTACGCTGCTGCCGGGCAGGACGGCGTGTTCTTCGTGAACTCCGACTCGATCTTGTTGGGCCACCAGCTGTACGGGACCCCGGATCAGTACGGCTACTCGAGCCCGACCAACACCGCACAGCTCGACTACATCGATATCAGCGACCCGGAGGGAACCATCCGTACCCGCGGTCAAGTCACGTTCGACGGTTACATCAGCGGATGGGGTACCGACAACGGCCGCTGGAACATCGACTTCGCCGACAACAAAACCGCCCACGCGCTGGCGTGCGCTCAGAGCTGGTGCGGCAATGGCCAAGGGCTCGTGCTCGCCACCGCCGACTTCACCAATCCCGATCAGCCCACGCTTTCTTCGGTGGTCTCGTTGCCGGGCAACAGCTGGTCGCCCGCGGTGCGCTTCGATGCCGGGCGCATGTACCTTTCGCCGAGCGGTCAGGACTACTATGGGGTCGACGCCAGCGGGCAGCGCGCCACGCCGATCCAGATCTTCGACCTTTCGAACCCCGCCGCGCCGACGCTGAAGGGCACGGTCAACGTCACCGGCCAGATTTGGAACTTCACCCCGTCGGGCAATCGTCTGTTCGCGCTTGGCGGCACGTACACTTCGACCGCGGACAGCTACGGCAGCAAGGTCGACCTCCACTACCTGGACGTGACGAACCCCGCGGCGCCGCTCACGCTGGGCACTGCCTCGTTCGGGCAGGGCTGGGCTTGGACGCCGGCCGCGGGCACGTTCAAGGCGTTCGCGAAGGACGACGCGCAGGGGCTCGTGGTGTTGCCGTTCAGTGGCTATGACTACCGCGGCTACACCTACAACAACGGGTTGCAGCTGATCGAGTTCACCGAAAATACGCTGTCGACCAGCGGGGCAGCGCGCACGCGCGGCTGGGTCGAACGCGGCATCTTCGTAAAAAACCGGCTGATCTCTCTGAGCGACGTATCGTTGGCGGTGGTCGACTACACGACCCGCAGCAAGCCGGAAGTGGTCACCGAGGTGACGCTCGCGCGCAACGTGGTGAACGTGAAGCCGCAGGCGGGCGGCAAGGTGGCCGAGCTCTCCAGCGACTTCTGGGACAACGACACGTCGAGCTCGGTGTTGCGTGTGCTCGATGGCGCGAACGTCTCGGAAACCAGCAAAGACGCAACGATCGCTTCGCTCACTCTGCCGGGCATCAACGCGCGCGTCTTTCACAACGGCGACTTCAGCTACGTGCTGAGCCAGGTGAATCGCCGTGGCCCCTGCACCGACCAAAACGGCAACGAAAAGCCGGATCCGCAGCAGTGCAACTATTGGCACACGCGCGTGCAGGTCGTCGATCGCTCCGGTGCCACTCCGCAACTGCGCGGGGCAGCCGATTTGCCGGAGACCCAGAGCTACTGGTGGTGGGGCTGGGGCTGGGGTTTTTGGGGCTGCGGCGTCGCGGACTGGTACTACGGCGAGCAGACCGTGCAAGTGGGCGGCGATCTGTTGGCATTCCAGAGTTACGAGCCGAAAGCGGACGGCAGCGGCAATTGGACGCAGAACCTGGTGACCGTGAATCTCAGCGATCCGGATCAGCCGGTGATTGGCAAGACCGCGGTCGTCGATCAGCCGAACTGGTGGTGGGGCAACCTACGCGCGGTGGGGGATCGCTTGTATGCGTCGCACTACGAGTGGGTCACCGAGGGCCACAACGACCTCGCGACCAACACCTGGGTTCCGGGCACCGTTCGCTACTACCTCGATCGCTTCGACCTGAACAATCCGGCTCACCCGGTGGTCGCGTCCCGGGTGAACGTGCCCGGCATTCTGGTGGGAGCCTCGGAGTCGAACCCGAACCTCATCTACACCATCGACTACCGCTGGTACGGAGACAGCGGCGCGAACGAGCTCGCGGTTTCGTTGCTCGACGGCAACAAAGCTTATTTCCAGGGCAGCGTGCGCATCCCAGGCTACGTCGGCAACGTGTTCGTGCGCGGTAGCAGCGCCTATTTCTCCGCAGAGGACCAAGCGTACGACAAGGCGACCGGCGCCTACACCTACAAGCGCAACCTGTTCCGGGCCGATCTCAGCGATCCGCTGCACCCAGAGCTGTTCTCTTCCACACCGAGCGAAGGCTGGGGCTGGACGCTCGACGTACAGGGCGATCGCGCCTTCGTGCAGTCGGGTTGGGGTCAGGGGCTCGACGTCTACAAGTTGAACCCAACCGGGGCGCCGACATTCGAGCAGACCGTCCGCTCGCGTGGTTGGTACACCGGCGCGCTCGCCCGAGAAGGCAACGACGTGTACCTCGCGACCGGGTACTGGGGTACCGAGCACATCACGCTCAAATAATGGGTGCCCACGCTTGGACGGGCGCGCTGTGTGTCGCGCCCGTCACTGGGCGCCCGCTGCGCGCGCGCGCAGCACAGGTGCCGCGCCTGGCCGACGCGGGCCAACGTATCCGCGACGGGCAGGCGCGGTGTTGCGCCGCGCCCCGGCGGACTTCGGCTGCGCGAAGGACGTCGTGTGACGTTTAGCGCGCCCGTTGTCTCGGGTGCCCCCAAAAATTAGACTTCGAGAACGAGGCTCGGAGCCGCGCGCGACGGCAAATGTTCGCAGAGAAGCGCCCTAGGCCGAGCGCTCGCAGGCGGATTTTTACCCACAGGGTTTCGAGGACAAAGACCGCGTGCGCTTGGTCGGCGCGAGCAGGCGCGGCGATTCGGCAGGTAGAAAATGCATCGCCGCGGCCAGTAGCGCGTGTCCGCGCGCGGTGATGGGTGCCCCGTGCCCGACGACCAAATTGTCGAAGGGCGCCGCGAGCAGCCTGTCTACGCTCGTGCGCGCAGCGCCGCGATCGTCGAAGGCGGTCCAGCGCAACACTCGGCTCAGCGCGACGCGATCGTAAAAGCCCATCAGCGTCGTGTACATCCGAGTCCAGGTGCCCTCGGGGCAGCCGACGTTGTGCACGAGATCGGTTACGATCGCGGTCTTGGACGCGCGGTGGACGAGCGCGGTCTCGGCCAAGCGAAAGCCGAGGATAGGGATCTCGTCCACTTCACCCGCGAAAGTGCTGGGTCCGTCCCCATGGAAGTGATCGATCCGCAAGTCCGCCCGCTTCTTCGCCAGCGCCTCGGGCGCGTGCACGCGCGCTTCCGGAAACTCGCGACTCCATTCGGCGAGCCACAGGTGATGGAAGCTGTTCGGCGCGTATAGATGTACGACCGGCCCAAGCGAGAGCACGGCTCGACGTCGTTCTGGGGTCAGCGGCAAGGGCGAGCTGACCAGCAGCCCAGCGTCCAAGCGGAGCACCGTCATCGTCGACGTGAGCTTCGTTCCCAGGATCCGCACTGGCCCGGTGTCGAACCAAACCCCATCGGCGAGGCGCTCGAGCATGGCCAAGGCTTCGGCACCGCGACGCGCACGTCAAGCGCCATGGTCGCCACACCTCAGCGCGCGCGTCGGTTTGGCCGAGAAAACCGACATCGGGCTTGAGACGGCGCGGCCTGGCTGATACGGAAGGCCCCCGTGGCAGCGAGCAACCTTGGCCTGCGGCTGATAACGGCGGCGGTCGTCGTCCCCCCGCTCTTGTTCTTGATGTTCAAAGGCCCGGCCTGGGGCTTTTATTGCCTCGTGCTCTTGATCGCTGCGCTCGGGGCTCGCGAGCTGTTTCGCATGACGCACCCGGGTGATTCGGTCTCGCAGGGGGTGGGCATCGCTTCGACCATCGCCGTATCGCTCGGGGTCTACTTCGGCGCGAGCGACGCGCGGCTGCTGATGACGGTGCTGCTCGCCGTGCCTGCGTTCGGCATCTTGGTGCCGCTGGTGCGGCTCGGCGACATTTCGACCGCGGGCATTCGCATCATGGCGGGCGTCGCGGGGCCGCTTTACGTCGGCGCGTCGCTCACTACGTTGGCAGTGATGCGCCGTGACGTCGGCACGACAGGCGCGGCGTGGGTGGTGCTCACGCTCACTTTTGCCTGGCTCGCCGACACCGGCGGCTATTTCTTCGGACGCTTCTTGGGCAAGACCAAGCTCTACGAGGCTGTGAGCCCGAAGAAGACCCGCGCCGGGTTCGTGGGCGCGCTGGTGGGGGCCTGCGTCGGCGCGCTCGCCGCGCGCTTCTGGTTTTTGCCGGAGGTGAAGCTTTCCGAGGTGTTGCCTCTCGCGATCGTCGCGGGCGCACTGGGCCAGTTCGGTGACCTGGTCGAATCGCTCCTGAAACGCTCGACCGGCATCAAGGATTCCGGGTCGGTCGTGCCGGGCCATGGGGGCGTGCTGGATCGCATCGACGCGCTGCTCGTAGTGGCGCCGGTCGTCTACCTTTACGTGCTCTGGATCCGCTGACCGAAGTGGCGCGTGCCGAGCGGTCGGCCGCCGCTTTTGGCCCGATTTGGGGGCCGGCCGGGCAGAGGCGCCATTTAGTCGGTATCGGCTGCGGTCGCTGGTAGGCTTTGAACCCCGGGAGAAGCCGAATGAATGACGCGACCTCCGTTCCGCCCAGCTCCAAGCAGCTTGCCACCGATGTGGTTGGCGCTTCCAAGCACCCACCCGCGCACCGCTACGATTTCTTCAAGGTCATTCAGGGCTATCTGGATGCCGCGGCCAAGCTCGCCGCCACGCCCGAGCACGTGCGCTCGATCCTGAGCCAGCCAAAGGCCGAGATCATCGTGCACTTTCCGGTGCGCATGGACAGCGGCGAGTTTCGCCTGTTCAAGGGTTACCGTATTCAGCACAACAACATCCTAGGCCCCTACAAGGGCGGGATGCGCTTTCACGAGGATGCCTCGCTCGACGACTTCAAGGCGCTCTCCGCCATGATGACCTGGAAGTGCGCGCTGATGGGGCTTCCGTACGGTGGCGGTAAGGGTGGCATCAAGTTCAATCCGCGGGATGTCTCGCGCACCGAGCTCAGCCGCGTCACGCGCCGTTTCTTTCACGCGCTCGGCTCGAACATCGGGCCCGACTACGACATCCCCGCACCCGACGTCGGCACCAACGCGCAGACCATGGCCTGGGCGCTCGACACGTACATGAACACCGTCGGTACGGTGAGCAAGAGCGCGATGCTGGGCGTCGTGACCGGCAAACCGATCAGCTGCGGCGGCACCCTCGGTCGCGAGAAGGCGACCGGCCAAGGTTTGGTGCACGCCATCCGCGGCTGGGCCGAGCGTCACAAGTTCGATTTGCAGGGAAAGAAGCTGATTTTACAGGGTTTCGGCAACGTGGGCTCGAACTCCGCGGTGCTGCTGAGCCACCTCGGCGTGTCGCTGGTCGCGGTTGGCGATCACACCGGCTACTTCTCCAATCCCGAGGGCTTCAATCCCTACCGCCTGAAGCAGTACGTGGAGCAGCACGGCAGCGTCACCGGCTATCCGAACGGTAGCCGCATCAGCCGCGAAGAGTTCTTCTCCGTGCCGGCGGATCTGTTCGTGCCCGCGGCACTCGAGAATCAGGTCGGGCCGCAGGAGGCCGAAGCGCTCCAGGTGCGCTTGGTCGCCGAAGGGGCGAACGGGCCCTGTTCACCGGAGGGTGAAGAGGTGCTTCGCCGCCGCGGCATCGACATTCTGCCGGACGTGTTCGCCAACGCCGGCGGCGTTACGGTCAGCTACTACGAGTGGGTCCAGAACAAGCGGAGCGAGCAATGGACTCTGGAAGAGGTCGATGAGCGCTTGGAGCGCGCGATGGCCGATGCCTACGAGCGCATCGAGCATTTCCAGAGCGCGCACCGCTGCGACTTCCGCCTGGCCTGTTACGGCGTTGCGCTCGAGCGCTTGAGCCGCGCCTACCTCGACCGCGAAATATTCCCGTGATGGAAAAGACGAAGCCCGCAGCCGGAAAGCCGCGGGCTTCGTTGTCCCTTGTTGGAGTTAACGTTTCGATCAGGCCTGACTGTCGGCCATCAGAGTCTTGAGGCGGCGCATGGCGCGCGAGTGGAGCTGCGAGATGCGCGGCTCGCTCACGCCGAGCTCGGCGCCGAGGTCCTTGAACTTCACGCCGCGGAAGTAGTGCTCGGAAACGATGTGGCGCTCGCGATCGGGCAGGCGCTCCACCGCTTTGGCCAGGCTCTCGTGCGTGAACTTCGCGGCCACCGCGGTCTCGCTCGAGGTGAGGTCGCTGAGGCAGCGCGACTGTTCCCACTCACTCACGTCATCCAGGCGCACCACCGCGGGCGGCGGCACGTACTCGCCGCTCTCGACCGAGGCGTTGGCGGCTGCGGCGCGCGCACGGCGGGGCAGCCAATCTTGCGCGCGCAGCTCATCAAGGATCGCGCCGCGAACGCGGACGCGCACGTACCACTCGAAGGTCTCGCCGGCGGTGTCACCGTGACGGCGAATCGCGTCCCACAGGCCGCTCATGCCGGCCGCGACCAGATCCTCGCGCAGCACATTGCGCGGCAGCTTGCGCTGAAAGCCACCCGCGATCTTGCGGACCAGGGGGGTGTACTCTTCGAGCAGGAAGCGCGCCTGAGTGCTCGGGTTCTCGATCCGGCTGCGCTCGAGCGCGCGGTTCGCGACCAGGGTCGCCGGGGTCTGGGCCGCCGGGCGGCGCGCGGCGCGACGGCCGCTGCTCGCATCGTGGCGACGCGCGCGAGGCGCCGCTTTCACCTTGGAGGCACCCGCACGCGGGAAGACGCTCGGTCGAGGCAGTTGGCTGGGACGCTCCTCACTGTGAGGGGCGGCGGACTCGACTGAGATTCGGGCGGCAGAGGTACGCGGCATGGTTCCAGATCTCCTGGACCAGTGCCTTTGCAGCCTGTGTGCCACCGCGCTAAAGATGAATTATTTCAATTGGTTAACCGAAAATGGCCGGGGGAGGTGAGTCGCTTGCGACCCATCCTTGTCACGGGCAAATTCCCACGAGTCTCGTCTTTTTGTGGGGTTCCCATTTTGCCCACATTGGGACGACGGGGGGGTTTGAAGCGACCCATGCTCCAGGTCGGGACGACTGCAACGCGCTGAAGGGCGTTTTGTCCGCTTCTGAACACGTGGGTCATTTGTTACCCCAGCCCTTAAGTTGCGCGCGAAACGCCCGGGGTAGGTGGGGTGCGGTCATGAATCTCCGCGCCTTTTTTGGCTAATCGCGGGCGTGGGTGCCAGAGTTTCAACCGCAGCCTTTTGCGCTGGAAACGTTTATGGGCGAAGGAAAGAACCTGGTCGGCGTCGATATCGGGTCGGGCTCCATCAAAGTCTGCCTGGTCAAGGAGTCCCGACGGGGTCTGGGCATAGTCCGCCTGGGCTACGTGCCGCTGGGGCCTCAGGTCATCGTGGACGGCCAGATTATGGACTCTGGGGCGGTCATCGAGGCGCTTGGCCGGGTGTTCTCCCAGGCCAAGATCCGCCAGAAGGAGTGCGCGCTGAGCGTCTCGGGCCAGAGCGTCATTATCCGGAAAATTACAGTGCCGGTGATGACGCAGGCCGAGCTGGACGAGCAGATCCAGTGGGAGGCCGAGCAGCACATCCCCTTCGACATCAAGGACGTGCAGGTCGACTACCAGGTGCTGCGCAAGCGTCCCGAGGCGAGCCAGATGGACTTGCTCTTGGTCGCGGCCAAGAAGGATCGCATCGAGGACTACGCTCAGCTGGCGCGTAACGCCAAGCTGAAGCCGGTGGTGTGCGACGTCGACTCCTTCACGGTGCAGAACCTGTTCGAGTACTCGCGCGGTCTGCCCGAAAACCAGACAGTCGCGCTGATCAACGTCGGCGCGAGCTTTTCCTCGCTCAGCATCATTGCCAACGGCGTTCACGTGTTCCCTCGTGAAATCGCCAACGGTGGCAACGCGATCACCGAGGAGATCCAGAAGCAGCTCGGTATTCCGTTCGACCAAGCCGAGGCCTACAAGTGCGGCGGCGGCGATTCAGCCGGGATGGTGCCCCAGCAGGTGGTTTCCATCATCGAGGCCGCGAGCGACTCGATCGCCGCAGAAATTCAGCGCAGCATCGATTTTTACCTGGCGACCAGCGGCGAAGGTGAAATTTCGCGAATCTACGTGACCGGAGGCACGGCGAACCTGGCCGCGCTCGGTCGCGCCATCGAACGTCGAGCTCGGGTGCCGGTCGAAACCTGGTCGCCCACCGAGAAGGTGACGGTCGAGGCCAAGGAGGTCGACCCGCAGCTGTTGATACAGCGTTCGGCCCAACTCTCGGTGGCGCTCGGTCTGAGCCTCAGGAAAGAGCGTGAGGCGCGGGCGATATGATTCGTATCAACCTACTTTCGCGCAAGAAGCGGGTCGAGCGTCAGGAAAAGACGCAGACCTGGCTGCTTGTCGCGCTCGGGCTCGTGCTGCTCGAGGTGGTGCTCTTGGTCGTGTACCACGGCTTCAAGCTGGAAGATCTGAAGACACAGGAGCGCAAGAACAGCGTGCTCTCCAATCAGATTGACCAGTCGAAGAAGACGGTCGCCAACCACAACGAGGTCAAGGACAAGCTCGCCCAGCTGCGCGCCCGCGAAGAGGCGATCGCCAAGCTGCAGAGCGCGCGCAGCGGACCGACCTCCATTCTGCTCGAGCTCTCGCGGCTGCTCACCCCGGGCCGGGGCCCGACCGTCGACGCGGGCCGGCTCAGCCAGCTGCGCCGCGACGATCCGGCAGCGGCGTTCAACCCAAACTGGGACTCGCGCAGGCTCTGGATCCTGAATTTCAAGGAAGACAAGCGCCGGCTGCGCATCGAAGGTCTGGCCCGCGACGGCGAAGACGTGAGTGAGCTTGCGCGCCGCATGTCACTCTCGGATTACTTCGCTGGTGTGAAGCTGCTCCCCGCGAGGCGCTCGGTGGACGCTACGACCAAGGTCGAGCTCGTGCGCTTCTCGCTCGAGGCGGAGGTGAAGTACTAATGGCGATGGCACGCGGTGATTTGTCGCTCGGCCGTCTGCCGGTCGGGGCGCGCATCGGGATCGGTGCGGGCCTTCTGGCCTTGGTCGGAGTCGCTTACTACGTGGTCTTTTACAGCGAGGTATCGGCCAAGATCAGCGCGGCAGAGTCGCGCGAGATGCAGCTTCGTAACCAGCTGTCGGACGCGCGCAAAGCGGAGTTCGCCTTCCAGAAGGACATGGCCGAGCTCACCCAACGCCAGCAGCGTCAGCGCGAGTTGAACAAGGTTCTGCCGACCTCCAGCGAATACCCCGCGTTCTTGAGCGCGGTGCAAAACGTGGCCAACGTGTCCGGGGTCGCGCTCACCGCCTGGTCGCCCAGCACCGAAGTGCCCGATAAGTTCTACGCCCGCATCCCGATGAAGATCGAGGTGACCGGGCGCTATCACCAGATCGCCAAGTTTTTCTACGGGGTCGGGCAGCTCGATCGCATCATCAACATGGAGAACATCTCGCTCACCGATCCAAAAATCGTGGGCGAAGACGTGATGTTGAAGGTAGAAGGTTTGGCCACCGCGTTCCGAGCGCTGGAGACCACTGACAGCAAGGGCGGCGACAAACGCGGCCAAGCGCGGGGTGGGAAATGACCGGCCGCGCACTCTCGACTGGCCTCGTCTGCTGCGCGCTGCCGCTGCTGCTCGCGGCGTGCGAAGACAAGGTTTTGACCGCCAGCACCGTTCCGCAAGCTGCGGCCACCACGGCTGCGCCGAAGGCGTCTGCCAGCGCCGAGCGCGCGCCTTCCCCGCGCGTGCCGATCGATGAAGCCGACTTTACGGAGAGCGAGCGCAGTCGCGACCCGTTCCGCTCGTATGCGCGCGTCTTTGCTCAGGAGAACAAAGGGCGTGTTCACTCGCAGCGGGAAGTGGTGTTGCCCGAGTACACGCTCGACGAGCTGAAGCTGATCGGCATCGTCACCCGCATGCAGCCGGCCAAGGCCATGCTGGTGGATCCCAACGGCAAGGGGCACGTGATTCAACGCGGCCAGTTCGTCGGGCGCGCGGACGTGGTCCAAGGCGGCGGTCGCACCGGGACGACCTACGAAGTGAACTGGAGAGTCGATCGCATCCGCGACGGAGACGTGGTGCTCGTACGCGAAGATCCGACCAACCCCGACGTCCCCACGATCACGCGGGTGATTCCACTTCGCACGCAGACCGTCCAAGAAGGTATCGAGAAGTAGCCAGTTTTTTGCTCGTCGCTTGGACGAGCAGCTAGGCTGGGTGTCGAGTCGGAATCGCATTTTTGCGGGTCTTTCGGAGCTCTGTCATGAGGTTTGCTCTACCGCGTCAGATTCGAGCCGGTCGGATTGGGAGCCCGGCCATCGCCTTGCTCGCAGCACTTTCCCTCGCGCATCCCGCGTTGGCGGACGCGCCGGGGCCCCGGCATGCGACGCACGTTGCGGTCGACCCAGAGGCCGACGGCGGCGCGCTGGTGCGAGTGGAGTTCAGTGACACTCCGACCTTCACGGCGCGCTTGGAGCAGGGCGGCCTGCGCTTGGTGGTCGACGTTCCCAACGCGGATTTGAAGGGCGTTCCCGCCGCGCTCACCGATCGGGTGGGGGTGGTCGCGGGCGTCTTGATGCAGACGTTCAAGTCTGGCTCGGGTTCGACCGCTCGCATCCTGGTCACCCTGGGCAAGACCGCCAAGTACGCGGTGAGCGCCGAAGGCAGCACGCTGCTCTTGCGCTTCGCGCCGGGCCCGAGCGGGGTCCTGGATGCGGCGCCCGCGCGCCCAGCGTCACCCCCGACCTCCAGCGAGGCGCGGGTCATGGACGTTCGCTTCGAGCACTCGTCGCTCGAAGACCGCGTGCTGATCGAGCTCTCGGAGGCCGCTGAGTTCACCGAAAAAACGATCGACGCGAACCATCGGCGGCTCGTGCTCACTGGCAAGCTGCCGAGCGAGCTCGAGCGCAAGCTCGATGTCTCGGCGTTCAACGGGCGGGTAGCGTCTATCTCGAGCTATGCGGGCGAGGCCGGCCGTTTGGTGATCGAGGCCGAGTGCGCGAACGCCGTCGACAGTCGGGTCAGCCGCCGTGGGGCCAGCCTGGTCTGGTCGTTTTCGGAGCCGGGCAAGCTGCCGTCGACGGTGACCGGCGTTGGCCGCGACGGCAAGGCTGCGCGCAAGTCGCGCACCGTGTACGTCGAACCGGGCGTGACCGGTGTGGCCGACATCCATTCGGGTTTCGAGGATGACGCGGTGGAGGCCCGCAGCGACGCCGCGCAAGCCGGCGCGTTTGCGCCCAATTTGCTCGGTCAGCAGCGCAAGGCGTTCGCCGGTCGGCGTATCGACCTGGATCTGAAGGACGCCGATATTCACAACGTGCTTCGGCTGCTGGCCGACGTCGGGCAGGTGAACATCGTGACCGCCGACAACGTCAGCGGAACGGTCACCATTCGCATGCGCAACGTGCCCTGGGACCAGGCGCTCGACGTGGTGCTGCAATCGAAGAGCCTGGGCATGGTGCGTATGGCGAACATGATTCGCGTCGCGCCGCTCGCCGATCTGGAGAAAGAGCGCGAAATGCAGATCGCGCGTCGCCAGCAAGAGGTGAAGCTCGCGCCGATCGAGACGCGGCTGATTCCGATCAGCTACGCCAGCGCGGAAGAGCTGCAAGACCGCTCGAAATCGATGCTGTCCGAGCGCGGCTCGATCGCCGTCGACGAGCGCACCAACGTGCTCATCGTGCGCGACATCGCCGGGAACCTGAATCAAATCGAGGAGCTGGTTCGCTCGCTCGACACGCAGACCCCGCAGGTGTTGGTCGAGGCGCGGATCGTCGAGGCGACCAGCCGCTACCTGCGCGACGTGGGCATTCAATGGGGCGGTGACGCGACCTTCTCGGGCGCGACCGGCAACCCCACCGGTCTAGCCTTTCCGAACTCAGTCGGTGTGGTCGGTGGCGCGAGCGATGGCAACACGCCCACGGCGGGTCTCAGCCCGTTCGCCAACAGCGTGGCCAACCCGAACTTCGCGGTCAACCTCCCGGCGGCGGTCGGCACCGGGCAAGGTGGCGCGATCGGGCTCACCTTCGGCTCGATCGACAACAACTTCAACCTCGCGCTGCGGCTATCCGCGGCGGAGGCCAGCGGCATGCTGCGCATCTTGAGTAGCCCGCGCGTGCTCACCCTGGATCACAAGCAGGCGCGCATCTCGCAAGGCACGCTGATTCCGTTCTCGCAGGTCAGCGCGCAGGGCGTTCAGACCACGTTTCAAGAGGCCAAGCTGCAGCTGCTGGTGCGACCGCACGTGACCGCCGACGGTAGCGTCAGCATGCACGTGAAGATCAACCGCGACGAGCCTGACTTCAACCAGACCTCGGCGCGCGGCGATCCGACCATCTTGAAGCGCGAGGCCGAGACCGACCTTTTGGTGATGGATGGCCACACCGCGGTCATCGGCGGCATCTACACGCGCAACACCGGGCGAAACCTGGACCAGGTGCCGTTCTTCGGTGACATTCCTCTGCTCGGCTTGCTGTTCCAGCGCCGTCGCGCCAGCGACACCCGCAGCGAGCTCGTGATTTTCCTCACGCCCCGCATCGTGAACCGCGCTGAAGCGCTGGGTCGCTGAAGACGCGCCGCGCGGGGTGGGCACTTTGCTGTGCCGACTCGTGCCGCGAACGACACTCTCCTGATTGAGCTCAGGAAACAGTGTTTGGGCATTAACAACCCGTCGGTGCGCTTGGGATTTGGGGCTTGGCCCTTGCTCGTTCAGATGGCAGGTCTGGCCGTTACGCGGCCGGCGTCCGCCAGCGCACCTGTGCGCTTCGAGTACCAAGCGCCCTCGGATTGTCCGAGCGAAGCGCAGTTTCTCGATGCGGTCCAAGCGCGACTCGTGTGGGGGCGTTTGGCAGTTCTGGATGAGGTCGCGCTTCGTTTCGTGGTCACGCTCAATAGTGACCCGGCCGGTGCGTCGGCACGGGTCGACTTCGTCGATTCGGACGGAATTCCCGCCTTTCGAACCATCGTCGGCAGTACGTGCAGCGAGGTCATGACGGGCATCGCGCTCGTGAGCGCCTTGGCCTGCGACGCGCGAGCGTCTGCGGAAGAGGCGAGCGAGGCGCAACCCAAACCCGCGCAAGAGCCCGCGCCCGAGTCACCGGGGGAAGATCCGTCGCGAGTCCCCCCGAAACGCGCCGAAAGCGCAGCGTGGCAGGAGACGAGGGCCTTACCAGCCAAACCGCTGGCAAGCTCGGACGGATCGATTGAGCGCTCCGCGTGGGCGCCTCGTGAAAGCCCGTCACAATTCGGAGTCGGCTACGCCGTTGGGGTCGGCGCGGCCTACGTGAGTCACCAGGGCCCGTCGGGTGCGCTGAACTTCGATGCTTTCTTGGGCCTAAAGCCCTTTCCCGGCGGTGCGTCGGCGCGCGCGAGCGTTTGGTATTTTCGTAGCGAAACGAGCGAAACAAACCACGAGGGGCAGCACGCCCGGTTCCGTGGTTATGGCTTGAGGCTCGAGGGCTGTCCGCTTGCCTTCGGGGGCCAGCGCTGGTGGGCGGAGCCGTGCGCCGGCGTCGATGGTGGAGTGCTGGCGGCATTCGGCGTCGCGAGCGCTCAGGTCGTCCATCCTCGTCGTTCGTGGAAGAGCTTCAGCGAGGTAGTCGGGATCGTGCGGGTGGGGTCAGCCGTTTCGGGGTGGCTGCTGTTCGAACTGCAGGGCGAGCTCGCGCTGCCGCTGGTTCATTACCGCTACGGCTTTGGCCCTTCCTCATCCGAGTCCGATGTCTTCGTCGTGCCCGCGCTCGGGGGCGGCATACGGGCCCACTTCGGCATGCATTTTCGGTGATCGATTGGCGTGCACCCCCTGGATAACCAACTGGTGCCCTCAATCGCTGCCGCCGCTGACCCCGACCCCGCGACCGACGCGGGCGGAGCGGCGCGGCTGGAGCGCTTGGTTCGCGCGGAATTTCCTTATGTTTGGCGGCTTTGCCGCCGCTTGGGGCTGCCCGAGGGCGACGCTGATGACGCGACCCAGCAGGTCTTCTTAGCGGTTTCTCGGCGCTTGGGCGACGTGCGTTCCGGGAGCGAGCGCTCCTTTCTTTACGGGGTCGCCGTCAACATCGCCTGTAAGTGGCGCAAGGTCCACGCTCGCCGTCGGGAGGACTCCGCGGAGCAGCTCGAGTCGATCGAGACCACGCTGCCGAACGTGGAGGAGTTGCTCGAGCGTCGCGACGAGGTGGTGCTGCTCGACGCCCTGCTCGAAGCCATGCCTGACGAGCTTCGCACCGTGTTCGTGCTTCATGAAATAGAGCAGCAGAGTGCGCCGCAAATAGCGCGGGTGCTCGGCATTCCAATCGGTACCGCAGCGTCTCGCCTGCGTCGCGCCCGCGACGATTTCGCAACGCGTCTTGGCCGTCTACAAGCTCGCCGTCGTTTCGAGGGAGTTCGACGATGACAGAGACCGATCCTTCGTCCACGCGCAGCGAGCGCGATCTTGCTGCGCGTCTAATAGCGGCTGGCAGCCGCGAACGGCCGTCATCGCACAGCGTCGAGCGCACCCTTTCAGCGCTAGGCTTGGGCACCGCAGCGCTCGGAGCGTCCGGGGCTGCCACCGCAGCAGCAGCAGCGAGCTCGGCCACGGCGGTCGCCGGGAGCCAAACGGCGACCGCCTTCGGCCTGGTGACGCTCGTCAAATTCGTCGCCTTGGGCGCCGCAGGCGGGCTCTTGTTCGCGGCGAGCGCCGAGCGGCTCAGTAGCCCGTCCGAAGCATCTAGCCGAGCTCAGGCGCTTTCGCCGCGCTCGGTCAACTCCTTGCCGGCGCATCGCGCGCCGAAACTGACCGAGCGTGGGACGGTCGACGCGCGAAGGCCGTCGAAAATTACGCAGCCAGCTGCTGATTTTAGGCGACCTGCGGCGAGCGGAGCTGCCCCTTCCCCCGAACCGCGATTTCCGCCCGTGAGCTCGAGCCGCGCCCTGCCTTCGAGTGCGCCGGCCGATTCGCTGTTGGCTGAGGAGATCGCTTTCGTTGATCGAGGCCGCTCGGCGTTTCAACGCGGCGAGCTGGCGACGACGCTCGCCGCGCTCGAGGGCTACGAACGGTCCTTTGCCGATGCACGGCTGCTGCCCGAAGTTTTGTACCTGCGCATGCGGGCATTGGATCGAAGCGGTCAAACGGGGCAGGCAATCAATCTCGCTCGACGTCTCGTTCGAGAATTTCCCAGCAACCCGCAAGCGGCGAGCGCGCGGGCGATTCTCGATAGCTCGCGGTCGCGCTGATCGATTGGCCGCCGGCGTTTTCTTTGATCGAATCGAGAGTGCCGAGTGGATTACCGAACAGTTCGAACCGAGAGGTCAGGAATGAAGACGGTCATCTCGTTGGTACTGTGGTCGCTTGCGGGTGTGTCAGCGGGTTGCAGTGGGTACGTGAGCCTCGGCGACCCGGCGAGCGGTGGGGCGGGGAGCTCGAATGGCGATGGGGACGCGAACCCAACGGGCGGGCACGGGGGTGCCTCGACGAGCACTGGGGGCAGCGGCTCGGGGGGGAATTCTTTCGGGGGTACGCCGACTGGCGGAATCGACGCAGTCGGTGGCGCCACGGAGCCGCGAATTTCGGGCGGCTCCGACAGCGGGGGAAGCGGCGCGACTACCGGAGGCAACGAGTCGGCCACGGGCGGCACGCAGGCAAGTGGCGGCACGCAGGCAAGTGGCGGCACGCAGGCAAGCGGCGGCACGCCGCCTAGCGAGGGAGGAGGGAGCGCGACCGATAGGTATGCAGGCGGGTTCAAGATTCTCGTCTTGAGCAGGGCCCTCGAATTCGCGCATTCGTCCATCAATGACTGCCAAACCTTGTTGAAAGAGCTCGGCGCCACGTCGGACACGAACATGCCAGCGGGGACCAAGCCCGGGAGCCAGTTCACTACGACGATCGCGAACGCCGATCTATCGGACTTTACCGATGACAAGCTGAAGAACTACGCCATGTTGTTCTGGTGCAACCCGACCGGGACGGTCTTCAGCAGCGGCGGCAGTAACGGGAAGACAGGCATGGCCGCAATTCAGAAATTCGTGGAAGGCGGCGGCGCTTGGGGTGGCGTACATTCCGCGACCGATTTCGAGAAGACCAACGGATTCCCTTGGTTCACCAATACGCTTCTCGGCGCCTACTTCGATCACCACGATGCCGACGGCACCACCGCCACCGTGCAAGTGCAGGCTGGTTTTGCCGACCACGCCGTCATGCGGGGCGTGCAGGCGAGCTGGAGCACGCAGGACGAGTGGTACTACATGAACAGGGACATCGCCTCGCTGCCGGACTTCAAGATCCTCTCGAGGTTGACCCGGGACAATCGCCCCGTGGTCTGGGTGAAAGAGCTCGGAACCAACAAGGCCGGGCGAATGTTCTATACGATTCGTGGTCACGCCTCGAGCGTCTACAAAGAACGGGATTTCCGGACGCTCGTGCTCAACGGGATCCTCTGGGCCACGCATCGTCTCGACTGAGCTCGCCAGCCGAGTCGGTTCCGCCCCGGCCCGAGCGATTTCTCTGCAGAATTTGACAGAGCCCCGCTCGACGAGGATTCTCGGGCGGAATGGCAGGCGAGGTGTCGAAGCCGGCGAGGTGCAGGCCGAGGTTCGCGCCCGTCCTACTTGCCGGCTCGGGCCTGCTCGCCGCGCCGAACGCTACGGCCTACGAAGCGCGCGTCGAGGCTTCGCTCGACGCGCAGTACTATTCGCTCGCGAGCCCGTTCGGGTCGCCATACCTGTACCGGCGCCGCTACACGTCCACGCTGGGCCTTGAGTTGGATCAGCTTCAGGGCGGCACCGCGCGGCGCGGGCCGCGCCTGTGGTTTCGATCGCGCCTGCGCGTCGATCCCGATTTCGCGCAAGACGGCGCGGAGCGCGACCCCAACTCGGATCGCTTCATTCCCGGGCTCGAGCAGGCGCCGCTCGATTTGATGTACGGGTACCTGGAAGGGCGCGACTTCGCCGGCGGGCTGCTCGGTTTTCGTTTGGGTCGGCAGTATTCGGTGGACGCGCTCGGCTACTGGTCGTTCGACGGTGCCGAGGCGGAGCTCACGTTGCCCGTGCACCTTGCGCTGAGCGGCTTCGTCGGGTTCGAAGAACGACCCGGATTGCCGTCGCTCTCGAGCGGGCGCTTCGCCGGGGACGGGGTGTGGCGCGGGAACCGCGACGGGCTCGAGCTCGATCAGTACCCCGGATTTCTGGACGAATCCGCGCTGGCGCCCGCGTTTGGCGCTTCGCTCGAGCTCGTCGAGCTCGCCCACGTTCACTCGAAGCTCAGCTATCGCCAGGTGCAAAACCACAGCGCGGTGTTGGTATCTCCGTTCTTCGACGAGCGGGGCGGGCTGCGGTTCTATCGCGGCGCGCGCACCTCGAGCGAGCGCGTCGGCTACTCGTTGAGTGTGGACGCGCCGTCGCTCGGCGCGGCTACCGGGCGCGCGGTATACGATTTGTTCAACCAGCTGGTGAGCGACGCCGCGCTGGACTTGAATTTTTACCAGAGCCCGAGCGTCAGCCTCGGCGCGAGCGTCGACTACTACTACCCGACCTTCGATGGTGACTCGGTCTTCAACTGGTTCACGCACCACGGCATGACCACGGCCGAAGGTCGAGTCAGCTATGTACCGCGACGCGGGGCGTTCGACTTGGCCCTTTCTTCGGGCATGCGCTGGTTCGACGATCAAAGCCGCGACGTGCTGGCGAACGCGAACGGCCGCTACCGCTTCGGGCCCGGTACCATCGCGCTCGACGCGCAGGTCGAGACCGGTGAAATCGGCCATCGCGTGGGCGGGGGCATCACCACGCGGCGCACCTTCCAGGGCGGTCGCTACGACACCATGGTGTCGGCTTCGGCCTACGACTGGGACGACGCGCTGCGCCCGAGTCGCTCGGCGACCAGCTTCAGCTATGGACTCGGTGCAGGGCTACGCCCGGGACCCGAGTTCATCAGCAGGGGTCGACTCGGGTTCGAGTGGGAGCAAACCATGAATCGACTGGTCGGGCAGCGCTTCCGCATGCTGGTGACTCTCGACCTCACGGTGCTGAAGTGAAGCAGCCCTCGAGCCTCCTCCTTGCCCTCTGCTGCGCACTTTCGGCGTGGCTCTCGATCTCGAGCGCCCCCGCCGCCCCGCCTGCGCCAACCAGATGGGTGCACGGGTTGTCCGAGCTGCCGGGCGGCGCGTCGGTACCCGAATCGATGCGCCCGCCGGGGGCGCTGCCTGACGATGGCGGGCCGAGCTCGGTCATCTTTCCGGAGCAGCGCATCACCATCCGCTTCAATCACGAGCGGCACGTGCGTGGCCTCGGAATCTCCTGCACGACCTGTCACGATCGCGCAAAAACAAGCAGAAACTCCGGTGATCGCCTGCTGCCAGCCGGTACTCGTTGCGATGGCTGCCATGGCAGCGACCATTCCAAGCCCACCGCGGTTGGCTCCGATCCCAATGAGCTCATCGCCGAGTGTGGCTTCTGTCACTTGGGTTATCGCCCGGGCGACGGCAATCGCGTTCAGCGCCTGCAACTGCCGCCACCGAATTTGAAGTTCAATCACGCGCTGCACGTGGCAGGCGGGGCGACCTGTCAGAGCTGTCATGGCGCGGTCGAGCGCCTGGAGCTCGCCACACGCGATCAGCTCCCGCGGATGAGGGCGTGTGTCGGCTGTCACCGCGAGGCGAACGCCGCGCCGCACGCGGCGAGCGGCGCGTGCACCACGTGCCACCTCAGCGACGGCGCGCGTGTGCGAACTCATTTCGGTACGGCAGCGCTCCTGCCGCCGCAGTGGTTGAAAGACGCACAGCACGGACCGGACTGGCTAGCGCGCCATAAAGAGGTCGCGGGCCAAGACAGCCGCTTCTGCGGCAGCTGCCACAGCGAAAAATCTTGCGCTGATTGCCACGACGGTCGCGTGCGACCGCGCCAGGTACATCCGAACGACTTTCTGTCGATGCACGCGGTGTCTGCGCGCCAAAACAGCCCACGCTGCACGAGCTGTCACCAGCAACAATCCTTCTGTCTGAGCTGCCACCAGCGCGCGGGCGTGGCGGCGAGCGGGCCGTTCCAGAACTTCGCCGAGCGCGGGCGCTTTCATCCGCCCCCCGAGGTTTGGAGTACGGGCCCACGCTCGACCCGGCACCATGCATGGGAGGCCGAGCGGAACCTGAACGCCTGTATCAGCTGCCACACCGAGCGCGATTGCGTGGCCTGCCACGCGACGCGAGGCGTCGGCGGGCCGGGCGGCGGCCTTTCGGCCGGTTCACTGCGGGGAGGCGATCCGCACCCGCCGGGATTTCGTTCTCGCTGCGGGCGTGCGCTTCGGCAGAACGCCCGGCCGTGCCTGGTCTGCCATGATCCGGCCGACCCCACCCTCGCGGAGTGCCGGTGATGCGTCGCGTGAGCGCGCTCGGGTTTACGCTTTCTCGCATTGATGAGCGAGGAGAGCGGCCAGTTTACACGGCAAATGGTACACACCGCTGCGATGGCGCGCCCTCGTGGGTCGCAATCCGCTTGCATGACAGTTCAGCGGGCGGCTATAGCGGCAGGGCGTCGGGCTCGTCCCGGTTGGCGTCGAAGGAGGCACCAGGTGAAGGAGCTTGTGCGATACCTTTTCGAGAACCTGTACTTCGACTTTCAGGGGGACATTACGATGGAGAAAGTCCGCGAGTTTTTGCGCGAGGACGACAGCAGGGAAGCTCGCGCGCTGCTCTCGCGGATTATCGAAGAGAAGGGTGTCGACGATCTTCTGATCACTCTCGCGGATTGTCTCAAGGACCACATCCGCACCGGCGTGAGCGAGCAGATTATTCGCGACCAGCTGTCGACGTACAGCGACAGCTGAGCCTGGCGGGTCTGTGCGTCACGCTCCTAGCGGGCTGTGACCTCGGACCCACCCGCACTGATCCGAGCCTCGGCCCGCCGCTGCACGCCCTGTCCAGCGTCCCTAGAAGCGGTCAGGGCCTCGGCTGCGCGACGGACGAATCGAACTGCGGCGTCCCCGTCGACACGTCGTTCGAGTTCACGTTCGATCGGTTGCTGCTGCCTTCTACGGCCGTCCGTCAATCGATCGTGGTCTCTTCGGGGCCCAATGTCGGCGGTCCGTTCTTCAGTCCGCGGTACGACGTTCTGGAGCGCCGCCTCACCTATGTTCCTTCGGGCTGGCTCGAGGGCAAAGCGTTGTATCGAGTGCGGTTGCCGGTCGTGAAGAGCGCGCTCGACTACGGCCTTCGTGCGTTTGATGGCGCGCCACTTTCGGCCGGCGTCGTGCCGACGCAATTTAGTTTCGTGACCGCTGCAGGTCCCGGCGAGAGCTCCCCGCGCACGCCTTTCCAAGAACCGACTTGTGACGACATCAGCGCACTGCTCGCCGCGCACTGTGCGAGCGGCTGTTGTCACGGCGGTGAAAGCCCAGCCATGGGTTTGCGTCTCGATTCCATCGATGGCCTCAGTGCGACCGCGATTGAGCGAGTGGCCCATCAAACGGAGACCGGCAACACCGTGGGGATCCCTTTCTCGGACCCGGCGCGCTTTGGCGTCGGCATGCCGATCATTTTCGCGGGCGAGCCGGCGAGCAGCTACCTGATTTATAAATTGCTACTTTCGCCCGAAAATCTGGAGCCGTGCCAGGGCCCTGCCTGCGCGTTCGATTCCCTGCCCGGCGCGCGAACTTGCACGCCGCTCCCGAGTGACGAGCGGGAGCGGCTGGCATCCTGGTTCGTCCTCGGTGAGGCGATGCCGATCGTTCAGCCTGCGGCGGACGCGGACTGCCTGCCGCCCGACAACCGCCCGCTCGACTGCGGTGAAATGCGGGCGCTGACCCGTTTCATCGAGCAGGGCGCGCGCTGCCCGTAGCCTCACGCGCACGCGCCAGCGCGGAC
Organism: Polyangiaceae bacterium; assembly: GCA_035549735.1. GTDB lineage: Bacteria > Myxococcota_A > Polyangia > Polyangiales > Polyangiaceae > PMG-095. The sequence continues at coordinate 16,984 of DASZQI010000020.1, read as the reverse complement.
ACGCGCAGCACGGTGCCCAGTAGATCCCCCAGATCTTCGAGGAGGGTACCGTCGAGGGTGGCGAGCGCGAACAGTGCGGCGCCGAGCGCGCGCCCATCGGCAACGATTGGGAGCAGGACCCGCAAGCGCGCGCTGCGCTGGAACAAGCCGTGCGCCGGCAAGGCGCGCAGCGGCATGATTTCGCCGCCGGCGCGGCGCCCACCCGGGCCAAAGCCAAACAGCACGCGTGCGTCCCCGTTCGGAGTTTGCGAGTCGAGCAGGCCCGCGACCAGGCAGGCGTCCACGCCCAGGCGCGGCAGCTCTTCGGCAGCGGCTAGAGCCAGGGCAGACGGCTCGCCGAGCATGGCGCTGCGCGCGTGCTTGGCGAAGGCGCGAAAGCGCTCGTCGGCCTGGCGCGCTCGCGCAGTTTCGGCCTGAAGCACGATCGACGAAGCCACTACGCGCGCGTCGTGCAGCGCCTCCTCCAGGCGATCCCGAGCGATGGGATCGCTTGCGACGCAGGGCAGGCAATGCCGCCGCAGCGCGGTCAGCAGCTCTTGCACGACGCCAGGGTCGTTGAAGCTACGCTCGATGCGGTGCAGAGCTTGTGCGAGCGCGCGGCTGAGCCCGCCCGGATCCGCTCCGCGCACCTCGGCAATCAGCGCGTCGAGTAGCCGATTCTCCCAGCCGGCGCCCGCGCCTCCGAAGGTCCCGCGCGCTGCGCGCATCGTTTCCGCAAGGATGATCTGCCGCGCTTGCACGAACGAAGTCTCGATGCCGCGACCTGCCACCGGCACGTTCGCGCCGCTGGCCAGCGCGCTCTCGTTGATCACGCAGCCGCAGGAACGGCGTAGCAAGAGCTCCGTGGGCAACACCAGGCTGTCCGGGGAACTCTGCGCGTTCCGCGGCGCGCGCAGCTTGCGCAGTCCCTCGCGCCCCAGATCCTCGCCCGGTTGCCGGACCGTGGTGAGCGACGGTCGAGCGAGGCGCGCGGAAGGCACGTCGTCGAAGCCGGTGACCGCGATCGCCTCGGGGACCGCGCAATTTCGCCGCGCGAGCTCGTCGATTGCGCCGAGCGCCATGTAGTCGTTCGCCGCGACCAGCGCATCGAGCGCGTGGGTCGGGATGCGCCGCTCGTCGAGCAGCACGCGCACTGCCTGGACGCCGCTGGCCTTGGTGAAGTCCCCCGCCACTCTCAGGCGCGGGTCCGGTTGGATGCCGTGCGCTGTCAGCGCGTCGACGTAGGCCTGATAGCGAGCTTCGGCTTCGGGGCTTCCGCTCGGCCCATCGATGAAGGCGATGCGCTGACGATGATGCACCTTGATGAGGTGCTCGAGCGCCTCGCGCATCCCGCTGCCGTTGTCGACCGTCACGCTGCTCGAACCCTCGACCGGAACTCCGAGCGCGCAGACCGGCAGACTTTGGTAGCGGCGCAGCCACGGTACCATCCCGGTTGGGCCAAGCACCGTGCCGATCGCGCTGGTGAGCGCGAGTACGCCGCTCGCATTGTCGGGACCGACCAGATCGAATACGAAATTGCGCGTTCGGCGCTCGGGCTCCGGAGCGTCGATGACTCCGCCGGCGACGCACAGCAGCGTTGCGCCCTGCTCGCGAGCGCTGAGCGCCGCACCGCGCACCACGCTCACCTCGTGTTCGTCATCGAGCGACTCGACGAGCAGTGCGTAGGTGGAGTCCACGCCCGGTTCCGGCACGGAGGGCGGCGACAGAGAAGGGGGCGAACTAATCAGGATCTTCGAAGTTAGCACCTCGGTCTGCCTCACCGGGCACCCCCAAGAGTGCGCACAACCTGCCACCTGGAGCGCAACGAAGTTGCCATCTCAGTTGACGAAACCAGAATATTGTGGCTCTATTGAAGGGCGCTCGGGGGTTCCTGGTATGGCAACTGAGTTGACAGTTCTGGAACGATCGGTTTCGCTCGTGCAGCGTTTGGGGCGCGGCGCAACCGGGGATGTGTGGCTTTCACGCTCGAGCGACGGCGCGGCGTTGGTGCTGAAGTTCGCCCGCGATCGCGCGGCGTATGCGCGTCTGGCCGAAGAGGGGCAGCGATTGCTCGGCGTCGACTCGCCTTTTTGCGTGCGCTTGCTGGGCGCAGGGCGGCTCGGCAGCGAGCTCGCGGTCGACGCGGACGGCGAGCGAAGCCGCATCGCGCGCGGCACGCCCTACTTGGTGCTGGAACATCACGAGGGCACGACGCTCGACACGTCGAGCTTCGCTTCTCGGGCAGAAGCGCGCGTGCTCTTGGTCGCGCGCGATATCGGGCGTGCGCTGTGTGACCTGCATGCGACCGGCGTCGCGCACGGGGACGTGAAGCCGGCGAATGTGTTGATCGAGCCAGCCTTTGGCAGTCCGCGCGCACGCCTCATGGACTTCGGGCTCGCAGGTGCGAGCGACGAAGCCGAGGCTCGAGGGGGCACGCGTCGCTATCTCGCCCCGGAAGCGTTCGAGGCTCCGCTCGCCGGCGATGCGCGGCTCCGGGACTTGTACGCGCTCGGCGTGACGCTCGCCGAGGCGGCCGCGCCCGAGGTTGCGGGTGCCGAGCGGCCGGAGGTCGCGTTCGAGGCGCTGCCGATCGAGGCTGAGGTCAAGGCGTTGGTGCGGGCGCTGCTCTCGCGCGTGCCGGCGGCGCGGCCCAGCGCGGAATGGGTCTATTTGCAGGCGTTTCGCTTACTCGGGGAGCTCGAACCGGAGGCTGAAAAGCTCGAGCGTCGCCTGGGCCAGGTTCGCCGCAGCTACCTCTCTCTCCGCCGCGCCCAGCTGCTCGTGGCCGCGCGCCATCCGAAAAGCGAAGTTCGTGTCGAGAGTCCGGCTCGGGAGTGGCTGAGCACAGCGCTCGAGCTCTCGCGTCAGGTCGAGGAGCTGCGCGGCTCCATCGGTTCCGGCGAGCTCGTCACTCTGAACGATTGGGATTCGGTCGGCCGCGCGCGCTGGCTGGTGGAGCTGGTCGGCTCGCCTGCTGCAGCCTGGCCCGAGCTTCCAGTGAAGGGGGACGGCGAGCTCGCAGGGCGTCTGCTTTCGGCAGTCCGAACTCGCGAACCGCGGCGCCTGACGTTTGCGGATCTCGAATCGAACTTGCCCGGTGCGGCGCCGGGCGAGTTGCGTGAGCCGGTCGAGCTCGCGCTTGCGCTCGGGCGCGGCGCCGCGCAGGCCGCCACTCTCGACGCCGCGGAGCGCTTGGTGCAGGAGGGCGGAGCGCCGCGCGCGCTCGGGCTCGCGCTCGGTCGCGCGCTGCGGTTGCGAGGGCAGCTCGCGCGGGCGCTGTCCGTGCTCTCGCGCGTGGAGGGTCCTGAAGCCCGACTCGAAGCGGCCGAGGTGTGGCGTCGCGCCGGGTCTCCGGCGTCGGCGCGCGGGGTGCTTGCGGAGCTCGACACCAGCGCGCTGAGCGAAGAACTGCGGGACCGGGAACGGGCGATCCGTGCTCGCCTGTTGTACGACGACGGCAATCCGCGCGCGGCGTTCGACCTGCTCGAGCCGATGCCGCGCGGAGTGAGCGCGCTCGAGGTGCGGGCCCTCTCGGAGATCGCGCTTTCGCGACGCAAGGACGCAGAAGCAACGCTGGCGCGCGCGCAGCTCTTGGCCGAATCGGACGAAGAGCGCGCGCGCGTCGCGGCGGTGGCCGGTAACCTCGCGCACTTCGAAGGTGATTTGACGCGCGCGCTCGGCCACACGCGGCGCGCAGCCGAGCACGCGGCGCGGGCGGGCGCCGTGCTCGAAGAGGCCACTTACTTGACCAGCGTCGCAGCGGCGGCTTCGAACGTGGGCGAGCTCGGTTTGTCGCGCTCGGCGGCGGGCCGAGCGCTGCTCCTGTTCGAGAGCCTGGGGCGTACGCGCGAGGTAGCGCGCGCCGAGCTCTCGCTTTCGGGCGTGCATGCCGCGCTCGGCGCCGTGATCGAAGCCAAGGAGCACGCGCTCGCCGCGGCTCAGCACGCCAAAGCAGCGGGTGACAAGCGCTGTCGAGCTTATGCGCAGTTGGTGCTGGCCGACATTCTTCCGCCCGACGATCCGGACGGCGTCGAGCACGCCCGCTTCGCGGCGACGCTGATCGACGATGATCTCGATGATCGCTTGCGCGTCGCCGCGCGTCTGCACGCGCGCGGCGAAGACGCCGACTGGGAGCGCCTGGACGAACTCGCGAGCGCGCCCGACCGTGCGCTCGACGCGCGGCTCGAATGGTGGACCGCTCGCGCTCGGGTAGCGAGCGTGAGCCCCTCGCCGCTTTCTCCGCGTCGGCCACTGGAAGCGCTCTTGTCGCAGGTGTCGGAGTCCGCGCCCTGCCTGGTGCGCGGCCCGGCGTTCGCGGCTGGTGCCGAGCTCGCCGCGCGGCTCGGGGACGGGGACGCCGTGCGCCGGCTGACGCTCGGCGCGAGCGAAGCGGCGCGTGAGCTCACACAACGCGCGGGAAGCGAGCTCGCGGCCGCCGTGCGCGCTCTGCCCTGGGTGCGCTTGGCCGACGCCGGTCAGACCAGCCCATTTTCACTCGAGCAGCTCTCGGATGTCGATCGGCTCGTGCGCGCCCTCGGGCGGCGCGATCGGTTGCGGCCGCTGCTCGAGCAAGTGGTCGACGCGCTAGTCTTGTGGACCGGTGTCGAGCGCGGGTTGCTGCTACTGCGTGCGCCCGGGGGCCGCCTGCAGCCGCGCGCGGGCCGTAATTTGCTTCGCGTCGACTTGGTCGGGGCTCAGCTCGCGCTCAGTCATTCGCTGGCCGAGCGGGCGCTGTCGCTCGGTGAACCGGTGGTGGCGGTCGACGCAGCGGGTGATCTGCCGGAAATGCACGAGAGCGTGCACGCTCTGAAATTGCGCAGCGTGTTGGCCGTGCCGCTGATCGCGCGCGGAGAGGCGCTCGGCGTGGTCTACCTGGACGACCGCGCGCGCCGCGGCGCCTTTGGGCCGCGCGAGCTCTCTTGGGTGCGGCTGGTGGCGACGCTGGCGGCGGTCGCGATTGCCGATGCGCGCGATCAAATCCTGCTCCGGCGCGCGGCGCGTCGCGCGCGTCGCGCTGAAGCGCGGCTCAGCGTCGAGTTGGCCAAGCGCGAGGCCGAGCTCGACGTGGCCGAGCGAGAGCTGGCTCGCACCCGAGACGCGCGCGAAACTCGCTTTCGCTACGACGAGATCGTGGGCCGCAGCGAAGCCACACGCACCATGTTGCGATTGGTCGACCGGATCGCGGCCTCCGACGTGCCCGTGCTCTTGAGCGGCGAATCGGGCAGCGGCAAGGAGCTGGTCGCCCGCGCTATCCACCGGCACGGCGCCCGCTCGGGCCAAGCGTTCGTGGCCGAAAACTGCGGGGCAATTCCAGAAACGCTCTTGGAATCCGCGCTGTTCGGCCATGTGCGCGGTGCATTCACCGGCGCGCAGCGGCCGCGGGCGGGGCTGTTCGAGATCGCGCACCGCGGCACGCTTCTGCTCGACGAGATCGGCGAAATGAGTCTGGGCATGCAGGCCAAATTGCTGCGTGCCCTGCAAGACGGCGAAATTCGGCCCGTGGGCTCGGAGCGTTCCAAGACGGTCGACGTGCGCGTGATCGGTGCGACGCACCGCGACCTCGCGGCCATGGTAACTGCCGGAAAGTTCCGCGAGGATCTATATTACCGCCTCAACGTGATCTCGATGCGAATCCCTAGCCTGCGTGAGCGAATTGGCGATGCCGCCATTTTGGTCAAGCACTTCATGGCGCTGCACGCCGGGACGCGCCGTGTGCACATTTCGCGGACCGCGCTGGACATGCTCTCGGCTTATGGCTGGCCCGGCAACGTGCGCCAGCTCGAGAACGAGGTGCGGCGCGCTTTGGTCCTGGCCGACGACACGATTTTGCCCGAGCACCTGACGCCGGAGATCAGCGCGCGTGGCGAGGCCAAGAGCGTGGACGAGCTGAACCTGCGCCAGCGCGTGGACGCGCTCGAGGTCGAGCTGGTGCGAATCGCCTTGCGGCGCACCGACGGTAATCAGACTCGCGCGGCCGAGTTGCTCGGCGTCTCGCGCTTCGGCCTGCAGAAGATGATGAAGCGCCTCGAAATCTCGCTCGAGTCGGGCCACGCCTGAGCATGTCGCGTCCGACGCTCGGTCCGGTGCTCAAGTGGGCGGGAGGCAAGAGTCAGCTCTTGCCGTGGATACTCGCGCGGCTACCCGAGCAGATCGACACCTATTACGAGCCGTTCGTGGGTGGCGGAGCGGTGTTCTTCGCGCTCGCCAGCCGGCAGCGCTTCAAGCGCGCGGTGCTGGGCGACCGTAATCCGAACCTGGTCGCCGTGTACGAGGCCCTGCAAAAAGAGCCGAAACGCGTGATTCAGCGGCTGAAGCGCTACCAGGAGAGCCACAGCGAAGAGGCCTATTACAAGGTGCGCGAGCGCGAACCGAGCTCTCTGGTCGAGAAGGCCGCGCGCGTGATCTACCTGAACAAGACCGGCTTCAACGGCCTGTACCGCGTGAATCGCAGCGGTGAGTTCAACGTGCCGTTCGGGCGTTACGTGAACCCCCGCATCGTGAACGAGCCGCGCTTGATGGCGGTTCACGAGACGCTCAAGGGCGTGCAAATCGTCACCAAGGATTTCGAGGAAGTCTGTCGCGAAGCCAAGAAAGGCGACGCGGTGTACCTCGATCCGCCGTATCTGCCGGTGTCCACGACCTCGAGCTTCGCGGAGTACCACGCCGAGCCGTTCGGGCTGTCCGAGCACAAGCGGTTGGCCAAGGTGTTCGCGCAGCTCTCGAGGCGCGGCGTGTGCGCGGTGCTTTCGAACTCGGACACGCCCGACACTCGCAGACTGTTCGACGGTCATCGCTTGGAGACCGTAGCCGCGCGCCGGTCGATCAACTCGAACCACAAGCGGCGCGGGCCGGTGGACGAGATCTTGGTCTCGACTTAGCCCGCGTCTTGAACTGCTTCAGAAGCTGCCGCCGACGCTCAGGCAGCCCGCTTCACAAGGGGGAGCGGTTCGAACCGAGAGCGTTACGGGAACGGCGGTTGCCGAATAGTGGAGCAAGACCGGCACCGCGTACCCGATTCCAAAGCCGACCGCACCGCCGACGAGCACGTCGCTCAGGTAGTGGCGGTCCGCCATGAGGCGCGAGGTACCGGTGACGACGGCGCCCGCGCTAGAAAGCACGCAGGCTGCCACGTCGAGGCTCGGGTATTTCCAAAGTGGCAGGTAGCGATGGTTGGCGCAAACGAGTCCCGCCGACGTCGCGGCGATGGTGGTGTGGCCACTCCAGAAGGACTCTGTGTCGACGCCGCAGCCAGCGCCGTCCGGATGTCGCGCGTAGCATTCGGATGAGTCCGGTCGTTGTCGACTGGAAGTTCTGGTGGACACGAACGAGAGCAGCCCTGAGTAGCTGAAAGCCTCGAGTCCCGTCATTGCTAGGTTCGCGGCAGCGATTGGATCGTGGTTCCCGAGCCACGCGACCGCGATTGGGTCGATCAGCAGGGGCACGATTCCGGCAGCGTAGTAGGGCCAATCTCCGAGGTGAGCTGCCGAGTTACGGGCGCCCGCCGAGCGCAGGCGCACGCCGCTACGGACCGCATCATCGAAAAGGATGCCGCCCTCCCAGCGCGCCTCCTCTGAAGGCCCGGCGAGCACGAGCGCCAGCGTTCCGACGCCCGCGGCGACGGTCGCGACCCCTTCGACCCAAGAGAACTTGGGCCACTCTTTTCGCCACATAGACGGCTGAGTATCGGACGGCTCGCCTGCAGATTCCGCTCGTGGACGCTCCTCGGCGAAACAAGCCGTGGCCGTGAAGTCGATGGTCAGGAACGTGCCGACCGCGGCGATCCAGCGTCGACGAAACGCCGATCGAGAGGGCCGCCCGCCAAAGCCATGATTCGTCAACGCCGTGCCCGCTGGCTCGCCGGGGTTGCTGGTCATCGACTGAAATGCGTTCACGAATCGTGCCGGATTCGATCCGGCGCGGGACTTCGCTCGTGAAGGGCGACAGCAGTCTCAGCTAAGCCTGGACGATGGCGCTGTGCACTGGGGTCCCAAGCACACCTGTTCAGAGTGGCAAATCGCAACGGTCTACCAGGCGACCCCGGTGCGTGCGCGCAAAAGCTCCGGCGGATCCCACTTTTGCGAGGTAAAAGACGGTGCGATGAGCTCCCCGGCGAGCAGCGTTTTCGAGCCCATTGAGTCGGACCCGCAGCGGCTACCATTCCTCTCCGGAGGTGGGGAGCTCGGCGCACGCATCCGAGCATTCGATTGGGAGCGTGTGGGCCTCGGCCGCCCGCACACCTGGCCCACGAGTTTGCGCACGTGCGTGCGGATCATCCTCACTTCGCGCCAGCCGATGTTCGTGTGGTGGGGACCCAACCTCATCAATCTGTACAACGACGCTTACAAAGCGATCGTAGGGGGGAAGCATCCGGAGGCGCTCGGCCAACCCGCTTCGGTGGTGTGGCGTGAGATTTGGAACGAGGTCGAACCGCGCGCGACTTCGGCGCTCCGTGACAACGCGGGCACTTACGACGAAGCGCTGCTGCTCATCATGGAGCGCAATGGCTATCGCGAAGAAACTTACTACACGTTCTCGTATAGCCCGGTGCCGAACGACGATGGCGTTACTGGCGGGCTGATTTGCGCAAATACCGACGACACACAGCGCATCATCGGCCAGCGACAAATCAAGCTGTTGGGCGAGCTGGCGGCGCGCGGAGTCGAAAGTCGTTCAGTGCAGGAAGCGTGTGGGCAAGTCGCTGTCACGCTGGCGCGAGCCGAGCGCGACCTGCCTTTTGCGCTGATCTATCTGGTGGACGCCGAGCGCGGCGAGGCCGTGCTCGCAGGCCAGAGCGGCATCGAGCCCGGCCAACTAGCGTCTCCTGAGCGCATGAAGCTGGAGGACGAGGCGCCGTGGCCCATCCGGCAAGCGCTCGCACGGCAAGAACCCCAGGTAGTCGAAGACCTCGCGCGCCGCTTCAGCGATCTCCCGACCGGAGCCTGGCACGAACCGCCGCGCGTCGCCGCCATCGTTCCCATTCCGGCTTCCGGCGGCGCCGGTACCGCAGCGCTGTTGATCGCCGGCCTGAACCCATTCCGGTTGTTCGACGAAGGCTACTCGCGTTTCTTGAACCTGGTCGCGGGTCAGATCAGCAGCAGCATCGCCAACGCGGAGGCGTACGAGCGCGAGCGGCAGCGCGCGGAGTCTTTGGCCGAGCTCGATCGCGCCAAGACCGCCTTCTTCAGCAACGTCAGCCATGAGTTTCGTACGCCGCTGACGTTGATGCTCGGACCCATCGAGGACGCACTGCGGACGCCGGAGCGCTCGCTCTCCGGCGAGAACTTGGAGACCGCGTATCGTAGCTCGCTCCGGCTCCTCAAGCTGGTCAATTCACTACTGGATTTTTCGCGCATCGAAGCAGGCCGTGCGCAAGCTTCGTTCGAACCGACCGATCTGGCGGCGCTGACCACTGATCTCGCGAGCGCCTTTCGCTCGGCGATCGAGCGCGCCGGTCTCGGCTTCGTGGTCGACTGCCCACCGCTCGGTGAGCCGGTCTACGTGGACCACGATATGTGGGAAAAGATCGTTTTGAACCTGATCTCGAACGCGCTCAAGTACACGTTCGACGGTTCGATTCAGGTCAGCTTGCTGCGCCGCGAGGCGAACGCGGAGCTCACGGTCAAGGATACCGGAACCGGGATTCCCGAGAGCGAGCTGCCGCACATTTTCGAACGTTTTCACCGGGTGAAGGGCGCGCGTTCGCGCACGCACGAAGGCAGCGGCATCGGTTTGGCCCTGGTGCACGAACTGGTGCGCCTGCATGGCGGGCAGGTCGACGCCGAGAGCGGCGTCGACCTGGGGACGACCTTCAGGGTTCGCGTTCCGCTCGGTCACCAGCATTTGCCGCGCGAACGCGTGACGGCTCCGCGCACGCTCGCCTCGACCGCCACGGGCGCGGCGCCTTACGTTCAGGAAGCGTTCCGCTGGTTGCCGGGCGAGGTGGCGCCCAAGTCGTTGCAGGTGGGCGAGCTGGTCTCCACCGTTTCGGCACCGACCAACGTAGGTCGCGATGACCGACCGGCGCACATCCTGGTCGCGGACGACAACGCCGACATGCGCGACTACGTGGTGCGCCTGCTGCGGGAGCGCTGGCAAGTGACGGCGGTGTCCGACGGCGCCGAGGCGCTCGCCAGCGCGCGTCAGCAGCCGCCGGATCTGGTGCTGACCGACGTGATGATGCCCGAGCTCGATGGCTTTGGTTTGCTGCGCGCGCTGAGAACGGAGCCGCTGACGCGCGACCTGCCGGTGCTGATGCTGTCCGCGCGCGCCGGTGACGAAGCCCGCAGCGAAGGGCTCGAAGCCGGGGCGGACGACTATCTCGTAAAGCCCTTCTCGGCGCGTGAACTGCTGGCGCGGGTGGCCACGCACCTACAGCTCGCGCGCCTGCGCCGCGAAGCTCAGCGTGAGCGGCAGCGTTTGCACGACATCTTCGTGCAGGCTCCAGCCCCGGTCGCGGTGTTGTCTGGTCCCGAGCTCAGGTTCGAGGTCGCGAACGCCTCGTTCTGCGCCATGGTAGGGCGCGAGAACCTGGTGGGCCTTGCGCTGCGCGAGGCGTTCTTCGAGCCCCAAGCGCTGGAGGCGATCGCGGCCGTCGAGCAGGCGTACCTGACCGGGACGACCCTGCACGTGAACGAGCAGGCGGTGCAACTGCAGCGCAACGGCAAGATGAGCCAAGGGTATTTTTCGTACGTGGTGCAGCCCATTTTCGAGGCCGGCACTCAGCCCGCAGGCATCATCGTGGTCGCGAACGAGGTGACCGAGAGCGTATTGGCTCGTCAACGCGTCGACGGCTTGCGAAGCGCTGCCGAGCGCGCCAATCGCGCGAAGGACGAGTTCTTGAGCACGCTCAGCCACGAGCTGCGCACTCCGCTGAATGCCATCGTCGGCTGGGCGCACTTGTTGCGCACGGGGTCGGTGCCCGCCGAGCAGCAGCAGCGGGCGCTCGAGACGGTGGAGCGGAACGCCCGATTGCAGGCGCGCTTGGTCGAGGACATGCTGGATCTTTCTCGGATCGAGCAGGGCAAGCTGGTGCTCAGCGTGGGGCCGCTCGAAATGGTGCGCGTGGTCGAGGCGGCCATCGAGTCGCTGCGACCGGCGGCCGAAGCCAAGCAGATTCGTTTGCAGCCGGTGCTGGACTCACACGCGACGATCGTGGGTGACGCCGACCGCCTGCAACAGGTGGTGTGGAACTTGCTGTCCAACGCGATCAAATTCACGCCCAAGGGCGGTCGTGTGCAGGTTCGCCTGCGCCGTGAACGATCCTTCGTCGAGGTGGCCGTGGCGGACACCGGTGAGGGCATCGATCCCGCTTTCTTGCCCCACATCTTCGATCGATTTCGGCAGGGCAACCAAACCATTACCCGCCACGCGGGTGGGCTCGGGTTGGGTCTAGCGATCGTGCGCTCGCTCGTGGAGCTGCATGGCGGCGAGGTGAGCGCACACAGCGACGGGAAGAACCAGGGCGCCACGTTGATCGTGCGGCTGCCGGTGGCGCCGTTGCGCGCGGAGCCGCCCGGTGAACGCGAGCAATCAGCGCCGCGTTTGCGGGAGCCCACCGGGTTCGAATGCCCGGATGCGCTCGGCGGTCTGGCGGTCTTGGTGGTCGATGACGAGTCGGAGACGCGCGCGTTGTTGCAGTTCGTGATCGAGCAGTGCTCGGCGCGCGTTACCACCGCTTCATCGGCCGCAGAAGGGCTGGCGCTGCTGGAGTCGCAGCATTTCGACTTGCTGATCTCGGACGTGGGGATGCCCGGTGAGGACGGCTATTCGTTCGTGCGTCGAGTACGCGCGCTGCCCGAGCCGAAGAGGTCGGTACCAGCGTTGGCGCTGACGGCTTACGCTCGAGTCGAAGATCGCACGGCGGCTTTGCGCGCCGGGTTCAACATGCACTTGGCCAAGCCGATCGACCCCGGCGAGCTCTTGGTCGTGCTCGAGACGCTGATTCGCAACGCTGCGCGCTGAGCGTCTAGGCGGCGATTCCCGCTTCGAGCTCGAGGAACAGAGGCTCGAGCGCGGGCAGGCGCCGGAGTGGGGCGCAAAATTCGGTAGCCAGGCCGAGCAGGCGCTTTTCGAGCTCGTCGGCTCGGCGGCCCATGTCTTCGACTTCACGCTGGCGGGTGGAGAGCTCGCGCTCCAGCTGCTCTTCGTGCTTGGCGAGCGCGGTGCGCAGCTGCTCGATTTGAAACTCGAGGTCTTCCACTTCGATGCGCCGCGCGCCGACACTCGCGGCTGCAGCCTTCGCGGCTTCGAACGCTTCCAGCCAGCGATCCACCGCGTCAGCCGCGGCGCGATAGGCGGCGGACAGGCCACGATCCGGGACGTGTCCTGCCGTGCGCCCTTCCCAGCGCAGGATTTCGACCAGGCTCGGCCTGGTTTCGTCGCGACGTGCGTTGCTCTGAGCGTCGAGTTCGGCCGCGCGTGCCACCGCCGCCTTGTGCTCGTCGCGGGCGCGGCTGGCATCGATGCCGAGCGCGTCTACCGCGTGACCAAAGCGCTGACGTATTTCGCGCCCACGCGACTCGCTGCTCTCGAGGCCACGCTGGTCTTCGACCGCGCGGGTGCGAAGCTCGCCGATCTCTTTGACCAGGTGCTTGACCTCTTCCAGCAGCGCGGACAGGCGTTGCTCGCCGTGCGGGTGGGCCGCGCGCAGCATGCGATCGAACAGCACCGTGCGCCGAACCCACTGGTCGATGGCCACCGGCGGCAAGGTCTTGGCCGGCCCGCGCGATTCGACGTCGTCGGTGCCGAGCTCCCGCGGGATACCCAGGCCCAGGGTGGTCGCGATCGCGATCAGGTCGGCGTGCACGCGGTGCGCGTCGACCGGGCGATCCTTCGGGTCTTTCTCCAGCAGCTCCGCGACCAGGCGTTCCAGCTCGGGAGGGACGTCGGGCGCGCGCTGGCGAAGCGGGGCTGGTCGTTCCTTCAGGTGCTTGAGGAAATAAGCGGTCACGTCGGCTGCGTCGAACGGCAGCGAGCCGCAGGCCATCTCGTACAGAATCACCCCGAAGGCATAGAGGTCGGCACTCGGGCCCGCGTCAATCGAGGTGATGCGTTCGGGCGCCATGTATTGCGGGGTGCCGAACACTTCCCCCGCGCCGGTGAGGCGAGCGTCCTGCATCGAGCGCGCGATGCCGAAGTCGAGGATCTTGATCAGATCCGAGCCTTCCGAGTCTTGAGCCACGAACAAGTTCTCTGGCTTGAGATCGCGATGGATGACTTCCAGGTCGTGCGCGCGGGCCAATGCGCGGGCGATCTGAATGCCGATGCCGACGGTGCGCGCGACCGGTACACGCCCCCGATCCAGGAGGTCGGCGACGGTGACGCCGCGCAGGAGCTCCATGACCAGGTACACGCCGCCGTCTGGCAGCTCTCCCTGGTCGAAGATCTCGATGATGTTCGGATGCGCGAGCTTTTGCGCGGCCTTGGCCTCGCGCCGAAAACGTTCCCGAATGACTTCGTTCTTGGCGAAGTTTGGGTTCATGATTTTGATCGCGCAGGGGCGATCGACCAGGCGATGGTGCGCCGAGTACACGGTCGCCATGCCGCCCTCACCGATGACTTCTTCAATCAGGTACCTGCCGGCGAGTGTGGTACCGATGCGCGGGTCCTGAATGGCGGACAGCGCGCGCCCGCAGAGAAAGCAGGCGTTACTGTCGTTCGGGTAGTTGAGCTTGCAGTTGGCGCAGGCTTTCATACCAACCCGAATCCTTGCTCCGTCGCGCCGCGTTTTCCAGCTTCAACGCGCGGAGACGACACAACCCCTTGAATTTAGCCTCGGCTCTCGGCGGGCCACGCAGCCGGCAGGGGAGGTTGGCGCGACGCGGCGATGGGCCGTGTGAACTACCTCACACGTCGCGGGGCGTCGCTCGGGGGCTGCGCGATAACCCGATGCGACGCCGGAAGTGCCCGCGAATTGCCTTCCCCGCGCGGGCCTTTCGGTTGCCGCTGGGAAATTGGCCGAGGATCATGCTAGAGCCAGCCTCCGATGCAGAGCAGGAAGCCGCTTCGCATCGACGTGCCCAAAGAGGAAAGCCTCCGGCTCGGCCGCGTCGGGCTGATCGCCGTGATTGGGTTTGGCGTCGGTATCCTCTGGCCACGGCTCGCCGGGTTTCGGCTGGTGCCCACCGTGCCGAGCGACAAGAGCGACTCGAGCGCCGCGGAACTGTCCGGGGCGCCAGTCGATGCCTCGGCGCCTTCGGCCGCTCCGGTGGAAGCGCTGCCGCCTCCTTCCGCGTCCGCCGCCGTCGCGCCGAGCCGCGAGCCGTTTTCGATTGGTCCGGGCGAGGTGGCGAGCTGCCGCGACGCGCGCGGCAAGAAGGTCGAGCGCTGCGATCCGGTCGATTTCGACGTGCTGGCGCGAGGTAGAATTGCGACATTGGCGGCCTGTGACGCTTCGCGCCGGGCCTCCGGCGTGCTGTCGCTGGGCTTCGAGCTCGATTTCAAGAAGGATCGGGTGACGGGGTTACAGAGCGGCAAGCGAACTTCGCTGGCTCAAGACGACGTCGACGGGCTGCTCACGTGTCTGAAGCAAAACCTCGGCGAGCTGTCTCTATCTGGGATTCACCACGAGCACGAGCGCTACACGGTTTACTACCGCGTCGAGTTCGCGGGCAGCGAGCCCGTGAAGAAGGACAAGGACAAACCGGAGGTGAACGTCGACGTCACCCCGGCGAGTGGTAAAGCCACGGTGGCCTGGGACGTGGCGCTGGTGCGGGCACAGCCGACGCGAGACGCGGAGGTCGTGGCGCGTGTGCTCTCGGGGACCCGGGTCAGCGTCAGCGGGCGCAACGGGGATTGGTATCGTATCAAGTACGACGCCAAGGGCGGCGAAGGCTGGGTTTTCAGAACTGCGATCGGCATGTGACCTTGCCAGCGGGCGCGCGCATGCGGCCAATTTGTGCCGCAGACTGAATTCCGTGCTAGGAATTGAAGTGCATGGCGAAGGACGGCAAGGAACCTGACGCGAACAGCGAAGGGTCCCGCGACGTGGCCTTGATTCACGGCGTGACCGACGAAGGCGATTTGCGCATCGTACGTCAGCGCGCCGATCGCGTGGAGTTCGGCGCCGTGCGGCCGCTGCGCGAGGGCGTGCCGATCAGCGGTGAGGTGGTGCGGCTCACACCGCGCAAGGAATTTCCCTTGTTGTGCGACGTGAAGACCGAGTTTCAGGCGAGCGAGCCGCAGCGCGACGTGGCCGAGCCGACTTCGGTCACGCACAAGGGACCGGCGCGCGTCGCTAGTAAGAACTACCGCGCCAACTGGGATTTGATCTGGAATCGTCCCGGCTCGAGCGACGACCTCGCCAACTAGGCCACCGAGCCCTATCCGGTGGAGCTGAGGGCCCGAGTGGGCGCGTGCGAGTCGCTCGCTTTCGCAGGCGGTAGCGGATCGCTGCCGAACATCCGCTCGATCAGCGGCTCGAAGCAGGAGACCGCGTGGTCCGATTCGCGATCCCAATAGGTGGAATGGATGCGAAACCCCAAAAACCCCGCCCAGTCGAGGAAGGTGTGCCGGCCGTGCGCGGCGGGGCCGAAGCGCACGTTGTCGGTCTCGAGCGGACGGCGCAGCACCGTTTGGTTGCCAATTAGAGTTTGAACTCCGGCAGGCACATCCGGACCGCGCGGGTTCTCGTCCAAGAAGTTGGAGCCCAGCACGTCGAGCTCGGCGTAGACGTTGAGCCAGCGCTTGGGCGCGTCGATGAAGCCGGTTCGACGCTCGAAATACTCGGGCCAGTAAGTGCGCACGAAATCAGCGGGGCAACCGATGGTGACCAGCGTATCGATTCGCTGCATCTTTCGGCTCGGTGAGCTCTCCTGCGGAAACAGCGTGTCGAGCGCGACGATGCTGCCGAAGCTGTACGCCAGCAGGTGAATCTTGCGGTAACGAACCTCGGTTTGCTCGTCCAGGCAATCGACCAGTCGCAGTAGCTCACCGCTGATGCGCGCACGGTGCGCGCCGGCGGACAGGTAGTTCGTTGCGGCCGCCAGGGTAGGCGCCACCTTGGACAGCGCCTCCTTCAGGTTGAACTGCATGAACAGACCGAGCAGGGGCACGCTCACCATGCCGGTCTGGAGCACCAACAGCCAGTTGTGTTTCAGGTGCTGAAGGAGCGTTTCGTCCGTCGCTGCGGCTGCCGAAGGTGCGGGCTGCAGCGCGCCGGTGGTGAGCTGGTCGACGCCGAGGAAGACCGTGCCAATCAGGAGCACGATGTAGAGGAACGCCATTCCGAACAGAAACGTGCCATAGAACACCTGCGCTTTCTGCGAAAAGCTCTGGCTTCGCCGCGTGATGGCGCGAAGCAGGGTCCAGGTGTTGAGCAGCAACGTGAGCGCGATGGAGAGAATTTGAGACGGGGGCGCTTTCTTGTGCAAATCGCCGGCGAGCGACTCGCGGTAGTCGAAGCCATACAGATCGAGCAGCGGCGTTTCTTTGCTGCCGTCGCGACAGATCAGGGTAACGGTTTGATACTTCTGGCCGTTGTGAGTGCGCGTGTGCTCGGCCTCGGTGCGGAACGAAAGCCGTGAGGGTGAGGCGTTGTCGAACGCGACCGCCAGACGCCGCCCCACGTCCGCCAGCGACACCCCCTCGCCATAGCCGAGACCGGGTAGGCACACGATCGCGTCGCGCGGCGGCTGAGCGAGCGGCGTGGTGCCGCTGGACCTGGGCACGAATGAGTCCGCCTGGGCCGGACCCACGCCGGACACGCCCGATTCCTCCTTGGACATAGGCTCTAAGCATCCACCAGGCGAAACCGCTTCGCCATAGTCATGAGTACACGAAGCAAAGGAGTATCCTACATTGGGCGCGCGTGGCTCGGCCTTTCGAGCCTTCGTGCGGCAGCGCGTTACAGCGGGTTTCTTGCTGTTTCGTGCTTTGCGGTTTGCGTTGGTACGCCCGGCGCGTCGTACACCACGAACAGCACCGCGTACTGCCCCCATGCGCCGCCCGGAGCTTTGTAGTGGGTTACGCCCACTTCGACCTCGACCGGCCCGGGTGCGAGCAGCGC
>DASZQI010000019.1:0-2985 GCA_035549735.1 Polyangiaceae bacterium | reverse complement strand
CGAGAGCGAGATGTTCGGGCACGTGAAGGGCGCGTTCACCGGCGCGATCGCCAGCCGCCCCGGCAAGTTCCAGCAAGCGGACGGGGGCACGCTGTTCCTGGACGAGGTCGGCGAATTGCCGCAGCAGCTGCAGGTGAAGCTGCTGCGGGCGCTGCAAGAGCGCGTGGTGATTCGCGTCGGCGATAGCCGGCCGGAGAAATGCGACATTCGCATCGTCGCCGCCACCAATCGCAACCTCGATGAGATGATCAAGACCGGCGATTTCCGGGAAGACCTGTACTACCGGCTGAACGTGGTGAACCTTTGGTTGCCGCCGCTACGCGAGCGCGGCGATGACGTGTTCATCATCGCCAAGGCATTGCTAAGCAAATACGCCGAAGAGCTCGGCAGCTCGGTGCGCGGCTTCTCGCCGGTCGCGCTCACTGCGATTCGCAAGTACGCCTGGCCGGGCAACATTCGACAGCTCGAAAATCGCATCAAGAAGGCGCTCGTGCTGTGTGAGAAGACGCTGCTCGGACCCGAGGACCTCGACCTCGGCGAAGACGCGCAGGCGCCGATCGTGCCGCTCGAAAAGGCGAAAGAGGACTTTCAGCGTCGCTATGTGCTGGACGTACTCGAGCGGAACAACGGTAACCGCACTCAGACTGCGCGTGACCTCGGCGTCGATCCCCGCACGATCTTCCGCTATCTCGAGAAAGAGCAGAGCCCGATGCCGAGCGGCTCTACCCAAGCGCTCGACCCCGAGGTTTAGTCAGCTAGCGCGCGTGTCCGGCGGCGGCACTGCGCTCCATTCCAGCCAGTCTGAATAGGCGCGCTCATTCGTGCGAGCCCGTGATCGTTGTTCCTTGACCAACCAGGAATAAAGTGGAACGAAAGCCCTATGGGTACGGAGGCGGTGCGAGGCTGCGTTTTTTTCGGCTTGCCCTGGGTGCTGATTTGCGCCTTTGGGTGCGAGGTCGACCCGCAGGAAAAGTACACTTTCGGGGTTGACGGTTCGGGGGGCCTTGGCGCTGCTGGCTATGGCGGTGTCGGTGGCACCACGAAGGGAGGCTCCGCTTCCGCTTCGAGCGCAGGGCGTGCGGGTTCATCGAGCGGTGGACGGGCGGCGAGCGGCGGCACGGGAAGCGCCGGAATTTCAGGCGGCACGGCGTCGGGTGGCTCCATGATCGAAGGCGGCGCAGCTATCGGCGGGCGTGACGGCGCATCCAGCATCGGATCCGCTACCGCTACCGGAGGCGTCGATGCAACGGCAGGCGGCGCGGTGACGGCAGGCGGCGCGGTGACGGCAGGCGGCGCAATGACGACCACTGGCGGTGCCGCAAGTACTGGTGGCGCGAAGGGCATGGGGGGCTCCAAGGCTACTGGCGGCACGGGGCCGAGCGGGGGAACACCAAGTACGGGCGGAACCAAGGCGAGCGGCGGCGTGCCGTCTACGGGCGGTGCCAAGGCCACGGGTGGGGCGCCGACGACTGGAGGTGTGCCGAGCACGGGTGGTGCGGCCGGCACGGGTGGGACGGGCACCGTAAATTGCGGCGCGCTTACCAACCCCACGAACGGCGCCGTGAGCGCGCCTTCGACCACGGCCGGTGCCATGGCGACCTACGCTTGCGCGACGGGCTACACCTTGACCGGCAGTGCGACGCGAACTTGTCAGACGAGTGGTTCGTGGAGTGGCAGCGCTCCGACCTGTGCAGTCGTCGATTGCGGTGCGCTAACCAACCCCAGTCACGGCACGGTCAGCGCGCAGTCCACGGTCTACGGCACCATCGCGACCTACTCTTGCTCGAGCGGTTACACACTGTCCGGGACCGCCTCTAGAACTTGCCAAGCGTCGGGCGCGTGGAGCGGTACCGCGCCGACCTGTCCGCCCGTGAACTGTGGCGCGTTGACTAATCCAAGTAACGGAACCGTTTCTGCTCCGGCGACGACCTATGGTTCTACCGCCACTTACTCGTGCTCGGCAACCTACGGTCTGGTTGGCTCCGCTACCCGTACTTGCCAGGCCAACGCGCTGTGGAGTGACGCCCCGCCGAGCTGCCTGTTGAGTACGAATTGCACTCTCAAAGTGCTTTCCGACACGTTGGCGCTCTGGCCTTTGGACGACGGCGCGGGCCAAACGGTTCGCGATATCGGTCCGAATGCGCTGCACGGCACCCTCGGCCAGTCTTCGGCGGTGGAGTCCGTGGATCCGGCGTGGACCAGCCTCGGCCGTTTTGGCGTTGGGTTGAGCCTATCGCGAGCCCAGACCGACTATGTCTATGTGCCCACGGCGGTTCCGTATCCCGCCAATCGGTACACGCTCGAGCTTTGGGTGCGACCAAACGCTGGCTACGCGCAGGTCTTTACTTCGGGGTTCATCAACAACTTCTTGGCGTTCGATCCGTCTGGCTACATCGAGTGGGGAGTGGGCGACGATAACGATTGGACCTTTCAGAACGCCCCGGCCACGATCACGGCCGGAGAGTGGCACTACATGGCCGTGACCTACAACGGGGCCACGCTGACTTCCTATGTCGACGGCGCGCTCGTCGCTTCGACCCCCGCGTCGCGAGTCATGGGCATTCCGCTGGAGTACTATTTGGGCGGGCGCCCCTCGAATACGTTTCTGGACGGCGTGCTCGGCCCGATTCGCCTGTCGTCCACGGTGCATACCGCGAGCGATATTGCCACGACCTGGACGAATTCGCGCGCCTGTCCCGCCCCCTGAGTTCGCTCGAGCCGCCGCGAAAAGCGCGAGAGATCGCGGGGCTCTAGTGCACGCCGCCGACTAGCCACGCGAAGGCCGGGACCAAGACTTCGTCCGGGCTCGCTCCGCCGCTGCGCGCGCGAGTGGTGCCGTTGTCAAGGCGATCCAGCAAGAAACCGTGGTCACCGAAAGCCATCACCAGCGTGCGCGGCATCTGCTTGACCAAGTGCTCCGAAATTGCGGTCGCGGCCTCGTCCGCTAGCTGGTCCAGGCGCTCGGCCTCGCCGGGCCCCGTTTCG
>DASZQI010000018.1:0-13313 GCA_035549735.1 Polyangiaceae bacterium | reverse complement strand
AAGGTGAGAGGAGTGAGGGGGCGCAAGCTTGTTGGGATGAGGGATGAGGGATGAGGGATGAGGGCTGAGGGATGAGGGATGAGGGATGAGGGATGAGGGATGAGGGATGAGGGATGAGGGATGAGGGATGAGGGATGAGGGGTGAGGGGTGAGGGTGAGGGGTGAGGGATGAGGGGTGAGGGATGAGGGGTGAGGGATGAGGGGTGAGGGATGAGGGGTGAGGGATGAGGAGTGAGGGATGAAGGGTAGGGGAGTTGTCGAGGTGGAGCGTAGAGGAAGTCGGGGTTGCTGCGGTGGCGGGAGAGGGAATGGCGGAGCAGAGGGAAGTGGGAGCGGGAGCGGTGGAGCGAGTGGGGGAATGGCGGAGGTGGCGGAAGGTCAGGGGGAGAGTGAGGAAGGGGGCTAGGACGGCGCGGTGGCTGGAGCGAGCGACGGAGGGGGGAGCTTGCTTCGCTTCGCATCTCCGTGAGCTGCGAACGTTTGCGGGACGCGGCGCAAAAATCGCCCCAGCGTAGAATGGGGCGCGGATGTAGCGGGAAATTGGCCGAAAAGCTGAGGGCGCTTCGGCTTAATTAGGTTATCTTAATTGGCCGCTGAGCCCCGGAGCGCTTCCCTATGATCGCACGTAGTGTTTTTCTCGCGCCTATCTTCGTCGGTTTGATTGGCATTTCTGTCTTGCCGGCGGGCTGTGCGAGCGGCGAAACGGGTGGGGCTTCCACGGGAGGAAGTGCGAGCGTGACCGGAGGTACTGCGACCACTGCTCAAGGCGGTGCGTCTTCGGGAGGCGTGGTCGCTAATACGGGCGGGGTCATCGGCGCGACGACGGGCGGCTCGGTTGCGGCTACGGGCGGAACACCGGGCACCACCAGTACCGGCGGGATAGCGGCGACGACGGGTGGCACCACCGGCACTGGCACCACGGGGGGCACGACGACCGCGAGCACCGGTGGCTCTACCTCCGCTGGCGGCGATGGTTCCTGCGCGACTGGGACGACGTCGTGCAGCGGAGCCTGCCGCAACTTGATGGTCGATGCCGCAAATTGCGGCGCATGTGGCAAGACATGCCCGACCGGTCAGACCTGCCAGAGCGGCGCTTGCGCGTGCGCAGCTGGTTCGGCCATGTGCAACAGCGCCTGCACCGACATTCAGAACGATTCGAAGAACTGCGGAGCGTGCGGCACGGCCTGTCCGAGCGGGCAGGTGTGCGCCGCGGGCAAATGCGGTTCGGCTTGCGCAGGGCGGCTCACGCTGTGTGGCGGCCAATGCGTGGATCTTCAGGGCAGCGCCACGAACTGCGGCGCGTGCGGTACCACCTGTCCGATGGGCCAAACTTGCTCTGCGGGTATGTGCCGCTGCGCGGTGGGTTCGATGGTTTGCAACGGCGCCTGTCAGGACACTGCGTCCAACGTCAATAGCTGCGGTAGCTGCACCAACGTGTGCGCCAAGGGCGCGTCGTGCGTCTCCGGTGTTTGTACGTGCCCGACGCCGCAGGCCGCCTGCAATGGGACTTGCCTCGACGTCACCAAAGATCCGAACAACTGCGGGACCTGCGGCACGAAGTGCACCGGAACCCAGCAGTGCTTGTACGGCGGCTGCCTCGACCCCTCGAGCGTGAACTGCGGTAGCGCCGCGCAGGTCGGCAAGACCTGCACCGCTGCCGCGTCGATCGACGTGAGCAAGTACTTTTTGAACAACAACTTGTGGGGCCAAGCCGACGGCACTGGTTCGCAGTGCATTTGGCGCACGTGTCAGAGCGGGGACTTGGTCGGCTGGGGTACTTCCTGGAACTGGGCCAATAACCCGGGCAAGGTGAAGTCGTACTCGAGTCTCGTGGTCGGCTGGCATTGGGGGCTGAAGCACACCGACACCGGGCTGCCGGTTCAGCTCTCGGCAAGCAAGGCGGTGACCTGCGGTTGGGACTTCAAGGTCACCGACTCGGGCACCTTCAACGTTTCGTACGACATGTTCGCGCACACGATAGCGAGCCCGACGTCGACCAACGATCCCTCCGACGAGATCATGGTCTGGCTCTACCGCTATGGCGGCGCTGCGCCGATTGGCAGCACGGTCGCCACCGCGACGGTCGCCGGCACGACCTGGGAGCTGCACAAGGGCGCGACCGATCGCTGGAACGTTTATTCCTACGTGCGCACGCAGAACGCGACCACGTCGGTGCTGAACATGATGGACTTCATGAAAGACTTGGTGACGCGCGGCTACATGCAGAACACCAAGTATCTGACCAGCGTGCAGGCGGGCGCCGAGGCGTTCGTCGGCACCAGCCAACTCGACGTGAACGGCTTTTACTGCCGAGTGCAATGAGTCGGCAGCGCTCAGCGTTTGCCGAAGAAAGCAAAACTCCGCGCCTTCTAGGAGGAAGGCACGGGGTTTGGTGCTGCTCACTTCAGAGCGCTGGGCCGCTCAGTAGAAGCCGAGATCGTCGATCTGAAGGTCGTATGCTGCGGGGGTCGGTACGTACATCATCGAGCCGGGCGCGCTCTCCATGTAGACCAAGCCGACCGAGAACGTGAAGCCAGCAACGCCGTCCCCATTTGCCGTGACTACGGCGCCGCCGGTGCCCGCACCCGCGGCGAACATGCTCCACGGTATCTTGGTCAGCACCCAGTCAGCGGTAACGGGTACTTCGGCTTGCGGCGACTTGCACATGTCGCCCGCCATGCACGTGCCGCCGCCAGCGGGGTCCTCCTTCGCTGGCGCCGAACTGGCCTCCATGGCGACGCTGACGGTAATTTTGCCCGTGGGGATGGTGCCGCGGACGTTGAACGAGACGCCCTGGTAAGCCGAGGCGTTGACGCACGCCATCCAAACCCCGAGCGCGCCGCCCCACATGCTGGCCATTGGGTTCGAGACGCTGGCGGCATAGGTGCTGCTATTGGCCCCACCCACCATGCCCAGAAACGGCGTGCCGGTGCCATCGTTGTACGAGTAGAGGCCGGTGTAGGGAGCGTCTGCGTCGGCGCCGGTCTTTCCGTTGAACGGCGTGGCCCAATCTTTCGCTTCGACCTTGCCGTCATAGCTGTCGAAATTGGTGAGCAGCGGGACGGTGAGCGTGGTTTTGGTGGCGCACATCTTCACCTTCGCCACGGCACCGCCGGTGCCACCGGTGCTGGTGGTCGCGGTGCCACCCGTGGTGCCGGTCGACGTTCCGCCGGTGGTGCCGGTCGCGGTTCCACCGGTAGTCCCCGTGGTCGTGCCCCCCGTCGTGCCCGTGCTGACACCGCCGGTGGTTCCGGTCGCGGTTCCACCGGTGGTTCCGGAGCTGATGCCGCCGGTCGTCCCGGAGCTGATGCCGCCCGTGGTGCCGGTGTTGGTGCCGCCGGTTCCAACCTGAGTCGAGCCACCTGTGCTGGTCGGACCCGAACCTCCGGTCCCCGTCGCTGGAAAACCACCGGTGCTGCCAGTGGGCGGTGCAGAAGCAGGACTCGAGCACGCGTTGACTGCCAGGATCGCGGCCGGTGCCGCGAAGTTCACCAACCACTGAGTTCTTCGACCGAGTCTTTTCATCGCGGGCTCCGTTGCATAAAGCTAAAGACGCTGACCTCTGCAGAATCGGCGCACATTTGAGAAGCAAATGCGGGCATGCACGATCGCTCCTCCAGCACTTCCCGACAGGCCAAGGTCGCCGTTCGGGAGGACAAAAAGGGCGCGGCGCCGGGGAAACCTAGCACGGCCGGGCCGGTTTATAAGCGACGTTTAGTTAGTCCGAAGCCCGGACTAACAAGCCGATTTTAGCGGGTCGGCCAACTGGTCGGCTTCGTTAGGGTTTTGGGCGGGCGATGCGGATGTAGCCGACGTCGTTTTCGGTGATGAGGAGCGCACCCTCCGGGGTCATGGTGACGTTACGCACCTCGCTCACCTTTTTGCCGGGGCTGCTGAGCGGCTCACCGTCCCCGGTGTGAATGCCGTGGGCGCCGTCGATGAGCACGTGAAAGTAACCCGTGCTGTCCTGGTAAAGAACTTGGTTGCCCTCGTGTGTGCCGAAAAAAAAGCCACCGGTCGGCGCGCCCCAGATCCCGCGGACTCCATTGAGCGGCGCTTCGAGCGGGAGCTGACCATCGATCGGTCCCGAACTCGCACCGCTGCCCGCGATCGCGCTGGCCAGGCCGTTCCGCTCGACGCGAAAAATGCGATTGGCGCCGCGATCGGTGACGAACACGATGCCCTCGTGATCGACGTAGAGGTTGCCGAGCTCCGCAAAGGGTTGAGAGAAGATGGTAACCCCCATTTCTGGATCCCAGCGCAGCACTTCGGTGCCGGAGCACATGTACGCGAGCGATTCATCGTCGGCCACCCACAGCCCGCGCCCGGTCTTCAGCGTGGGATCCGCGAACAGGGTGCTGAGCGTGCCGTCCGGGTCGAGTCGCCGAACCTTCGTGTTGCCGAGGTCCAGGATGTACACCGTGCCGTCGGGCTTCACCCACAAGCCATTGGGTTGATTGAGGTGCGACTCCAGGGCGGGCGCGGGTTCATCCCCGTCGTCGCCGGCTTCGTTCATGCCCGCGACCGTGGTGAGGGTACCGTCCGGCGCGACTTTGCGGATAGCGTGCGCGTCCTTGTCCGCAATGAAGATGTTGCCCTCGGCATCGCCGAGCGCGTTGTGCGGCGTCGATAGATCCGCGTCGGTCGCCGGCGCGCCCTCGAAGCTTGGGTCCCAGTCATTGGTGTCGGGGCCCGCGACTCCGCTGCCCGCGAGCGTTTCCAACGACTCGAAGCCGTCGCGGATGCGCTCGAACTCCATCTGCCCGGGAATGCGCGGATCCGGTTCGTCGCCGCCGGTGCCGCCGGTGTTCGTGGTGCCACCAGTGCCGCCGGTGGCCGCGCCAACCGGTGAGTCTTCACCACTGCAAGCCAGGGCGGAGATTCCGGTCACCAGGCAAACCCAGACGAGGAACGGGCCAGTTCTCATTCCACCAATAGTCACGCGTCACGGTTGAGCGAGCAAGTGCGCTCGCCCTGCACCGCCGTGAGTCGTGATCAATCGAGACAAATAATCGGTTCTTCGGGCTCCGACTGATAGGCCCGACCTAGCGTTGGCCCGCTCGCTTCGGGATGCTGCCGTGGTCGCAACCGCGGTGGCCAGGCGCGGCACCTGCGCGATGAACGTCGGTAAGGGGGCGCCCGATGGCGGGTTACGACTGACAGCGCGCACGTATCAGTGAGGGCAAATCAATTGGAGCGAGCACCAACTCCGTCTGAGGTTGCGGGCGATTTTCTCATCGACGGAGGAGCGGTCGGCCACTCATGGGGCGAACGCTCACAACCTCGGGACCGCTCAGCGGTGCCGCTAGGAGGGACCATGATTTCGCTCGGATTGCTCCGTACGATGGGTAGCGGTGTGCGCAGGGGAAGGGAACAGCGCGGGCGAAAGCGTCGTCCAGGTGCGCTCAGAAAGGTGGCTTCGCAGTTGTTGCTCGCGGGCGCGTGCGCGTTGACCGCTGAATCGAGCGCATTCGCATATTCGGGTAGCGCCACGGGAATGACTTGCGGCAGTTGCGTTCACGCGCTCGACATCGGTGCTCAGCAGCAATGCCAGAGCTTTCCGGGGTCGACGGTCTGTCGGGTACGGCAGGACCCCTACGTCGTCCTGCAGGGTATCTGCAATTGCAGTATGAGCTTCGGCTGCTGTGATTCGCACGGAGTGGTCGTGGGCGATCCGCATTTTCGAACCTTGGATGGATTGCTCTACGAATTTCAGGCCGCGGGTGAGTTCATCCTGCTGGAAGCGCCTGCGATTCGCGTTCAAGTTCGCACCGAGCGCTGGAAGATGGCGCAGGTTTCGGTGGTCACCGCGCTTTCGGTTCGCGTCGGCGATGAGCGGATCGCGATTTACGCTGACCGCCCGACGCCGGTTCGGGTGAACGGGGAGGCGCGCGCATTGAGTGAGCAGGGCCAGTCGCTGGCTTTGGCTTCAGGCGTAGTTCTCAGTCACCTCGGGAGCGAGTACTTCATTCGCACGCCCACCGGGGAGGCGTTGACCATCGAGCACAAGGGAACATTTCTCAACGTGAGCGTCGACCTGCAGGACCCGAGCGGTGTGGTTGGGCTCCTGGGCAACGGGGACTCGGATCCGGGCAACGACTTGCAGAGCCGCGGGGGTCAGGTCTTCGCGCACGCGCTCTCGTTCGAGAGTTTCTACAGCGAGTTCGCCGACACCTGGCGTGTCGCGCCGCAAGAGTCGCTCTTCGATTACGAGGCGTCCGAGACGCCCGCTTCATTCGACGTACGCGGGTTTCCGACGCGCAAGACGAGCATCGAGGACTTGGATGCGACGACGCGCGCGTGGGCAACGCAGGTTTGCGTCGAAGCAGGCGCGAAGGATCCTGACTGGCTCGAGGCGTGCGCGCTCGACGTGGGGCTGAGTGGAAACGCGGACCTGGCGCCGTCTTTCCGCGGGGGCCCACCGGTTGCGCGAAAAGTCGTGCTGGAGGGGGAGGCGACCCTGAACGTAGGCGGCGCAGCGAACAAAGCGGTTGCCGGGGAGGACACAGGGCGCAGCGCGGAGCTGAGTGGTCGCGGGGGGTGTTCCATGGGCCGGCGCGCCGCGCCGTTTCCGCAGAGCGCGACCGTGGCCGGGCTGCTCGCCACGTTGGCAGTGGCCCTGCGACGCGCGCGCCGGCGTGGGACAACGGGTCAGGCGAGCTGACCTGAGCGGATGGTGGGTGGTCGGCTTCGGGTTGGTACGGGCGGTTTCATCGAGACGCTGCCCGTTACCCCCGCGGGGTGGTGAGTGGACGGCAGGCGCCCGGGGAAGGGGGATACGGCTGGGCGGCGGCCGAAAAGGATCATTTTCCTGGTACCGACGGTGAGCTGACGATACGGCGTGCGCTGCCTCGGCTGGTAACCCGGCGGTCTGTAGCGTCGAACCCGGCGGACCGGACGTACGGCTCGCTCGTGACGTGCTCGCGCTCGCGGCACCACTTACATAGGTGGCGTGGCGAGCGTGTGCGCTAGCGCTGGAACTGGTGTGAAGACTTGGCGACGCGTCGCTTCTTCTTCGAATGTTTCGGACCCCGCACCGTTGCGGCAATTGCTGAAGGCGCAACCAAGATGGGTTAGAGTGCGTCCGGCGGTTGACCTGCCTTGGCGGGCCGGTGCTGGCGAAACACTAAAGAAAACAGCCGGTAGCCGCAGCCGAACGCTGTCTCGCGCATGGCTAAGGAGCCGGCGACAGCGATTCCGTATCCTTCAGCGAACTTAGAGCTATGTCGACCTCAGGACTCATGATGACGCCGCAGCACGCACCCCGAACTCAGTTCGATACGGGCACGACGATCGGCGGCAAATATCGGATCGTGTCGCTTATCGGAGTCGGCGGCGTGGGGCGAGTGTATCTCGCCAAACATATCGAGCTCGATACCGACGTCGCGATCAAGGTGCTCAGGCCGGAGATGATGGAGCGGCCCGAAGTGGTGCACCGGTTCGCGCGTGAGGCGCGCGCTTCGGTGCGCCTGCGCAGCGAGCGGATCGCTCGGGTGTACGACGTGGGGACGCACGAAGGTACGCCCTATTTCGTGATGGAGCACATGGTGGGCTGCGACCTACTCGAGCTCAGGCAGGACGAGTCGGTCGACATCGCGGCGCTGTGTGAGTTCTTCATTCAGGCTTGTGAGGGCTTGGCCGACGCGCACGCGCAGGGCGTCGTGCACCGTGACATCAAGCCGGACAACTTGTTCGTGGTGCGCGAGGCGAACGGCTGGCGCAGCCTCAAGATCTTCGATTTCGGGATTTCCAAGTTCTCGCTCACGGGCACCCATTCGGACATCGATCTGGCGTCGATGGCGACCGAAGCCATGATGGGCACCCCGCATTACATTTCGCCCGAGCAAATCCGGGCGACGCGGGACGTCGACCACCGAACCGACATTTGGAGCCTGGGGGCGGTGATGTTCGAGGTTTTGTCCAAAGGCGTGCTGCCCTTTCGCGAGGAACGCGAGTTCACCGCGCTCATCGCCGAGGTGCTCGAGCAGCCGCACCGCTCGCTGCTCGACGTGGCGCCCAACGTTCCCGAGGGCTTGTCCGAAATCGTCGATCGCTGCCTGACCAAAGATCGAGACCAGCGCTATCAAAACGCCGCGGAGGTCGCGGTCGCGCTGTTGCCGCTCGCCCCGGCGCGCGCGCGGGCTTCGGCCGAGCGAGCGGTAGCGGCCATGCAGGGCGCCGGGCTGATGGCCATCAATGCGGATCTCGATTTCGCGCGCACGAGTCAGCCGCCGGTCGTGATCACGCCGAGCCGTTCGCCCAGTCAGCCGCCGCTGCCCAATTTGCGTACGACCGTGCCGTCGCTGCGCTCCGGCAAAGCGCGCGCGGCTGCGGCCGCCGCGGCCGCCGGTGGCGCGGCGAGTGCGCCCGTCGCCACGCCCGCGCCCGCGCCCGCGCTCAGCGCGGTTAATGCGGTTAGCGATGTCGAGGATCTGGAGTATCCGCGTCCCAATCGACGGCCGCTGGTGCTCGGTGTGCTGGGCGTTGCGTTGGCCGGCGTGCTCGCGCTGGTGTTCCTCGGCGGTCGTTCCGGGCCGGAGCCCGCGCCGGTAACGGCGGCCCGCATGCCTTCGACACCCGCTCCAGTGATCCCGGACCGCGCTCCGGCCACGGTCGGCAATCCGGTAGCCGAGGCGGCTCCGGCGCCGGTTCCGAGCGCGCCAGTGACTGCCGCGTCGAGTGAGCCGCAGACGCTCGCGCAAGCCAGCAAAGCGGTTTCGACGGCGCGTCCTGCGATCGTTGCGGCGGTGAGCCGCCCGGCCGCCGCGCGCCCGGTCGCTACGCCCAAGCCGAGCGCGGCCGTGAAGCCGCCTCCGCCGGCGACCGCTTCGGTCAGCAGGCCCGAGCTGCGACGCGAGCGCTGAGCGAACCCCCAGCACCAGAACGCGGACCTCGACTTACTGATCGGCCGGCAAAAGGACGCTCGCGCCGAACGGCCCTACTCCAAGAAAAGTGAACCATGCGTCTTAAGCTTTTGCGCTCTTGTCTCGTGATTTCGTGTTTGTTGCTGCCGCTTTTGCCGGCCCGAGCGTTCGCAGCGGAGACCGCGGACGAGGCCGAGATCGAGTTTCAACTCGGTGCCGATCGCTACGACGCGGGCGACTACAAGAACGCGCTGCGACACTTTCTGGCTTCGAATCGCCTAGCGCCGAACAAGAACGTGCTGTTCAACATCGCGCGCTGCTACGAAGATTTGAAGCAGCTTCCGGAGGCTTATCGCTACCTCACACAGTCGCTCGAGGCCGAGCAAAGCGAAGCGGGCAAGCAGCGTATCGAGGAGTCTCTCGCGCGCCTGAAGCCGAAGGTCGCACTGTTCACCGTCGTCACCGACCCGCCCGGCGCGACGATCTACCTGGATCGCGAAGATCTCGGCTCGCATGGCGTCACGCCCAGAACCCTGGCCTTGCCCGAAGGCGAGCACACGGTGCTGGTCAAGTTGCCCGACTTCGAGCCCGGAAAATCGGAGAAGGTCACGCTGGTGGTGGGGCGTGAGGCTCGCGTAAACCTCAAACTGAAGCCCATCCTCGGCACCGTCCAGGTGACCGGAACGGCTGGAGCGAGCGTGCACCTCGACTCGCCCAGCGGGCGCAGCTGCAGCGTGCCCTGTAACTACCACGTGCGGCCGGGCAAGCATACGCTGCTGGTGTCGCGCGATGGCTTCCGCGACCAAGAGGTGCCGGTCGAAGTCGTCGCCAATCGCTCGCTACCCGTGCGCGCCGTGCTCGAGCCGCTCTCCGGTTCGCTGGTCGTGAACGCGGACGTGCGCGACGCGCTGGTTTCGATCGACGGCCAGCCGCGCGCGTTTACGCCAGCGGTGGTTTCGCTGACCGTCGGCAAGCACGAGGTGGTGGTTTCACAGTCCGGCTTCCGACCCGTGAAGCGCTCGGTGGTGGTCGAGGCCGACAAGAGCGTGAAGGTCGACCTCGACCTCTCGGCGCAGCAAGAAGTGCTCGGCGCCTCTCGCGCGGCGGAGGCTGTGGAGGACGCGCCGGCTTCGGTGACCATTATTTCACGCCAGGAGTTGCGTGCGATGGCCTATCCGACCATCGCCGAGGCCATCCGCGGCATCCGCGGCATCTACCTGTCCTACGACGACAACTACAACTCGCCTGGCGTTCGCGGCTTCGCGCGCCCGGGCGACTACGGCAATCGCATCCTGGTGCTCTTGGACGGGCACCCGATGAACGACAATTGGATCTGGTCGTCGTACATCGGCTTCGACGCGCGCGCGGACATCGATGACGTCGAACGCATCGAGGTGATCCGAGGCGCGGGCTCGGTGGTCTACGGTACGGGCGCTTTTTTCGGCGTTATCAACCTGATCACGCGCGACCGCAGCGAGCCGAGTCACGTCGAGGTTTCGACTTCCACTGCGCTCGGGGCCGGCCGCGCTCGGGTCACGGGAGTCTACCAACCGACGCCGCATGCGGGCTTTTGGCTATCGGTGTCTGGCGCAAAATCTGCCGGGATCGATCGCTACTACCCGGAATACGTTTCCGAGCCGACCGACATGGGGCCGTCGATCCCCGACTATCGGGGCAACCCCGCGACCGGCGTGGTGAGCAACGCCGACGGTTTCAAGGTCGGAACGGTGGGCGGCCACGCCTGGTATCGAGACTTTTCCGCGCGCTGGCTGCTGACGTCTCACGAGAAACACTCCCCGTCGGCGCCTTACGGCACGCCGTTCGGCAATCCGAACACGACCAACACCGACACGCGCGGGTTCGTGGAGCTCGAGCTGCAGCCGGTTTGGCAGTACGTCGAGTCGCTCACGCGCGTGTACCTGGACACGTACCACTACACGGCCAACCTGCCTTATGCGCCGAACAGCGTGGATCCCGAGTCGTTCGGCACCGAAAACGACGAGTACACGGGACTCTGGGGAGGCCTCGAGCAGCGCCTGGTGTTCAAGCTCCCGCCGGCGTTCAAGCTCACGGTCGGCGGCGCCTACACCCGGCACTTCAAGACTCACCAGTACAACATCGACGATCGGGCCCGCGCCGGTTACACCGGGCCCGACGCGGGTCCGATCAGCGACAACGACACGCCGTTCGAAAACATTGCCGGTTACGCGCTGGCAGACGCCGTGGTGTCGCCCGCGTTACATCTGTCGGCGGGCGCGCGCATCGACTACTTCAGCAAGCTCGATTTCGACGCCGGCGCCGCGCTGAGCCCGCGCGTCGCGGTGATCGTCAAACCCTACTCGCGCGGCAATCTCAAGATCATGGCCGGCAAGGCGTTCCGTGTGCCCAGCGTGTACGAGCGCTTCTACGTGTCGGCGACGCAGATTCAGCCGGGCAGCATCCGACCCGAGCAAATCTACTCGGGCGAGACCGAATTTACCCATCATTTCTCGAGCGCCGTGAGCGGCCTGGTCACCGCTTACGCGAACTACGTGACTGATTTGATCGAGCTCGGAACCGTTTCGCAAAATGGAGAGGAGCTGAACCAGTACAAGAACTCGGACGCGCCGGTGCTGGTGTTGGGCGCCGAAGCGGAGGTGCGCCAGGAGTTTCGTCAGGGGTGGATGCTCGCAGCCGCGTTCGGGGTGAACAACGCGCGCTACCTGAAGGACGACAACCTGCGCCACGTGCCGAACTCGCCCACCGTGCTCGGCTCGGTCAAGGCCGCGATGCCCATCATCGGTCGCACGCTCGCGCTCGCGACCCGCATGAGCGTCGAAGGTCCACGCTACGACAACCAGGTTTTCAAGACCGAGGTCTCTTGTGATCCCAACGGTATCGATGCGGTTGCCTGCCCGAAACAAGGCACCACCGACACGGGCGTGGTCTGGGATATCGTGTTTACGGGCGCGGTCGAACGCTTCAACGCGAGCTACTCGCTCGGTGTCTACAACGCCATGGATTGGCAGTACGACACCGTGCCGAGTACCGAGTTCTTGCAGCGCACCATCCGCCAGCGGCCGCGCTCGCTGCTCGCCAGTGTGTCGCTCAAGTTCTAGACACGAAACTTTTGTCCTAACGCCGGGCCGGCGATCGGCAACGAACTTCACAAACCGCCAGAGTAGCGCGTGGAACCGGCTTTCGCGCGCGCTGTCGAGGTTCGCCGCGTCCGCCACTCGGTTGTTACGTGGCCGGGCGTTGTAATCGTCTGTCACGCCCGACGGGTGATGGCCGTGGTAGGGTCACGCCCGGGTATAGGATGCAACAAGGTTTTCGTGACCGACAGGGACCGAAGCGACCGAGGCAGACTGAGGGAACGCACCCGCGAGAGGGCGGAGAAAGTCGAGAGAGCGGAGTAAGGGCGATCGAGGGAGTGGCCGGCGTCGTTCACGCCGCGAGCGAGGGGAAGGTGGACGTGCCGATCTGGTCGAACAGCGATTTTCCATACCAGTGCCTGCTGGATTTCAAGCGTACGACGACGCTGCAGGCGGCGATTCACGCTACGGTTCGCAAAGGCGACGTGGTGTTGGATGCGGGCGCTGGCTCCGGCATTCTGTCGTTTTTTGCTGCGCAGGCCGGCGCGAGCAAGGTCTACGCTGTCGAGGTCGACGAGCATCTGGCGGACTGCTTGCGGCGAAGCGTCGAGCACAACGGCTTATCCGGCACGATCGAGGTGATCCACGGCGACGCTCATTCGGCTCGTTTGCCGCGCGCCATGGACGTGTTCATTTGCGAGATGATGGACACCGGCTTGATGGACGAGATGCAAGTCACCGTCATCAACACACTGCGACAAAACGGCGTTCTAACCGCCCGATCGCGGCTGATCCCGTTTCAATACGAAACGTTCGTCGAGTTCGGCTTCACCGATTTTTCCTACTACGGGTTCAAGCTGCTCGTGCCCAAGCACGACTGGAGCCACTACGCGCAGGGTGGGAGCGGCTGGCTATCGACCGCGTTCCACTCGCACTTCGAGCCCTACCGAACGCAGCTCACCGACTTTCAGCAGCCCATCGAGCCCGAGGTCGACCAGACTTTTCGGCTCAGGGCCAGTAGCTCCGGCCTGGTGAACGCGGTGCGCATCTCGGCCCGCGCGCACCTCACCAGGGGCCTCGTGCTCGGCGCGACCAACGCTCTCAACGGCGACAAGGTAATCCCGCTCGACCGCGAAATCCGCGTCGAAGAGGGCAGCGTTTACCAAGTGCGAGTGAGCTACCGCATGGGCGGCGGACTGAACTCGCTGGTCGTTCGAATTCAGGAATGATTTTCGCTCGTGTCGGCTGAGCAGCTAAAGTCCCTCGCCCTGATCATCGCCATCACCTTGGTCTCCGGCATCGCGGACGCGCAAGGCTTCGTTCACGCGTCCAAGATCTGGCAAGACGGCAAGTTGGTTTGGGACCAACTGGGCAA
>DASZQI010000017.1:0-145679 GCA_035549735.1 Polyangiaceae bacterium | reverse complement strand
CGGCACCACCGCCAGCCGCCGCGCCGCCTGCGCCGCCACCAGCTGCTGCACCACCGGCACCACCGCCAGCTGCTGCGCCACCGCTCGAGGCACCGCCCGCGCCGCCGGAAGCGCCACCGGCGCCACCCGAGGCACCGCCTGCGCCGCCGCCAGCCGCGCCGCCCGACATGCCACCGGCGCCGCCCGTGGCCGGGGGTGCAGGTTGCGGCCCAACCGGGGGCCAGGTGAACTCCCACTGCAGCTTGACGATCTTCGCGGGATCCAAGGTGACCGCCGCGCCGCCGGACTTACCGCCCACCAGCATCGACCAGGGAATGGAGATGGTCTTCTTGGTGGCCGACACGTCGAAGACGTAGGTCGCCAGCGTGATGTCCGAGTATTGAGTCATGGCGCTCGTGGCCATGCCCGTGAAGCACGCCGAGCCATTCGGCGTCGTGCCCGACCAAGACGTAGGTCCGGTTCCGACCTCGAACTTCATCTTCGCGTCGGTGCCGACCATGCCGCTCACGTCGAATTGGATCCCCGTGAAGCCGGAGGCGTCGAACTGCGTGTCCTTGCCGACCCAAATGCCGAAGCCGGAGTAAGTTCCGACCTTGCCGCTCACCGCCCAGTCCTTGTTGGTGAAGGAGTTGGTGAGGTCGGGTGAGGGGTACACGTAGGTACCGCCGATCCAACCCGGCGCTTTGCCGAAGTTGTAGTCGGGGCTGGTCGTGTCGCTATCCGCTGCTTCGAAGTCGGTGATGAGCGAGTCGGTGAGCTTCGAGGTCATGCAGGCCGAAGCCCCGCCGCCTGCTCCGCCGCTGTTGGTTCCGCCAGTGGTACCGGGGTTGGTCCCGCCAGTGGTGCCGGGGTTGGTTCCGCCGGTAGTGCCGGGGTTCGTCCCACCGGTGTTGCCGGAGGTTCCGCCCGTGTGCCCACTGCTTCCGCCCGTCGCCGCGGGAGTTCCATCATCGCCACTGCTACAGGCGACGATCGATAGGACCGAGCCGCACAACGCAGCAAAACCAAAACCACCAATCCAAGCACGGGTACGCATCATTAGGAGCCTCCGAGCCGATCACGGCTCACGGTTGTTCGTCGCGGGAGCCTGCGCTCCAATTCAAAAGTCGTTAAGAAGAGTGCTCGCGGCCTGCACCTCGGAACTAGACACTAGGTCCGCCGCCGCGCTCGAGAGGCTCGGAATTTGCCCCAGAACAACTGGGGGTCAAGCTGAAAGCGCTCGGTATTTCGCCCCCGGGCTCGCGCTCCCGTGGAACCGGTCTCAGCTCGGCTTGGAACCGGTCTCAGTCCTCATTCGAGCCATTATGAAGCGCGGCCAATCGGCCGATAACGGAGCCGAATGCTATCGCGAGCGCGCCAATAACAGCATTGCAGTCCCGCTGCTCGCCCGAGCAGCGCGCAATTGCGCCTCGAGCGCTCGCTCAGTTGCTCGCTCAGTTGATCGAGAAGCCCTTGGAGACGGTGACCGGGCTACCGCTGAACGGCGGAACCTTCGCCTTGCGGAAGAGTGACGCAACGCATCCGCCCACCGATGTCCCGGCGTACGGAGCACCGGTGACATTGGCGGTGGTGACGCGACCGCTGTTCGCAAACGTAACGGTGACTTTGCCGGGGCCGGTCGGGCCGCCGAGCTTCTTGCAGCTGCCTGCAGAGCCGGCGGCTGCGCCGAGCGCCGAGACCGCCGACGCTTTGCTGAAGGGTTGGTCACTGCCCGCAGCGGGCGCAGCTTCCTTCTTCTCTTCCTTCTTCTCTTCCTTCTTCGCAGTGGTGGTGGTGCCCTTGGCCGCGGTCGTTGCTGCCTGCTTTGAAGCATCGGTACTCGCGGCACCACCCGCTGCTTTCTCTTCGGGCTTACTGTTGGCGGCCGCTGCGGCTGCCGCTTCGGCGGCCTTTGCTTCTTGAGCTTTCTGCTCTTCGCGCGCGCGCTCTTCGGCCGCTTTGGCCTTGCGCTCTTCTTCGTGCGCCTTCTCGGCAGAGGCCGCTGCTGCGGCTGCCGCGGCGAGCGCCTCTTCCTTTTCCTTCTTGGCGGAGAGCGCGTAGGCGCCGCCCGCGCCACCGACCAGCACCACCGCGATCAAGCCGAAAATCAGCCCTTTCTTGGAGCTCTGCGCCGGCGCTGCCGAGCCGGGATCGGCGGCGAACGAGATCACTGGCTTGGGCGGTTCCGGAGGCGCGGGAGCCGTGAGCAGAGCGTTGTTGTCCGCGAGGCTGAACATCGGACCGCCACCGATATTGGCGACGCTCGCCGAACCGAGCCCGAACGGATCGTCGGAGGCCGCGGCCGCTGCGCGACCCGCACCGCGCTGGGGAGCTGACACGCCCTTCGCGCCCGCTGGCGCTGCGCCACCCGTGCTCGCGCCTGCACCGCTGAAGCCGGCCTTGAGTGCGTCGAGCGAAAACAGCACCGAGTTTTCATTGCGCTGACCGGTGGGACGCGCGTCTTCACCGCCAGCCGCGCGTGCGCCAACATTGGGCAGCATCGGGGCGCTCGTGTTCACGTCTTCGAAGTCTGCGCCCGCTTGCTCCACGCCTGCGAACAGATCGGTGCCCACCTGACCGCGACCGCCGCTAACGCGCGCCGCAGCTGCTGGGCGAGTGGAAGCCGCTGCTTTGGCGACCGGGGCCGCAGCTTGCGCGGCGGGCTGCTGCGCTGGGGGAGCCGTGAGCAGCTGGCTGAGCTCTGCGCATTCGAGGATGGGCAGCCAGTCGCCCATGCCCTCTTTCCAAACATAGGCGTCAGCCGTAACCGTTCCGTCCGCCCAGCCCTGCACGAGCTGTTGGGTGCTGAGCGTGCGCTGATCCGTTTCGCTCAGGTTGACTGACCACTCGGCGCCGGGAGCGACGCTGGGCGCTGCGGCCTCGACCGGAACGTCCGCCTCTTCCGGTGCCACCGAGCCACCGCCCGCTTGCTGTGCACCGTCCACCACGATCGGGGTGCCACAGCCCTTGCAGCGGATCTTAACTTTGCGGCCGCGTACTTTGTCGTCGGCTATCGTGTACTTGGCTCCACAGGAGTCACACGTAATCTTCATCGTTCCTCGCGGCCTATCGAATCAATGCGATGCCACAGGGCTTTCCGAGGATGTCGAACATGCCATCGGTTGCGGAAAGTTGTAGCGGGAGACGCCGGGACCTTAGCAAAAATCGAGGCGGTTTGGGGCCTCTAACCTGGAGCGAGTGGGCCGCGCCAGCGGCATTTAGTTCACGGGTACCAGTGCCGCGCCGCACTTGCCGCAAAACTGACCGTCGCCGGGATACTGGGTGCCGCAGACCGGGCATATTTTCTGTGTAATCGGCGCAGGACGGCGTCGCTCGGCCAAAACCAGCGCCGGGACCAACGGCTCCTGATGCTTGGGGCACACGGTGACGCCCGGGTCGTAACCCACGCCGCAAATTGGGCAGACGCCCCCAACCGGACCGATCGGCGATTGGGGAGAAAGCGGGACCAAACGATTGCCATCCGAGGCGCAGAACTCCGCCTCCGGAGGATATTCCTCACGGCAGGTCGGGCAGACCATGCCCGAGCGACTCGGGCTCGCGCTCGGCCCACCAGGCACGACCGATACCGAGGGACGGGGTTTTGCTGCAGTGCGGCGTCCCCGCAGCACGATCACCAGCCCGAGCACGCCGAGCGCCAGCGAGAGCCCGCCCACGACCGCGATGAACGCGACGCGCTTGCCGCGTGCCTCGTCGCGCGCGACGCCCGCGCGCGCACCGATCGAGCTCGAGGCGATGCGAGCCACCGCCGCTTCGCTCGACTCGCCCTCGGCGTTGAAAGCACCCTGAGACAGCAGCGCGTCGTAACGCTCCCGCGAGACGATCTCCACTTCGACCAGCACCGAGCGATCACCGATCGTCGCTTGCAGCTTCGCTTGGCCTTCGCCTGCGGACTCGGCGACGTTGACCTTACCCTGCCCCGAGAGCTGCAGCATCGAGCCGCCGCTCAGCACCTGCCAGGTGGGGGCGATGTTCAGTCCGCAACCGGCGGCATCGACCACCGCGGCGCGGAACGCGAACTCCTCACCGGGCCGCATCAACTTGCGCGATGGCCGCACCTCCAGCCGCTCCGGCAGACCCGTGGCCGCGCAGCGCGCTTCCTTCACAACTTTTTTGGGTGCAGGTGCCGAAGCGGTCGGTGCGGCTGCGGGCGGCTCTGGATCGCCGTCGCGGTGCACGAGTGTTAAGGTGCGTGTACGTCGCACGCTGGCCGTGCAGTTCTGCCCCTGCACGACGAATTGATACTGGCCGGTTTCGTCGAAGCGAATCTGCGTATCGGTCGCGGAGATCGTGGTCACGAGCGACGCCTGGCGTGGATCGCCAGCGCTGGATTTACAGGTCGTGCGCCAGGCCCGTGA
Source organism: Polyangiaceae bacterium (assembly GCA_035549735.1). Lineage (GTDB taxonomy): Bacteria > Myxococcota_A > Polyangia > Polyangiales > Polyangiaceae > PMG-095. The sequence goes on along the minus strand of DASZQI010000017.1, from coordinate 141,324 downwards.
CCCAGCCGAGTGACTCTGCCGGCTGAGCCCCGGAAACTGCTCCCAGCATTCTGCGGTGCTGAAAGTCCGGCCGGGAAAGCCAATCGAGAGTTCGCTCCCCTGAACGGACACGGTGACGGTACCGCCCGCAGCGCCAGTGCCACTCGGACGTGGACCACACGCGGCGCCCCAATCGCCTACGTTCCAATCTGCCCTCAAGGGTGATGCAGACCAGCGACCGGCTAGCGTCGGCGCCTGCGCGTGCAGGGTCTCCGCCAGAAAAAATATCGAGCAGAAGAAGAGCGATGTAGTGGGAAAGCGCACCCTGTTCCTCAAGTCGGCCCCCTTTCAACGCTCATCGCGGGCGGTGTTGCGTTGACATGGGATTTTCCATGATGCTAGCGTCCGAAGCGCTACCGAGTCTCAAGAATTTCAAAGGTTTCGGTAGACGAGAAAGGGCGAGCACGATGCGGACAGCGTTGACCCGGCGACTTGTCTCGACGGTCGGAAAGGCGGCGTTCGCCCTCGGCTTGGTCGGGAGCTCCGGTGCTGCCTGGGCTCAGACGGTCTCCGAGACCCGGGTTGCCGACTCGAACGGCGACGGCATGGACACCCACTTGTTCCGGCCCGCGGTCGACTCGAAGGGCTTCTTCTCCGTGAACGGGTCGGACATCCTCGGCAAGGGGGACATCAGCTTCGGCTTGGTCCTCGACTACGGCCGAAACCTGATGCGGACCCGCTCCGACTCGACTCCGACCGACGCCGCGGGTCAGCCCTGCGTCGACGAAACCTGCATGGGCGTCATGGGGAACGGCACCGGCGTTCCTGCGTTGGTACAAAACTCGTTTCAAGGCACTTTCGGCTTCAACTACGGCGTCGCGAACCTGGCCGTGGTCGGCGTCTCCATCCCCGTCATCTTAATGACCGGCGATGCCGCCTACCAGATTGGTCCGAACGGCGCGCTCTACAACTCTCAGAATTTGGACGCGCAGCGCATCTCCGGCTTGGTGCTGCACGGAAAGTATCGCCTCACCCGGGTGGATCGGACCATCGGGCTCGGCGCGGTGCTCCAGGCGGGCATCCCACTCGGCGCCGGCGCCAAGGACCTGGGCGCTGACCCGGGAGCCTGGTTTTGGCCCCAACTCATCGTCGAAAACCGGTTTGGGTCTACCGGCCGTTTTCGGGTCGCGCTCAACGCGGGCTACCGCCTCCACACGGGTGAGAACCCCCGCTTCGAGAGCAAGCCCAACGGCGGTCCCATGCAGCTCGAGGAGGGCCGTTTTCAATACGGCAACCTCGGCACCTTCGGGGTTGGCCTCTCGCTGCGCGCGCTCGACGCGCTCGACATCGTGGCCGAGACGTACGGCTCGTACATCACCGGCGGCGACTCCGACAGCAAGCAGAAGCTCTCGCAAGAGATCGTCGGTGGCATCAAGCTGTTCATCGAACAGAACAGCTACCTCTTGATGGGCGCTGGTAGCCGCGCCTTCTCGACCGGCTTCGAAGCGGCCGACGTTCGCTTGATCCTCGGCTTCGTGTTCGAGCCCTCCATCGGCGACCGCGACGGCGACGGTTACAAAGACGATCAAGACGCCTGCCCCGACGAGCCGGAAGATTTCGACGGCTTCCAAGACGGCGACGGTTGTCCCGAGCCCGACAACGACAACGACGGCATCCTCGACGTCGACGATCGCTGCCCGAACGTCCCCGAAGATCGCGACGGCGATCAAGACGAGGACGGCTGCCCGGAAGGCAAGCTCGACGGCGACCGCGACGGCGACGGCATTCCCGACTCCAAGGACAAGTGCCCCGACGTGCCGGAAGACCGCGACGGCTTCCAGGACGACGACGGCTGCCCGGAGGCCGACAACGACAAGGACGGCATTCCGGACAGCTCCGACCAATGCCCGAACGACGCCGAAGATCGCGACAAGTTCGAAGACGACGACGGCTGCCCCGATCCGGACAACGACAAGGATCAGATCCCGGACAGCAAGGACAAGTGCCCGAACGATCCGGAGACCTACAACGGCTATCAAGACGCCGACGGCTGCCCGGACAAGGGCAAGGTCGTGATTGAAGGCAACGACATCATCATCTTCGAGAAGGTGCAGTTCGAAACCAACAGCGCGAAGATCCTGCCGGCCTCGAATGAAATCTTGAACGCGGTGGCTGCCGTGTTGAAGGGCCACCCCGAATTCCAGCAGGTCGAAGTGGGCGGCCACGCCGACGAGCGCGGCAGCGACGAGCACAACCTGCGCCTCACCAAGGCCCGCGCGGCCTCCGTCATGGAAGCGCTTCGTTCCCGCGGCATCGCCACCAGCCGTCTCCTGTCACAAGGCTACGGTGAGTACTGCCCCCTCGACGACCACTCGAACCCCGCCGCTTGGGACAAGAACCGCCGCGTGGAATTCAAGGTCGTGAAGACCGAAGAGGGAGAAACCGGCGTGAAGCGCGGCTGCGAAACCGCACGCAGCAAGGGCATCTACCCGCCCAAGTGACCGAACACGCGGATCGGTAACGGGTTCGCTCGGGGCGCGCGGCGCTCCGAGCGAACAGACGAGTCTTGCGTGTCGGAAGAAGGGGGCTGCTTCGCGGCGGCTCGATTGCACCAGTCTTGTGCCGCAGCGGGCAGGGAAGGGCGGCTGCTCGGCTAACAGCAAATCGTCCCATCTCGTCGAGGTGCGCCGTGGCTCATTGCGGCTAGAAAGCGACGTTCGCGTCGCTCGGATCGGTTCGACGCGCGTGCTGACCCCACGTGCCGCTGCAGACGGCAGCGGGGGCGTTTCCGCGTGCCGTCTTGCCTCAGCGTGTCGAAAACGCGCGCACTCGGGCGATGCGCGCTGCGCTAGCCTCACTCGGTCGCGGACAATCGGATTGTGCTAGGGCCCATTTTACGCATGAACGTCGTTTTCTTGTCGCCGGCGTTCCCGCCGACCGCGCGGCATTTTTGCAGAGCGCTTCACGAGCGAGGCGTCACCGTTCTCGGCGTGGGAGATGAGCCTTATTCCGCCGAGCGCGCGGAGTTCGCGAGTCTGACTGAGTACGTATTCGAGCCAAATATGGCTGAATACGTGGCTCTGCGAGGCGCGGTCACCGCGCTCGCGGAGCGCCATGGGCGAATCGATCGGATCGACTCCAACGGCGAGCATTGGCTCGAGGCGGAGGGACGCCTTCGCGATGACCTGCACGTGTTCGGCCTCAGCAGCGCCGAGGTAACACGTCATCGAAGTAAGCTTGGCATGGCCGAAACTTTTGGCGCGGCTGGTATCGCACACCCGCCAGGCATAGCGGCGACTTCCGCGCTCGCGGTGCGAGCGTTCGCAGCGGAGCACGGCTTTCCCGTCATATTCAAACCAGACAGCGGGTCCGGCGCGGTAGACACTTTCACCGTCGCCGACGCCGCGGAGCTCGAGCGAACGCTGGCTCGCGATTTGTCCAAGCACCTGGTGCAACCCTTCATCAGCGGGGACATCATCACCTACGACGGCTTGACCGATCGCGAAGGGAACATCGTATTTTCCGCTTCTCACGTGTACGACGTCGGCATCATGCAGCTACGCCAGCGCCGGCACGACGGTTACTACTACTCACTGCGAGTCATTCCTCCGGAGTTGGAAGAGCTCGGTGCCCTCGCGGTTTCGGCGTTCGGGTTGCGTGAGCGCTTCTTTCATCTGGAGTTTTTTGCTCGGCCGGACGGGTCCTATGTTGCGCTGGAGATGAACCTGCGGCCTCCCGGAGGCTTCACCACCGACATGATGAACCAGGCCGGAAATATCGATGTTTACTCGCTGTGGGCGCGCGCACTGCTCGGTGAGCGGCTCGACGCGATTGCTTACGATCGGAAGTATCACACCGCGCACGCCGGGCGGCGTCGCCAGCGCAGGTACCGGTTGGGGCACGAAGAGCTCGTGCGGGAGCTCGGCGCTTCGTTGGTTGCGATCGAGTCCATCCCGGCAGCCTTCGCGGACACCATGGGTGATACCATGTACCTGCTGCGCCATGCGGAGCTCACAGCGCTCCAGCACGCCATCGAGCTAGTGCTCGCAACCGTTGACGCATGAAGTCCTGCACCGCCCCGAGCCCGAGCTATTTCCGGGGCGAAGATTGTGCGAGGGGCGAACTTTCGTAGAGGGCCAAGAGCTCGGCCACGTTCTCGTAGATGGCCGTAGCGCCGGTCAATTGCTCGTCCTTCCAACCACCCGAGCGCAGCGCGATCACCTGCACCCCAGCGCGACGCGCTGCTTCCACGTCGTACGGTGTATCGCCGAGCATCCAAGCCTCGTCCGGGTTGGCTCGCGCTCGCTTTAGCGCTGCCGAAATGATGTCTGGGTCCGGTTTGGAATTCTTGGCATCACTCGAAGACGTCTGATCGTCCAGGAGGTCCTCGATGTTGGCCACTTTCACGAGCGCTTGCATCTCCTCCTCCCCTGCCGAGGTCGCCACGACCAGCCGTACACCGTCCGCTCGCAAGCGCAGCAGTAGCTCTCGCGCCTTCGCAAACGGTCGCAGCTTCGGCAGGTATTCCCGCATGAATAGCGTTTTCGCTGCTCCTTGATGTTAGCGGCGAGCTCCGAGTCGTTGGCGATCCCCGTGAGCTCCGGCAATAGTTTGTCCCCGCCTTTTCCGATCAATTCACGGACTCGCTCCACGCTCACTGGCCGATTGAACTCGGCCAAGGTCGCGACCCACGCCCGAGCGTGCGCGTCGTTGCTGTCGACCAGGGTGCCGTCGATGTCCAGCAGTACCGCTTTCGTGCTTGCCATGGGAGCTCCTCGCCAACGGGTAACTCTCCCAAGCAGGATGCGTGCCGCCCCGCGCGGCGTGCGGCCACGCTCGCCCCGTTCAGGGATGCCTCACTGCCTGCCGGCTCGTCCGTGAGCGTGGGCGTCGGCGAAATAAACGCCGCGCCGAAGTCGCCGTTCGAATTCTCGCGTCAACGCACGCGGACGATGTGCCAGGTCTTTTTCCCGCGACGGATCAGCGCGAGCTCGCCATGCAAGAGCCAGTCGCTCGTGATGCGGTCTTCGGGCGTCGCGCGGCGGCCATTGACGAGGATGGCGTTGGTGGAGAGCAGTTCGCGCGCTTCGCGCTTGCTCTTGCTCACCTGCGTGTCGACCAGGAAGTCGATCAGCAGTAAGCCCTCCCCGGAAAGTTTGTCGCGCTCGATCACGGCAGACGGCGCGTTTTGAAAGACTTCGTCGAGCAAGGCCTTGGAAAGGCCGGTCACGTCGCCGGAAAAGAGCGCCTGGGTCGCGCTTTCTGCCTGAGCCAGGCCTTCCTTGCCATGCACGAGCTCGGTGACGTGCGCCGCGAGCGCGCGGTGAGCCGTGCGCGCGCCGGGATTTTCCGCGTGCGCCTGGCTCAGCTCGTCGATCCGCGCGTGCTCGAAGAAGGTGAACACCTTCAGAAACTTGGGCACGTCGGCGTCGTCGGCGTTTAGCCAGAATTGGTAAAAAGCGTAGGGCGAGGTGCGATCGGGGCTCAACCAGACCGCGCCGCTCTCTGTCTTGCCGAACTTACCGCCGTCCGCCTTGGTGACGAGCGGCGCGGTCAGCCCGAAGGCCTCCGCGCGCCGTACACGACGGATCAAATCCACGCCGGCCACGATGTTGCCCCACTGGTCGGAGCCAGCGACTTGGATACTCACCTGGTCTTGGTCGAACAGATGCAAGAAATCATAGGCTTGAAGGAGCATGTAGCTGAACTCGGTGTAGCTGATGCCCTGCTCGCGATTGTGGAGCCGCTCCTTCACCGAGTCCTTCTGGATCATCATGTTGACCGAGAAGTGCTTGCCGACGTCGCGCAGAACTTCGAGGAAGGTCAGCGGGCGCAGCCAGTCGACGTTATTGACGATGCGCGCCGCATGCGTTCCAGAAAAATCCAGAAAGCGCTCGAAGATCTTGCGAATGCTTTCGACGTTGGCCTCGACCTCTTCGGTCGTGCGCACGGGGCGCTCGGCGCTCTTGCCTGATGGGTCGCCAATCAGACCCGTTCCGCCGCCGACCAGCGCGACGGGGTTGTGGCCAGCGCGCTGGAAGCGAGCGAGCAGCAACAGCGGCACCAAGTTACCGATCGTGAGCGAAGACGCGGTGGGGTCGAAGCCCGCGTACACGCTGCGCGGGGCGGTCAGGTGCTCGCGCAACCCAGCTTCGTTGGTGTCTTGGTAGGCGAGGCCGCGCCAGGCGAGGTCGTCGAGAAGATGCATGCGTCGCGGCGGCCATACCATTGCCGCGGTCGCTCGTCACGGCACGTAGCGCCCGGCTAGCGACGCGCCAAGCCGGTGACGCCCTTCTTCAAGATCAGGTTCGCGTACTGCGCGGTATCCGAGGTCATGACCACCCCGAAGGCCTGCCGCGCGCGCTCGTAGAAAGCGTTTCTTTCGAGCCGCACCACCGGCGGCACGTTCTGCGCGTGACGCGCGACCACCGCGAGGTAGCTAGCTTCGATGTTGGGGTCGAGCCGATCGCCGGTGACCGGCGCCATCATCAACAAGGGCGGCTCGTACTGGTCCAGCTCGAATAGCGCCAGCACGCCGTCGAGCAGCGGCGCGATGGTCAAGCCATCCGCGCGAAGCAAGCGCTGCGCGCAGCGCTCACCAGGAAAATGCGCGTCCGCCAGCACCAGCTCGTCGCCATGCCCCATCCGCGAGAGCAACGAAAGCAGGTCGGGACCAACGAGCGGACTGATTCCCTTCAGCATCCCCTTCTTCTACTCCTTGGTGATTGGGCTTTGCCAGCTGAGCGGCCCTTCGGCGAGGCTGTTCGCGCTCGGTGGCTGCGCTGGGACCAGGGCGGCGCCGGAGATCGAGAGGGACAGTGGTCGGCCTTCGATCTCCCCGAGCACGCGCCCCTCCGCGACATCGACGACGTAGGGGCTCGCGAACACCAGCGTGCCACTGCGCAGCACGTCACTCAGCGCGTCGAGCTTGCCCGGCAAGGCGGCCTCGCTGCCGAGCTCGGCGTCGAACAGCAGCAGCGTGCGTCCGCGGCGAACGAGCGCGTGGGCGCCGGCCGTGCCGAGCACCGCGTCCCCGCTCTTCAAGCGGTGCAGCATGCGCTTTTCGGCGTCGAACAGGACCGTGTCCGCGCCTGGATACAGCGGAACCAGCCGCTCGCTCGGGTGCGCGAGCTCGTCCACGGGCAGCGCGGCCACGTCGATTTCGAGCGGCGAGTGCCGCCCCGCAGCGACCAGGTCGACCGAAAGGCGCCCGCTCTTCTTGGGCATTGTGCAACCCACGAGCAGCTGGTCGCGCCAAGGATCGAGCCACAGCACGCGCCCTGCGCAACTGCCGTCAGCTAGGGTTCGTCGCCGCGCGCCGCGCTCCGCGACCAAGGCGCCATCGCTGCAACGCCGTACGACCTCGCTGCCGAAAGTCAGTGCCAGATCGTCGACACGGCGTGCCTCACCCGTGGTGCGATCGACGACCACGAAGCCCAAGGGATCGGCGCCGAGCCGCGCTGCGCGGTACTGAGCGATCGGGCTCTGACACGGGCGTCGACCACGTTCCAGCTCGTACGGCCAGTCGAAGCGGCCATTGCCGTTGGCATCCGCGCCCGCCACGCTGACCACGATCAATTTGCCGTACACGTCGAGCTCGAAGCGCACGATCGGCTCCGCGCTCCGGTACACCGTGCGCTCCACGCCGGAGCTCAGCCGGCGCTCCACGAGCTCGCCACTCTTGCCCTGGCTTCGTAGGTAAAAGAGGCTGTCGCCCTGAAATACCAAGGTTCGGTGAGCCGCGCGCCGCTCGGGCTCGCGCCGCGTATCCGCGCCCAGCGCGCTCAGATCGACGTGCGCTCCGCTCTCCGTGTCGAACAGCTCGCTCTTCGTGTTCACGTCGAGCACGAGCCAGCGGCCGTCTGCAGAGCTCGCCAAGAGGTCGTCGATGGCACGCTCGGCGCCGGAGGCCAGGCTGAGATAGCGCGTGAGCGCGTCGCCTTTGAGCTCACCTTGCGCCGTCACGAAGGTGCGGAGCTGTCCGTCGCCATCGCTGTCCGCGCGCGCCTGACAGGTGACCAGCCAGCGCCCGTCGGGTGCGGCGGCCTCGAAGGTGAATTGGCCGGTTAGGGCGATGCTCGCGGGTGCGACGGCCGGCACGATCGCCGCGCCGGCCGGGCTGGGTAGCGGCGCGGCTTCCGGGCGGACCACTGCCGAGCCCGCGATCGCAGGAGCGGCCGCCAGTGCAGAGTGCGGCGCGCCCGCTCGCGAAGACGGGCTCGCACAGGCGATGGCGAAGAGCGAGAGAGCGGCGAGTCGCGCTCGCGGAGCGCCGGGCACGGTCGCAAGAATAACCGAGGCCAAAAGCCGGGCGAGTGCTATCCTCCACTCAGAGCATTTTTCCGTGAATCATCGCGAAAATTTGGCCATTCGTTCACGCTCGTCGGGCCTCCTTCTCCTCGGGGCGTTCACGCTTTTCGGCTGTGGCAGCAAGGGTGCAGTGTCCCTGAGCGCGCGGGTCGACAACGCGACGGTCGCGGTTCAGCCGCTGGCGCTCGGCACGCAACTTTCGGGCGAGTTCGACCTGCTGCTCGAGCTCGGCTCGGCGGCGCCCGAGTCGACCAGCGTCACGCTCGGCACCTTTTCGCTGAAGGGTGAGCAAGACACCGCCGTGCCGCTCACCACGACCGCCAGCGAGACCTTTCCAGTCGAAGTCGGCGCCGGGCAAAGCAAGAGCGTGCACTTCGTGCTCGATAGCAGCAAGCTGGTCGACGCGGCGGTCGCTGACGTGCTGTGCAGCGGCGATGTTTGGTACTCGGGCACGGTCACCGACACGCTGAGCGACGGCAAGCCGACGGTCGCCTCCAGCATCAAATTCACCCCTAGCTGCGAGTAGCGAGGCGCTTCGCCATGTCCGAACGGCGCTTCGAAACCTGGAGTGGCATCGAGGTGCCTGCGCACCTGGGGCCTGACAGCGTCCCGCTCGATTACGCGCGCGACCTCGGAAACCCCGGGGAGTACCCGTTCACGCGTGGTCCGCACGAGAGCATGTATCGCGGCCGGCCCTGGACCATGCGCATGTTCGCGGGTTTTGGCTCGCCCGAAGACACCAATCGGCGCTTCCGGTTTTTACTCGAACAGGGCCAAACGGGGCTGTCTACGGCGTTCGACTTCCCCACCCTGATGGGTTACGACTCCGACTCGCCACGCGCGCTCGGGGAGGTCGGCATGTGCGGGGTCGCGGTCGATACGCTGGCCGACATGGCAAGGCTGTTCGATGGCATCCCGCTCGATCGCGTGACCACGTCGATGACCATCAACGGTCCGGCGCTCGTGCTCCTCGGGTTCTACGTCGCGCTCGCGGACGAACGCGGCATCGCCCGCGCCACGCTCGGCGGCACGATCCAAAACGACTGCCTGAAGGAGTTCATCGCGCAACACGCTTGGTTGGTGCCGCCGCGCCCGGCGATGCGCATCGTCACCGACATGGTCGAGTTCTGCGCGCGGGAGATGCCGCGCTACAACAGCGTTTCGATCAGCGGCTACCACATTCGGGAAGCGGGCTCGACCGCCGCGCAGGAGCTGGCCTTTACACTCGCCGACGGCCTGGCCTACGTCGAGGCTTGCCTTGCGCGGGGCCTGGCTATCGACGACTTCGCGCCGCGCCTCAGCTTTTTCTTCGACGTTCACAACGATTTTTTCGAGGAAATAGCCAAGTTTCGCGCCGCGCGCCGGCTCTGGGCGCGCTTCATGAAGGAGCGCTACTCCGCGCGGCTTCCGCAGAGCTTGAAGCTCCGCACCCACGCGCAGACCGCGGGCGTCTCGCTCACGGCGCAGCAGCCGTACAACAACGTGGCGCGTGTCACGTTGCAGGCGCTGGCCGCGGTGCTCGGCGGTACTCAGTCGCTGCACACCAACTCGCTCGATGAAACTTACGCGCTGCCCACCGAAGAGGCAGTGACCGTCGCGCTTCGCACCCAGCAGATCATCTTGCACGAGTCGGGCGCCGCCAACAGCGTCGACCCGCTGGCAGGCTCGTACCACGTCGAGTGGCTCACCAACCGCCTCGAGGCGGAGGCGCTCGAGACCATTGCGCGCATCGAGCAAATGGGCGGCATGGTCGCGGCCATCGAAAGAGGGTACCCGCAACGCGAGGTGGCGCGCAGCGCGTACGAGTTCGAGCGCAAGCTGCAAAGTGGGGAGCGCACCATCGTCGGCGTCAATGCGCATCGAACGGACGGCGCCGAGCCAATTCCCACCCTGCGCCTCGACCCGGCCCTGGCCGAGAAGAAGGTGCGGGAGCTCGCGGCCCTCAAAGCCGGTCGCAGTGCGCTCGACGTGCAGGCCGCTCTTTCGCGGGTACGCCAAGTGGCGCGGGACGGGTCGAACCTGGTCGAGCCCGTGATAGCCGCGGCCCGGGCCTATGCGACGGAGCAGGAAATTTGCGATGTTCTGCGCGAGGTCTTCGGAACCTACACGGATCCCGCTGAATTCTGAGGAGCGAACGCTCGGCGCCCCGAAATCATAGGGGTTTCATTGAGGCTCCGGCGCGGCAGCTGCGCCTCCTTTGGTGACAAGGTTTCTCGTCGCTGTACCCTGGTCCCTGTAGCGCATTCCGACGCGCGCGAGGCCCGGGCCAGCGCAGCGCAGGCGGCGCTTTTTTGAGAGGACCGTCATGTTGCCTTATCGCCGCAGCTGCTTGTGCGCCTTCAGTTGGCTTTCGATCGTCGCCTGCAGCGGCGAGTCCGACCCTGGTCCGGGTGCGCAGAGTGGCGGCGCCGTTGCCACGAGCGGGGGATCGGAGAGCGGTGGTAGCACCGCGAGCGGCGGTTCCACGTCGAGTACCGGCGGCAGCGCGAGCAGCGGAGGGAGCGCCAACTCGGGCGGCGCCACCACGAGTACGGGCGGCACTGCTAGCAATTCCGGTGGACAGCAGAGCACGGGCGGCGTCGCCGGCGGCAGCAGCAACGGAGGCCAAAAGTCGACTGGCGGGTCCGGCACTGCGGGTTCGGCGAGCGGCGGAGCGACCACAGGTGGTTCGAAAGCGACCGGCGGCGCTGCGAACACGGGCGGCTCCAAGGCGACCGGCGGCGCTGCGAACACGGGCGGCTCCGCGACGACCGGAGGCAACTCGACCGGCGGCGCAACAGGCGCTTGTGTTCCAGCTACGTGTGGCACGCACAAGTGGGCCTGCTGGCGCATGCCGAATCCGGCGGGTAGCGGCTTGCCCAACGAGGCCAGTTACACCGATCTCGGCAACGGCATCGTGCGCGACAACGTCACCTGTCTCGAGTGGGAAAAGACTCCGGCCACGACCGCCACCGACACCGCAAATTGGGACGGCGCGCTGGCCTACTGCGCGAAGCTAGCGGCGGGCGGGTACTCCGACTGGCGCGTGCCCACTCGCATCGAGTTGGCCTCAATCGTCGACTTCACCAAGAGCCCGGCCATCAACCGCACCGCGTTTCCGAACGCCAAGAGCGGCTACCACCGGACCTCCTCGGATTGGATCCTCGACATCAAGCAAATTGGCGCCGGTGCCGGCAAAGACTTCGCGTGGATCTACAACATGGGCAGCGGGCTCACGAGCAACGCCTACTCGCGCGCGAGCAGCGCCGAGGTGCGCTGCGTGCGCGGAAATGGCAATGGAGAGGCTCCGACCGCGGCCGCGGTGGCGCCACCGAACCAATACACCCAGGTCGCCACGGGTGAGGTGCAGGACAACTACACCGGGCTCATCTGGCAAGCGGGAAGCTCCGATGCGACCATGGAATTTTCTGCGGCGAAGGGCTACTGCGCGGGCCTGGCCCTCAATGGTCACACCTGGCGCGTGCCCTCGCTCACCGAGCTCAGCACGCTGGTCGACGAAGCGCAGGTTGGGCCCGCCATCAATCGCACCCTGTTTCCCGGAACCAAGTCGGGCAAGGGCATCTTCTACTGGGCGTCGCACGCCTACGTGAGCAACGCCGCGCAGGGTTGGGGGCTCAACTTCGATGACGGATTCACCGGCTACGATTCCGGCGCGAGCGGCGCGTGGAACAGCTTTCCGTCTTCGTGGGTCCGCTGCGTTCGCTGAGCCGCGAGGACGCGGTTAGCCAGTACGCCCTGGGGGCCGCTCGGAGTTGCGCTTGGACGGCGGGGGAGGCGTGCTGTCTCGCCGCACGTCTTCCGCCCGCTCGCTATCCCCACGATGGCCGAGGATGCGCTCGACTTCCGCCGAGAGTTGCAGCCCGGGATTGCCGTTGCGTGGACCCGGCGGCTTCGAGCGCGGGCGCGAAATGGGGGCACGGCTATCCATGCTCTCGCGCAGACTCACGGTTACCAGCGCGCGATCGGCGATGCTCTCGCCGCTCACGCGAAGGTCTTCCGCCCCCGGCTCTCGCGCGAAGCGCGCTGCGGCTCGAATGGCGCCGATCGCATAGTGCCGAAGCAGCCGAGTGACGCGCGGGCGCCCGTGCACGCCGATCGCCAGCGTGAAGCCTTCCGGCGTGCGACTGATTTCGAACAAGAGCTCCGCGCCGACGAACGGAGTCTCGAACAGACCGCGCAGGCGCGTGACGCTGCCGATCAGGTCCCCCGTGCTCACGCTGGCGGCTCCGTCGAGAATCGCGCGCGAGACCACCGCCTCGGCGATGGCCTCCATCGAACCCCCGGCGCCGTTTCCAATCACGCCATCGATGGCAAACAGTAGGTCTTCCGCGTCCTCGAGCGGGACCGCATCGAGGGGCCCTGTGTTCCGAAAGCGTTCCGGACTGAGCAGCGGAGCCAGGCGCTTGGGGACGGCAGCCTTGACTCGATCCGGCGCGCTCGCGCCGTGAGCACGCTCGAGCACATCGAGCGCATTTCTGAGAAACCAACTACGAACTCTGGCCTCCAACGCTGACCCCTCTCGGTATCCGTTCACCGGCTTATACCACGGTGTGAGAGCGCGCAGGTGCCTCTGCCCCGAATGCTCGGGAGTGAGCGGCTTTCGCCGCTTCGGCGTTGCTGGGTGTCACTCCTCCAGAGCGGCGAGAACGGAATGCAGCACGTCGTCGGTCTCCTCGATGCCCACGGAAAGGCGAATCAGCGCGGGATCCATTTCGATCCGGCGCAGCTCCTCTTCCGAAAGCTCGTGGTAGCTCATGATCGCAGGCTGATCGATCAGAGTCTCGGCGCCGCCGAAGGAAGCGGCGATCTTCGCCAGGGCGCAGCGGTCGACGACGCGCGATGCCGCATGCCGTCCGCCCTCCACCACGAAGCTCACCATTCCGCCGCCGCCGCGCATCAGGGATCGGGCTACCTCGTACGAAGGGTGACTCTCGAGCCCCGAATAATAGACGCGGGTGACCTTCGGATGCTTCGACAAGGCGCGCGCCACGGCCAGGGCGGTCGTGTTCTGGCGCTCCACCCGTAGGGCTAGAGTTTTCAAGCCGCGTAAAATCAGAAACGCCGCGTGCGGATCCAGCACTGCACCCAGCACGTTTCGCGCGTCACGCACCAGACTGACGATGTGGCTTGGCCCCGCAACGACGCCCCCCAGCACGTCATTGTGCCCGGAAAGGTACTTGGTGGCGCTGTGCATGACCAAGTCGATACCAAGCTCCAACGGCCGCATGTTGTAGGGCGTGGCCAGCGTGGAATCGATCAACGTGCGAATCCGACCTTTGGCGCGTACGATTTTGGCAAGCTCGACCAAGTCCACGCAGTACTGAAAGGGGTTGGTCGGCGCCTCCGTGAGCACCAAGCGCGTGTTGCTCTTCAGCGCAGCGCTGAGCGCGGCCAGGTCACCCGAGGGCACGACGCTGTGCTCCACGCCGAAGCGCGGCAGAATTTGGGTCACGAATTGACGCGTGCGCCGGTAGCAATCGCGGAAAAGCACGACATGGTCGCCCGTCTTCACCAGCGCCAAAATCGCGGTGGTGATCGCGGCCATGCCGCTCGAAAACGCGGCCCCGTCCTCCGCACATTCGAGCTTGGCGACGCGCACCTCCAGCTCGCGAACCGTGGGATTGCCGTAGCGGCCGTACTCTTCGCGCTCGGGATCGGGGTCTTCCCCGCGCATGTAACGCTCGAGGGTTTCGCTGTTCTCGAAGGTGTACGTCGCGGTCTGAGTCACCCCCCGGGTGAGCGCGTGGTGTGACCGTATTGCCGGAGCCCCGGCGTGGACGATCTCAGTAGAATTGGCAAACGTTCGAGGCTTGGAAGACATCCGAAGAGTCCGAGGGCTGACTGTATCTCGATCGCAAATTCGAGCCAGGGTTAGGCGATCCTCGCCAGATTCAGGGTTCTTGACTATATTAGTGTAGTAAATGGCTCCGTAACATAGCAATTTTGCTCATAATTTCTTAGTCAGTTAGATTCCCGACTTGTCATACCGGAAATAGCCGGTAAAACCTGCAGCCCACCTTTCCTGGTTTAATTGGAGTAGGAGCAACGGATGACGGTCGCCTCAAGTTGGAAACAAGTGCTCGACGGGAAGATCCGCGAAGACTGGGCACGCGAGATCGACATCTTCGAGACCCAAATCGAGCTCCGCAAGAAGGGAAAGGTCGAGGAGCGCCTGTTCGCCGAGACACGCCTGCGTCGCGGTGTTTACGGTCAGCGCTACGACAACGGGCAACGCCACGACGGTGAGAAGAGCCAGACGCTGGCATTCCCTTGTGGTGACCTGACCAAGGGCCCGGTCACGGTGTGGGACGCGCCCGGCATGGTGCGCATCAAAATTCCGATGGGCGCCATGACCACCCAGCAGCTCGAGGTCTTGTGCGATCTCGCTGAGGAATACTCGGATCAAATTCTGCACGTGACCACGCGGCAGGACATCCAGCTGCACTTCGTCCACATCGAAGACACGCCGGACTTGATGCGCCGCCTCGCGGCCGTCGGCGTGACCACGCGCGAGGCGTGTGGCAACTCGGTGCGCAACGTCACTGCCTGCCCCTACGCGGGCGTGTGCAGCACCGAAGGCTTCGACGTGATGCCCTACGCCCGGGCCATCATGTTTTTCCTTCTGGGCCACGACGACACCCAAGATTTCGGGCGAAAGTTCAAGATCGCTTTCTCGGGGTGCAAAGACGAACCCTGCGGCCTCACCAACTTTCACGACCTCGGTTGCATCGCCAAGCAGCGCACGGTCGACGGCAAAGTGCAGCGCGGCTTCGAGTTCTACGTCGGCGGCGGCCTCGGCTCGGTGCCGCAAATGGCCCAGCTGTTCGACGAGTTCTTGCCCGAAGCCGAGCTCTTGCCGATGACTCAGGCGATTTGCCGCGTGTTCGGGCGCCTGGGCGAAAAGGAGAACCGCGCTCGCGCGCGCATCAAGTTCCTGGTCAAGAAGCTCGGGATCGAAGAGTTCAAGCGCCTGGTTTTGGAGGAGCGCGCCAAGCTGCGCCCCGATCCGCGCTGGACCGAGTTCCTCGCCGATCTGCATGTAACCGACGAGAAGCCGTTGAAGCCGCCGTCGAAGCTGCCCGAACGGCCTCGCCCGGCCGGTTTCGAGCGCTGGTACCGGAGCAACGTGCGCCCGCAGCGCCAGGAGGGCTACGTGACCGCGACCATCACCCTTCCGCTCGGAGATTTCACGCCGAGTCAGGGCCGTGCGGTCGCCGATATGGCGCGCCGTTTCACGGGTGACTCGCTGCGTGCGACGGTCGACCAGAATTTGCTCTTCCGCTGGGTTTCCGAGGGCGATTTGCTCGCGCTCTACGCCGAGCTCGACAAGCAGGGCCTGGCGACGCCTGGTGCAGACACGATCACCGACGTCACTTCGTGCCCCGGCACGGACACCTGCAAGCTCGGCATCTCGTCGTCGCGCGGGCTCGCGGGCGAGCTGCGCAAGCGCTTGAGCGTCGTGGCCGAGCAGATGGATCCCGCGGCTTCCTCGCTGCACATCAAGTGCAGCGGTTGCTTCAATTCCTGCGGTCAGCACCACGTCGCCGATTTGGGCTTTCTGGGCGTGAGCCGCAACGTCAACGGTCGCCGTGTGCCGCACTTCCAGCTGGTGGTCGGCGGTGAGCTCGCGGGCAACGGTCGCTCCTACGGCTTGGCCATTGGCGCGGTTCCTTCGAAGCGTGTGCCGGAAGTGGTGAAGGCGCTGACCGACGCCTTCGTTCAGGGCAAGCAGGGCGCTGAGACGTTCCAGCAATACGTGCAGCGGGTCGGCAAGAAAGAGATCAAGAAGCTGGTCGAAGCTTTCATCGAAGTGCCAAGCTACGAGGCCGATCCGAGCTACTACTCGGACTGGGGCGACCCGCGCGAGTACACCATCGGTGATCTCGGCGTCGGCGAGTGCGCGGGCGAGATCGTGCCGTTCACTCAGTTCGGGCTGGCCGCCAGCGAGCGCGAAGTGTTCGAAGCGCAGGTGTTGCTCGACGAAGGCAAGACCAAGGAAGCCGCCGAGCGCGCCTACAGCGCCATGTTGCAAGCCGCGCGCGCCCTCACGCGCCAGAAGAACGAGAACATCGGCGAGGATCCCGCGGAAATCGTGGGCGAGTTCAAGACTCACATGGTCGACACCAAGTTGTTCTGGGATCCCTTCGCGGGCGCCAAATTCGCCCAGTACCTGTTCCGTGCGCACGAGGGCGGCGCCAAGAAGCCGCAGACCCCGGAGAGCGCTCACCAATTGATCGAGGAAGCGCAGCTCTTCGTCGACGCCGCCCACCAAGCCTACGCCAAGGTCTAACGGCGCTTTTCGCTTTCAGCAGAAGTACTCTTCCGATGTACGCAGACAAAGTTCAGGTCAAGGTCTTCGCTTCGAGTCCCATCTCGGTCGAGAGCTACATCCCGGTGTTTCACCGCTGGATTCGCGACAACGTACTGAACGAGCTCTTGATCGACGTGGTCGATTACTCGCACGTACCGAACGGGCCAGAGGTGGTGCTGCTCGGTCACGCTGCGGACTACGTGCTCGATCGAGAGGGCGGGCGCTTGGGCCTGCTCTACTCGGCCAAGCGCGTTCCGGCGACCGACGAGGGCTCGTTCCTGCCCGCGCTCCGCCGGGCAATCACGGCTTCGCTCTTGATCGAGAAAGAGCCTGGGCCCGTTCCGCTCGCGTTCCGCTCGGACGAGCTGTTGATACGTATCAACGATCGCCTGCGCGCGCCCAACGACGATGCCGGCTTTCGCAGCGTCGAGCCGGAGCTGAAGAAGGCGCTCGACCGCCTGTACGCGGGCTCGGCCTTCGAGCTGCGCCGCGTCGGCGAGCCTCGGGATCTGCTCAGCATCCAGGTGCGCGCAGCGTCGGCGCCCCCGCTTGGCCAACTCGCGCCGCGCCTCGGCAACGCCTAGCGGCTACTTTTGCGGCGCGTTTTGCGGCGCGAGTGCGCGAGGATCGGTGGCTGGCACCGGACCTCGCCGGCTTGTGCCCGGTGCGGTGGGGGTCTCTTCCTCCACCGCCGGTCCCGAATCGTGGGTGACCGAGAGCGGATGCCGGCGGCCGGCTGGTTGCCCCGCGACCTCCAGCTCGATCAACTGACCCCCAATCTCGATGCGGTCGCCGGGCGAGAGCTGCCGGATTCCGGCGAGCAGCTCGCCGTTCACACGGGTACCGTTGCGGCTGCCCAAGTCTTGGATGGTGGGTCCGGCGGCAGTCACGCGAAGCGCAGCGTGTTCGCGCGACACTTTGGCATCGGCGAGTACGATCGAGCAGTAGGGGCTTCTCCCAATCAGGGTCTCACCGAGCCGCAGGGGGAAGCGCATGTCGCACAGCTTCAACAGAAACGTGCTCATCCACTTCCTGTGAACGGCGCTCTTCCAAAAGACTTGAGGAAGAAAGATACAGTTTCGGCTTCGCTGACACTGTAATTGCCCGCCCCGCTGCGTGCCAAGAGTGGGAGACGGGCGGAGTGGCAGGCAGGCGTATTCAAGGCCCGGTGGGCTCGAGCGCTAGGCCGACGAGTTTCGCCGAACGACCATCGAGCGGCAGAGTGAGTGCGAGGTCACGCGCACGGGGTGACATTTTGCGCCAGGTCTTGCGCAGGATGGAGACCACTTTTGCGTCTTCGTGACGGGCTGCAAACTCGGACAACTCGTGCTCGAGGAAGGACAGGCACAGTGCGTCCTCCATCAGCTGGACGTCGGCATCGCGCGATAGGTTTTGCTTCAATACGATGCGTCGCACGTGCTCGACCGTGGCCTCGTCGTAGCCCAGGCCGCTCAGGATTTCGTGCGCCGTTTCCGCGTGGCGGCGCGCGAGCTCACTGCGCCAGCGCAAATAACCGCTGCGGCCATCCGGGTAGCTCGCGCGCGGCAGCTGGAAGCGGCCGATATGCTGGCAGTGGGCTGCGAGTCGTAACGCCTCGGACGCGTCGGGCGCCAGCCGTTGGACCCAGCGCACCAATCGTTCGGACTGCACGAGTTCGCGCGGCCGTGCCTCGCCCCCGTCGATTTCTCGTGCAGGGTCGCCCGCGCTCACGGCGGTGAAGGCAGCAACGGCGCGCGCAAAACGATTATCCATGCCTCAGGTCCACGACACTAGTGCGGGCCGGCGCGTCGGGCAAATTGCGATCGAGTGAGCGTGGCGCGCGTGTTTATCGAAAGATATTCCTTTTGGATTACGGTTGCGGAGGCGAAGAGAGCTTTCTATGCTCGCCCGCGCTGCGGTCGTTTCGGTGGGTAGTCCCCGGCACGCAGCGCCCTGAGGAATCGGGGCGTCGGTCGATCACAAGGGTGGGGCAGGGAACACTCATGACGTCGTGCAGGCTGTGGTTGGTTGCAGCGCCGCTGCTGCTGAATCTTGTCAGCGCTTGCGGCAGTAGTGAGACGGATCTGTTCGACCGTGTGAGTGGGGAGGTCGGCGGGTTTGCAGGCACGGCAGGGAATGGGAGTGAGGGAAACGAAAGAGGAGGGGTAGCGGGAATGGCAGCGGGTGGCGGAGGGGCAACCGGAACGGGAGGGACTGGGATTGCTGGAACGGGCGGCAATGCAGGCGAAGCGACTGGAGGGAGTGGGGGAGTGCCGACCGGATGTGAGGGGAGCCCTTGCGAGAACGATGGGGTCTGTGAAGTGAGCGGGGATGGCTGGCTTTGTCATTGTGCGCCGGGGTTTACCGGTGACCGGTGCGCGGATGACGTCGACGAATGTGAGGTCGACCATGGCGGGTGCGATGCGCTGACGGAGTGCATCAACGAATACGGAGGAAGAAGCTGCGGCGCGTGTCCGGTCGGTTATGAAGGCGATGGCGAGGGCGGCTGTTTCGATATCGACGAGTGCGCGGTCGAGAATGGCGGCTGCGATGCGCTAGTGACGTGTACGAACGAGCCCGGAGGGCGCAGCTGCGGTGCTTGCCCGGAGGGCTATTTCGGGGAAGGCGAGGTCGGGTGCTTCGATCTCGACGAATGTCAAATCAATCACGGCGGATGCGACCCCTTGGTGAGCTGTACGAACGAGCCCGGGGGGCGGCGGTGTGGAGAATGTCCGGCGGGGTATGCGGGCGCTGGTGACGCGAGCTGTTCGGATGTCGACGAATGTGCGGCGCACCTCGATTCGTGTTCGGCCGAAGCGAGCTGCAGGAACGAGGTGGGTGGCTACCAGTGCGTGTGCCGACCGGGCTACGAAGGCAACGGCCACGAATGCGATGACGTCGACGAATGCGCGCGCCACAGCGATGACTGCGACGTGAATGCACAGTGTCAAAATACGGTGGGTAGCTTCGAGTGCGTGTGCAAACCGGGCTACACGGGAAATGGGCTGTCGTGCCAGGACATCGACGAATGTGCGCTGGGTAGCCCCTGCGGGGCGCACGCGCGCTGCGAAAATCGTGTGGGCTCGTTCAGCTGCACGTGTGAGCCGGGCTATGCAGGAGACGGCTTCACCTGCATCGACGTCGATGAGTGCGCGCACGAGCCGCCCCCGTGCGATGCGCACGCGCTTTGCGCGAACACGGCGAGCAGCGTGCAATGCACCTGCGTGCCCGGCTTCGTCGGCGATGGCCGGCATTGCGACGACGTCGACGAATGCGCGGCGCGCACCGACAACTGCGATGGCCGCGCTGCGTGCGTGAACGCCCTCGGCAGCTTTACCTGCGAGTGTGGCCCAGGCTATTTCGGTAGCGGGGTAGAGTGCCGCGCGCTGCCGTCGATCGCTTCGGGCAATTACCATAGCTGCGCGCGCCTGGCTGACGGCTCGATCGACTGTTGGGGCGCCGACTGGCGTCATCAGGCTTCGCCGCCCGGCGGCTCGTTCCTGCAAGTGAGCGCGGGCGTGGACTTCACGTGTGGGTTGGGTGCGGATCGCTCGGTCAGCTGCTGGGGCGACAATTGGGCAGGGCAGAGCGCGCCGCCGCCCGGGCCCTTCATGCTGATCGCCGCCGGAGCGGATCACGTGTGCGCGCTGCGTCCGGATCTTTCCCTGGTTTGTTGGGGCGCGAATGCGGGTGCGCAGAGCACCGCGCCTGCGGGTAGCTTCGTGCACGTGGCTGCGGGTTACGCCAACGCCTGCGCGGTTCGCACTGACGGTACGGGCGTGTGCTGGGGCGAGAATGGCGCGCGGCAGTTGAACGTGCCGAGCGGAACCTTCACCCAGATCACGGCCGGGTTGGACTACGCCTGTGGCCTGCGCAGCAATGGGAACGCGGTGTGCTGGGGACAGAATTCGTTCCGCCAGGCATCTGCGCCGAGCGGGAGGTTCACGCAGCTGAGCGCGGGCGGCCAGCATGGCTGCGGCCTCAGAACCAACGGCACGGTGGTGTGCTGGGGCGATAACTCGGCTGGGCAAAGCTCGGCACCGACCGGCACGTTCAGCGAGATCTCGGCGGGCTATCTGCACACCTGCGGGGTGCGCACGAACGGTGTGATCGAGTGCTGGGGCGACAACCAAAACGGGCAGGCCACGCCATGAGCGAAGGGAAGCGACGGGTGCAACGGTTAGTGACTCTCACCCTTGGCGCGTGCGGGTTGCTCGCGATCGCACAGGGCGTGCGTGCCGCGCCAGCGACATTTCCGGAACTTCCGCGCGATGGTCGCGCGAGCTTTTCCAACGCAAGCTTTCGGGTGTCCGCGCTGCTGGTGTACGGCGACACGATTTATGTCGGCGGCAACTTTCGGGTTTCCCAGGGTGGGGTTACCAAGACCAATCTGGCCGCGTTCGACTTGAGTGGGAACTTACGCACGGGGTTCTCGGCGAGCCCCAACGGCAGCGTGCTCGCGCTGGCCACCGACGGCGTGTCCCTGTTCGTGGGTGGAGAATTCACGCGCCTCGGGCTGAAGCGGAGGCTCGCTGCGCTCGACCTGGTGAGCGGCGCGGTCAAACGCCCGTTCACGGCGCACGTGGACGGACAACTGGACCCAGAGACGCCTTCAGGGGTGCGGGCGCTCGCCGTGGTGACCGATACCCGGACCACGCCGCCCACGGTGCGCCTGCTCGTCGGCGGCAACTTCACGCAAATCGATAGCGTGACCGACAATCGCGCTGGGCTTTCGGCCTTGAACCCCGAGACTGGCGATCTCGACCCTGCTTTCGACCAGGGCGTGCAAGGTGGGTTCGTGGACGCACTGTTCGCTTCACCGAGCGCGCTGTACGTGGGCGGGAGCTTCACCGGAATTCAGGGAAAAACCGCGAGCTTCGCCGCGCTGCAGCCGTCCGGCGTGCTGCGCAATACGTTCGCGACCGGTGGTCAGCCGGTTCTCGATATCGATTTGGATCCAGTCTCGAATCGCTTGTTCGCCGGAGTGGGCGGGGGTGGAAATCGCGTGATGGCGTTCAGCGCGAACGGCGACAACCGTGGCAGCGCCCAGTGGCAAGGGCCGCGCGTCGGCGGCGACGTGCAAGCGGTGCATTACTACGCGGGCAACGTGTATTTCGGTTTTCACGATGGGTTGTTCGTGGAACCGGACCCGTACAAGCTCGCTGCTTTGGATGCCAGCACGGGCACGCTCGAGCGCGACGCGGACCACGCTGGGCTCGGCTGCGACGGCAGCGCCGAGCTGGTCGGCAACTGTTGGCTACCGACGCTCGACAGCACGCAAGGCCAGGGTTTCTTCGGGACCTGGGCCATCACCCACTTCGTCAATCCGGCGACGCAGCAGACAAACCTCGTGGTCGGCGGAGAGTTTACCCAGATTGGCATGGTCACCAACAGCCGGCGTTTCGCGATTTTCGAGCAGCTTCCGGGCGTTTCGGGCCCGCTCCCCTAGCACCGCTCTGCAGGCGCTGGTCGAGCGTTGTTCAGGGGCAATCGAGGCAGGCCCACTCGACCACGCCGTCTCCGGAGCCGAAGCGCTGCATGGTGTACTTCTCGATGTCGATCAAAAAGCCGGTCTGGGCGCTGTTCTTGGTGCAGCAACCATCGCAGTCGGAGTCGGCGCATTCGTCGTAAACCGTGACGTCGATTTGCTTCGAGCCCTGACGCAAACGGAGCGTCTTGAGTTTGTATGTTTCGAAATCCTTCTCGTGCACGGCAACGATGTTGTGCGAGCTGACCCAGCTTTCCGGCTGCACGCCGTCCACGGCCGCGAACTGCCCCGCCCACATGCAGCCATTGTACTTGATGCACTCTTCGCTGTTGGGGTCGGGGTAAGACTCGAAGTTGGTCAGGTTCGCGTTCCGGTAGTCGCTCGCGGCTGGGCCGCCCCCGTTGCCGCCGGTCAAGCTGCCGCCGCTGGTTGTTCTCCCGCCCGTGCCGGCCGAGTTGCCACCCCCAGTCTTTGCCGAGGCGCAGCCAGCGAGCCACGCGGCGGTGAGCAAGGCGAGCAGAGCGCGGCGGAGCCGTGCCGCGCGAGGCAGCGGGCGCATGGCTTCCAAAAGTTAGCGTGATTGCGCGGCGTTTGCACGCGTCGGGCAGGCGCGGCTGCAGGGGCGGTGAGCGGCGCGCAGGGTTGCCTACCGCCGCCCACCCCGTGAAAGCGCGCACTTATCCAGGAGGCCACCCAACCCAAACTCGAGCTTTGGTTCGGGTCGCGTGCTCACTTGGCGAACAGTGCTTCGAGCATTTCGGGCATGAACTCCTTCGCAGACGGATCGTAGATTCCGAGATCGATCAACGACCAGATCGCCCAAGGGATGCCACGCGCTTCGGCTTGTTCGCGTACGAAGCGTGTGTAGTTCACGCGCGAGGGGGTGTCCGCGAGCGTGGACGAGCCCCATTCGCCCAGATAAACGGGCAGCGCGTGTTGCTTGGCGAACGCGGCGGCCGTATCGAGCCCTTCGACGATGACGGCCTTCTGCTCGTCGTCGCAGCATGGGGTGCCGAGCCACGCGAACGAGCCTTCCACCGAGGTGCCCTGGAACGTGAAGTGATAGGGGACATAGTGGTGAACGGTGACGATCAAGTTCGGGTCGTCCGGCACTTCGAGGCTGTTCAGCGCTTCGGGTTCGTTCCACTCCGAGGCGCCTAGCACGACCGTGCGTTCCAGCTCGATTTCGCGCACTGCGGTCAGGGTACGCGCGGCGAGCGCGTTCCAAACCTCGGGGGTCAGGCGCGCGTGCGGCTCGTTGTAGAGTTCGAACAGTAGTCGGTTGGAGGTGCCCTGGTAGCGAGCGGCGAGCTGCTTCCAAATGTTGACCAGGCGATCTTCGAGCACGTCGGGCTCCACGCCGGCCGTTTCGCCGGCATCCACCGGTGCGCCTTCGAGCTCGCGGTAGTGGTGCGCGTCGAGCACGACGAATAGCTCGTTCTCGAGCGCGAGCTGAATCACGTCGTCGATACGTGTGGCAAATTCTTCGTCCAAAGTCGCGTCGGCGCTGAGCTCGGCGTGGTTGCTCCAGCGCACCGGCAGACGAATGTGCGAAAAGCCCGCACTTTTCACGGCTGTGACGAGCTCCGGAGCGTAGTGCACGTTCCAAAGGCCTTCTTGGGGAGCGTCGAACATGTTGCCGAAGTTGACGCCGCGGCCGAGGCCGCACGCAATTTCGGACGGCGGCGCGGGAGCGAACGCATCCGAAGCAGAGCCGCCGGGAGGCGTGCACGCGGGCGCGCTCTTCGACCCCTCATCGCCGCAAGCGCTAAGCACGAAGCAAGTAAAAATAGCTGCCGCCAACCGCGAGACGCGGTGGCCCCAAACCACCAAAGTTTCCATCGCGCGCACGTTAGCACGAAGGCGAAATGGCGCGAAGCGCTTGACGGTGCGGTCGCGCGAGCCAAGGCTCGGCCGGACCAAAATGCGTTACCGACCATTGGGACGAACCGGCTTCGACGTGTCAGCTATCGGCTTTGGCGCCTGGGCAATCGGCGGCTCTTGGGGCCCCGTGCACGACGAGGAGTCGCTGTCGACGTTGCGGCGTGCGCTCGAGCTGGGCGTCAATTTCTTCGACACCGCGGACGTGTATGGCGACGGGCACAGCGAGCAGCTGCTGGCGCGTTTGCGCCGGGAACAGAAACAGCCGTTTCGCGTGGCCACCAAGGTCGGGCGCCGCTCGAATCCGCATGTGGCGAGCGCGTACACGCGAAAAAGCCTGACCGCGTACGTGGAGCGCTGTCTCACGAACCTCGAGACCGAGGCGCTCGATCTGGTGCAGCTGCACTGCCCGCCGACCGATGTCTACTACATGCCGGAGGTGTTCGACCTGTTCGACGAGCTGGTGAAGGCCGGCAAGGTGCTCCACTACGGGGCGAGCGTCGAGCGCGTCGAGGAAGCGCTCAAGGCCATCGAATATCCGGGTGTGGAGAGCATTCAGATTGTGTTCAACGTGTTTCGGCAGCGCCCGGCCGAGCGGCTATTCGAGCTCTGCAAGAAGCAGGGCGTTGGAGTCATCGCGCGCCTGCCGCTGTCGTCCGGGCTGCTGACTGGCAAGTTGCGCTCGGATACGCAGTTCGCCGCGGACGACCATCGTGCGTTCAACCGTGCGGGCGCGGCGTTCGACCGGGGTGAGACGTTCTCGGGCGTGGACTACGAGCTCGGCCTTTCGGTCGCGAAAGAGTTGGAAGCGCTGGTGCCCCCTGGCTGGACGTTGGCAGAGCTTTCACTCGCCTGGATCCTCTCGCACGACGCGGTCAGCACGGCGATTCCGGGCGCTCGCCGCGTGGCGCAGGTGGAGGAGAACACGAGAGCGGCGGAAAGGCCGCCGCTCTCGCCCGAGACCCTGTCCAAGATTGCCGCGATCTACGCGGCGCGCATTCGTCCGGAAGTGCACCAGCGCTGGTGAGCGCTCGCGCGTGCCATCAATAGCTCGGCGGCGTCGCAAATCGGCCAGGGAAAGGGTCCGCATCGCGACGGCGTTCGACTTCGGGTTGGAGCCAGGGGTAGGGCGCGTTCTGCTCGGCGAAGAATGCCACGCCGATCACGCCCACGTTGCGCCCCTCGCCCTTCTTTTCGGCGTAGGAGTCGCGCACCGAGCCGAAGCGGAACGCGGCGACTTCGGCGAAGTTTTGGCGAAAGCCGTCGATTTCGACGGTGGCCCAGGGTCCGAGCAGATAGCCACGCTTTTCGAACGAGCCGGCGCGGCCGTCGATCACGTCGAGTCCGTCGACCGTGGCGACCGCCTCGATGCGGTTGCCGGTGTGGTTTTGAACTTGGATCACGTAGCGGTCACCGTCGTTGCCGACGACGAAGCGCCGGTTGCCGAAGTCGTAGGTGGGGAGAGGGCGACCCGAAGCGTCGAGCAGTCGCACGCTGAGCGCGCCGCCGGCGACTTCGATGCCGTCGCGCGTGGGGGCGCCGAGCGACGCGCCGCGCGTCATCGCGCGGACGCCGGTCGAGTCGTTGTAGTTCAGGGTCGTCACGGCGAAGGGGCTCTGCGCGTCGCTGCGCTCGAACGGCGCTGACGAAACGCGGCTGGTGCGGGTCTCGCCCCATGAAGTGCCGAGACCTGGTCGCTCGTCGCGCGTGGGTTCCATCGCGCGTCGCTCCGCTTTCGGTGCGGGGCTCGGCGCGCTCGGCGCGTAGCCACCCGCGTCGGCGCTCGCCGGTGCGCTCTGCGCGTAGCTCTCGCCTTCTTCAGTGGCGGCGTACGCGGGTTGCTGGCTCGCGGTAGCGGGCGACAGCGGTTCGTTCCGTGCTGAGCCCGAGCTTGCCTCGTACGATGCGCGGTGGGACGCGCAGGCGCTGACGCCAATGGCGGCGGTGAGGGCAAACAGGGGTAGAGTGCGGTTCATTTCGGTTCTCTCCGTTTCGGGGTCTCGAGTACCGAAACGAAGAACCGCGGCAGGCCTTACACTCCCTTCCGAGAACGCCGGCTTTAAGGATATTTCCCTGGTTCCAGCAGCTTTCCGCGGGCGTCCGCGTCGACATGGCTGCTGCGCAGTGGGCTTTCCACGTACACGCGCACCCCGACGCTCTCGTCCTGCGGCAGGTTGCGGCGGATGAGCACGCGGCTGACCTTGCCGTTTTCAGGATCGATCTTGGCCACGGCGGCATCGACGATCGTGGGCAGGGCGGACAGATCGAGCGCGGAAAGGGGGAACAGGTTTTGCGAGAGATTGCCCTTGCCGCGGAGCTCTATCGGCGTCCCGGTCGAGAGCGCGCCGGCCCGCCATTGGTACTCCACGAGCTGGCCGAGCCCGCCGGCGGATTCGACCTGCACGGTGGCCTGGTCCTGGGCGAGTTCCAGGCGCAGGAGGGACGGATCCGCGCCGGCCTTTTCACGCAAGGCGGCGAGCAGCGGCGAAAGGCCGCCACGCCCGAACAAGCTCGGCCCGCTCGCTGCAGTCGCGGGGACGGCTTCGCTTCGCTGGTTCGGTTTTGCGCCGCGCTCCCGGCAGGCGGACACGAAGGTTGCGGCGACTAAACCGCCGACGAGGACGAGGCGCGTTCGTGACATCGGTTTCAGCCACATGCCGTTCAGCCGCCGATGCGTTCCAGCCAGCGGTACAAGATATCGCGCCCCTCGCTCAGCTGGGGAACGCTGGTCCATTCGTTGCGCTGGTGCGCTTGCGCCTGCGTGCCAGGACCGAAGTTGGCGGCCGCGATGCCCAGGCTCGCGAAGCGCGCCACGTCGGTCCACGCTTGTTTTGGCTCGATCGCGCGCACGCCGCTCTCGGCCAGGGCGCGGATCAACGGGTGCTCGCGCAGCGGTGGGGCCGACGGCGAGCGATCGACGAACTCGAGCTGCGCTTCGCCCGCGACCAGCTCGGTGAGCGCGTGTTCGGCGTCGGCGAGCGTGGTGCTCGGACCGAAGCGGTGGTTCAGGTTCAGCTCGAACAGGTCGGGGATGATGTTGCGCGCGCGGCCGCCCGACGCGAGCGTCGCGCTGGTCACTGTATTCCAGACCAAGCCATCCACGCGATCTTCGCGCGGGCTGAGCGCGCCGAGGCGCGCCAGCAGCCCAGCCGCCTTGTGAATGGCGTTTTCGCCCTGCCACGGTCGCGCGCTGTGCGCGGTACGGCCGCGGAAGCGCACCGTGGCCTGGAGCGAGCCGCCGCAGCCGAGCTGGAGCTTGTTGTCGCTCGGCTCGAGCGCGATGCCGAGCGTGGCCCGCGCCACCTCGGTGTCTTCAGCGAGCACACGACCGAGCTCGTTCTCGGCGTACGGCCCTTCTTCGCGCGCATAGAACACCAAGCTGAGATCGAAGCGGCCGCGCGGTGCGCCCGGCGTCAGCAGATCCAGCATCAGGCAGAGCCCGCTCTTCATGTCGGCGGCGCCTGCGCCGTACAGGCGTTCGCCTTCGATGCGCGCGGGCGCGTCGTGTTCGGTGCGCACCACGTCCAGGTGGCCGGCGAGCACGAGGTGCGGGCCACCGGTGCCGCGGGTGACCGGCACGACCAACGAGTCGCCGTAGCGGCGAACCGGGCCGGCCAGCTTTTCCCGCGCGACGCGCGCTTCGACCGCGTCGCACAGCGCGCGCTCTTCTCCGATCGGAGAAGGGACGCTGCACAGCCAGAGCAGCGTGTCAGCGAGCGTCATGCCGGCTATTGCCTCAGACCGCGACGGAGAAGTCGCGCAGCGCAGCGTTCAGGCTGGTTTTCTTGTCGGTGCTCTCTTTGCGCTGGCCGATGATCAACGCGCAAGCAACCTGGAAACGGCCGGCGGGGAAGGCTTTCTCGCGCATGCCGGGGATGACCACGCTCCGCGCGGGAACGCGACCGCGATACTCGACCGGCTCCGGCCCGGTGACGTCGATGATCGCGGTCGAGGCCGTGAGCGAGACACCCGCGCCGATCACCGCTTCGCGCTCGATCAGCATGCCTTCGACCACGATCGCGCGTGAACCGATGAAGCAGCCGTCCTCCACGATCACGGGTTGTGCGCCCGGCGGTTCGAGCACGCCGCCGATGCCGACGCCGCCGGACAGGTGACAGTCTTTGCCGATCTGCGCGCACGAGCCGACCGTGGCCCAAGTGTCGACCATGGTGCCGCCGCCGACGTAGGCGCCGATGTTGACGTAACCCGGCATGACGATCGCCCCCGACTCGACGAAGGCGCCATAGCGAACGGTGCCAGGCGGCACCACGCGAACGCCGAACTTTTCCAGATCGTGCTTGAGCGGGATCTTGTCGTAGAATTCGAAGGGGCCCGCGACCATCTTCTTCATTTCGGAGATGGCGAAATAGAGAAGTACGGCCTGCTTGACCCAGGCATGCGTCGTCCATTGGCCGACCCCTTGCTGGGTCGCTACGCGCAGCTTGCCGCTGTCCAAGAGGTGGATGCACTCCTGAATGGCGGTGCGATGAGCTGCATTCTTCAACAGCGATCGATCTTCGTACGCGGCCTCGATTAGCGGCCGGAGCTCGGTCTCATCCATAGGGTGGGTTTAGAAGGGCAGCTCGTCCGCGGCAAGAGCGGAGAGCGAGGCGCCTGGCCCCCGACCCCCCAGACTCAGGCCGACTTGCCCTGAGAGGTTGGCTCAGCGAGCGCGTAGCTCAGAGAAAACTCTTCCCGATCCTGGCTCCACTCGAGCTTGCCGTGCGTCAGCGCAGCCGCCGCCTGCAAACAGGCGAGCGTTGGTGCGACCACTCCACGGCTCGCCAAAACCAGCGGCTCGCCGGTGACGTACGCCCTGCGCGTGATGCGAATGTGGGCGGTGGAGACCCCGTCACTCGTGACCAGCACGTGCGGGGTTTCGCGGCCTGGGCGCGCGCCCACTAGCTCCACCCCCAACGCGACCAGCATCATCACGACGCGCGGGTTGATCTCGATTTCCTGTCCTGAATCGTGGCTCGACAGAGTGGCCGAGACCAGCGCACGGCCCTCGGCGCGCGCGCTCGGCGGAGCAGTGAATGCTTCGCGCACCAGCTCGCGCGGATCGAGACGCACGCTGCGTGCGAACACCGCGTCTTCGAGCAGCTGCAAGAGCTCGCGCGCCGCGTCGAGCTCGAATGAACAGCGCGAAACCACGTCCTCCAAGGCCAAGCGGCTCTTGGCGTTCATGGGGCGGGTGGTACTTTCGCGCAGCGCGGCTTCGAGCTCGTCGATCTGCGGGAAAATGAAGTCGCTGAGCGCGAGCTGCGCCGGCTCCACGCGCGAATCCGGTCCCAGCGAAGCGAGCCAGCTGTTCGCCGAGGTGCGCATCGGGACGAGCGCGTCCAGCACGTCCGGCAGCACCGAGGACAGCGACTTCGGCGCGACGCGAAGCGAATGCAGCAGCTGAGACAGGTTGCGCAAGGCACCCAAGGTCTCTCGCAGGGTGCCGCGGGCATTTTCCCGCGTGGCATCTTGCGACGAAGGCGGCGGCCGCTCGCTATCCATTCCCAGGAAGGAGCACGCTAGCACGGCTTCTGCTCGGCTCGTCGCCCGGCCGCGAAAACCAGCCAAAACTTTTCGTTTCTCGCATGGTTTCGCGTGGCGGCCCCCGCCGGGGGAGCGCGGTTTCGACCCCGAGCCGTCGGCGCGTCAGACCAGGTCCATCTCCGGGAAGTAGTACGCGCACTCGAGGCGGCCGTTTTGCTCGGAGTCCGAGCCGTGAACGGCGTTCTCACCCACGTTGCTTCCGTACTGTTTCCGGATGGTGCCGGTCGCGGCTTTGGCCGGATCGGTGGCGCCGATCACGTCACGCCAGTGCTGAACGGCGTTTTCCCGCTCCAGAGCCGCGATCACCACCGGACCGCGGCTCATGAAGGTGCACAGATCGGCGAAGAAGGGTCGCCCGCGGTGCACCGCGTAAAACCCTTCGACCTGGCGCTGGCTGAGGTGGATTTGGCGCAGGCCGAGCACGCGAAACCCCTCCTCTTGCACGCGCTGGAGGATCGCGCCGGCCTTGCCCTTTTCCACGGCGTCCGGCTTGATGATGCAAAGCGTTCGCTGAATCGTCATCGGCTTTCTCGGACGCGCCTATAGCACCAAACTCCGAGCTATCGGAGCAGGCTTTTCAAAGTGGTGCCCATTTCGGCGGGAGAGGGCGCGACCTTCACGCCCGCCTGTTCCAGGGCTGCGATCTTGTCGGCAGCGGTGCCCTTGCCGCCGGAGATGATGGCGCCCGCGTGACCCATGCGCTTTCCGGGTGGCGCGGTGGTGCCGGCGATGAAACCCGCGACCGGTTTCTTCATTTCCTTGCGGATGTAGTCGGCCGCGCGCTCCTCGGCGTTGCCGCCGATTTCGCCCATCATCATCACGGCGTCCGTGTTCGGATCCGCGTTGAACAGCGTGAGCACGTCCACGAAATCGAGGCCTCCCACGGGGTCGCCACCGATGCCGATGCAGGTCGACTGCCCGAGCCCGAGCGCCGTCAGCTGCCCAACCGCTTCGTAGGTGAGCGTGCCGGAGCGGGAGACCACACCGATGCGCCCAGCGCGATGAATGTGACCGGGCATGATGCCGATCTTACATTCCCCAGGGGTGATGATGCCCGGGCAGTTCGGCCCGATCAAGCGCACGGGGCGCGCTTCGATCGCGCGACGCACTCGGATCATATCCATCACCGGGATACCCTCGGTGATGCAGACCACGAGCTTCACGCCGGCGTCGACCGCCTCCAGGATGGCGTCCGCGGCGCCCAGCGCCGGCACGAAGATGCAGGAAGTGTCGGCGCCGGTGCGCTCGACCACTTCCCCCATCGTGTCGAACACGGGTACCTCGACCGCCTTGCCGCCGGGGCCTTCGGCCAGGAACTTCTCCCCGCCGCGGCCCGGCGTGCAGCCGGCCACGATCTGAGTGCCGTAGGCGATGCACTGCTTCGCATGAAAGGAGCCGGCGGAGCCCGTGATGCCCTGAACTACGACGCGCGTACCCTTGCCAACTAGAATCGTCATCTTGCTTGGTCCTTAGCCTCGGTTTGGCCCGCGCTCATGCGGCGCGAATGGCGGCGACGATCTTCTTCGCGCCGTCGGCCATGCCGTCTGCAGCCTGAATTTTCAGGCCGCTCTCGCTCAGAATCTTCTTGCCCTGTTCGACGTTGGTGCCTTCCAGCCGCACGACCAGCGGAACCTTCAGGCCGAGCTCGCGCGTGGCTGCGACCACGCCTTCCGCGACCACGTCGCACTTCATGATGCCGCCGAAGATGTTGACGAAGATGCCTTTCACCTTCGGGCTCGACAGGATCATCTTGAACGCCGAGGTCACCTGGTCCTTCGTGGCGCCGCCGCCGACGTCCAGGAAGTTCGCGGGCGTACCGCCGTGGTGCTTGATGATGTCCATGGTGGCCATGGCCAGGCCGGCGCCGTTCACAAGACAGCCGATGTCGCCGTCGAGCGCGACGTAGTTGAGCCCGACTTCATGCGCTTCGAGCTCGACCGGATCTTCTTCGTCGCGATCCATCAG
This sequence comes from Polyangiaceae bacterium, assembly GCA_035549735.1. Classification (GTDB taxonomy): domain Bacteria; phylum Myxococcota_A; class Polyangia; order Polyangiales; family Polyangiaceae; genus PMG-095. The sequence continues at coordinate 109,864 of DASZQI010000017.1, read as the reverse complement.
CTCGTTCCACTCTTTGTGGCGGCCGGCGGCGCTGTCGTCGAAGTTGATCTTGGAGTCGAGCGCGACGATCTGTCCTTGCTTGGTCACGACCAGCGGGTTGATCTCGCACAGCGAGCAGTCTTCCTTCTCGAACAGCTCGACCAGCTTGCTGAGCAGCTTGGTGAACTGGGCGAAAGTCTCCTTCGGGTTCGGACTGCCCTGGGTGATGCCGAGCGCGTAGCCCAGCTTACGAGCTTGATACGCGCCCAGGCCGATCACCGGATCCACGTGTACGGTGAGGATTTTTTCCGGAGTTTCCTCGGCGACTTTCTCGATTTCCACGCCGCCTTCGGTGGAGGCCATCACCGCGATGCGGCGCTGTTCGCGATCCACGACCAGGCCCAAATAGAGCTCGCGCGCGATGTCGAGGCCTTGCTCGACGTACAGCCGACGCACCAGTTGCCCCTCCGGGCCGGTCTGGTGCGTGACTAGCTTCATACCGAGCAGCTGCTCGCCGACTTTCTTTGCTTCGGCTGGGCCGCCCTTCACCACCTTCACGCCGCCGGCCTTTCCGCGGCCGCCGGCGTGAACTTGGGCTTTCACCACCACGACCGGGACCTTGGTCTCCTCGATCAGCTTGGCGGCGGCCGTCTCGACGCTGGCTGCGTCGAAGCACGGGTAGCCCTTGGGCACGCTGATGCCGTAGCGCGCGAAGATCTGCTTGCCCTGATACTCGTGGATTTTCATCTACGCCCCGGCCTTGACGATGTCGACCACCTTCTGGACGCTCTCGGCGCTCTTCTTCAACATCGCTTGCTCTTCGGTGTTGAGGTCGACCTCGATGATCTTCTCGACGCCGCCGGCGCCGATCACGACCGGCACGCCCATGTACAGGTCCTTGTACCCGTACTCGCCCTCGAGGTACGCCGCGCAGGGCAGCACGCGCTTCTGATCGAGCAGATAAGCCTCCGCCATCACGATCGCGCTGAACGCAGGCGCGTAGTACGCGCTGGTGCCCATCAGCCCTACGATTTCGCCGCCGCCCTTGCGCGTGCGGTCGACGATCTTGGCGAGCGCGTCTTTGGCCACCAGCTTCTGCACCGGAATGCCGTTGATGGTGCAGTGGCTGAGCACCGGCACCATGTCGTCGCCGTGGCCGCCGAGCACCATGGTGCGCACGTCCTTGATGCTGGCGCCGGCCTCGCGCGCGAGGAATGCCGAGAAACGCGCGCTGTCGAGCACGCCGGCCATCCCCACGACCTTCTGGCGCGACGCTCCGACGCGGCGCTTGTACTCGTACACCATCGCGTCGAGGGGGTTCGAGATCACGATCACGAACGCGTCCGGACAGTGTTTCTTGGCCGAGTCGGCGACGTCACGAATAATCGGCAGGTTGGTGGCGACCAGGTCGTCGCGCGATTGGCCCGGCTTGCGCGGAATGCCCGCGGTGATGATGAGCACGTCCGCGCCCGCGAGATCTTCCCAGCGGCTGGTGCCGGTGACTCGTCCATCGGCGCCAGAGAGCGAAGTGGCTTGCTCGAGATCGAGCGCCTTGCCCTTGGCGAAGTTCTCTTTTGCGGGGATGTCGAACAGAACGATGTCCCCGAGTTGGCGCGTGAGCGCAAGGTTCGCGAGTTCCCCGCCGATGTTGCCGGCACCGATCAGACCGATCTTCTTTCTTGCCATTTTTTCCTGCCTCTACGGTTCGGGCTTACCCGAGCGGTCGCTCTCGACCGGAGGTGAGCGAAGTAGTCCAGCCTCTCGGCCGTGGCAACCCGAGTGCGCGGGGTACAGCGCAAATCATTGCGCTTTTTGCCTCGGGGCTCGGTTTGGCAGCGACCTTTCAGGGGCTCCGCCGCGGGGTCGTCGCTGCCTACGCGGGCGCACCGGCGCGCTGGACCGACGGCTCGAACGCCTCGTGGCCGGAGCGCCGTTATCGTCACTTTTGCGTGTATGGTGCTCGCGTGTCGGATCTCCCCGGGTGGCCATTGACGAGCGTGTTCGGGGCCGCGCTGTTGGTCAGCGCGGCGTGCGGCTCCGCACCGCAACCGCGCGCAGAAGCGGGTCAGGTTCCGAGCTCGCGGGCGACTCGTGCGGCTCGCCCCGACCCGTGCCTGCCCCGGGCGGGACAGCCAGCGCCGCAGCCGCTCGTGCGAAAATACGAAGGGCTTGCGCGCTCGGCGCGTTGTCAGCCGGAGGTGCTGGCGCTCATGGAGGACGTTGCGGGTGCCCTTGGAGTGAGCTGCGAATACTGTCACGAGCGGCGCGACTATCACCTGGACACGCGCCGGAAACAAATCGCGAATTGGATGGCGAGCGAGCTCTCGCCTCGGCTCCGCGCGAAGGATCACGCCGGTCCGGTCGAATGCGCGGACTGCCATGCGAGCGCCGGCAAGCCGACCGCAAAGCTCTTGGGCATGCCGCGTTCGCAAAGCCAGGCGATTGAGTGGATGACCACCGAGCTCGTGGAGAACTTCACGCAGATAGACGGCACGCCACTGCGCTGTAAGACCTGCCATCGCGAAAACCTCGGTGACAGTGGATTCCAGAGGCAGCTGCTGCTGAGCGATGCGCTGCTCGCGTTGCCGAAGGCGGCCGCGCCGTGACTGCCGCGGGCGAAGCGCGATTGCTGTTCGTGTATGGCTCGCTGAAACGCGGCTTCAGCAATCACCGACTGCTGGCCGGGGCGCGCTTTGTAGGTGAGTGTCGGACGGAAGCCCGCTATCAGCTGCTCGTACTCGGTATCTATCCGGCGCTGAGCGACCAGGGTGATCGCGCGATCGCGGGTGAGCTGTATGCACTGGACGCTCGGCAACTATCCAAGCTCGACGAATTCGAGGGTGAAGCTTATCGCCGTCGAGCCGTTCAGTTGGAAGACGGGCGCGTGGCCGAGGCTTATTTCCTCGTCCCCGAGCGGCGGGCGCAAGCAGCGCCCGACCCGCGAGACCGGTGGCTTTGAGCTTGACCCTTGCCGACGACTATAACTGGAAACGGCCATTGGCCCGTTCCTTGCTCCACTATCGGTTGTGACGTTGCCACCCAGCTCCGCCATCCTCCCCCGCCCGCCGCGTATCGTGGTCGTCGACGACGATCCTAAGGTGCTGGCCGCGCTGCGTCGCGTGCTTCGCGCGGCCGAGCCGGACTGGGTGGTGGTGACGGCCGCCAATGGCCGCCAGGCGCTGGAACTGATGGCGAATGACGTCGTCGACGTGGTGGTCACCGACCTGCACATGCCCGTCATGGACGGTTTTCAGCTGCTGCAGCGTCTATCGCGGTCTCATCCAGAGACGATTCGCATCGTGCATTCGTCTCACACTGCGATGCTTGCGACCGAGTTATTGCGTTACTTGGCGCACAACGTGCTCGCGAAACCCACACCGGCAGCCGAGATTGTCACTTTGCTGCGTTGGGCCGTGCGGTCCTCGGGTGCAGTGGTTCGTCAAGCGAACGCGGCTCGGGGCTGAGGCTTTTACGGCGCGGCCGCGGGCTTGGCTTGCGCGAGTCCCGGCACGAGATCGAGGAGGTACTTCTTGGCGAGCTTGCTGAACGCCTTGTCGCCCATCTCGTTGTAGATCTCTTCGAAGCTCCTGCCGTCCATCATGCTCTTCAGATCCGGCGGATTCCAGGCCGAGTACTTGAAGGCGTGCACCGCGGGATCGTTCGGAATCGCGAACACCACGCGGAACAGCACACCGACGCCGGTGAGCGCGGCGCGGGGCCGCTTCATCAGATAGGCGCCCGACATCTCGGTGCGATGAGTGATGACAATGCTCGGCACCTTCACCTTTGGATCGTCTTCCGGTGAATCCTCGAGCGGGGGCCCGAGCTCGAACTTCAACAAGTCCTCGGGAAAGCCCTGAGAAAGCACGTTGACGATCTCTTGGCCACTCGGCTTTTCGCGGAGCGCGGCGTGCTTCTGGTCGAAATATTGGGCAGGCAGCGAGGCTTTTCCGCCGAAATAGTTGCTCTTCTGCAGCAGCGCTTCGGCTTTTTCGACCGACTCGGGCATGCGCCGACGGAAGCGCACTTCGACTCGCCCCTCGTGCAGTGCGGAATAATTGAGCAAGCGCCGGAATAGCTCGAGCACCTCGGGCTTGGGGCGCGCGCGACGCTCGAAGTCGCGGAGCGCGGTCGTCATGCGCGCGCTGATCGCCTGATCGACCTCGGCGATGATGCGCGGGTAGCCTTCGAAGCGAGCGCGGAATTTCTTGAGTGCCTGGAGCGTGCCCTCGCGTTTGGCGTCTGCCAGCGCCACCACCAACTCTTGATGGAGCGCAGCCTGCACCTCGGGCTGAATCTGAGAGTCGGGGTGCTCCTTGGCGAAGCGCTCGAGCTCCGGCAGCGAGTGGCGCTGAATCACCTCGGCGAGCTCGGCTCGCGGCAGCAGAATACCGCTCACGTCCGGGTGCTTGCCGCCGCGCGCCAAGTAGGCGCGGTAGCCTTCTCGCGTTCCCACCGCCCGGGCGGTGCGATAGAGCGCGGCCTCACCCAGGGTGTTGCGGATCGTCCAGAGTCCGGCGCCGAGCGCTGCCCCCAGAAGAGCTGAAAGCAGCCAGCCGCCCAGCGCGAGGCTCGCTTTTTTCGGCAAGATCGACTCGCGTGGCGAGAACGGGTTTCGGAAGCCGTTGTCGCACAGCGGGTCGAACACCGCGAGCTCGCGCGAGTTCGAGCCCAGGTCCTGCCCAAAGTGCTGCTTCACCTCGGACAAGGTTTTGACCATTTCGGCGCCCCGCTCCGCACTGTCCGCTGGAAAGCGGAACTCCGCGCCGTCCTCGAAGCGCAGTCGCACGCCGCGGTCTTGAACGCTCGCGTCCGCGAGCTCGTTCACCTTGCGAACTTCGAACTGGCCGGTTCTGGCGTCGATCACGCCGGAAGGGAACAGGTAGATGCCGGGAGCAAAGGGCAGCATCAGCCGGGCCCGCTGCTTGCGGAGCGCTGCGAAAACAGACGCACCCGCCAGCACCCCAATCAGCGCATAGGGTGCGAGCAGCGTGATCGGTTGCAGCGCGAACGAGCTCGACAAGCTGCCGTAGCCCGCACGCGCCAGCAGGACCAGGCAGAGCAGCGAGATCACCGAGACCAGAACCCAGGCGATGACCGCGCGCGAGACCCCTTGGCGGAGCACCGCGAACGGAACCGGCGCCGACGTACCCTGCGCGGACGCGACGAACCGCTCTTGGATGGGACGTTCCAGTCGGAAAAAGTCGACGCGCTGCATTGCGGGCGGGCGCCTAAGGCGAGGCTCGCACCTTAGAACAGACTTGGCGCAAAACGAAACGTTACCCGGGGGGCGCCAGCCTCCCCCTCGGGTGCTCTAGCCCCCTCGAAGCGGCCGAACTCCTTGGCGCGCCGCGTGAACCGAGCAAAGCTCCGGCGAACAGGAGCCAGCAGGTTGAAAAGCTACGACTATGTCGTGATAGGTGGCGGCTCGGGCGGCATCGCCTCGGCGCGGCGGGCCCGCTCCTACGGCGCGACGGTGGCGCTGGTCGAGCCGAACGCGCTCGGCGGGACCTGCGTGAACCGGGGCTGCGTGCCCAAGAAGATCCTCTGGAACGGCGCCGAGCTGGCGGAGCGGCTCGCCGACCTGCCCGACTACGGCTTCGATGTCGCGCCAGCGCGGATCGACTACGCGCGACTGCGCGCGAGCAGTCGCCGCTATATCGAGCGATTAAATTCCATCTATCTCGGTAATCTGCAGAAGGATGGCGTCGACCTATGCGTCGATCGCGCGCGGTTCGTCGGGGCGGGTCGGGTCGAACTCGCGAGTGGCGAGCAGCTCAGCGCGGCGCACATCCTGGTCGCGACCGGCGGACAGCCCCAGGTCCCCGAAGTCGAGGGCGCCGCGTTGGGCATCACCTCCGACGATTGGTTCACGCTCGAGCAGCTCCCGAAGCGGCTCTTGATTGTGGGTGCGGGTTATATCGGCGTGGAGCTTGCGGGAATCGCGCACGCGCTGGGCGTCGAAGTCACGCTGGCGTTTCGCGCGCTCACCCCGCTCTCGCACTTCGACGACTTGGTGGGCGAGAGCCTGGCGGTCGAGCTCCGTCGTTCGGGAGTCGAGCTGGTTCCTGGCTTCGGGCCAATGCGTGTCGAACGCACGCACGACGGCAAGCTGTGTGTGTGGAGCAATTTCGAACAACCGCTCGCGGGGTTCGACACGGTGCTGTGGGCGACCGGTCGCGTCGCGAACGTTGCCGAGCTCGGGCTGGAGACGGTGGGCGTGGAGCTGACTCCTCAAGGCTTCGTCGCGACCGATCCGTATCAGAACACCAGCGCGCCGGGCGTCTATGCGGTGGGTGACGTCACCGGAACCACTCAGCTCACGCCGGTCGCAATCGCCGCAGGCCGGCGGCTTGCGGATCGACTCTTCGGCGGGCAGCCGGACGCGCGCCTCGACTACGACAACGTACCGAGCGTCGTTTTCAGCCATCCGCCCATCGGCACCGTGGGGCTCAGCGAGGCCGAAGCGCGTGCGCGTCACGGTGACGCGGTTCGCGTGTATCGGACCGACTTCGAGAATCTGTATTTCTCGGTGACCGGGCGCCGCCAGCGAACCGCGATGAAACTGGTCACGGTCGGGCCTGAGCAGCGAGTGGTCGGCATTCACGTGATGGGGCTCGGTGCGGACGAGATGATTCAAGGCTTCGCGGTGGCCGTGCGCATGGGCGCCACCAAAGCCGACTTCGATCGCACGGTGGCCATCCACCCAACCGCTTCCGAAGAATTGGTCACGCTCCGCTAGCCGAATGATCCCAGACCGTTTGCCCGAGCGGCAAGTCATTCACGGCGAGGCGCTGGCTTGGCTCGCAGAAAATCCCGCCACCACCGAAAGCAGCATCGTCACGTCGCTGCCGGATTTATCCGAAGTTCCCGAGCGAGGGTTCGACGGCTGGCGGCTGTGGTTCATGGACTGCGCGCGGCAGCTGCTGAAGTGGCTGCCGCCCGAGGGTACCGCGATCTTCTTTCAGAGCGACGTTCGTCGCGGCGGCGTGTGGGTCGACAAGAGCTACCTCGTTCTACGTGCAGCCGAGGAGGAGCCGGTCGCGCTCTTGTGGCACAAGATCGTGTGCCGCAAACCGCCTGGGACGATTACCCACGGCCGCGCGAGTTATTCGCACCTTTTGTGCTTTCTCGACCACGCGAGCTTTCGCCCAAACGCCCGGGCCCCGACGTGCTCGCGGACGCAGGAGAAATGCCATGGAGCCGCGCCATGGGGGTGAGCGCGTGCCAGCTCGCGTGCCGTTTTCTGATTGAAGAGACCCCGACACGTCGGGTGGTGGATCCGTTCTGTGGTCACGGCACCGTGCTCGCCGTGGCCAATGCCATGGGCCTCGACGCGCTGGGCGTCGATATCAGTGTTCGACAGTGCCGCGCCGCGAAAAAGCTCGTAGTCACGCTTTAGCCTGCGCCACCGTCGTTGCCACCGTTCGCGCCGCCATTACCCGCGCCGCCGCCGCCCGCTCCACCCCCGTCGGCTGCGCCGCCGTTATCGGCTGCGCCACTCGATGAACCGCCGGTGTCGTTCTTGCCGCCGCCGGTACCGTTGCCTGCTGCTGCGCCGGAACCGCTTCCCGTGCCCGGCCCAACGTCGATGCTCGTGCCCGTGCCGGTAGCGGTGCTGGTGCCGGTTTGCATGCCATTGCCGGGGCCGGTGGGCACGCCCCCAGTACTCGACCTGCCGCACAATGGCAGCTCCGGTTGCGGGTTCAAGGGATCGGCGCAGCGCTGACTGCCCTCGTCCAAGCATGCGCTGACGAGCGCCGCAGCGAGCAGCGTGGCTAGCCCGATTGAGCGCAGATTCAGTGCCAAATCGCGGCGAGTCTAGCATGGGCGGCGGCGGCCCACTTGCCGTTTCGTGCGCTCTCCGTAGAGTGCGCGTTCGCGTTTCGGTGTTCCCTCCACGTCATGGCGACCTCGCAACACCCTCGTAAGAAATGGCTCTTCTGGTCCGCGCTCGCGCTCTTAGGTGTGGGCGCGAGCGCGCTCGGCCTCGCTTACCGCGCCCAGGGCCGGGCCGCTGAGCAACTGCGAGGTCAGGCGCTCGAACAGGGGCTAATCGTCGACGCTTGGAGGCAAGAGCGTGGGCTTCTCGGCACTGAATTTCGAGACATCAAGCTTCGCTTTCGCGCCGCTCCGGACGTCGCTGTCGCCGTGAATCGAGCCGAGCTCAGCGGTGTGTTCACGGGCAATCCGCGCGTCGCAATCGACGAGCTTCAATTTCGATTGAGCGGCGACCCGACGCGTCTCTACGAACAGTGGGCAGCCTTTTCGGCTTGGAGCGGCCCCCCGCTCAGCCTTCAGCAGGTCAACGTCGTATACGAGCAGCGCGAGTTCGGCAAAATCACGCTCGACGACGTACATGTCGAACACGCCAACGAAAAGCAGATCGTGCGCGCGCATATCGTGAAGCTCGCGAACCACGCCTCTTTTTCGGACGTGGTCTTCTGGGTCGGCAAGCGCAATCAGCTGCTCGAAATGGGATTCGGAGACGTGCCGAGTCGGCCTGCGCCTGCCCAGCTCGGCTATTTTGCGTCGTCCGGCGTTGCGGCACAGTGGATGTTCAACGCGCGCCACCAGCCCCTCCGCCCGTTGGCGCGCGCGCTCGGTTGGGATCTAGGTGAATCATTCGAGTCCACGCGCGCGGTCACCTCGGCGTCGTTGATCGTTCCGGACGATCGCGCGCGGCCGAAGCGCGCTAGCATCGAGCTCGGCATCGACGCCTGGCCGAAGCCCGCATGGCCGGACGGGTCCGCGCTGCTCGGCGACACACTGGCCTTCGCGGCCTACTTTCCCTTTCCCGAAGATCGCGCGGGGTCCATTTCCGTGCCCAAGGTCAGCGTCTCGCTCGCCCTGTTCACTCTAACGGGTGAGGGGTCGATGAGCTGGGGGAAGCCCCCGAACTTCTCCTTCACGGTCACGGGCAAGCTCACGTGCGCCCAGCTACGCGGCAATCTGTCGCCCTCGGTCTATCTCGACCAAGTGCGAAAATACCTGAACCCCGAGCCGGCGCTCAGCGCGGTCGACGCGGCGGCGCGCCTCAAGGAAGAGGTGGAGCTTCGACTGAAGCTCAGCGCCGATCAGGGAGATCCCTCAAAGCGCCAGGCCGCGTGGCACCTGTCTGCGGGGTGCGGCATGGCGGAACTGTCCGACGGTTGAGGAGCCCCTAGCCTTTGGCGATGTAGGGCGCGAGCCACTTGCGCAACCGCTCGGCCGAACCGGCCAGCATCAGGCCCTGCGCCTGCACTGGAGCGCCTTCGGTCACGTCTTGAAAACCTCGTAGGCCAATCTGCCCCCAAAACGTGAGCTTGTGTGCCTCATCGCTGACTAGAAACTGCACGTACTGCGGCCCGCCGGCGATGAAGAAAAGGCGCGCACCTCCTGCTTGCAGTTTTACCGTAGTGGTCGTGCCCTGTTGCTCCAGACAGAGCTGGTCGTCGCCTACCACGGTGAGCCATGCGACGGCGTTCCGCCGGACTTGAATCGCCACACCGGCGAAAATCGCAGCCACCCAAGCCGCGCATATCCAGCCTAGCGTCAGCGTGAACAGCCCGGGCGCCCCTTTGGGTACGAGCTCGAACGCAAACAGGAGGTAGAGCAGCGGCACCAGAGCCGCGACCGCGATCAGCACGACCCACAGAGTCCCTCCGCCGTAGGGGCCCGAAATCAAGGCGTATCGGCTCGGGCCATCTCGCTTCGATTCTGCCCTGGCCCAGCCGACCGACAGAGCCGCGACCATCAGGCCGACTACCAAGGTGACCGTCTGTTGGAGATTCATCGCCCCTTCCGATTGCAGTCTCTTCGTAGCCAATCCTCCCCCGGCGTCCAACTGGGCCGACTTTTGCCGTATTTGGGGCCTAAACTGCCGGCGGTCGGCCCGGGTCGAGGTGCCTGCTGTCCCCCCCTTGCCAACCCCATCCGCGATGGACAGTTTCTGGTCTAGTCGAGTCGGGCGCCGCTGAAAGGCGCCGGGTCGGCCACTGCCGAGACGGCCCGAGACGCAGCGCGCTGAGGCGCGCTAGCGGACCTGTGCACGCTCAATTCTAGGAGGCTCAAATGCTCATGCGATGGAATGATTTCGGTAACCTGGGGCGCTCGCGCGCCCGTGAAGTCGACCCGTTCGACGCGCTTCGCCGCGAGATGAACCATCTATTTTTCGACTTCGAGCGCGGCTTTCCGAGCTTCGCTCGCGACACATCCCGGTCGTGGCCACGGGCCACGTTGGAGGACACCGGCGCGGAGCTAGTGGTTCGCGCGGACCTTCCGGGCGTCGAAGACAAGGCTCTGGAGCTGAGCGTCGAGGAAGCGACCTTGACCATCAAGGGTGAGCGGCAGGACAGCGCGCCCGAAGGCTACAGCGTCCACCGCAAGGAACGCGGTGCGTTCCGTTTTACCCGTAGCTTCGCGTTGCCTGCCAAGGTCGATGTCGAGAAGGTGCAAGCAGTTCTGAAGCACGGCGTGCTCACCGTAACCCTGCCCAAAGCCAAAGAAGCACAACCCCGCCAAATCAGCGTCAAGGCAAGTTAACAGAAAGGAAGAGACTCATGGAAAAGGCGCTATTCAAGCAAGAAAACGGCGAGGTCGAACCGACTCGTGAGGAAGCCGGCGTCCGCGTGTCACCGGCGGTCGACATCTTCGAGAATGCGGACGGGTTCTTGGTCCTCGCGGACCTGCCGGGCGTCGAGGCGAGCGGTCTCACGTTGGAATTCAACCCTCCGGAGTTGCGCGTCTCAGGGCGGCAAAGCGAAACGAGCGGAGCCGAGCGCGTCACCTTCGAGCGGCGCTTCGAGCTCGGGTCCGGGATAGACCCGGAGTCGATTCAAGCCAACTTGAGCCGCGGCGTGCTGCGCATCGAACTGAAGAAGAGCGCGGCGCTGAGGCCACGTCGCATCGACGTGCGCGCGGCGTAAACCGTATGAACCCCAGCAATCGATGAAACGGCGGAGCTGATTCGGCTCTGCCGTTTCGCGTCTCGGTTCGTCCGCCCAGGGTTCAAGGCTTTGCGTACTGATACAGCTCGACCCAGTCGTATTCCGCCTGGGCCTGGCCAGTCGCATCGTCGACCGCGCCCGCCCAGCTTGCGCTGGAAGAAGCCCAAATCGTGAGCAGCACGTTTTGCGGCAGCTTCATGCGATCGATGTTCTTGGTCCAGGTGTACTTGAGCTGGTCATCCACCGAGAAACGCGCGGCTTCAGGCGTCCACTCTACGGTGTAGACGTGGAAGTCCGTGCTCGGGTCGAAGCCCAGGTCTTCGGTGTGTGGATCTTGGGTCGGTGACACCGATTGGGTCACCGGTTTCTGGGGAGGCACTCCGGTGTACACCATCGTGTTGAACTGAATGTTGCTCCCGAAAGCGCCCAGGTATTCGACGTCGAGTTCGTTCCAGTCGTCGGCGGGCCACGGCGTGTAGATCGTCACCAAAGACGAAACGACGGCCGAACCGTGAGCGAGCTTGGCGCGAGCGCGCACTTTTCCGTAGGTGAGCGTATCGCGCGAGCGCACTTCGGCACCAAGGAACGGCTTTGCGACGTTCTGCGCATCCACCGTGCCGGCCGGTGCCGGCTGCAGGCGAATGAGCAAATGCCCGTTCACCGCGCTCACCGTCTGCGACGAGAACAACGCCAGGTTCGTGTCCCACGAATGGGTCATCAGCTGCCAGCGGGTCAGGTCCAGCTGATCGAAATCGTCGCGGTACACCAGGTTGAACGTGCCCTTGGATTCGCTTCCGCCCCCACTCGCATTGGCCGGACTCTCTTCGGAGGAGCCGCCCAGGTCGCAGGCCGAAAAAAGCATTAGGGCGACCAGCGATGCAAGGCATTTCGAGGCGGGCATGCCGGCTTCATGCCGAAGAGTAGGGCCGCTCGCTTCTCACTTTTTGTCGAACTTTCTGCTGCGAACTGGGAACGGGTCGCATGCGGGGCGCGTCGAGCTAAGCTGTTCGCCGTGTCGGTCGCTCTCTTTCAGCCGTTTCCCATGGCGAACGGTCGACGCGCGCAGGCTTGGCGGCATCAGCCTCAGTTTCGCAGGCCGCGTCATTTTCACGAAGAGCCCGAGCTCAACCTGGTGGTGAGGGGTCAGGGCCTGGTCGGCATTGGTGAGCACGTGTTGAGCGTCGGGGCGGGCGATCTCGTGCTGTTCCACGCGGGTCAGGACCACGTGTTGCTAGAAGCGAGCGAAGACTTCGATCTGTTCGTCATGGCGTTGCGCCCCGAGCTTTCGGCGCGCGCGTGCGCGTCGGCGCCGCTGGCAGTCAGTCGCAGTTGTCGGTTGTCAGCGACCGAGCTGGCGGACGCGACGGCCAAGCTCAGCGGGCTTGCGGAGACGCGCGACGCCGTGGCCAGCGAGAATCACATAGCCGAACTGTTCCGCACCGCTCTTTCGCGGGTCACCGGCGGGCACGTGGTCAGCCGGCGAGCGCTCGAGTTCGTTCGTGCCGAGCCGGGGGTCTCGGGCAGCGCTTTGGCGAAGCTGCTGCGCACTCCGCAAAGCGCGATTAGCCGGCGCTTTCACCAGGATCTCGGCGTGCGCTTCGTCGAATACCGCTCGCGGCTGCGCTTGATGCGCTTCGTGGAGCTGGTCGATCGGGGGCAGAGCTTCAGCCGGGCCGCGCTCGAGGCCGATTTCGGCAGCTACGCCCAGTGTCACCGGGTGTTTCACCGCATGCTGGGCTGCGCGCCGCAGGACTACTTCGCTGGCGCTCGCGAACGCGTGGACGACGCACGCTTTGGCGTGGATTTGCTACTCTGACAAAAAAACGGCGAGACCCGTGGCCTCGCCGTTTCTCTCGCTCGCCGGAAGTGAGGCGAGCGACGCACGCTAGCTCAGGCGACCGTGACTTCCTTGCACAGATACACGTCCTGAATCGTGTGCAGGAGCTTGGCGCCTTCGGCCATCGGACGCTGGAACGCCTTGCGGCCGCTGATCAGGCCCATGCCGCCAGCGCGCTTGTTGATGACGGCGGTCTGCACGGCCTCCGCGAAGTCGTTCTTGCCCGACGCGCCACCGCTGTTGATGAGGCCACAGCGGCCCATGTAGCAGTTGATGACCTGGTAGCGGGTCAGGTCGATCGGGTGATCGGTGGTGAGCTCGGAGTAGATGCGCTCGTCCAGCTTGCCGTACGACGACTCACCCGAGTTCAGCGCCTTGAAGCCGCCGTTCACTTCCGGCAGCTTCTGCTTGATGATGTCGGCGTTCAGCGTGACGCCGAGGTGGTTGGCTTGGCCGGTGAGGTCGGCCGAGAGGTGGTGATCCGTGCTGCCGACCTTGAACGCCTTGTTGCGCAGGTAGCACCACAAGATGGTAGCCATGCCGAGCTCGTGAGCCTGCTGGAACATGTTCGAGACCTCGACGATCTCGCGCGAGGCATCGGCCGAGCCGAAGTAGATGGTGGCGCCGACGGCAACCGCGCCCATGTCGTAGGCCTGCTTCATCGTGCCCCACACGATCTCTTCGGCCTTGTTCGGGTAGGTGAGCAGCTCGTTGTGGTTGAACTTCACGATGAACGGGATGCGGTGGGCGTACTTGCGCGCCACGGAGGCGAGCACGCCGAAGGTGCTGGCTACGCCGTTGCATCCGCCCTCGACCGCGAGCTTGACGATGTTCTCGGAGTCGAAATACGCCGGGTTCTTCGCGAATGACGCGCCGGCCGAGTGCTCGATGCCCTGATCGACAGGCAGGATCGACAAGTAGCCGGTGTTCGCGAGGCGCCCCGTGCTGAACAGAGCTTGCAGGCTGCGAAGCACGCGCGGGCTGCGGTCAGACAGCGCCCAGTTGTCGTCGACGAAGGTCGGTGACGGCAGGTGCAGCTGATCTTTCGAGACCGTCTTGCTCTGGTGCTCGAGCAGAGAGGCGGCTTTGTCGCCGAGGAAGCTTTGAATCTGCTTGAAATCGCTCATATCGCTCTTACTCCGTGCCGCGCCGAGGCGCGCGTTTTCTCGCTCTGGTCGTCGGACCGGGGAGCGAAGGCGCGGAGTGTAGCTCCTCCGCCCCGAAAGGCGAGGGCCATCCGTTCGGGCCTCGGACCCGCCCTGGGCCCGGTTTCCGCCCCGTTTTCCGTGCGTTTCAGCTTGAGACGAGGCTTCGCTCGCCTGCCGTTTTTGCTTCGCGCGCCGCCCTGCCCGGGGGGTGAGACCCGGCGCGGCACGCTAGGGCGCGCTGCTCGCTGTTCGGCCAACGTGCGACGACGCCGTCGTCTACCGCCCAAGGCGCGCCGCTCGCGCCATTGCCTCGTGCTGAGAGGCGGCGAGTTGTGACTGCTTCTTGTAGCGAGCACAGTGAGGCGAGTGGGCGTGCGCGCGCGTGGAAGAGTTCAACGGCGCAAGTGGGATACTCGCGCACTTGGGGAAAGATCTTTGCCCCATGCACGAGTCGTCGTGCTGCAAAATTGAATGCGAATCAGTGACGAAGTGATCGCTACTCGCTCGTCGAGCACGTTGTTGGTTGCTTGGCAGATTGCGCGGCACCAAACTCGTAGGCGATGCGCGTCGTCGTTCCGTGCTTCGGTTGCTTGCGATCGCTGTCGTTTGCCACCGGTGCGGCATTGGCATTTTCTCTCGCCTGCGGTGGCGCCGGCAATTCCGGACTGTTCAGTTCGGAAGGCGGCGGCACGACGACTCCCACCGGAGGTGTGATGGGTCGCGGTGGCTCGCTCGCGAGCGGCGGCTCCGGCCCTGGGCTGAGCACCGGCGGAACCACGCTCACGAGCGGCGGTCAGCCTTTGGGCGGCGAGACGTCTTTGGGCGGTTCGACTTCGGGCGGCAGTGCCTTGGGAGGCAACAGCGCCAGCGGTGGCAGCGCGCCGACCGGCGGCACGTCCGCGGGCGGCACAACCAAGGGTGGTAACGCGTCGAGCGGCGGCGCCATTGGAGGCGGCTCGGCGTCGGGTGGCATTGACGCGACGAACGGCGGCAAGACCTCGGGCGGCTCGCTTGCTACGGGTGGCACGCCCGCAACGGGCGGAGTGGTTGCGGGCGGCGCCGCTTCCGGGGGCGATAGTAGCGGCGGCACCAGCGTTGGCGGCGTCGCTTCGGGCGGCAGCGGTGGCGCTTCGGGTGGCGCCGGTGGTTGCTCGAGCAAGCAAACGGAGCGCTGCGACGGAATCGACAACGATTGCAACTCGAAGGTGGACGAGCTCAAAGCGTGCCCGGACAAGTGCACCGGTTTCACGCTCGGGGGCCACGGCTACATGGTCTGCGACCTCGAGCTGAACGCCACCAAAGCTTCAGCGCTGTGCGAAGAGCAAGGCATGCGTCTAGCTTGGATCGAGTCAGCCGACGAGAACGCCGGCTTGCTCAAGTTCATCGCAGGGCTCGACACCTCCGGTCGCGGGGGAGGCATTCTGGAAGTGTCGATTGGTGCCAGCGATGCCGCGAAAGAGGGCCAATGGCACTGGGTCGAGGGCGGGCCGGCTTTTTGGGAGGGCGGCGCGAAGGGCTCCGCGGTGAGTGGCGCCTACGCCAATTGGGGACAAGGGCGCCCGAACAACGCGCTCTCTCTGTCCGGTGAAGACTGCGCGGTGCTCGTCATCGATAAGCCCGACGATGGCGATCCGGGAGAGTGGGACGACGTCGTTTGCAGCAGCACGTACGGCGTGCTCTGTGAAACGCCCTGAGTTTGGCGCGGTGTGTCCGCTTGCCAGCTAGTTTCTGCCGTGGTTCGCTGCGCCGCGTAGATGCTCGGTCGACGCTCGCTGATGCTCGGAATGGTCGCCGGTTCGGCGGTCGCAGCGACTGGCTGCCGGCGCAAAACGCCGTCCGAGTCCGTCGGTAAGGGCGCGCTCGGCGCGAAGCAGGCCTACCCCTGGGTTCCCGATCGACGCGACGGCACCTTCGAGAATCCGGTTCTGCTGGCTGACTACTCGGACCCCGACGCGATTCGCGTCGGCGACGCGTACTATCTGATCGCGTCGAGCTTCGCGGCCACTCCGGCGCTGCCCATTTTGGAGTCGCGCGACCTGGTCAACTGGACCCTGATCGGCCACGCCCTTCGGAACCTACCGGATCCGCGCTATCGAGAGGTGCAGCACGGTGCCGGGATTTGGGCCCCTTCTTTGCGCGAGCACGCTGGGACGTTCTATCTGTTCGCGCCCACACCCGACGAGGGTATCTACGTGCTGCGCGCGCCTCACCCGCGTGGACCTTGGAGCGAGCCCGAGCTGCTTTTGCCGGGCAAAGGGTTGATCGATCCGTGCCCCTTCTGGGACGACGATGGCAAGGCCTACTTGGTTCACGCTTACGCGCGCTCGCGAGCGGGCATCAAGGACCGGCTGCGCTTGCGCCCGATGAGTCCGGACGCGAAGCAAGTGCTCGGCGAGGGCGAAATCGTTTACTTCGATCCGGAGCATCAACCCACGCTCGAAGGGCCGAAGCTCTACAAGCGCAACGGGTTTTACTACATCCTCGCGCCCGCGGGTGGTGTCGAGAAGGGCTGGCAGCTCGCGCTGCGCTCTCGCGACATTTTCGGTCCGTACGAAGCCCGCACCGTGCTCGAGCAGGGGCGTACGCCAGTGAATGGCCCTCACCAAGGGGCGCTGGTCGACACTCCTTCCGGCGAGTGGTGGTTTTTGCATTTTCAGGACGCGGGCATCTATGGCCGCGTGGTGCACCTGAACCCGGTCACCTGGCAGGAGGATTGGCCGCTGATGGGCGAGAGTCCGGACGGAAAGACGCGCCAGCCCGTGCTTCGTCACAAAAAGCCGAACCTTCCCCCGCAGCCCGTGGCCGTGCCCGAAACGAGCGATGAGTTCGCAAGCGGCGAGCTGCGGCCGTGTTGGCAGTGGCACGCCAATCACTCCGAGGAGTGGTTTTCGCTTCGTGCGCGGCCTGGTTACCTGCGCCTGAACCCCGTGTGCTTACCAGGGCTCGAGCTCTTGAAAGCGCCGAACTTGCTGTTGCAAAAATTGCCCGCGCGTTCGTTTCGGTTGGAGACCGAAATCGAAGTTTCGCAGGACTCAGAGGGGCTCCGCGCCGGCTTGGTGGTGATGGGCGATAGCCACGCAGCGCTGGTAGTCGAACAGCGCGCGGGCGTGCGAGCCGTCGCGCTCTTGATCGACGGGCGGTCGCTCTTCTCCGCCAACTTACCAAACGGCCCGGTTCGCCTGCGCGTCGCGCTCGCCGACGGAGGGTCTTGCCGCTTCGAGTACACCGCTCATGCGCAGGCCACGGTGCGGCTCGAGCCGACTTTCCAGGCGCAGAGGGGGCGCTGGATCGGCACCAAGGTCGGGCTGTTCGCGCTGTGCGAGGGTTCGGCCGCCGCGGCGGGCCACGCAGATTTCAGTTATTTTCGCTTCTCGCCCGGCTGATTGCCGGAGCCGTGGTACGAGCCCGCTCGGCTCCCTCGACATGGATACGACCTATCTCGAAATCGCGCGCCTGATCGACCACGCCCTGCTGGCTCCGACGCTCACCGTGAGCGCGCTCGAAGCGGGGCTTGCCCAAGCGCGGAGCTACGACGTCGCCAGCGTATGCATTTTGCCCTACTACCTGCGGCGCGCCAGCGAGTTCTTGGCTGGCAGCGCGGTGAAAGCCAGCACCACCATCGGTTTTCCGCACGGTGGGCAAGCCCGCGACGTCAAGCTGGCCGAAGCGCGACGCGCGCTCGATGACGGCGCCGACGAGCTCGACATGGTCGTGAACGTGAGCCAGGTGCTGAGCGGGGGCTGGGACTACGTTAGTGATGAAGTGAAAGCCCTGGTCGAGCTCTGCCATTGGCGGCAAAAAAAGCTCAAATTGATTTTCGAGACCGCCTATCTCGCCGACTCGCACAAGCTTCGGCTATGCGAAATTGCCGGACGCCTCGCGGTGGATTGGGTCAAGACCTCGACGGGTTTCGCCCCGGGTGGCGCGACCCTCGCGGACGTGAAGCTCATGCGAGAGGCGGTGCCCGCTTTCGTTCAGGTCAAGGCATCGGGCGGGGTGCGCGATCTGGACGGACTGCTCGCGCTGCGCCCGTTCGTGACGCGCATCGGCACCAGCAACACGCGCGCGATCTTGGACGAATACCGAGCGCGCGCCGGCCTTTCGCCGATCGTGAGCGTGAGCGTGGACGCGCCATCGGGTAGCTATTGAAGTGACCACGCCGGACTCTTTACCGATCGCAAGCCGCGTCGAGCGTTTGGTGGAAGCCGCGCGCGCCATGCAGTCGGGGGAGCTCAGCGCGCGGGCCGACGTGGATGCGGGCTTGCGCGCACTGCGCGGTGAATATCGACGCAACCCGGCCGAGTTCTCGACCGACCTGGTCGGCATGCTGAAATCCGTGGCTGCGTTGCTGAGCGAGCCTCCTTCGCTGTCGGCGCTCGAACGCGTACTCAAAGACACCTGGGGCTACGACTCGTTTCGCCCAGGTCAGCTGCCCATCATCGAGTCGGTGTTGAAGGGCAACGATTGCGTCGGGATCATGCCCACGGGTGCCGGCAAATCTCTTACTTTTCAGCTGCCGGCCCGCATTCTAGGGCGCCTTACCGTGGTCATTTCGCCGCTCATCGCCTTGATGAAAGATCAGGTCGACTCGGTGAACGAGGTCGGCTTGCGCGCGACGTTCTTGAACTCCTCCCTGCCGCAGGAAGAGCGGCGAGAGCGGATCGCTCGTTTGCGCCGCGGGGAGTTCGAGCTGGTCTACGCGGCGCCCGAGGGTCTGGAGGCCGCTGCGGGGCGCGCGATCTTCGAGCTCGACGTGGGGCTGATTGCCGTGGACGAGGCGCACTGCATCAGCCAGTGGGGGCACGATTTTCGCCCCGCCTATCGCAACCTGCAGGGTTTGAAGCGGCGCTTCCCGAGCGTTCCGGTGCTGGCCCTCACCGCCACGGCCACGCCCGAAGTGACCCGCGACATCGTCGACCAGCTCGGCATGCGCGGGCCCAGCATTTTTCGTGGCAGCTTCTTACGAAAGAACTTGAACCTTTCGGCCGTTCCCAAGAGCGAGCTGCCGCGTTCCACACGCCATGCGATCGTCGAAATAGTGGCTTCTCGCCGGGGAGAGAGCGGTATCGTCTACTGCACCTCGCGCAAGAGCACGGAAGCAACCTTCGAGCACCTGCGCAACGCTGGCCTCAACGCGGCCTTCTATCACGCAGGGATGGAACCGAGCGAGCGCTCCCGCGTACAGGATGGTTTCCGAGAAGGGCGCATCGACGTGGTGGTGGCGACGATCGCGTTCGGAATGGGTATCGACAAGCCGGACGTGCGCTTCGTACTCCACCACGACCTGCCGCGCTCGATCGAGGGGTATTACCAGGAAATCGGCCGCGCAGGCCGCGACGGCGTGCCGAGCGACTGCGTGCTCTTTTACTCCTGGGCAGACGTGAAAGCGTACGATCGCATGGCCGAGCAGAACGAGGACGCGGACGCCGGCGCTCGCCTCGCGGCCCAGGCGCGCGAGACCTTCCGCCTGATCGAGGCCGAGGGCTGTCGCCACCAGAATCTGGTCGGCTACTTCCACGAGTCGAGTGAGCCCTGCAATGGCGCCTGCGATCGCTGCGCCACCCTGCCCATTCGCAAGGTGATCGAGCGCAGGCCGGCGCGCGGCAAGCGCAGCGCGGAGCCGCGCGAGATGGATCGCCCGGCGTCGGTCGCGCTCGATGCCGATCTCGATCTGTTGACCCGTCTGAAGCAAGAACGTCGGCGAATCGCCGAGGAGCTACGAGTGCCAGCCTACGTGGTGTTCACCGACGCGACCTTGCTGGAAATGGCGGCGCGGCGCCCACAGAGTGATGCCGAGCTGCTCAGCGTGAGTGGCGTCGGACTACGCAAGCTCGAGCGCTACGGGGAACGCTTCCTTTCGTTGTTGCGCGGCGGCTGAGCGGCGTTTTCCGTGAAGAAGGGCTAGGTGGGGGCCCCGCCGCATTCCGCCAGGTATCGGCGCACGGTCTCGGGCAATCCAAACTCGAGCGCATCGGCGATCAGGGCGTGGCCAATCGACACCTCGTCGACGCCGCTCCCACCGCGCAAAAATGCGCGCAAGTTGCTCAAGTTGAGATCGTGCCCGGCGTTCACGCCCATGCCTTGATCCCGCGCTGCTTTACCCGCCGCGGCGTAAGTCTGGATCGAGGCGGCACCAGCGCCGCTGCTCGCAGCCGCAGCATACGGCTCCGTGTACAGCTCGACGCGATCGGCGCCCAGCTCACGCGCGATCGGCATCATTTCCGGAATGGGGTCCATGAACAGGCTTACCCGGCAGCCGCTCGCGTGCAGCGTTTCGATGGCGCGGCCGAGCGCCTGCCGTTCCACGGCGCCGAGCTCGACCAAGTTCCAGCCGTGGTTGCTGGTGAAGGCTTCGCGCGCGTCCGGCACCAGCGTGGCTTGGCTCGGCTTTACGCGCTGGCAGTGCTCGATCAAGCCGTGAAACGGGTTGCCCTCGATGTTGTACTCCGCATTCGGGTAGCGCGCGACGACCGCCGCAACCTGCTCTACGTCTTCATGCCGGATGTGTCGCTGATCCGGGCGCGGATGCACCGTAATTCCGTGCGCGCCCGAGTCCAAAACCAGCGCGGAGAGCCGGGTGAGACTCGGAATACCGAGCGTGCGCGTGTTGCGCAGCGTCGCAATCTTGTTCACATTGACCGAAAGTCGCGTCATCGGCTGTGCCTTTAAAACGGGATTTCTTGCCCGTCCTTCCAGAATTTCCCGGTTTCGGCGAAGGGCAGCGTGAGCAGCGAGAGGGCGCCGCGCGCGGATTCGACCGGGCTGCCGGGTGCGTTCGGGCCACCGAGATCGGTCTTGACCCAACCTGGGTCGAATGCATTCACCGAGACCTCGCCGGCGAGCTCTGAAGCGAGCAGTAGCGTGAGGCCGTTCAGTGACCACTTGCTGAGTCGGTAGCTCGCGATCTTGCGATCCTTCATGGCGGCGAACGTACCCGCGCCCGAGCTCACGTTGGCGATGCGCGGCTCGCGGCCCTTCCGAAGCAGTGGTAAGAGCGAAAGGCACAGTCGGTACGGTGCCCAGAGGTTGACCGCCAGCGAGCGTTCCAGAACGGCTTCGCTGCCGTCAACGAGGCCGTTTGCCTCGCCGTCGATCTGCACCCCGGCATTGTTGAGCAGCACGTCCAGCGCGCCCCAACGTTGCTGCACGGCAGCCACGATCGGAGCAATGGCGCTCGGGCTCTCGAGGTCGGCCGCGAGCGTGCTGAGCCGCCCACCGTAGGCGGACAGCTCCCGCGCCGCGCGCTCGAGCCTGCTCGCGTCGCGCGCGACCGCCAGCACCTCGGCGCCTTCAGCCAGGAATAGCCGGGTAGTTTCCAGCCCGACTCCGCGAGACGCACCGGTGATCAAGATCCGTCGACCTGAGAGCTCAGCCATGGCCGGCCTCTTAGCGCAAATTCCAGCGGAGAGACATGCCTGCCGCGCGGCGCTCGCAATTTGCTGACGCACGCGCGAAAGTCACGCCTATGTCAGCCTCGTCTTCGCGGACCGCTCGCCTGCGCACTCTGCTGCGCGAGCCCGGCCTTCGGCTCATGCCTTGCGCCTTCGACGCGCTTTCTGCGCGCTTGATCGAGGCCGCCGGCTTTCCGCTCAGCTTCATGAGCGGGTTTGGCGTCTCCGCCGCTCGGCTCGGGCTGCCGGACACTGGCCTGATCTCCTACGCAGAAATGCTCGACCAGGGCCGCAGCATCTGCGCGGCGACCAGCATTCCCATCATCGGCGACGGGGACACCGGCTACGGCAACCCGCTCAACGTCAAGCGTACCGTGCGTGGCTACGCCCAAGCCGGCTTCGCCGGGGTCATGATCGAAGACCAGCTCGCACCCAAGCGCTGTGGTCACACGGCTGGCAAACAGGTCGTGTCCCGCGCGGAAGCGCTGGCGCGCGTGCGCGCGGCGGTCGACGCGCGGGACGAGGGTGCGGATATCCTGATCGTCGCGCGCACGGATGCCCGCCACACCCACGGTTTTTCAGAAGCGTTGGCTCGCATCGAGGCTTTCTCGGAGCTCGGGGCGGACGTGGTGTTCCTGGAAGCCCCCGTCGACCGCGACGAAATGCGGACCTTCTGCGCTGCCACGAAAACCCCCGCGCTCGCAAACATGCTCGAGGGCGGGCACACTCCGCTGCTTCCTCCGGGTGAGCTCGAGCAGTTGGGCTACAAGGTCGCGGCTTACCCATTGACGTTGCTCAACGCAGCACTCGTGGCCATGCAAAGGGTGCTCGCTGAAATTCAGACCGGGGCGCCAGCGAGCGGGTTGATGCCGTTCGCGGAGCTACGAAAAGTGGTCGGTTTCGATGCGTACGACCAAGAGGCCGATCGCTATCGGGACGGCTGAGCAAGATCGTCAGCTTTCGCAGCGCGGCAAGCGGATGTGGAAGCGCGTGCCGCGACCGACTTGCGATTCCACCTCGACCTGGCCGCCGGCCTTGTGAACGATGGTGTAGAGCGTAGCGAGGCCGAGACCACTGCCGCCCTGCTCCCCTTTGGTGGTGAAGAATGGCTCGAAGACGTGCTCCAGGACCTCCGGTGGAATACCGGTGCCTTCGTCGGTCACGCTGATCCCCACCTCCCGCGGCGGGCGAACGCCTGTCAGGCGCCCCGACTGCGTCGGAATCGCGCTTGCGCGTAGCCTGATGGTGCCGCCGCTCGGTGTGGCCTCGCGCGCGTTGATGAGCAGATTCATCAAAACCTGGGT
Source organism: Polyangiaceae bacterium (assembly GCA_035549735.1). Lineage (GTDB taxonomy): Bacteria > Myxococcota_A > Polyangia > Polyangiales > Polyangiaceae > PMG-095. The sequence goes on along the minus strand of DASZQI010000017.1, from coordinate 87,277 downwards.
CAGCTCACCTGGCGCGATCATGACCCCGCCGACTTCCGGCTCGACGCTGACCTCGAGCGGGGTCTGCCTGGACACCATGCTCGCAAACAGCTTCGAGTTGTGAGTGAGGAAGTCCTTGATGTCGACGTATTCGGCTCGGGTCTCTTTCGCTCGGGCAAGGTCGAGAAGCTGTTGAACCAGCCGGCGACCCGCCTCGACCGCCGCCTTTGCAGCGTTCAGTTCCTCGTTCGCCGGATGATCGGGGGCAACGGAGCTCGCCGCCAGCTCGACATTGCCTCCGACGGCCATCAGGGTGTTGTTGAAGTCGTGGGCGATGCCGCCGGCCATTCGTCCAATGGCCTCCATCTTTTCTGCCTGCCGGAGACGCCGCTCGATGCGTTCACGCGCGCGAATCTGGATATAGCGGTGGATTCTCACGGTTTCGAAGGCCTTGGAGAACGCCATCAGGTACGCCCCGCCGAACAGGGTCATTGCTACCAGCGTATCGTTGACGACGATACTCAAGTTCACGAGGAGCCCCGCGTACACGAACGCGTCCCGCGAGCGGGCTCGTATCAGGCTAACCAGTAGGTAGCCGACGCCGAACACGAAGCTCAGCATGAAAAGAGCGGCCACGACCTCTGCCGTGGGCAGCAGTGAATAGGCACCCTCCCCGAGCTCGAACTGGCTGTCATTGACGTCGGTGCGGGGCACCGGAGCGAACAGGAACGAGCGTCGGGTGGCGGCGTACAGCATTAGGTCCGAAAGTGCGACCGCCGTGAGCCCCACCTGAACGACCAGCGCGGCACCGAAGACTGCCCCCTTGACCCCCACGAAGTCGCGCATCGTGAACAGGTAGAAGAGCGTCGCCCCGAACGTGGCGACCAACACCGCCGAGGTCCAAGGAATCCAAAACGCCCCCTGTTTGGGTAGGTTGTGAGAGATGGCGACGTGGGCGGCGTAAACCGCAGCGCACACGCACATCGCGCCATAGCTGAGCACCACGCGCTCTCGCAGTGTGCGGTACTCGAGCAGCGCCGACACGCCCGCCACGGCGAACAGCGTCGCTGCCGCCACGTGTAGCATCTCGTGCACGTGCTGCCCCATCTCCGAACCAGGAAGCCTACTCCAGTACGCATCCTCGAACGAGAATCCGCTTTATGCTTCCGAGCGAGTCCGAGCGGATGGTCGCGGTGGATTTCGCTGCCGCGAGAAGGCAGGTGACGAGTGTGCAGGTTCAGCGATAACGATCGTTACGCCATGGATAGGCGGTCATCGAGTAGCCGCGCTCTTCCCAAAATCCTGGGCGATCTTCGCGCAGAAGCTCTAGCCGTGAGATCCATTTGGCGCCCTTCCACGCATAGAGCTGGGGCGTGATCATGCGGACAGGCCCGCCGTGCTCACGAGGCAGCGGGACACCGTCCACGGTGTGCACCAGGAGCACGTCGGGTTTCAGGGCTTCGGCGAGGGAGACGTTGGTGCTGTAGCCGTCGTAGCCATGGCACATCAGGTGAGTGGCTTCGGGGTCCGGTTCGACCAGCGCCAGCAAATCGCTGACGCGCACGCCTTTCCAGTTCAAATCGAGGCGCGACCAGGTAGTGACGCAATGAAAATCACTGGTGTCCGAGATTTGCTCGAGCGCCATGAAATCCTGGAAGCCGAGGCGCGCGGGCTGTGCACAGGCGCCGTCGATCGCGAGCTGCCAATCCGCTTTCGCGATCTCCGGGTGCACGCCGAGGTCGAGCACGGGCCATTTCTTGGTTTGCACCTGGCCAACCGGAATTTCGGGCATGCCGTGGCGGTTTTCGGGGCCGGTGCCGAGCGGGCTCGTGTCCGATTGGCTCGGCGTTTCGCGCATCTTCTGCTCGAAGCGGGCGCGCAAGGCGAGCCGCGCTTCCACCAACTTTTCGAGTTTGCTGCGTTCCATCGCGAGGCTGCCTCACCAGGGCAGGCGTTCGCCGTTCATGTGCCAAAAGCCACCGCTGCTGGCGAGATCGAGCGCGTCGATGCGCTCGAGCAGACCGCGCGCCGAGTCAGCCGGCTCCACGCTGCCGTGGTTGCCCGTCATTCGAGTGCGGACCATGCCCGGGTGCAGGATGGCGACCGCGACTCCGCGGCGCTTCAGATCGTGGGCTAGCGACGCCCCGGCCATGTTCAGCGCCGCCTTGGACATGCGATAGCCGTAGTAGCCGCCCGAGCCGTTGTCGCCGATGGAGCCCATGCGGCTGGTGATCAGCGCGACTTTCGCGCCCGAAGGCAGGCGCGGCGCGAGCGCGGCGGTGACACGAAGCGGCCCGAGCGCGTTCACCTCGAATTGGCGGCGGATGGAGTCGAAGTCGAGCGCATCGAGCGATTCGTGCGCGAGGATGCCGGCATTGTTGATGAGCAGCGAGATTTCGCGCTGCCCGACCGCCTTCACCAGCTTTTCGACACCGGCGTCCGAGGACACCTCGATATCGGACAGCACTTCGACGCCGAGCGCCTCGAGCTCCTTCGACGGCGAGCGACAGGTGGCCAGCACCTGGGTTCCGCGCGCCGCGAGTTGTCGGCATAGCTCGAGGCCGATGCCGCGATTCGAACCGGTCACGATTGCGAGGGCCATGCCCGACCATGGCAAACCGCGAAGCGAGCGACAAGGTTCGGCGCGATCATGCCGCCGTTTCCGCGCCGGCGAGGCGCGGCTGCAGGGGGGCGCCGCGGTGTGGCGCGTTGCCTTTCGCGCCGCTGGGACGAGTTGCGCGCCCGTTTCAGCGGGCGCCCCCAACCCCAATCAAGAAATTGCATCGGGATTGACGATGCATCTCGAAGGCCGCATTTTCTGCGGCAACAGATGAGCGGCGATCCCAGGGCGGCAGCGCGCGAATTTGGTCGGCTATTTCCGGCGGTGTATTTGCGCTTTCACCGGCGCGACGACAAGCGCAGCGAGCTGCCCGGCGCCTCGCGCGCGGTGTTGCAACACTTGAGCCTGACCGGCCCGCTGACGATCGGTGAAATGGCCAAGCACTTGAGCCGCGCGCAGTCGGTGGTCAGTGAGATCGTCGAACACCTGGAGCGCTCTGGCTTGTTGGAGCGGCAGCGCGATCCGCGCGACCGACGGCGCGTGCTGGTCTGGCTCACGGACGCAGGGCTCGCGCTGCTCGAGCGCGCGCGAGAGGTGCTTTCGCCCGAGCTGCTCGAGCGCGCGCTGTCGCGCATGTCGAGCGCCGATCGGCGCGCGCTGTTGCACGCGATGCAAGCTTTGCTGGATGCCGACGAGGAGCTCGCCCCTTTGCTGCGGACGCCGAACAAAAGGAAGAAATCGTGAATACGAAAGAAACACACCCCTGCGAGAGTTGTTCGATGCCCATCGAAACCGGACGCTATTGCCAGTATTGCCTGGACCAGAAGGGCGAGTTGCAGCCGTTCGAGGAGCGCTTCGAACGCATGATCGCGTTTCAAGCCAAGCGCACGCCGGACAAATCGCGCGCGGAGCTGGAAGCGATGACGCTCGCGTACATGGCCAAAATGCCGGCCTGGAAGGACCACCCGCGCGTGGTGGGGCGCAGCTGAGCTGACGCTCGGCCGATCCTGTGGCACGCCCCTTTCGATGCCCGAGCCGCTGACTCTCGAACCGATTGGCGTGGTGCACTCGCCCTTTCGTGAGCGTTTGGAGGCGCCGCGCCAACCGACGGCGGCCGAGGGCCTGCGGGGCACGATTGAGCTGTTCCCGGTTTCTGGGATCGAACACGCGCTCGAGGATCTGAACAGCTTTCGCTTCATTTGGGTGCTGTTCTGGTTTCACCACAACCAGGGTTTTAGGCCCAAAGTGCTGCCGCCGCGCAGCGCGGAGCGGCGCGGTGTGTTTGCCACGCGCTCGCCATATCGGCCGAACCCGATTGGACTGAGCGCGGTCGAGTTGCTCGCTGTCGAGGGGCGTATACTGAGCATCGCCAATCTCGATATTCTGGATGGCACGCCGGTCTTGGATATCAAACCGTACGTGCCGTACACGGACTCGATTCCGGAAGCGACCAACGGCTGGTTGGAATCGGCGACGAGACCGCGCGATCCATTGCCCGACTACGAGGTGAAGTTCTCGGAACAGGCTGTGACGCAGCTCTCGTTTCTGGAGGCGCGCGGTACCGTGATTCGCCCGCAGGTCGAAGAAGTACTGCGGCTCGGCCCGCAGCCGCACCCGTACCGGCGCATCAAGCAGAAGGGCTCGGGCTGGGTGCTCGCCTACAAGGCTTGGCGCCTGAATTTCCAAGTCGAGGGGCGCTGCCTGCTGGTGACGCGTGTCGAGAGCGGCTATCGGCCGAGCGAGCTGTTCGGTTCAGAGGCGCCCGAGCTCGCGCTGCATCGCGAGTTCGTGGAGGCGTTTCGTTGATTCACCGACTCGCTGAGCGCGGGAGTCGTCAGTCGCGCAGCAAGGTTCCGTTCAAAGTCAGGTCGGTCCAGCGCACCTGCGCGGACTTGTGAGTATCGGAGGAGAGCTTGACTCCGACCTTCAAGGTGCGCGCCATGGTCTTGGGGACTGGCTGCGGCGCGGTGAACTCTTTCCACGGCGATTTCTCGTCGGGGCGTGCGTAGGCATGCAGCGTTTCCCCGACGCGAGCGAGCCGTAGGTCGCCGGAAGTGGCATCCGTTGGCACGAAGCCCCAGTTTTCGAGGCTGCCATCGACCTCGCCACCGAACTTGAACAGGTTCTTGCCGTCGATCTGGATGCGCTCGACATAGGCAGCTTCGCCGCGCGGGGACGCGGCGTCGACCACGATGAGCTTGGCAGAGCCGTTGCCACCTGCGCTGAAATCACGGAAGCGCCCGCGCAGGTCGAAATCGCCGTCGACCTTGAGTTTGGAAGTGCGGAGGCCGACCGCGTCCCACGGTCGTTCGCCGTCTGCGATCTTGACGAGCAGGCCGTCGGCGTCGCCCTTGACCTCGCGATTGCCGTTGAGTCCGCCGAACACGTTCCAGAGCCGGCTGGTATCGAGGTGCGTGAAATCTGCCTGGAAGGCCACCGCGGCGTTGTCGGAGAGGGGCGAGCCTTCGGGGGCGCTTTTCTCGGTCGCAGCGGGTGCGTCTTGCGCGACCGGCTGTGCAACCTGGACTTCGGGAACGGCTCCGCCGCAGGAAAGCAGCGGAAGTGACGCGGCGACGAGCAGCGAGTGGACCCTCATGACCGGGAATCGTCGTCGTTTCAGGGGCAGGGGGCAAGATTTGAGCCGCGAAGGGCGCGCCCGCCCTAGATCGCACCCCTGAGTTGCCAGCGAACGCGCAATTTTTCTTGGGTTTCGGGGTTTTTTGCGGTTTTTGCGGCGCGGTTGAGGGTTTGGTGATCGCCCGGAGAAATTGGAGACATGCTCGGTTGCCCCCTCCGTGCAGCGACCCGACGAAATGGCTTGGCTCCCCTCGGCAGATTCGCCGAGCTTGACCGCGTTGCTGCCGGCCGGCGCAGCCGGGGCGGCGCGTCTTTTCGAGCCGCGGCGGGATCGCCGACGACTCGGGCTCTGCTTGGCGTTCGCGCTGGCGCTGCATGGGGTGAGCTCGCTGTGGCACTTCTCGGGTTCACTCGCGCGCAATACGACCGAGATGGCCGTTCCGGACGCCGAGTTTCAGATTTCGCTGACTGACTCGGTGCCAGGGGAAGGCGGGCCCCCTGGCGGCGGATCCGATGCGCCGCTGCCGAACGCGCCGCCGAGCGCGCCCGAGCAACCGGTCGTGCCGAAGCACCCGGCCCCGCGTGTGGCGCGTGCGGAGGTCACGCGCGAGCGCGCGTTGCCGAAAGAGACGCCGAGCGACGCGGAGAAAGAGACGTCGCTACCGGATCCAGCCGACCTGTTGGCCGCGAGCGAGGGCGACGAGAGCTTGGCCACGCGTCCGCGAGCGTTGCGCAAAGTGCTGCTCGATACACCCGTCCCGAGCAGCGCGGCCGCCGAGGAAGCGGCCCAGCAAGAGGCGAGCCCCGGCAACGCCGAAGGCACCGGCCTTGGAGCGAACGGAGGCCCCGGCGGCCCAGGGCGGGGCAACGGTGGGGTGGTGGGCAAACGCTTCGCGCTGGGCGGCCCGAGCGGCTCATTTCGCGCCGACGTGTGCTTCATCGAGCCGACGGTGAAGAGCTTGTTGGAGGTGAAGAGCTGTTCGGTCGTCGCGACCTTCTTCACCGATTTGCTGAATATTCCGCCACGCCGTTTCAACGAGGGGTTTCCCGGGATCAGCGCGCGCACCGAGTGGTTTGCCATCAAGTACCGAGGCAAATTCACGGTCAAAGAAGCGGACGTTTACACCTTTCGCATGATCTCGGACGATGGCTCGCGGCTTTCGGTCGACGGCTACGAGATCATCGAGAACGACGGTCAGCACGAGCCGCGCCCGCGCGAAGCCACGGTCACGCTCGACGCGGGGCCGCACGAGTTCTCGGTCTTCTACTACCAGGGCCCTGCGGAGTGGATCGCGCTGCAGTTGTTCGTGAAGCGCTTTCAAGGCGAGGAGCGCCTGTTCGGCCCTGCGATTTGAGTCGCGGCCGCGTTACGGCTCGAGCAGCCGCAACACCGCTTCCAGATGCCGGCCCGAGTTCAGCGTGAAGCGCGCGTAGCCCGGGCGCGCGGGCTCCGGAGCTTGGTGGCCCTCTTTCGCCATTAGCAAGGGCGCGCCGAGCTCATCCGGGTCGGTCGCTTCCTGGCTGAGCGTGACGTCGATTGAAACGCGCTCGACGCCGGCGCTGACGCTCGTCTTGTCGAGCGAGAAAGTGCCGCTCTTGAGCAGTAGCAGCGTGTGTTCAATCATCCTTCGCAGGGGTTCTGGGGTCGGGATTTTTTCGTCCAATTCACTCTTCTTGATGCGGCCCTCAGCGTCGACGAAAATGCTCAACACTGCGCGCCCGGCCGGGCCCAGCGGCAGCTCGGACCAGGCCGGATCGCGGTGTCCGCCTTCCGGGAGCGCGCGCGCGAAGGCCTTGGTCAGATGACGAACTCCTGGTGGCAGGCCGGCCGCGCCGAGTGAACCGCTCGCTCCGCTCGATGCGGCAGGCGCGCTCGCCGACGCGCCGTTGCCGTCCGACAACGGTGCTGGGCTCGACGCTGCAGACGTGACTGCCGCGGACGAGACCGCTGCCCGCGGCGTGCGGGGCGCCGTCTTGGGGCGTGGCTCGACCGAGCTCGGCTGCTTGGGTTTCGGTTCTGGTTTGGGTGCGGTGTTTTCGGTTGGTTGCGGTGCGCGCGGCGCGGTCGCGGTTAGCTCGGGCACGGACGGGCCTTTGGCGGTCGTTGCCGGTTCGTCCACGGCCGTGCTGTCCGCCGGTTGCACTTTGGGCTCGTTGCCCGAACTCGTTTCGCTCGGGACCGTGCCAACCTCGACGCTGTTCGTCGTCCAAGAGTCCGGGAGCAAGGCGGAAGGGCGTGAGTGCGGAGCCGTCCGTGAAAAGTTCAGGGACCAGGCGAGCACGACCAGCAAGTGAAGCGCCAGGGACGCTACCAGCGCTGAGGGCAAACGGACTCGAATGGCGGAGGTCACGGTCGCGTTTGTTTTGACATTCTGGGAGGCCTTGGGTTCCCGGGCGCTCGAAACCCGCGAATTTCGGTCAAAACAGCGGTTCTACCCTTGGCAAGCTTGTTGCTTGCTTGCCATTCATGCCGAACGAAGAAATGGGTCCGCAGCCGCTCGTGGTGCGGTGGAGACCCGACGGCGCGCTACCCAAGGTCGCCGCAGCGCTGCCTAACTGCCACGCCACATCGGTGCGACGCGCCACGGAGGTCTGTGATGAACACCAGCGAGCAGCATGAGCATCTCTCCACGGATCGTGTCCGGCGTCATACGGCGCCCCACGTCAACGAGCGCATCGACCTGTTGACCCGCGCTTCGGTCGAGACAGAAAAGCAACGCGGTCCGGACGCAATACGGCGCAGGCTGGCCGAGCTCGATCACGAATGGGACGTCGATCGCGCGCTGATGCTGAATTTCGCCGTAGCGGGGGCCATCACCTCGGCGACCGGTCTGGCTCGCTATGCGAACTCCCCTTGGCCGGGGCCGCGTCGCAAAGGATTCTTGATCTTCTTCGGGGCACAGCTCGGTTTCTTGCTGCTCCACAGCGCGGTTGGTTGGTGCCCACCAGCCTCGCTCTTTCGACGGCTCGGCTTCAGAACCCAGCGTGAGATCGAAGTCGAGCGTGCGGCTCTGCTGTCGGAGCTGACCGCCTAGTTTCGCGTGCCCGCTTGATTCTCTTGCGGCACGCCGAAAGCGTAGTTGCAGACTGCGGTGTAATTCGACAGCTGGCAGAAGTCAGTGTGACCGGCGTTCGCCATCAAGCGATGCGAATTGCCGTAGGGGGGCTGCGCGCCTTCGACCGAAGTCGCGGCTCCGGAATACTTCGTCTTTTCCATTGCGAATAGGTGCTGCAGATGTTGATCGTCGCTAGTGCCGGTAATGGCGAAGAAGCGGTCGATCGGGGTCTTCGGCGTTTCGCTGAGCCAGGTCGCGACCACTCCGCCGCAATTGGCCAAATCGAGCCGAGTGCAGGTATTCTCACGTGGCGCCGATAACGAAACGGCGCGCGCCGCGCGGACCAGGAACGCGAAGCGCGCGGCGTTGGAGCCGCCGTGAGAGAAGCCCGAAAAGATCACGTCCGACCAGCGCACCGACCCATCTGATTCCAAAAAGTAACCCCAATCTTCGTCTGGATACTTTGCGTTCAAATAGGCGAGCGCCTTCTGGGTTCGCTGAGCCACTCCGTCCGCGGGAGTCATCTTGATATTCGCGAACTCGCCCTCGTGCGTGTAGAGCACGCCCTCGAACACCGAACGCCGGGCGTTGCCGAAGAAGTCGGCGCCCTTGCTCACGATGTCGTAATCCTGGAACGCGGCGATCCCCAGAACGTGAAAGCCGCGTCGCGCGCAGAACTCACCCCCGCCTTCGAGCGTTCCCGCGTTGGTGCCTACGCCAGTAAAGGGCAGGACCAATTTCCCGAGCAACTTCGGGGCGCGATTGTCGAGCACGGCGATCTCGGTGTTGTCGTTGAAGGAAACGGAGGAATCGGCGTCCTTCGCTCGAAAGCTGTGTTCGTGACGTGCCGGGGCGGCCGTCACGTTGAGTGGCCGCGACGACGTCGCATCGCCGCTTCCCGCTGCGCCGCCAGAGCCGCCTCCGCCGCTCCAAACGCCGCCCTTGCTACTGCCCCCGGCGCCGCCAGTGCTCATCGAGCCGCCGTTCGACAGTCCCGCAGAGCTGCCACCCGAGCTCGTGCCGGCGGTGAACGCGCCGCCTGTCGGACCTGCGCCCCCGGACGCCGAAGAGGCGCCGCCACCGGCCGTGTTTCCCCCGCTCGTAACCTCGGCGCCGCCTGTCGATTCGCTGCGGCCACCGCTGCCGATCGAACCGCCGCTGCTGAGCCCTCCGCTGGTCGGCACACCTGCAACGCCGCCTGTCGCGGGTGACGCGCCACCACCGGAATTCGCTGTACCGCCAGTTGCGAAGCTTCCCGTGCCAGCGCTTCCGCTGGCCGCCGAATTCACGCTTCCGCCGACCGCGGGCTGACCGCCTGCGCCGCTGGTGGCCCCGTCACCGCCGCAAGCGATGGCGGTGAGCATGGCGACCGAGGTCGCAACGGGGAGCAAAGCGAAGGACTCGGGTTTGAAACGCACCAGCCTCCTAGACGAGAAGTTCGGTCATGAGCTGATTCGGTATGCCGCGCAAGTCTTCCCCGAAGCTCTTGACGTCGAATTTGAAGTAGCCGTTCAGGATCGTGAAGTACAGGTCCCGTAGTTGTCGGATATCCGCGATCTTTTCAGGTAAGGAAACGAGCTGATTCTGGCGGAAGGTTCCGCCGCCGCTGCCGAAGAGCGCGAGCGGCAGGTCGAAGGACGCATGGTCGCCATGGTGCATGTCGCTCATGTACATCACCAGGCTGTTGTCGAGCAGCGTGCGGCCGGAAGCCTCTTGAACCGCGTCCATCTTCTGCAACAAATCGGCCGCCATCTCCACGTGCCAGCGAGTGATCGAGGCGAAGTCCGGGCTGATACCGGTCTGATGCTGCGACTCGTGATAGGCGGTGCAGGTGCCGCTGAGTTGAGCGCCACCCTTCTCCCAGTCCCGCCGCGGGACCCAAGAATAGACGAGGTCCGAGCGGCTGTTGTCCAGCATGTAGGTGATGACGCGGGTGACGTCGCATTGCAGCGCCATGACGATCAAATCGTTCATGACCCGGGCGCGCGTATCGTTTGCCTTCACGTCCTGCGGTAAAGTCACGGGCTTGCACGTGGTGCTCGTGTTCGGATCCGGAGGCGGCGCCGTGCTTTGTGTCTTCAGCTCGAGCTCACGAACGCCGGTCAAGAATTGATCGAGGCGTTCGCGATCGCTCTTGCCGAGCCGCTGTTGCAGTCGCGTCGCGCTGTCTCGAAGTCCATCGAGCGCGCTCAAATCGAGCGCACGCCGGCGCGCGGCCTGCGCCGTCGCTTCCGGATCGCTCGCGGTCATGCCCGCGCCGCTCGCTACGAGCTTGTCGAAGACGCGCTTCGGGTCGATGTCTTTGCCCAGGGCGGTGCCGTCCTTGCTCCACGATAGGTTGCGCGACAGGGCGCTGTGGCGTTCGTCCAGTCCGCCGTTTCCATCGAGCAACCCGAGCTGCATGCTCGCCAGGGGCGTCTCTTTCGGGAGGGTGCGTGCGATCAGCTGATCGACGGTCTCGCCGTTGCTCGAACTCGTCGCCTTGTCCTGTCCTTTGCTCGTCCGGTAGGCATCGCCGTCGATGCAGTTCAGGAGCGCCGATGGGTCGCGCGAGTGCGACGGAAGGACGTAGGCCCCCGAAGGCATCTGGCAAACGCCGCAAAAATCGTTGCGCTCGCGGAACGTGTCCCAAGCGGGGGTCATCGTCAAAAGGTCCTTCCGCCAGGTGAAATTCCCGAGCTGGCGGAGCAGCATCATCTTCTTCTTGAACGGTTCGAAAGGCGACAGCAGCGGCGAGAGCTGCCAAGCGTCCCCCGACCCACTCCCGGTCGTGCGCCACCAGAGGACCGAAGCACCGTTCGGGAAGTAGATCGGAATGAACCGTTTTGGCGGCGCGCCGTCGGCAGCCAGGCCCAGGGGTGTATTCAAGGACTCAAGCCACGGCAGCGCCAGCGCGACGCCAGCGGCGCGCAGGACGTGTCTGCGAGTAGTTCGCGAGTTCATGGACTCTCTGCTCTCCTCGACCCGAAAGCTTGGTGGGTCACGGTCTCCTTGATCAGATTGCGCAGCGTTGGGGTGCTGGCGGTCCAGCGCGCCACGATTTGGTCCCGATTGACGTCCGGAAACACCAGCCCGAGCGCGTAAGTGCCGAACTTGGTCGCCGCGCAGGATAGGAATTGAGGCGAGCCAGAAAGGGCAGCGGCGAGTGATTGCAAGTCCTGCACTTTTTGGCCGCCCGGCATGGTGCCCGTGGTGTCGATGGCCAAACCGTTCTCGTACACCGCGCGGAAACGCCCGATGCCGTCGAAGTTCTCCAGCGCCAGTCCGATTGGATCGATCAAGTTGTGGCAGCCGGCGCACGCCGCTGACACACGATGCGCCTCCATCTGTTGGCGTACGGTCGTCGGCGGATCTCCGGCTTCAGGTTCCTTGAGCGGCTCGACGATCAGGCCGGGGGGCAACGTCAGCGGGGTGCACCACAGCGAATCCAGGATCCACTTGCCGCGAATGATGGGTGAGCTGCGTGTCTCGCGCGACGTGTGCGTGAGAAAACCAGCGAGTCCGAGCAGGCCAGCGCGCTTGTCGGTCGTGTCGACGACGCGCGTCATCCCGGTTCCCGAAGGTTTGGCCATGCCGTAGAGCGCAGCGAGCGGACCGTCGACGAAGTTGAAGTCAGCGCTCAAAAACTGCGAGTACGGCAGATCTTTGCTCAAGAACTCGGAAAAATAGAGCTCCATCTCGCGCTGCATGCTCGCCGCCAGCGTTGCGTCATAGGCGGGGTACACGGTCGCGCTCGCGACGTGCTCGGCGAGCCGCCTGCCGCCGAACCAGCGCGCCGCGAAGTTCTTGACCAGCATGTCGGCACGCGCATCACCGAGCAATCGATCCACCTGCGCTCGCAGGGCGTCGGGTGCCGCGAGCGTGCCGGTCGCTGCCTGCGTGAAGAGCGCCTCGTCGGGCATGCTGCTCCACAGCGCATAAGATAGGCGGCTCGCCAGCTCGTACCCGTCTAACGAATGGGGGGCGGTGTTCGTGAGATCGGGATCGTATTCGACGCGGTACAGGAACTGGGGCGAGGCGAGGATGATGCGGACCACGTGCTGCAAGGCCCCCATCGCGTCGACGCCAAGCCCGGCCGCCTCTCGATACTTGGCAAGCAGGGTCGCGCTCTCCTCCGCGGAGAGCGGGCGGCGAAAAGCGCGTCGCCCGAAATCTCGAATGACCGTTTCGGCACAGTTGGCCGCGGTGTCCGGCTTGCAAGTAACCACGCGGTCCCGCAGCGTGGGCTGCGCGAATAAGTCCGCGCTCACCTGGCCAGCCGCGGCGAAGTAGTCTTCGAATCGGCGCGGGCTCATCGAGAGCGCGGTCGCGATGTTGTCGAAGCCATCAGCCTCCTCCTCAGCGAAGCTTTCGCCGAAGCGGAGCTGGGTGCCGGTCAGGTCGCGGAGCGTGTTGTCGTATTCGACATTGCTCAAGCGGTGGATCGCCTTGTTCGGAATCACCGGCTCGGGCGAGGTCGCGCTGCCGCCTTGGGAGGCACCCGCCGGCGAACCGCCGGACCCTGCCGCCGGTCCCGTGCCGCCGCCGTTGCCGCCGCCGCTCGTGCTGCCGCCGGGGCTACCGCCGCCGGCGAGCGAACCACCTCCAGTGGCACCAACTCCAGACGAGCCCTGTCCAGCGCCCGCCAATCCGGGGGCACCGCCGGAAGCGCCAGAGACCGGCGATCCTTCAATCGAAGTGTTGCAACCGGTCGTGAAAGGCGCCGCGCAAAGCACCAGAGCCGACGAGAGAACAAGCGTGATCGCTCGCGAGACCGCGATGATCTTGCCAGGTGAGAAAATTCCGAAAAAAATGATGCGACTCGGATGCCCAGCCGGCATGCGAGATGTAGTGGGAAGCGCGCCCGCAAAGGTTACAGCCCTTGGGCTGCTTTCTAAGAGGAGCTTGCCGTGAGCCCAGACTTAGAACTGTGCCGCGCCGCAAGCGCCGCATCGTCAATGATGCGAGCGTTCGCGACGAAGCGCGAGCACGCTTGCCCGAGACGACATAAACGAGGAGGGGGCCGTGGACGCGAGGCCCTTCTCGTACGCTGCGCCACGGATCGGCTTCAGAAACCAGCGTGGGATTGAAGCCGCGCGTGTGGCTTCGCTGTCGTAGCTTCTGGTCTCGTCTCGCGGATCGAACGCCGGTACTCCACGAGGTCGGCAATATGCAGGAGTGGCATGTGGTGCTGCTCTGCAAAAACTTCGAGCTGATGCCCGCGCAACATTTCACCGTTTCTATCGACGAGTTCGCAGAGCGCTCCCGCAGGCTCGAATCCGGCCAATCGTGCCAGGTCTACGGCAGCCTCGGTGTGGCCGCGTCGCTCGAGCACTCCGCCCGGCCGAGCTCGCAGCGGAAAGACGTGGCCGGGCCGCAAGAAGCTAGAGGCACCGTAGCTCGGCAGTGCCAGGGCTCGAATGGCTGCGCTGCGATCTTTGGCTGAAATGCCAGTGGTGGTTCCGTCGCGGAAGTCCACACTGACCGTGAACGCGGTCCGTTGCGATTCGCTATTTCGCGGGACCATCAGGGGCAGCTCGAGCTCGTCGGCGCGCTCTTCCGTCAGCGCGACGCACACCACCCCGCTGGTGTGGCGCAGCATGAAGGCCATTTTTTCGCGAGAAACCCGCTCCGCGGCGATGATCAAGTCTCCCTCGTCCTCGCGCGACGTGTCGTCCGCGACGACCACGAAATCTCCGCGCGCCAGCGCGATCAAGGCCTCTTCCACGTCCTTTGCCATGCTCACTCAGCTCGCTCTCCAAAGAAGCCTGTCTCCTACACTGGATATGCGGGTCGGTCGAGGCGCGGCAGAGCCGAAGCCTCGGGCCACCTCGCCCCTGCTGCTGAAGCAGCAATGAACGAGCGAGAGTCGCGCGTTCGCGATTGAATGACGCCCTATCTGTCTCATATGAAGGACATTTGGCTTGTATAAAACGTCTGGCGCGGTTAGTGCTCCAACATGGTCTCGTCGGTGGCGCCCGCTCTCGCTACCTCTGCGCAAGGCGAGGCGACCTCGCGGAGCGGACGGCACTTTCTAGTGGTGTTTGCCGTGCTGGCCTCGTTCATGGGGACCAGTGTCGGCATGGCACAGGTCAGCACCTCACTGTACGCGGTGTCTCTGGGCGCGAGTCAGGCCCAGCTCGGCCTGATCGCCGGCGCTCAGAGTATCGGTGTGGTGCTCGTGAGCTTGCCGATCGGCATGCTGGTCGATCGCTTTGGCCCAGCACGGCCGTTCTTGGCTGGCACGTTCCTCGCCGGTGTGACCTATGCGTTGGTGCCGTTGTTCCGGAGCCCGAGCTGGCTGCTCGCATGCACGGCCCTCGTCAGCTTCTTCATGCCGCTGCGCTTCGTCTCGTTGAACACAGTGTTCTTTTCGCAGTTGGCCGCGCTGGGCGAGTCCAAGGCTGGCTTTTACCGTGGCACCCACATGCTGGGCATGTTCTTGGTCGGGCCGGCGCTCGGGGCATTGGTGGTCTCTCGGCTGGGGTTTGCCGTGAGCTATTGGCTGATTGCGGCGGCATTCTTGATTACGTTGGCGCTCGCCCCGATCGTGTTCGCTCGTTACACGCTGCCCCCGGATGGTCGCCCATTCGATTTCTGGCCGCGACTACGGGGGCAACTCGACCTGATGGTGAGAGACCGCGCGATCCGCAACGTTTCGTGCGTGGAGCTTTCGACCCAAGCGGCCGGCGCCTTCTTCACCTTTTTCGTGATCGTGCTGGCGGTCAAGGAGCTGAAGCTCTCGCCGAATTCGGCCTCGAATCTGGTCGGGCTCAAGGGCAGTACCTACATTTTGGCGTTGTTCGTGCTCGGGTCACTGCTCAAGCGCTTGAGCAAGCTCGGCTACTCTGCGAGTTTCATCACCATCGCGCTCGGTCTGGGCGCTGTCGGACTCGCGCGAGAACTGCCGCTCTTGTGGTCGGGTGCCCTACTTTTGGGCCTGGGCTTGGGCTCGGTGCAGATCGCAACACTTACCCAGTACGCGCGGCTGGGCGCTCGCACCGGCCATGGCAGGATCTCGGGCATGAGCGCGCTGGTGGGGCCTTCGGGCGGCGTACTCGGCAACCTAGTCGGCGGCTCGCTGGCGAAGTGGGTAGGCCTTTCGCAGGTGTTCTTGCTGCTGGCCTCTGGCTTTGCAGTCGCTGCCTGGGTCTCGTGGCGCGACGCGCGACGGCCGGGGCGCGCCGCGTTAGCTGAGTGACGCGACGATCGCTGAAAGGGCTCGCTGGAGCTTGGGACCGACGGTTCTGAGTTGCTCGCGGTGGAGCGCGGAAAGGCGCCAAAGCAGTTCTTGTCCGCGTTCCGTGATGCTGAGCAGCACCTCGCGGCGATCGTGAGCGCCGCGGTTGCGCTGGACCAGACCGGCACGCGCCAGGCGGTCGGTCAAAGTGACGGCGGTGTGGTGCTCCACGCACAGGCGCTCAGCGATGGTGCCAATCGTAGGTCGCCGACCTGCCGGAAGACCTTTCAGCGCGAGCAGCAGCTGGTGCTGCTGCGGTTCGACCCCGTGCTCGCGCGCTGCCCGCTCGCTGAAGCTCAAGAAATCACGAATCTGGTAACGAAACTCGGACAAGGCCCGATAGTCCTCGGGACACAGCTCGGGAATGGAGCCTTTGGCGATGGCAGGAGCACTCGACATGCCCGCCATTCTTAAGCCATCTTCCGGCGTGCGACCAGCGCAGTCTTCTAAACTAGACAAAATGGTAGCGGGGTGGCGCGGTGTGTGGTTGATTGCGGCGGTGATTTCGTTGCGCCGGTGCCTGACTGTCGGGCTGTGCTCGACGATCCTGTGCTTCATCGCTTGCTCGCGTTCCGACCGCGTGTCGGTAGACGCCACGAGGCCCGCTCCGCTGCGCATTGGCTTCATCGGGGTTTCCGAAGCGCAGCCCACGGGGGCCGAGGGGTTTGCGGTCGAGAACGGCCAGCTGATCCCTGCGCTCGAGCGGCTCGGGTTTCAGAAGCCGACCTTCGTGCGCTTCGCCAACGGCCCTGATCTCAACGAGGCCTTTTCCGGTGGGTCGCTCGATGTCGGAATTTATGGCGACACGCCAGCGCTAGTCGGCCGCGCGGCGGGCCTGCCGACGCGCCTGATCAACCAGAGCGTGGTCGGCATGGACGCGTGGCTCTTGGTCCCGCGAGCAGGTGTGGCCACGCTCGATGAGCTTGCCGGCAAGGTGGTGGCGACTTCCAAGGGCTCGTACATGCATCGCTATCTGGCCGGTCTTTTGTCGGAAAAAGGCTTAGGCTCGCGGGTGACGCTCGTGCACTTGTTGCCGGCCGACGCACAGGCCGCGCTCGAGCGCGGAGAAATCGCGGCCTACGCGGCCCCCTCCCAGACTGCGCCACTACTGGTGAGCAAGGGGGCTCGCGTGCTCGATCGGGCCTCACAGCATCCGGGCCTTCAGGGTAGCTCCGTGACGGTGGTGAGCGAGGCCTTTCTCGCGCGCCATCCCTCGTTTCCAGCGCAATGGAACGAACTGCGCGCTCAGGCTGTCGCGCAGCTGTTGCGAGAGCCCGAGCGCTACTATCAGTTCCACGCTGAGCGCGTGCGCCTGCCAGTTACGGTGATCAAGCAGGGGTTCCCACTCGAGCTATTTCATGTCGAACCGCTGGTGCCGGGTGGGCGGAAACTACTCGAAGGTACCAAGAGCTTTTTGGTTGATCAGAAGCTAGCCCAAAACGACTTCGAGCTCAGCGCGTGGCTTACTCGCTGAGCTCGGCGCTTTCGAGCCGCAACTCTTCGCGCGCCACGAAACGGCTGGCGAGTACGGCAAAACAGAGGAACGCTGCTCCCGCTGCGGCAAAGCTGGGGCCGAAGCCCCAAGTCTCGCAAAGCCAGGCCATCAAGAACGTGCCGGCGCCCCCGCCGATGAACAAGCTGAAGGCAAACAGCGCGAGCGCGCGGCCGCGAGCGCGCGGGAACGCCTCCGTCGCGCGCGTCTGTAACGTCGAATGACAGGTGCTGAAGCCGACGCCGAGGAACGCGGCCGCGCCCGCCGCCCACGCCGGGCTCGAAGCCTGGGCACAGCACAGATAGGCCACCCCCATGGCCGATGCACCGATCAGCACCGTTCGCTCCTCGCCCCAGTGCCGAACCATCCGGGGCAACCATCGAGCCACCAAGACCTGCGCGAGCCCCGCCGCGCCGAGGACCAGACCGATCTCGAGTGGCGAAGAACCAAAACGGGCCTCGAGCAGACCGCTCAGGAACGGAAAAACGCCCATGAACAGGCCGCCTTCGGCGAATACCAGGACGAGCAGGGGCCCCAAACTCGAGCGCACGGCCAAGGCGTAGCTCGCGCGCTCTTGGGCTGCGTCACGCGTCGGCCGCGCCGCTCGCGATGACTCGCTGAGAAGCCAGAGCGTGGCCAACAGAGACAGGCCACCAAGCAGCGGGAAAATGCTGCGCCAAGACAGCCAGGTTGCGAGCAGGCCGCCGGCGCTCGTGCTCAGGCTCTGCGCGGCCCCAGAGCTTGCCATCAACAGGCCGAGCGTGGCCTGACGGCGATCGTACGGGACGGTATCGCCGATGTGCGCGATGGTCAGCGGGATCAAGGCCGCCGCGGCGGCGCCCGTGAGAGCTCGCAGCGCGAGCAGCGCCGCGAGGCTGGCAAAAGCGCCGCAGGCAGCCGTCCCGGCGCTGAAAGCCAACATGGCATACGCAGCCACTCGCACTTTGCCGAAGCGATCGGCGAGGGGACCGTATCCGAGCTGAAACAACCCGTACGGCAGTAAGTAAAACGACACCGAGTAGCTCGCCACGGCGAGCGTCGTATGGAAGTCGCGTGCGATGCTGGGCAGCAGCGGCGAAACGATGCGTCCGTCCAACCCGACCATGAACGTGGATACACCGAGCGCCAGGAGCAGTCGTCGCTGCTGGCTGGACGCCTGGGCAGGGGAGACCGGCATGGCCCTGGGAATAGCCGTTCGTTCGTCCACTGTATCTTGTATAATAGACGATCGTCCGTTTTCATGTCATGGTGCTGCTGGATCAGCAACCCACCATGACTTTACTGACTTTGCCGGACGCCCAGGGCTCGGGCTTGTCCGAACGGGCCAAGGCCCTGGTCTTCGAGGACCCTCGTTCTCGCGAGTTACTGGGGCAAATTCGCGCCGTCGCCGGCGCTGACGCTCCGGTCTTGCTGCTCGGTGAAACGGGGACCGGGCGCGAGCTCATCGCTCGCTACATCCACGAGCTCTCGCTGCGGCGGAGCGGTCCCTTTCTGTCCGTCGATTGTGCTTCCTTCGCCGGTATCGAGTTGGAGGCCGAGCTGTTCGGCCACGAGAAAGACGCGCTGCCGGGTGCAACGGGCGCGCGCACGGGCGTGCTCGAGAGCGCGGAGGGCGGCACGGTCCTGCTCGACGCGATCGGCGACATGCCCCAAAACATTCAAGCGAAGCTCGTGCGGGTGCTGGAGGACCAACAGTTTCGGCGGCTGGGGGCGCGCCGCTACGCTCCCATAAACCTTCGTTTCATCATCGCCAGCAGCGTTCAGCTGCAAGAAGCCGTGCGCGCTGGCCACTTCCGGGCAGATTTGTTGCGCATGATCTCGGGCAACCCGATCGAGGTGGCGCCGCTTCGCAAGCGGCGCGGTGACATCCTGCCGCTCGCCCGACATTTCTTGCAGCTGTACCAGCAGCGCATTGGCATCGGTTCGCGCTCGCTCAGCAACGAAGCGGAGCGAGCGCTCGTCGAGCACGCATTTCCAGGCAATATCCGTGAGCTCGAGACGGTCATCCATCACGCGCTCTTGCGCTGCCGCGGCCGCTTCATCGTTCCCGAGGATCTGCGCTTGAACCAGCAACCGGCCGTCGCGGTCGTAAGCGCCGAGCCTCCGCCACAGGACCTGGAACGCGCGTTGAACCGGCTATTCGAACAAAGTCCGCCTCATCTCTATCAGACGATCGACGAGGCGGTGATGCGCACGGCTTACCGATTCTCTTCGCAAAACCAGCTAAAAACCGCGCGCCTGCTCGGGCTGAGTCGCAACGTCGTGCGCGCGCGGCTGATCCAATACGGCGAGGTCCCGGGAGTGCTGCGCAGCACGCCCGAGCGCGCGGCGCCCGCGGCGGCGCGCAAGCGCAGCAACGGGCGCGCCCGCCACGTCGTGCGCTTTGGCTACCAGCCGTTTGGACTGCTGAAGCTGCTGCGCGCTCAGGGCACGCTCGAACGCGAGCTGTCGCAGCAGGGCTTCCGCGTCGAGTGGCGGCACTTCCCGAGCGGGATTCGTTTGGTCGAAGCCTTCCAGCGTGGCGAGCTCTCGATCGGCGTGGTGGGTGAGGGACCTCCGATTTTCGCGCAGGCGTCCAACGTGCCAATCGTGTACGTGGCAGCCGAAGCGCCCGCCCCAGAGGGGGAGGCGATCGTCGTCCACCAGGACTCGCCGATTCGCAGCGTTTCCGGGCTGCGTGGCAAGCGGGTTGCGCTCTTGCGTGGCTCGAATGCGCACTATTTGCTGATCCGCGCGCTGGAAGAAGCCGGCCTTTCCTATGCCGATATTGCGCCGAAGTTCGTATTCCAGGAAGCCGCGCGCGCGCGCTTTCAGCATCGCGACGTGGACGCCTTGGCCATCGGGGACCCGGTATTGGCAGAGGTCCAACGGGACTTGCCCGTACGGGTTCTGCGTGACGGGCGTGGGCTCACGAAAAACCCTGCCTATTACGTGGCCAGCGCCGAGTTCGCCGCGGCGCACCCGGCGGTGCTCGAGCTGTTCCGACGCGAGCTCGCCAAAGTACAGCGCTGGGCCAGCGAGCACCTGGAGGAAGCGGCTTTCGCCTTGGCGCCGCAGCTCGGGCCAGCGCGCGAGGCCGTGGGAGTGGCGCTCAAGCGCAGCCTGGGTGAAAGCCTGCGTCGGCCCGAGGTCATCGCCTCGCAGCAGCGCGTCGCGGACGCCTTCTATCGTCTGAAGCTGATTCCACGCGAGGTTTCGGTGGCGGAAGCGACCTGGCCGCTCGAGTGACTTGGCTTCGCGTCTTGCTGCTCACGCAGCAAGCGCGCGCGGCTGGTGCCGAGCCGCCGCACTCCGCGTTGACCGGTCTATTATAAGAGACTACCGTCTCCTCGGTTCAATGGTCAGCCTGACTCTCGGGCGTCTCCGCGACGCGCAAGGCGTCGGTCTGGAACGCCACCTCAGCTTCGCGCTCGCCCGGCGCACGAGCTGAAGTCGCCCGCTCGAAAAAGGAAAAAAGTAATGACTAACTCCGCGCTCCGCAAAGCTTCGAAGTCGGCGGCCGTACGTGCCCGTCTGAATTACCCGGTCATCGACACCGATCTTCACACCATCGAGTTTGCGCCGGCTCTCGAGGACTATTTGGCCAAGCACGGCGGTCCGGCGTCCGTTGACAAGTTCCGCGCCGCCATCAATCGCGGGTTCGGTTATCTCAACAATGACTGGTACGAGCAGACGCCCGAGCAGCGCGCGGCGCAGCGCTCGGTTCGCCCGCCATGGTGGGCGCTGCCGACCAAGAACACGCTCGACCTGGCCACGGTGTCACTGCCCCGCTTGCTGCACGAGCGCATCGCGGAGTCCGGCACCGACTACGCGGTTTTGTTTCCCAACGTCTCGACCTTTGCCACGCACGTGGGTGACCCCGATTTGAGGCGAGCCTTGATCCGCGCGGTCAACGAGTATCACCGCGACGTTTACGCTCCCTATGCGGATCGCCTGACACCTGTCGCGGCCATTCCGCTGCATACCCCACAAGAGGGCATCGAGGAGCTCGAGTTTGCCATCACCGGCTTGGGCCTCAAGGTCGCGTTGATTCCCGGCAACCTGCGCCGGCCGGTGCGGGCGGTCGCCGAGAAGTACCCATCTCGACACCACCCGGACGTCGCGCGTCACGCCAATTGGCTCGATACCTTCGGCCTCGACAGCGAGCACGACTACGATCCCTTCTGGGCCAAGACCGTCGAGCTCAAGACGGTGCTCACCACGCACTCCGCCGGAATGGGCTGGACGAGCCGCAGCTCGTACTCGAGCTACATGTACAATCACATCGGGCATTTCGCGTCGGCTTCGGAGGCCCTGGCCAAGTCGCTGTTCTTCGGCGGCGTAACGCGGCGCTTTCCGGACCTGCGCGTCGGTTTCTTGGAAGGCGGGGCGGGGTGGGGCGCGCAGCTCTACGCGGATCTGGTCGGACACTGGGAGAAGCGCAACGGCAAGGCCGTGCGCAACTACGATCCCGACGCGATCGACGCGGAGCTCTTGTTCCAGCTCTACAAGGAATACGGTGGTCCGGAGGTGACGAATCGCCTCGGAGACATCAAGAGCGTGCTCGGCGGCGCGCTGGGGGTTTCCAATAATTCCCGCCGGCAACCGCAAGAGCCCGACGCGCTCGACGATTTCGCGAAGGCTGGCATCGAGAAGATAGAGGACATTCGGGATCGCTACGTGCCAAACTTCTTCTTCGGGTCGGAAGCGGACGACCCGACCGTGGCCTACGCGTTCAACACCAAGGTGAACCCGCTCGGCGCTCAGGTGAACGCGTTTTGGGCCTCGGATAGCGGGCACTGGGACGTTCCGGACTTGACCGAGGTGCTGTCCGACACTTGGAAACTCGTGGAGAACGGCGCGCTCAGTGAGCAGAATTTCAAGGATCTCGTGTTCACGCACCCATATCGCTTCTTCGCCGGAAAGAATCCGAACTTCTTCAAGGGCACACAGGTCGAAGCGAAGCTCGAGCAAAGCAAAGCCGCCTAGCGCGCGGAAGCAATGATGAACCTGCCGGCTCGTTCCGTGAGACGAGCCGGCTCACGTCCACGGAAAAACAATCTACATGTCATCGAGAGTGATTGAGCAGTCGTCGGAATCGCCTGGAGTCTGTACGCGGCGCGTAGGCGCTAACTAGGAACACTTTTCACCGACTTCCAGGGTTCATGAGATCTTCGATTTTTAGAAATGTAAGCCTTAGTTTGATTGCTTCCGGCTTTGCCGCGTTCTCGGCGAACAGCGCTGTCGCACAGCCCGCTCCGGCTGCTCCTCCGCCCGCTCCTGCGCCGCAAAAACCTGCGGAGAATCCGGCGCCAGCTGCCAGGCCAGCCGAAAAGCCCGCGGCCAAGCCCGGCGAGAAAGGCCCGGATGCGGAGCGAACGAAAGCCCCCACAGGGAAAACGGAAGCCACGGGCGAACCGCCGCGACCGGGCGAGAACCCGCTTCCGCCGAGCGGGCCGCCTGCGGCCGTTCCCGAGGGGTCCACTCCGGCGGTAGCGCCGGACGCAGCCGCTGCTTCGACCGGATCGAGTGCAGCGTCGCCCGAAGGTGCTGCCGGAGCCCCAGCGGATCCCAACGCGCCTCCTCCGCCCGACCTGCAAAGCGTGGCGGACGACGTACAGGGGCTTCGTACCGACCTCGAGAACTTCAAGTTCCAGTGGCAGCGCGAACGCGACATTCACACCGCGATCACCACGCGCGCGCTCACTATCGGCGGCACGGTTCAGACACGCTTCGGTTTCAGCGATCAGGCCGTGTCCGGCCCGGCAACGGGCTTGGCCGTCTACAAGCGCAAGACGAGCTTCGATGTTCCTACGGCGCTACTCAACTTCAACGGCAACCTGTTCAAGGACTACGAAGACGGAAGGAACCTGAGCTATCAGCTGAGTTTCGGTGTTTCGCAGCAGACCAACTCCAACAACAGCTTCTTGAATCTGCTGAATGCGAACATCACCTATTCGTTCCTGCCGACCACGAGCCCCGAATACCCAGCGCTCACGTTGTCCGTCGGCCAGCAACTGTTGCCGTTCGGCCTCGAGGTACCGGCCAGCGAAGAGCTCAAGCCTGTCATCCGCAATGCGCAGTTCACCACTCCGCCCAACGCGAATCGCCGAGCGGTGGTGACTGGACTCAACCTGGGTCGGCGCGACGTTGGCGCCATTCTTCGGGGCGATATCGGCGTCAACGTCGACTACGGCTACAACTACCGCCAGGCCTTGCTGGCCTACGCGGTCGGCATTTTGAACGGTTCGGGCCCCAACACGCTCGACGAAAACGACAACAAAGACATCATCGGTCGCGTCGCGTTTACGGTGCCGAGTGACTACAACTCGTGGCTACGTCAGATCACGCTCGGCGGCAGCGTCTACATTGGCAAGCAAAACCTCTACACGGTAGAGACGGCGCCCACCGCCCGCACCACGCTTCAGGGTAAGGGAAGGCGTAACCGGTACGGCGGTGACATCTACTACAACCATTGGCCCTTCGGCGTCACGTACGAGTACATCCGCGGCGAGGACGCCGTCACACCGGGTACCGGCGAAGTCCCCGGGCGCAAGACGGTCAAGAGTGACTCGCACGTCGCCACGTTCTTCCTGAGTTTCGGCGAGCAATTCGTGGCTGGTTTCAGGAACCAAGGTCGGTACGACGATTGGTGGCCCAAGACCTATCAGCCGTTCTTCCGCTACGACCGCCTCAATCCGGATATCGATTACAAGAAAGATCCGACGAAGCCCGCAGATCCGGAGTCGCTGGTGACCGAGGTCTTCACCGCTGGCCTGAACATCTTTTTTGCGGAAACGACGAAGTTTCAGCTCAATTACAACCACACCCTCAATCGCGCGAACAGCGACGCTCCTCAGCCCAATGCGCGTCTGGTCGTCGCCAAGCGCCACGCCAACGAGGTTCTAGCCCAGGTGCAGTTCGGCTTCTGAGTCGAGCGCAGTCGAGCAATTCGAGAGTACATCCATGACCCAACTGGAAGCTCCATTCGATCTGGCCCACGGCGCTCGAGAGACGCCGACACCCCGGCCGCCCCGCGCGGCGGCCGTCATTGCTACCCGGCTCGCCAAGGCGTTGCCTTCGCTGGTGGGTTGGATCGTACCGTCGCTCTTGTTGGTCGTGTGGGCGATCGCTTCCAAGAAGCAGTGGGTGCCGCCGCAGATTCTGCCGGCACCTGCTGCGGTTGGGCAGACCTTGCTCGAGCAGGTCAAGTCCGGCGAGCTCTTCACTCACTTCGCCATCAGCCTCGGCCGCGTCGCGGGGGGCTTTGCGCTGGGCGGGGCGATTGGCATTGGCGTCGGGGTAGCCATGGGGCTGTCGCGCCGCGTGGAGCAGTACTTGCTGCCCCTGTTCAACGCCGTAAGCCAGGTGCCGGTGCTCGGTTGGTTGCCCCTGGCCATGATGGTGCTGGGCATCGGTGAGGCACTGAAGGTGGTGATCATCGCGCACGCGGCGCTGGTGCCGATCGCCGTCAATACTCTGAAGGGTATCCGCAACGTGCCGAACGCGTACCTGGACGTGGCGCGCGCGTTCAAGTTCTCCAAGCGCCAGCTGCTGCGCAAAGTCGTATTTCCAGCTTCGGTTCCCTCGGTGTTCGTCGGCATTCGCTACGGCCTCACGCAAGCTTGGCTGTCTCTGGTCACTGTCGAACTCTTGGCCTCGTCCGAGGGGCTCGGCTTCTTGATCGTGTGGGGGCGGCAGCTGTTTCAACTGGATCTGGTGCTCGCCGCGATCATCGTGGTCGGCGTAGTCGGCTTGGTCCTCGATCGCGGCCTGGAACGGATTGAGGCACGCCTCTTGCGCTGGCGCCCGACGGGGTCTTTCGGCAGCGCGCCGGGGGGAACGTCGTGAGCACTGTCGTGCGGGAGCTGCCGCAGGTCCC
The DNA here is from genome assembly GCA_035549735.1 of Polyangiaceae bacterium. Lineage (GTDB taxonomy): Bacteria > Myxococcota_A > Polyangia > Polyangiales > Polyangiaceae > PMG-095. Next base: position 62,533 of record DASZQI010000017.1, on the reverse strand, counting down.
CGTGCGGCTGCGGGGCTTCATCGTGCCGCTGGCGCTGCTATTGGTTTGGGATCTCCTCACGCGCTTCAAACTCGTGAACCCGCTCTTGGTGGCCCGACCCGCGGCCGTGCTGGCAGTGCTGGGCGAGCAGTGGCGGGAAGGAGGCTTGGTCCCGCAGCTGCTGGCGAGCTTGCGCCGCGACCTCAGCGGGTTCGCGCTCGGCTCGGTTGCGGGCATCGCGGTCGGTAGCGCCATGGGCCTTTCCCGCTTGGCGGATCGCCTGGTCGGGCCCACTTTCAACGCAGCCAAACAAGTCGCCATCTTTGCCTGGATTCCGCTGATCTCCGTGTGGTTTGGCTCGGACGAGCCGGCCAAGGTCGTGTTCATTTCACTGTCGGCCTTCTATCCCGTGGTCGTCAGCACCTTCGAAGGCATTCGCAGCGTCGGGCGCGAGCACGTCGAGGTTGCGCGCGTGTTCCGCTTCACGTACCTGCAGATCTTCCGCAAAGTGGTGTTGCCGGGCGCGTTGCCTTCAATCTTCGCCGGCCTCCACCTGGCGCTCGTGTATTCGTGGCTCGGCACCCTGGGCGCCGAGTATTTGCTCGCCCCCGGCCTCGGCATCGGCAACCTGATGATCGAAGGGCGCGAGCAATTCAAAATGGACAAGGTACTGCTCGGCGTCATCATCGCCGGCATCATCGGCTTTTCGCTGAACGCTCTATCGAGCCGACTGGAAGCCAGGCTGTCGCGTTGGCGCGTCAGGCCGGCTTGAACCGCTGGAGACATCCGTGATGAGTACGTCTGCCGTTATCGAAATTCTCAAGGTTCGCAAGCAGTTCAAGGTCAAGAGCGAGGTGCTACCGGTGCTCGAGGACCTCAGCTTGACGATCCAGCCAGGCGAGTTCCTGAGCATCGTCGGCGCGAGCGGCTGCGGTAAGTCCACGCTGCTCCGTCTATTGGTTGGTCTCGACCGCGATTATCAAGGAGAGATTCGCGTCGGGGGCGCGAACGTGACAGGGACCAGCCTCGATCGCGGCATCGTGTTCCAGGAGCATCGGTTGTTTCCGTGGTTGACGCTCGAGCAGAACGTCAGCTTGGGTCTGCAGAATTCCAGCTGGTCCGAGCAGAAGAAACGGGACGCGGTGCGCGAGCACATCGAGCTCGTTGGGCTAACGGGGTTCGAGAGCGCGTTCCCGCACCAGCTCTCGGGCGGTATGGCACAGCGCGCGGCCATCGCACGCGGTCTGGTCAATCAGCCGAGCATCCTCTTGCTGGACGAGCCCTTCGGCGCGCTCGACGCGCTGACGCGCACGCGGCTGCAATCCGAGCTCCAGAATATCTGGCAGCGCGAGAAGATCACGATGATTCTGGTCACCCACGACGTCGACGAGGCCGTATACCTGGGCGACCGCGTGGTCGTGATGCAGCCGCGTCCTGGTCGCATCAAGAAGATCTTCCCGATCGAGGTGGCGCATCCGCGCGATCGCAGCGATCCCATTCTCAAGCAGCTCACCGAGCAGGTGCGCGACCAGATCCTCGAAGGCGCCGCCGTCGGCAAGGCGTGAGGGCGATGGACGCGGCTCCGAGCGGGATAGACGAGCTATTCAGCCGACGCTATGGGTCTGCGCTACCAGCCGTGGCGTTGGCTTCAGGGGCCGGCGCGATCGAGACGTTGCTTTCGCATCGTTCGGTGCGTAAGTACGATTCGCGATCGGCGCCGAACGGCACGCTCGAGCTGTTGCTTGCGGCCGCGCAGTCGGCGGCGAGCTCCTCGAACCTGCAACTGTGGAGCGTGATCGCCGTCGACGATCCCGAGCGCCGCCGCCGGCTCTCGAGAGTTGCAGGCGACCAGGCCCACGTGCGGGAGAGCGCGCTCTTTCTGGTCTGGCTGGCGGATCTGAATCGCGCCACCACGCTGGCCCGCAGCCTAGGAGTCGAGCCAGAGGGTCTCGAGTATCTCGAGATGTTCTTGATGGCGAGCGTGGACGCAGCGCTGGCCGCGCAGAACGCGGTCGTGGCAGCCGAGGCCCAAGGTCTCGGTAGCGTGTACATCGGCGCGCTGCGCAATCGTCCAGAAGAAGTGGCGGAGATTCTCGAGCTTCCACCGCGCGTATTCGCGCTGTTTGGTCTGTGCGTGGGCTACGCAGATGGCAGCGTTGCGACAGCGGTGAAGCCCCGTCTCCCGCAAAGCGTCGTGCTGAGCCGCAACACTTACGGGGCGGTCAGCCAGGACGCCGTGCGCCGCTACGATCAGGTCATGACCGAGTTCTACTCGGCGCAGGGCATGCAGGTGCCGGCGGGTGGCTGGTCCTTGCATTCAGCGCGGCGTGTCCAGAGCGCGGCTGCACTGAACGGTCGACATCGCTTGCTCGAGACTCTGCACAACTTGGGCTTCCCACTCCGTTGACGGCTACCACGATGAAATACAATCGACTCGGTCAAAGTGAGCTCTTGGTGTCGGAGCTGTGCCTCGGCACCATGACCTTCGGTCAGCAAAATACGCCCGAGCAGGCGGAGGAGCAGCTCGACCTGGCCCTCGACCGCGGCATCAACTTCATCGACACGGCGGAAATGTACTCGGTGCCGCCGCGCGCCGAGACACAGGGGCGTACCGAGTCCATCCTCGGTGACTGGCTCTCGCGCAAGAACCGCGACCGCGTGATCATCGCGACCAAGATCGCCGGGCAAGGCCGCGCCATCACCTGGCTACGCAACGGCTCCTTGGCGGTCAATCGCCAGAACGTGCGCACGGCGGTCGAGTCCAGCCTCAAGCGTCTGAAGACCGACTACATCGATCTCTATCAAATCCACTGGCCGGATCGCTACGTGCCCATGTTCGGTGACACGGTTTATCGGCCCGAAGAAGAGCGCACCGCCACGCCGATCGCGGAGCAGCTTTCGGCCTTCGCTGAGCTGATCCGCGAGGGTAAGATTCGCTATGTGGGCCTTAGCAACGAAACGCCCTGGGGCGTTGCCGAGTTCAGCCGGGTAGCGGCGGCGCAAAACCTGCCAAAGGTGGTAAGTATTCAGAACGCCTACAGCTTGCTGAATCGTGTATTCGACGGCGGCCTGGCGGAGGCCTCGCGGCGGGAGAATGTCGGGCTCCTGGCGTACAGCCCACTCGCCTTCGGACTGCTCACAGGCAAACATCTGAGCGGCCCTGCCGCCGGTTCGCGCCTCGCGTTGTTCGAGACCTTCGGTCAACGTTACCGCGGCCCCAACGTGGATCCGGCAACCCGCGCCTACGTGGCACTCGCGGAAGAGCTCGGCATCTCGCCTGCCAAGCTGGCGCTCTCATTCGTGCGCAGCCGTTGGTTCGTGAGCAGTACCATCATCGGCGCCACGACGTTGGCCCAGCTCGAAGAGAACCTGTCGAGCCTCGAGTCGTCGCTCGACGCGGCCGCGCTCTCCAGCATCGACGCCATCCACGCTCGCTATCCGAACCCGGCACCTTGACCGTCAGCCGCCGCCCGCTGCTCCAGATAGGGTCCTCCCGGCGGCGGCGCGCCGGGGTCTGGCGCTGCTTGTCCGGAACACGAGCTGACCGAAAAGCCCGACGCTCTCGGGTCGGGAGTCGTGCGCGTGCACTCGGCAGCTGCAGGCGTGACCGACGCCGGTTGCTGCTACAGCCGCAATCCGTCCCTCACTTCCGAAAAGCGCGGTTGGTAGCGCGACCGAGCGACGAAAAGCCTTGAGCTGATCCGTTTAATGGAAGTATGTCTCTTAATATAGACGCAACAAGGGAGCGTGACATGAGCGACTCGATCGAAGTGGTGCCCGTTGCAGGCAGAATTGGTGCGGAAATTCGGGGCGTGCGGCTCTCGGCCGACTTGAGCGCGGCCGCGCGCGGTCAAATTCGCGAGGCCTGGCTGAAGCACAAAGTGGTGTTCTTCCGTAACCAGCAGCACCTCGACGAGGCGGCGCAAGAGTCACTCACCACACTGTTCGGTGGTCCGCCCGTCGGTCACCCGACAGTGCCTTCGATTGACGGCACGCGTTTCATCACCGAGCTCGACTCACGCCACGGGGGCCGCGCTAACTCGTGGCACACCGACGTCACGTTCGTCGATGCCTACCCGCGCGCCTCGATCCTGCGTGCGCTGGTGGTGCCGACCGCGGGCGGCGACACGACGTGGGCCAACACCGTCGCGGCCTATCAGGAATTGTCTCCGGAGCTGCGCGAGCTGGCCGACAAGCTCTGGGCTCTGCATACGAACGAGTACGACTACCAGGCTCGCCGCACCAAAGCCTCGCCGGAAGATCTGAAGTACTACGAAGAGGTCTTCACGTCGACGGTGTACGAGACGGAGCACCCGCTGGTGCGCGTGCACCCGGAGACCGGCGAGCGCTCGCTGCTGCTGGGCCACTTCTTCAAGAAGTTCATCGGGCTTTCGACCCACGACTCGCAGCGTCTGTTCGAGGTTTTCCAGGACCATATCACGCGCCTGGAGAATACGGTTCGCTGGCGCTGGGCGGTCGGCGACGTCGCGGTGTGGGACAACCGGGCGACACAGCACTACGCGATCAACGACTACGGCGATCAGCATCGCCTGGTGCGGCGGGTTACCGTCGACGGCGACGTGCCGGTGAGCATCGATGGTCGACGCAGCGTGACCCGCAAGCGTGCTCCGAAGGAGCGGCTGCAGCGCGTGGCAGCGCGACCTGAGGCCGTGGCCGCGGAATAGGGCCGCTAAACAGACAAGGAAATGACATGACGACCAAGTTCTACTACACGCCTGGTGCTTGCTCTCTTTCTCCGCACATCGCTTTGCGCGAAGCGGACTTGCCGTTCGAGCTCGTACAGGTCGATCTGGGCGAGAAGAAGTTGAAGAATGGCGACAGCTTTTGGAGCGTAAACCCCAAAGGTTACGTGCCCGCCCTCGTGCTCGACAGCGGCCAGCTGCTCACGGAGGGCGCCATCATCGTGCAATGGATTGCCGACCAAAAGCCGGAGCGCAAGCTGGCTCCCAAGCAGGGCAGCGCGGAGCGCTTGAAGCTGCAAGAGTGGCTGCATTTCATTGCGACCGAGCTGCACAAGGGCTTCGGACCGGTCAACAACCCGAAAATCAACGACGAAGCCAAGCAGTTCTTCAAGAATCGCTTGCTCTCACGGTTCGAATTTTTGGCCCGCAGTCTGGAAGGTCGAAAGTACCTAGTTGGCGACGACTTCACCGTCGCCGATGGCTACGCGTATTACACGCTCCGCAATCTACGAAAGCTCGATGCCAGCCTGCTCGAGAAGTGGTCCGACCTGAAGGGCTACTTCGAGCGCATCGCCGAGCGTCCCGCCGTGCGCGCTGCGCTTTCGGCGGAGGGCATTTCATAGACAGGGAAGGGCGAGGACGTGGCCGAGTTCGATGTTGCTGTCGTTGGTTCGGACGTCGCGCCTACCTCGCGCGTACGGCTCGGGGGTATCGAAATCGATCGCGCCGCACACGCGGTGAGCGTTGACGGGAAGCCGGTCACGCTCACCGCGCGCGAGTATGGGTTGCTCGAGTATCTGGCGGATTGTTCGGGTAGGCTGCTGACCCGCGCCGAGCTGGTGAGTGAGGTTTGGGGTCCCGACTACGCGGGTAGCCCACGCACCGTGGACATTCACGTCAGTCGTCTGCGGCGCAAGCTCGGGCAGGCTTTGCCGCTGGTCACGTTGCGCCGGTCTGGCTATCGGGTCTCGAGTAGCTGAGCCAGCAAGCGCTACGATGGTTTCGTGGATTGAAGCGTTCGCTTTTGCCGCCGCGCTTTCCACGGCCGCATGCAGTAGACCCTCTCCGGCCCCGTTCACGCGCGAGGAGACCGAGCGAGCCCTGATCCCGGCGCGCGATCTGTGGCAACGCTGCTACGTCGGCAGCCCTTTCGAGCGCGCCGGAACCGTCGCCATCGTGGAGTATCGGCTGAACGTCGACGTGCGCGGCAACGTGCGCTCGGTGCCGACGCTCATACACCCGGAAGATCCGACCCTGGTCGAGTGCGTGCGCCACCGGCTGGACCAGCTGCGCTTTCCTGCGCGAGGCAAGGATCACATCGACGTTCATTTCGAACTCGGACCGAAGGGCCCTGCTACTCTCACACAGCCGCGCGGCGCGCGCCTCGGCACGTGCGACCCTCCGTGCGAGGACGGGTTTTCTTGTCACTACGAGGTCGGTGCTTCACGGGGCGGGGTTTGCCGGGTTGCGACAGGACGGTGCCGCTTCGAGCGCGATTGTGCACCCTCGCAAGCGTGTCAGCGACTGTCGGAGCCGCTCGGCGTCTGCGTCGAGCGTAGTCCTTGAACGTCACTTTCGCCCACGTAACGCCCGTTGAACACGAACAGGTGCTGCAGCTTGCGGGTGTTCCTACGCTCCGCGGCCGATTGAGCTCCGGAAGGCGGCGCGGGGTAACCGATCGCCACGGCGATCATCGACTCGTAAGAACTCGTAGGAACACCGAGCATGCGATGCGCGCGCTCATGGTCCACGTTGCCGGTCGCGCGACAATTCAGCCCCAGGGTTTGTGCCTGAAGCGCGAGCGAAAACCAAGCAGCTCCGGTGTCGAAGGCGCCCGTGCGCAGGGGCGCTCCAGTTTCGGGGTGCGTGCGTCGCGCAAACACGAAGATGAGCAGCGCTGCCTCTCCGGCCCAGCCCCGAGTCTCCATGTCCAGCAAGCTGAGTGCTCGACCGCGCATCAGTGGATCTGCTGCGTACACGAACAGCCACGGCTGAACATTGCCCGCCGAAGGCGCGAAGCGCGCGGCCTCGAACAAGGTCCTGACGACCTCGAATGGTAGCGCTTGAGCCGAGTATTCACGGCTCGACCGGCGCTTCAAAAAGCTCTCGTCGATCGGCGCATCGACGCCGCTGCCGGCCCGGCGCTGCCCCGAAGCCTCGGATTGGCTGCCGAGGAAGAACGACGCGATCGAGGTGTCCACGATCAGCGCCCCGCGTCTCCGCGCCGGTATTCGGCGGTCAGCTCGTCGAGCCGGAGCTTCAGCTGAGCGTCCAGTGGCAGCTCGACGGCTTTCAGCAACTCCGGCAATTGCTCCGGTCGACTTACCCCGATGATCGGCGCCGTGACGTCCGGATTCGCGAGGACCCAGGCAAGTGACACTGTGGTGAGAGAGTGCCCGCTCTGAGTCGCCAGGCGCTCGATCGCCTCCATCGTCCGAAATTCACGTTCATGCCAGTATCGATCCTGATAGCGCTGCGCGGCGGTCCCGAGCGTAAAGCGCGTGTTCGGTGTGGGCGCGCCCACCCGGTGTTTGCCGGTGAGCAGGCCGCCGGCCAGAGGATTGTAGGGAATGACGCCCAGCCCGGCCTCGCGGGAGAGCGGCAACAGCTCGCGCTCGATTTCTCGAAAGAGTAGGTTGTAGCGCGGCTGCACGGAAACGAAGCGCGTCCACTGTCGAGCTTCCGCCTTTCCGAGCGCCAGCGCCAAGCGATAGGAAAGGAAGTTCGAGACGCCGATGTAACGAGCCTTGCCGGCGCGCACGATCCAATCCAGCGCTTCGAGTGTTTCGTCTAGCGGAGTGCGTGTGTCGTCCCAATGCAACTGGTACAGGTCGACATAATCGGTCCTGAGTCGGCGGAGCGATCCGTCGATTGCTGCCAAAAGGTGCTTGCGTGACGCGCCTTCATCCCACTCCGCGGGGCCCACCTTGCCGACCGCCTTGGTCGCCACGATGAAACGCTGACGCTTGCCCTCCAGCCAGCGGCCGACAATCTCTTCGGTGCGTCCTACCGTAGAATGGTCTCCACCCAACGGGTAGACGTCCGCCAAATCGAGCAGATTGATACCGGCCTCGGTCGCTCGATCCAAAATGGCGATGGCGGTGTGCTCGTCGCTCTGGAGGCCGAACGTCATCGTGCCCAGCGCCAATCGCGAAACGGGCAGGCCGGTCGCGCCGAGAAGTTTGGTCTGCATGTGTCGTTTCCTCGCGTCCACCTTGGATCGTGCTGTCTACTATGGTATCTGTGCGTCCACAAAACAAGAACTGAGGCAACACATGGATTTGGAGCTTTCAGGCAAGCGGGCCATCGTCACCGGGGGTAGCCGCGGCATCGGCAAGGTCATTGCGCGGGTGCTGGCCGCGGAAGGGGTCGACGTGGCGATCTCGGCACGGGGTGAAGAGCAGCTCAAGGCGACGGCGCAGGAGCTGGCCAGCGCCTCGGGCCGGCGGATCGTGCCGATCGTCGCCAACACCCGCAGCGACGAGGACGTGAAGCGGTTGGTCGACACCGCTATCGACAGGTTGGGCGGAGTCGATATTCTGGTCAACAATGCGGCCTTGCCGGGTGGTATCTCCACGGCCACCAGGCTCGAGCAAATCGTCGACGAGCAGGTGCTCGAGGACATCAACATCAAGGTCGTCGGCTACTTGCGCACCGCCCGCGCTCTCGCTCCGCACTTGGTCCAAAAAGGCTGGGGGCGCATCATCAACATCGGCGGTCTCGCCATCCACCGTACGGGCCGACCCGTCGCGACGCTTCGCAACGTCGGCGTGGCTGCTATCACCAAGAACCTGGCTGACGAGCTCGGTCCCAAAGGCGTCAACGTGGTCGCAGTACACCCCGGGGCTACCCGCACGGAGCGCACCGAAAAGGCCAGCGAGGCGGAGCTCGCCAAAAACGTCGGTATTGGTCGCATCATCGACGCCAAGGAGGTAGCCTGGGTCGTGGCATTCCTCGCCTCTCCGAAGAGCGTCGCCATCAACGGCGATGCTATCCCCATCGGCGGCGGTAGCCCCGGGACCATCCACTACTGAGGCGTGAAACGATGTCCAAGACCTTGATCATCACGGGCAGTCCGTCGGGTACGTCCAAGACCGCGAAGCTCGCGAATCTGGTCGGCAGCCGCCTGGCGCGTTCGGGAATCGACAGCACCTTGCTAGATGTGCGTAGCTTGCCGGCCGAAGATCTGTTGCTCGCGCGCGCGAGCGCACCGGCCATTCAGAGCGCGCTCGCGCAGGTCGAGGCAGCGCGCGGCGTGGTCATCGCGACGCCCGTGTACAAGGCCGCCTATTCCGGATTGCTCAAGACATTCCTGGACGTGCTGCCGCAGTTTGGCCTGCGTGACAAAGTGGTGCTCCCGCTCGCCACGGGCGGTACCGTGGCGCACGTGCTCGCCATCGACTACGCGCTACGCCCGGTCTTGAGCTCGCTCGATCCGCTGCACGTCGTGCCGGGGCTGTTCGTGCTCGACAAGCAGTTGACCGTGAAGGACGACGGCAGCCTCGAGCTCGACGCCGATCTTTCCGGTAAGCTCGACGCGGCTATCACCAGCTTCAGGAACGGTTTCCACCGCGCTGCGCACGAGGTGCCAGTTAGCTGAGCCCGAGCCTCGCGTTTCCGTCCTGCTCTGGGACGTCATGGACACGCTAGTGCGCGATCCATTCCGAGACGTCATGCCTGGATTCTTCGGCCTGACTCTGGAGCAGATGCTCGCGCTCAAGCACCCGGACGCCTGGGGACGCTTCGAGCGGGGCGAACTCGACGAACAGCACTTCCTGGAGAGCTTTTTCGCCGACGGGCGCAGCTTCGACCAGGCCGGCTTCTGCCAGGCAATTCGTGACGCCTATCAGTGGTTGGAAGGCATGGAGCAGCTCGTTCATCGACTCGCCCAGCGGGGCTATCCGATGCACGTGCTCTCCAACTACCCGGTTTGGTACCGCTGGATCGAGCAGCGGCTCGGTGTCTCGCGCTATGTGCCGTGGACCTTCGTGTCCTGCCACCTGGGCTTGCGCAAGCCCGACCCCGCGATCTTCCAGCGTGTCGCACGCGAGCTCGCGCGCAGCCCCGAAGAGTGCCTGTTGATCGACGACCGCGCGCGGAACTGCGAAGCCGCGCGTGCAGTGGGCATGCGCGCGATTCAGTTCCAAGGCAGCGCCGAACGACTGCATCGAGAGCTGAGCGTGTTGCTGCCTGAGCAGCAAGCGTCGACGTAGCGTTCGGGTACGTGCGGGCGTTCGTTGACGGTGTGGCGCCAGCTGTTTAATTCATCGGGTCTTGGAAACTGCGTTGAACAGCGGAGTGAAGCTCGGTAGCGCTCCGAAGACCTTGCCCGAGGAGCTGCCGCTGCCGCTGCCCTCCGAGCTGCCCCTCGCTAGCTGGCAGTTCATCTGGCGGGTGGTGACTGGTCGCTTCCGCATCTGGACCTTGGCCATCGTAGTCAGTGAGGGGCTGCACGCGCTGTCCGGCGCGCTGCTGCCGCGCGTGCTGAGCGGCATCATCGGGCAAGTGACGAGTGCGGGGGGCGTGGTGGCCCAGGCCGCGCCGCTCACCTCGGCGGTGGTGCTGTTCGTGTTACTCTGTGTCGGAGAGCTGGTGTTCGGCCGGATTGGCTCGGCTGTGCAGCTTCGCCTAGCGCCGCGTCAACGCCAGTACGTTGCGCGCGCGCTGTTTCGCTATCTACACCGTCATTCGCACCGCTTCTTGACCGAGAACTTCGCCGGCTCGCTCGCGCATCGCATCAGCGAAACGTCGCATGGCGTCAATCAGGTGCTGTTTGCCACGCTCACCGAGTTTTGGCCGATGAGCATCGTGATCACGGTGGCCAACGTGCTGTTGTTGCGCGCCAGCCTGTGGCTCGGCGTTTTCACGACGCTCTGGTCGTTGGGCTTCATCGTGGCTTCCCTGTACTTGGCGCGGCGTACGCAGCCGCTCTCCGCTGCGGCTTCCAGCGCACGTAGCCGCACCGCGGGAGCCGTGGTCGATTCCGTTACGAATCACGCTACCGTACGCCTCTTCGCGCGCCTCGATCACGAGCGGCAGCGCTTGGCCGACGCGCAGTCGCGAGAGCTCGCGACCGTACTGCGCGCCAATTTGGCCATGGAGCAGGTTCGGCTGTTTCAGTTCACCGCTTCGGCCGTGCTCAAAGGTGGCACCGTGGTGTTGGCCGTTTGGCTCTGGCACCGCGGCCAAATTCGCGTGGGCGACTTCGTAATGGCGGTCAGCCTGAGCCTGCTCGTCATTTCGGAGGTACGCAACCTGAGCCGGCGCTTCTTGGAGCTGTTCGAAGCGCTGGGCAACGTGTCGGAAGGCGTCGCGACCATCTTCAAGCCGCACGAGCTGCTCGACCACAGCGAGGCCGCCGACCGAACCATCATCCGCGGTCAGATCGAGTTCGATGACGTGTGCTTTCGCTACGCCGACGGTGCGAACGTGTTCAGCGGCCTCTCACTGACGATTCCAGCCGGGCAGCGGGTGGGCCTCGTCGGGCTCTCCGGCTCGGGCAAGTCGACGTTCGTGAGCCTCCTCCTACGGCTGTACGATCCTCAATCCGGCAAGGTCCGCATCGATGGCCACGATCTGCACTCCATGACCCAGGATTCACTGCACCGGCAAGTTGGTCTCATTCCGCAAGATCCGACGCTGTTTCATCGCACCTTGCGTGAAAACATTCGCTACGGTCGTGCCGACGCGAGCGACGCGGAAGTCGAGCAAGCGGCGCGCCGCGCCCACGCCCACGATTTCATCTCGGCCCTTCCGGAGGGCTACGATGCGATGGTAGGCGAGCGCGGCGTCAAGCTGTCCGGCGGCCAGCGCCAGCGCATCGCTATCGCGCGAGTGATGTTGAAAGACGCTCCCGTGCTGGTGCTGGACGAGGCCACCGCGAGCCTCGACTCGCTCACCGAGCAGTCGATTCAAGCCGCCCTCGACGACGCCATGCAAAACAAAACGGTCGTCGTGATCGCTCACAGACTTTCGACCATCGCGCATCTGGACCGCATTCTGGTGTTCTCACGCGGGCAAGTGGTGGAAGACGGCAACCACGCGACGCTACTGGCCAAGAGCGGAGCCTACGCAGCATTGTGGCGGGCCCAAACAGCAGCGACCGGAAGGGTAGCGTGAGCCTACTTTCTGCGCAGCGCGCGGGCATTCCGGGCGACATCGGCTGTCCATTTCTCGAAACGCCCGGCGGACTCAGCGGCGGGCTAAAAGAAACGATTGGCCGGGCGCGGCAGGCCGAGGTTCTCGCGCTCGAGCGTGCGCGCGAAGCGTCGCAAGTGGGCAAAGTTGCAGTTCGCGTCTGAAAACGCACCGGGGTAACGCCAAGCGCCCGTGTGGATGCTGGCTGGGCGCATGAAGGCGCCCAGGCGCAATTGTCGAGCCGACGAGCTCACGAGACTTGCGGTTTCTCGGCCACGGCAAAGATTAGGTGGCGCTCGAGCCGGATACCTGCGGCGTCCCGAAAGTGCTCGAGCTCGGCGTCGAAAGCCGCTCGCACCTGGTTTCGTTCGCGCTCGTCGAGGCCAGAGTGGTGGTTCCCGAACGAGCTCGCTAGGCTCGCCGTGTGCACGTCTTCCGCGCTCGGCTGGTAGTCGACCATGGTGCGCACCAACACCTGTTTTACTCGGTAGCCAGCGTCGCTCAGCAGTTTGCGTGTCTCCTCACTGCTCACCTTGTGTGGGATGCCGACCGAGGCTTCCGCTCGATGGCTCAGACCAACGGCGGCCAACGCACGCTCCCGGAGTCGTTCGACGTCGTGAGGCCTCTCCTTGTCCGCGGTGGTGAAACCAAGCTTGCCGCCTGGCTTGAGCACGCGGCGGACCTCGGAGAGGACGCGCGCTTTGTCGGCGATCCAGTGGATCACGCTGTTCAGGTAGACGAAATCGAAGGAGTCGGCGTCGAAGCTGCCGAGATCCTCGGCCCGACCCACTCTTGCGTCCACGTTCGCCTTCTGGTTGGCGAGCTCTACCCGCAGCGGTAACGGATCGATTGCGATCACCCGGCCCGCCGCCCCGACCAGCTCGGCCACGTGCGCGGCGAGCAGCCCGGTGCCGGCCCCCACGTCGAGAACGCGCGCGCCTTCGCCGATGCCCAGGTCTTGAATCAGGGACTTACCGTGGGAAAACTGACGCTGGCCGACGATGTCGTACTTGGCGGCAAGCTCGGGGGTGTCGAGTTGTAGGCTAACCATGGCTGGAATAGTTGTCTTTCATAGTGGACAGCGCAAGTCGTCGCGTGAGGCGCCCTGAGGTCTTGCTGCGGACGCAGCAAGGCGCCTCTAGCCGGCAAATGCCACCGTCTTTTATTGTAGACACGGAGGGTGCGATTTCGCACATGCTCCGGACATGTCTCACAAGCGAGAGCTCAAGCTCGGTGCGTTTCTGCCCGCTGCGGGCCATCACGTGGCTGCCTGGCGTCATCCGTCGGCGCAAGCAGACGCTGGCATCAACATTCAGCACTACATCCGCTTGGCCAAAACGGCCGAACGCGCGAAGCTCGATGCCATCTTCCTGGCCGACGGTCTGGCCGCTAATTTCTTCGCCGGTGCCGAGGGCAAGACTGCATACGGCGGCACGTTCGAACCGGTTACGCTGTTTTCTGCACTGTCAGCGGTTACCGAACGCATCGGCTTCATCGCGACGGCGTCGACGACTTACGAGGATCCTTTCCTGTTGGCGCGAAAGTTCGCCTCGCTCGACCACATCAGCGCTGGGCGGGCCGGTTGGAACATCGTCACGACCGGCAGCCCGCACGCGGCCGGCAATTTCGGGCTCGAAGCGCACCCGGACCACGCGCTCCGCTACGAGCGGGCCAACGAGTTCTACGACGTGGTCACCGGGCTCTGGGATTCGTGGGACGATGACGCGTTTCGGCGCGACAAGTCGAGCGGGTTCTTCTACGACCCGTCGAAATCGCACAAGCTGAACTACGACGGTAAGTACCTCAAGGTACGTGGCCCCCTCAACGTGCCCCGCCCGCCCCAAGGCTATCCGGTGATCGTGCAGGCGGGCTCGTCAGAGGCAGGCAAGGAGTTTGCTGGCCGCACCGCCGAGGTCATTTTTACGGCGCAGCAAACCCTCGCTGACGCGCAGGCGTTCTATCGCGACGTGAAGAGTCGACTCGCCAAGTACGGACGGCGCTCCGAGCAGCTCAAGATCATGCCGGGCATTTTCCCGGTCTTGGGCAAGAGCGAGAGTGAGGCGAAGGCCAAGTTTCAAGAGCTGCAGGACTTGATTCTGCCCGAAGTGGGTCTCGGCCTTCTATCCGGGCTTGCGGGCGATTTCGATCTTTCGAAGTACCCCGTGGATGGCCCGCTGCCGCCGCTGCCGGAGACGAACAACCAAAAGAGCCGACAGGCTTTGATGTACGACATCGCGAAGAAGAAGAACTTCACGATTCGCGATCTCTATCTTTGGGTGGCGGGCGCTCGCGGCCACTGGACGTTGATCGGCACCCCCAGCCAGATCGCCGACGAGCTGCAAAGCTGGTTCGAAAACGAGGGCGCGGACGGTTTCAATCTAATGCCTCCGGTGCTCCCGACTGGCCTCGACGATATCGTAGAGTTGCTGTTGCCCGAGCTACGCCGGCGTGGTCTGTTCAGAACAGAGTACAGCGGTAAGACGCTGCGCGACCACCTCGGCCTCGAGCGACCGCAGAACCGCTATAGCGAGGCGGCGCGAGCCGTGAGCGCGGAGTAGGCTCTCGGACGGGTGCGGTCCATCGGTGGAAGCCATCCCGCATCTGGCTCTCAATGCGGGCTTGCTCCAAGGGGCTTCGCACTAACCTGAGCTGGCATGCTAGGTGACGACGACTTCATGCGCCTGGCCATCGAGCAGGCCGAGCGAGCACGCGGCGATACAGGTGACAACCCGTGGGTAGGTTGCGTGATCGTGGGGCGGGGACGGGGCGTGTTGGGTCAAGGGTACACGCGCGGGCCAGGCGAGCACCACGCCGAGATTTCTGCGGCGGAGGACGCGGCGATGCGTGGTCAGAGCGTTCTGGGTGCCACTCTCTATTCCACGCTGGAGCCATGCTCATTTCACGGACGCACGCCGGCTTGCGCCCACGCCATAGCCAAGCGCGGCCTTCGTCGCGTGGTGGTTGGCATGCGCGACCCACATCCGCGCGTGGACGGATTGGGGCTGCGCGTTCTACGTCAGGCCGGCGTCGAGGTCGTTGAAGGGGTGTGCGAAGCGCAGGTCCGCCGGCAGCTCGCCGAGTGGATCTTGACTCGACACGCTCACGCAGTGGCTAGGTACGCGGCCGCCTTGCCGGGTGCTTGGGGGCATGAGGCACGCCTGGCGGCCCTAATCGAGCATTACGGCTTGCCAGCTCACGACCTCGAAGCGTTCGCGCGCTGCCCAAACGCGGCGCCGCCGTCCGAGCTATTGCGACCGTCACGGTGACGCGCAGGGCTCGGTCGGGGGAGAGAGCGCCTGCAGCCGCTCCTGGACGGCGGCTTCCGCGTCGGCTCGCTTTTGTCCAGCGGGGAGCGCGCGGTATTCGGCCAGCTGCTGAGTGAGCACGCAGCGCGCGTCGTGGACCCGGTCGGCGCCCTCGAGCAAGCTCGCCTTTACGCCCAAGAGCGCGACACGTCGCGGGCCATAGGCTTTGGCAAGCGCGCGATCGATCGCGAGCAGGCCCTCCGACCAGCGCTTCTGATCCCGATAGATGCGCGCCAAGTAGTGGGCGGCGTTGTATCTTTGCGGCAAGGCGCGCTCACGCTCCTTCAGCAGCTGGATCGCTTCTTCACTCCGACCCAAGAATACGAGCGCCGCACTGCGATGCCAATCGTAGATGGCCTGCACCTCGGCCGAAGCACCCGCGCTGGCCGCGTCGATCACCGACAACTCTTGCTCGGCTGCGCGCCTGGCGCCGTCCGTGTCCCCCAAGGCTGCGCGCACGCTGCGCAAGTTGTCGCAGGCATCGGCTTGGTCGTCCGCGCTCACGCCGGGGGCTCGGGTCGAGCAGTCGCGCGAAAGCACTGCCTCCACTGTCGAGCGCGTCGACCGCGCCAGCGCTGGATCGGCCGCCTTGTCCGCGCAGCTGAGCGCCGTGGCCGCGAAGTCCACGGCGCTCACCGACGCCGGCAGCTGCGCGACCTCGTGGAGCGCGAGCTGCAAACACTCGGCAAACTTCGCTTGCTTGAGCAAGGTCGAGATCAAAGCAACGAGCGCGCGGCTGCGCTGCGCAGGGTCGGCCTCCGCCAGAGCAGCCCGATAGCTAGCCTCGGCCTGGGACAGTTGCTGCTGCGAAGAAAAATCGTCGGCTTGCCGCAGCAAGGCTTCGGTGGCTGTCGGCGAGTTGCTGGCCTCCAGCAACCACTGACTGAGCTGTTTCGGCGAAGCACCGCCCAGCCAGCGACCGCGCACTTGTCGCGTTTCTGGATCGATGAGGTAAAAGGTGGGCCAGACCACTGCTGGGTAGCGCTGCAAAAAGCGTTCGTTCTCCGTGCGCTCGGTATCGATTGCTAGCCGCACCACGTTTGCCAACTCGGGCACGCGAGCTTCGTCCAGGACCTGCGCTCGCATAGAGAGACAGGTGTGACACCACGGAGCCCACAGGTCCGCGAGCAGCAGTCGTCGCTGCGCTTGCGCTTCTCGAAACGCCTCCTCTGCGGAGTTTTCCAGCCAAGCCCCGCGTGGCGACTCTGGCGTCGGGGCCTGCGGAGCTGCGCTCGGCAGCGTCTGACCAACGTGCTCCGCACAAGCCGCCAAGGCGAAAGCCAGCATCGAAACGCGCAGGGTGCTCATGGGACGACAGGAGCGGCCAGAATAGCATTCGAACCGCACGAGCTGGTGGGTGCTTGCAAATAGGACATGTGTCTAGTATACGAGATGTGCGATGGCGCGCAGCACGGTCGTAATCAAGACGCGGGATGGTGAAACTGAAACTTCGGTGTTCCGACCGGACGTGGGCGATGGTCCTTGGCCAGCGGTGCTTGTCTATCAAGACGGCCGCGGCGTGCGGCAGGCCCTGTTCGAGCTCGGCCAGCGTATCGCGAGCGCCGGCTACTACGTGCTGCTCCCGGATCTCTTCTACCGCGCCGGTCCGTTCACACCACCAGATCCGCTGGCTTTCAGCCAAGACGTGGAGCTTCGCAAGCAGTGGCAAGCGAAGTACATGGCGACGGCGTCCAAGTCGAACATCAAGAGTGACACCGCGGCCTTCCTGGATTTCTTGGCGAAAGAGCGCGACGTCAGCTCGCTTTCGGTTGGTACTACCGGCTACTGCATGGGCGGCAGCCTTTCGCTGTCCGCCGCTGGGAATTTTCCGGACCGCGTCGTTGCCGCCGCGTCTTACCACGGCGGAAATTTGGCCACCGACGACCCCGAATCGCCGCACCTGCTGGCGCCTAGCATCAAAGCACGCGTGTATGTCGCTGGCGCCATCGAGGACGCTTCGTTCCCGGACTCACAGAAACGATTGTTGACCGATTCGCTGGTGGCCGCCGGTGTTCCGCATACGATCGAAACGTATCCCGCCAAGCACGGCTGGGTCCCGACCGACTCCGTGGTGTACGACCGCCAGCAATCCGACCGTCACTACGCGAGCCTGCTGACTCTGTTCGAACAGACGCTGCGGCGCGCTCCCAAGAAGAGCTAGCCTGCGGCACGGAAGACTCGAGGGAGTCAACGCGATTCGGCCGACTCCGCGCATTCGAGTTGCGCCCCCGCCCACACGGCATGGTCGACTTCGTAGCCGTCGCCGCCAACCCCGACGAAGAGCCTCAGCTCGCGGCGGCCACTGACGTCGAGGTTCACGCTGGACACTGGGCTCGTTCCCGTCAAGACGCCGCTTTCGAAGAGGAGCTCGCCGTCGGCCCAGACTTCGAACTGAGCCGAGCCGCGAGCGCCCGTATCGTCGCTGATGCCGACGTCTGCGACGAAGCGCGAGCACGCTTGCCCGAGACGATATCGAATCAGGGAGGGGCCGTGGACGCCGAGACCTTTTTCATAGGCTGCACCCCGCAGCCGGATCGCACCGCCGTCCAACGGGGGTTTCTCACCGTTGGTGGTATCGAGTTCGGGCGGACCGTAGCCATTCGTGGCGTAAGTCCATTTTAGATCGCTCAAGTACGCCCGGCCCTGCGGGAGAGCCGGCTCTACGCCCTGCACGCGAAGCGCAACTGCGTCGTGTCCTGGAACCACGACGTCGAAGCCGGCGGCACCCGTCGTCAAACGAGCGCCCCCCCATAGATCGCGAACAGTGGCGGTGTGCGGCTCGAGCCAGAGCTCCGCCCAGGTCAGCGAGACCTCGGCCTCGCTATCAGCGCGATTCCAGAGCACGACCGCTCGGGCTCCACAGTCTGACAGCGGCTTCGCGAGGATCTCAACGTCTCCCTCGTGAGGGATGCGCGCAGCCTGAAGGCCCAACGGATCCTGGTTGAAGGCGATCAGCTCGGCGTTCGTGAGGATCGAGCGAGTGGCTTCATTCATCTGCGAGACGTCGTTGCCGGCGAGGAGCGGCGCCGAAAGAATCGACCAAACGGAGAATTGGACGCGCTGCTCGCCTTCGGTCAGAGCGCCATTGCCGATTTCGAGCGCGTCCGGATCGTTGAACGCACCCGGACGGGCATAGGCTGCGAGCGGAACGGTCGCGTCGATCGATTTCACGATGGAAGCCCAAGTGGGCTCGGCATCGGAGGATGTGCGCCAGACCTGAGCCACGTCCCGCATCCACTCCTGAAAAGAAACCGCATCGAGGCTCAACACGACTGGGCGACCGCTCGCAGCCAGGGCCGCGGTCATATCCGAGACCGCCTTTCGTGAAACTTGCGCCGGTGGGCCACATTGCACGTACTTCAAATAATCGACGCGCCAGGCAGCATAGTTCTCGGCGTCAATCGTCTCGTAGCCCTCGCCACCCGGCTGCGAGCCGCAATCCTGAATGTGTGAGTACACGCCGAGAGACAAGCCGCGCGCATGGAGCCACTCGGACAACGAGTCGATTCCGGAGGGCAGGCGTACCGTGTCGAACACGCGTTTGCCATCCGGCGAACGCGGGAGCTGCCAGCAGCTGTCCAAGTTTACGTAGCGATAGCCGGCGCTCTGCATGCCGCTGGAGGTCATGGCTTGCGCGATCGACTTGACCTTGCTCTCATCGAGCTCCGGCGTGCACTGCGCGAAATTGTATCCGTTCCAGCCCATTGGGGGGCGAGCCGCAAGCAGCCCTGGCGGAACCGAGGCGCTACAATCCCCGGCAGGTGAAGCGGGATCCCTGGAGGGCGCGAGTTCGATATCGACGCGCCCGCAGGACGCAAGCGAGGCGGCCACGATTGGATTGACCACGATGCGCGTAATGCGCTCACGCCAACGAGCTCTGAAACGTCGAGCAACCAAGCTGATCGAACCTTTGTTAGTTCTCAGAACAAGGCCACGCCAGTGAAGGCAGCGAAGGAGGCGGTCAGCTGCGCTGGGGAGAAAATCGGTCGGCCGGCGACGAGGTAGCGCGAATACACGGGTGAATAGCTACCACCCAAGGTGGCGCCCAAATAGAAGGGTCCGGCAACCCTCGTGGCCACCGAAGCCTCCACGTCCACTGACGCGCTCACACGGTGGTCCCCGCTCTCACTTCTCTCCGCGACGAGGTTTCCGTCGAGGGTGGTCCAATGCAGTGCGCCGCCTAGAGCGATGGTGGTCGAAAAGTTCGCGGTCTGGACCGGCTGGTAGCACGCTCTGCCGAAGGCGCTCGAATCGCGATAGCGACCAGTGTACTCGGGCCCTTCGATCGCAAGCCCTGGGCTCCACGATAGCCCGAGGCTCACGCCCAGGTCTCGTTGTGTGCGGAACCACATCGCGCTGGCGAGACGCAGCTCGAGCGCGAGCGCGCCTGGCGCGAGCCAGCGCCCAGCCGCGCCCAGTTCCAGCGTGGCTGCGCGGTTCGTTTGCGGCGAAGTGGGCCGGACCTCGGGGTGTTCCGCGGGCATTCCATTTCGTGACACGAGGCGCTCTGCGAGCGGCGCGACAGTGGTGGTGCGCAGCGCGGTCTTGACGCTCAACGCTACGGCTGCGGCCGCGGCATCGTCGAACGGGGCACTCTGTGACAGCCGCCGCATCGTGAGGTCACCGGTCGCGGCATCGAAGACCCAGATCAACGAGCCTTGCTCCAGCCGCGTCACCCAGACCAGCGCCTCGACGTCGAGCTGCCCCGCCAAGTGCGAAGCCATCTGCACGGCTTCGGGTAGGGTCGAGCTCGGGAATGCAGCATCGCTGCGCAACGTTTGCAGACCCCAGGCGGAAAGCGCGAGCGTCACCGCGCGTAGCAGTTCCTCGTCCGGCTGTAGAACCACGATGCGCGGCTGTGTCGCGGTCGCTGAACGAGCGCCCAGCACCGAGACCAACGCGATCATCGCGGCCGTCGCTCGAACCATCAGCTTTCAAGCCTCAGCCTACTTGAGCCGTTGCAGCACCGCGCGCGCGTCCTCGGCGTTGCTGCCATGCGGGAACCGCTCGAGATATCGCGTGAGGACCGCGCGTGCTTGCGTAGCGTTTCCTTGCGAGGCCGAAAGGCGTCCGCGCGCGTACAGCGAGTTCTGAGACCAGGAGTCCCCCTCTGCTTCGAGCGAGCGGTAGAGCTCGGAGGCACGAGCCGGGTCGCGGCGTTCGAGAGCGGCTGCCTGCTCGAACACGGACTGACGTGAGCGTCGCTTCTGCTCAGCATCGGTTTGCCGCTCTGCCGAGGTCAGCGCGGATTTTTCCGGGGCAACGCGGCGCTGCGACGAACTCGTGCGCGGGCGAGGCCCTGCAGCAACCGTTGTGCTTCTGGGCGGTTGAGCCGAAGACTCGATAGGGGGGGCAGGCGCCTCGGAGTCGGCGCTCGGCTCAGGCGTCGGAAGCGCTGGTTGCCACACCTCGCCGGCCTGCACCCGGCGCGACTGGCCCAAGACCGAAACCTCTACTGTTCCGTGCGAAACGCTGACCTTTGCGCTGTCTCCGACGCGCGTGACGCTGAAGCGCGTGCCGACCACGCGCACACGCACCGCACCTGCCTGCACGATCAAGGGCGCGTCGTGGGACCGCGGAGCGACGTCGCACACGATGCTTCCGCGATCCAAGAGGACCAGTAGCCCATGCCGCGCCTCACTGTCGACCACGACCGCTGACTGTGGATCGACGTCCAGCGACACTCCAGGGAGCGCGAGGTGAGAGGCGGAAGCGCCGGTGATGATCCGCGATGGGGGAGCGACCACCGGAGGGCCACCGACGCGAAGCGCCAATACTGCGCTGAGGCACACGACCGTCAACGCCGCAGCGATCAACCCCCAGCGATAGGCCCTGTTCTGGCGCGGGGCATGCTGGAACTCGATCGGGCCCTGCGTCCCTGGCTTGAACGAGAGGAACACCGAGCGCTCGATTTTCGCCCAGCGCTGCTCGCTGAGCGGCTCGACTTCGATGTGGCGCAGCGTTTTCATTGCCCAAGCTCCTCGTCGTCGGACGACTCACGATCAGTGGCTAAGAACTCCGACAACAGCGGGTCGCGCCGCGCGCGGTGCTCGAGGGCTCGCCGCGCCCTCCACACTCGGATTTTTGCCGTTGCCACTGTCGATTCCATCAGCTCTGCAACTTCGCGGAGGGCCCGCCCCTCCAGAACGAACAAGGTGAAGGCCATGCGCAGCCTCGGCTCCAGCCGGTCCAGCTCGGCATACAGTCGACGAATGGCGTTGCGCTGCTCCGCTCCTTCTTCCGGGCTCGGGGCGGGTGAGCTCACCTCCCGAACCGGCTCCAGCGCGGGCTGGCGCGCGCGACGTCCGAAGTAGGCGTACGCAACTCTGACCGCGCACCGGTCAATCCAGGTCTGCAACGACGACTCGCCGCGAAAACTGGGCAGTGAGCGGAATACTTGTAGGAAGGTGTCTTGCAAGAGGTCGTCCATCGGCCCGTTCGACCCGACGACGCGAAACAGCAATCGGTGGACGCGCGAACGCTCGCGTTGGAAGAGAACGCGTAGCGCGGCCGGTTCTTGCGCCATGCACCGAACAGTCAGATCAGCCGTGTCGCTGGAGCTGTGCACGAGTCGCACGGGGCTCGGGCGGGCGGATCGCTGCGACATGCATGATCTGTAGGATTCGAAGCCAGAAAAGTTACAAAAAGTTGTGCCAGTCGATGATTTTCGACCGCGCGTAACCTTCTCTCGCCAGCGACCCACTACTCCGGACATGCCGACGTCGTTTGCGGCCCGTGTACGAGATAAGAGGAAAATTGCAGCGCGCAACGGAATTGAGGCGCGATACTGGCCAATCGCCGCGAATTGGCTGCTGCTGGCTGCCTTCGGTTGTGACGGGGAGATCGTCGGCGGTCCGCAGCTCACCCCTGCCAGCGGCGGCGCGGCATCCAGCGGAGCGCCGAGCGTAGTACCGGGCAGCACCGGTGGCAGTGGCGGGCAGCTCGGCACCGGCGCTGGTTCGCAAGCGGGTGGCTCGCCAGGGGGCTCGCAGGCGGTTCGCACTTCCGGAGGTGCGGGCGGAACTGCGGTTGCCACGGCGACCGGCGGCCAAACAGTGAGTGCCGGCACGGGTGGTACGGCGGATCTCTCGAAGTGTGCTCAACCGAGCGTCCCGCGTGCCCCCCTTCGACGTATCACCCGCTTCGAATACAACAACACGGTCCGAGATCTTCTCGGTATTACGTCCAACCCAGCCAATGCCCTGCCCGGTGAAGAGGCTGGCAGCGGCTTTGGTAACGACGCGGATGCGCTCGGGGTTTCACGGTTGTTGATCGACGGCTACCGCAGCGTTGCCCAGCAGATTGCCAAGCAGGTGACCGCCGATGCTACGGCCGTCGTCGCGCTGACCGGTTGCGATCCCGCGATCACGGGTGAAGACAAGTGTCAGCAGCAGTTCCTGACTGACTACCTGACGCGCGCGTTCCGCCGCCCCCCTGATAGCGACGATCTCAGCGCCTATAAGGCTGCGTTCAGTCAGGGCAAGACGCTGGGCGGAACCTTCGCCAGCGGCGCGCGCGCGGTCGTCGAGCGGTCGCTCCAGTCCGCGCAGTTCTTGTATCGAGTCGAGGTCGGTCAATCGGTGGATGCCACGCGCAGCCTGGCGCGGCCGACGGGCTACGAGATGGCGACTCGGCTCTCGTACCTGCTCTGGGGCTCGATGCCGGACAAGGCGCTGCGCGATGCAGCTGCACAGGGCAAACTGGACAGCAAAGAGGGCGTGCTCGCTGAAGCCCGGCGCTTGCTTGCGGACAACCGTGCAAAAGACAGCCTCCGCTACTTTCACGATCAGCTGTACGGAATCGGCGGCCTCGACCACCTCGAGCGCGACGCAGGCTTCTATCCGACGTTCAAACCCGGCATGGGAGCGCTCTTTCGGCAGGAAACCGAGTTGTTCCTGGATCACGTGGTTTGGAAGGGCGCCGGCAATCTCGCGACCGTGCTCACCGCGCCGTACACGTTCGCGAACGGGCCGCTGGCGACCTTCTATGGCATTCCCGGCGTCAGCGGCGACGCCTTTCAGATGGTGAACGTGGATGCCACGCGGCGTGCGGGTCTGCTCACCCAGGCCAGCGTGCTCACCATCACCACGCCTGGCAGCCGCAACGATCCGGTCGTGCGTGGAAAGTGGCTGTACACGAAAATGCTGTGTGGCGTGGTCCCCGACCCGCCGCAAAACGTGCCGAAGCTTCCCGAGCCAGTGCCCGGGCAATCGGTTCGCGAACGCTTGGCCATGCATCGCGCGGACCCCGCGTGCGCCGGGTGTCACACCTTGATGGACCCGATTGGCCTACCATTCGAGCATTTCGATGGGGTTGGTCTGTGGCGCGACACCGACAACGGCGCGCCGATCGACGACAGCGGCCAAATCCCGACCACCGATGTGGCCGGCCCGTTCAACGGTGCGCTCGAATTCGCGCAAAAACTGGCCCAAAGTCGAGACGTCCGCACCTGCTACGCGGGTCGTTATCTGACGTACGCGTACGGCCGAGCGATCAACGCGGATGACGGCTGCAGTCGCGCTGTCGCGGAGACGGCGTTCGAACAAGCACAGGGCAACATCAAGGAGCTGATGGTTGCTGTCACCCAAACTGATGGCTTCCTGTTGCGGCCGCTGACCGCGCCGGCACCCTAAGGAGACTCGCGCCGATGATCACTTCGAAAAATCGCATCGATCGTAGGACGCTGCTCAGAGGTGCCGGAGGTATGGCAGTTGGGCTGCCCTTCCTGTCGGCCATGCTTGCGCCCGGCCGCAGTCATGCGGACGAGACCACGCCGACCCGGCTCATTGTCTTCTACAATCCCGGTGGCACCCTCCTCGACAAGTGGCGACCCATGGGCAGCGAGTCCTCGTTCACGTTGCAGCCGATGATGTCGCCGCTCTCTCCGTTCCTGAGCCGGCTCGTGTTCGTGGACGGGGTCGATCTTTCGGTGACCAGGATCGGCAACGGTCATCCCCACAGCCGCGGCATGGCCGGTGTGCTCACCGGTCAGCAGTTGCTCCCGGGCAATCTCAACACGAACGGCGGCAACGCGGGTTTTGCGGCGGGCGCTTCGATCGACCAGGTCATCGCCGCCTCGATCTCGAAGGGACTTCGCTTCCCGAGCCTCGAGGTTTCTGCCGGTTGGTCCACCGGTATCACCGCAGGTGGCCAACCGCACCCAGGGAACATCATCAACTATCAGCCGCCATCGCGCGCGGGCGGTCAGGCCACTCCCGTACCGCCGGCGACCGATCCACTGAATACTCTGAAGCGTGTGTTCAGCGGCGTCGGGGGCGATGCCAACGCGAATTCCCAAGCCAATGCGTGGGACAAGTCCATCCTTGACGGCGTCCAGGCCGACTACAAGCGCATCATGGCGAAGCTCGGCGCCGAAGATCGTCAGAAGCTCGAGGCTCACCTAGCCTTCATCAATGAGGCGCAGAAGGGCCTCGAGCAAACCGTGGCCACCACCTGCAAAGCACCGACGACCGTCGATCCTACGCCGGGCTACTACGACGATCCGATTGCGCAGGGCGTGTCCCGTGGCGCGTCCGACGGCGGCAGCGCCTCCATTACCACTGGCGCCAAGGTTCCATTGAAGGGCGACGTGATGGCGGACCTCTTGGTGGCCTCGATGGCTTGCGATCTAACCCGCGTCGGGACTCTTCAATGGTCCGACTCGGAAGCCAAGTTCATGCTCGGCTTCCTCAAGGACAGCAGCGGCACTTCCCTCAAGGATCATCACCACGGCTACCAACATGACCGCGGGTTTCAGCCTCAAGCGCTGGAGATCATCTATAACTTCTACGCGCAGAAGTTGGCATCCCTCCTACAGAAGCTCGATTCAGTGAAGGAGAGCAACGGCTCCTTGCTCGACAACTCCTTGGTGATCGCGCTGACCGAGATCCAGATGCCCGAGAGTCACGCCCAGAACAACATGCCCTTCATTTTGGCGGGCAAGGCGGGCGGAAAGCTCAAATCGCAGCGCTGGCTCAAGGTGAAGTCACAACCGCACAACAACCTTCTGGTCTCGATCCTGAACCTATTCGGACTTCCGGATAAGACCTTTGGCCATCCGGACTATTGCACCGGCGCACTTCCAGGGCTCGTTTGAGCGCCCGACTGAGCCATTGGTTCGCGAGCGCTGCTCTCGGCCTAGCGAGCCCGCTCGTTCTAGTAGGCTGCAGCTCCGAGCCCGCAGCGCCCGCAGGCGGAAGCGGTGGCATGCTCGGCACCGGGGGCAGTGCTAGCGGTGGCGGTGCAAGTAGTGGTGGTGTCAGTAGTGGTGGTGTCAGTAGTGGCGGTATCCAAGCGAGCGGCGGCAGCACCGGTGGTAACGCCAGCTCGACGGGAGGCATGCCGAGCACGTCGGGGGGCGGTACCTGGACTGGCGGCGCAAGCGCCAGCGGCAACGCAGGGGCGAGTGGCGCCACCGGTGGAGATAGCGAGGGCGGTGCGGGCGGCAACACGCGCGGCGGCGCAAGCGGCAGCACGAGCGGCGGCAGCACGAGCGGCGGCAGCACGAGCGGTGGCGCCGGCGGTATCAAGGCCGGTGGTGGATTAGCCGGTGCTGCAGGCACTACTTTTACCGGGGGTAACGGCGGCAGCGGTGGCGAAGCCGGCACCGGAACTTCACCGGCCGCGGCCCTCGACAAGTTCCGCTTCGAGTGCCCTTGCAAGTCGGGTGCGGCGAACCACACGAGCGACGGTAATTGCAATGTAACGCCAGAGGTCGACCGCCAGACCATCGTGAAGACCATGGGCGGCGACCCGACCAAGGTCTACGACGTGACCTTGCGTGTACGTGGCCTCACCGAGCCAAACACATACAAGAACGGCACGCTCCAGGGCGACCGCTTCTACGTGGGCGGTACCACTGGCACGCCCGGGTACACCTCGTACATGATGACCACCGCCGACCCATCGCAGCACTACTTCTTCAATTTCAGCCCGACTACCGGCCACGTTCACTTCAAGCTCGACTACCAGGTCACCGTCAAAATTCGTGGCGGGAGCCGCGTCACCTTCGACGTCGATGGAGACGGCTCCGTTCCCGACGGCCACCAGGTCTCCAACTTCGACCAAACGGTGGTCGCCGACGTGCCGCCGGCGCCGGTGGCCTATGATGGTCAATTCATCCAGCTCGACGTCGTGTCTGCGGTGGTAGCACCGTAAGAGGTCGGACCGAGGCTCTGCCTAGGCTAGCCAATTGAGCCGGTGGATCCGGGGTAGCTCACCTCGGCCAGCAAACCCGTGTCGACGTCGTAGATGAAGCCGCGCACCGAGACGGCGTCCGGACCGCTCGTGGGGATCCAGGGATGTTCCAGGATCGCCGAGATGCTCCGGCGCACGTCCCACTCGAGGCGCTGCTGCGCTTGTGCTCCGTGCTCGTGGTCCAGCGGTTCCAAGGGCCCGCGGAAGGCGAAGAAGGACGAGGGCGAGCTGGACGAGGTGCGAGTGGGAACGAAGTCGCGGCCCGTTGCCTTCGACACGAGAGTCGCCGCGGCCGGGTCACCCTCGAGACCCGCCTTGAGCAGGTCGTCGGTGAACGCGAGCATACCGCACCGGGTATGATGAATCAGGATGATTTCCTTGGTGTCGAGCAAGTGGTGAGAAATTACGAGCGAACGAATCGTGTCTTCGGCCACCACACCGCCCGCGTTGCGGATGACGTGAGCTTGCCCCGTTTGCAGGCCGAGCAGATCCTCGACAGCGATCCGCGCGTCCATGCACGCGACCACAGCGACGCGCTCCGCCGGGCGAATCGGCTGCTTGCCGGGGTGCTGCGGGCGGTGAGCGCCACGCCCCGCTGCGTATTCGCGATTGTTGTGAAGTAGCCGTTCGGTCACGGTGCTGTTGGATGCCATCTGCTCTCCTACGCAATCGTTACTCTCTGCAAAACGCGGTGTTGGTTGCCGTAATCTTGGATCGCTCGATGCTGCACCAAACGATTGTCCCAGACGGCGAGCGATCCCTCGGACCAGTCGAAGCGGGCATGCCGCACCGGATCGGCCAGCACACCGAACAGCAGCCGCAACAAGCTGTCGCTCACGATTCGCGTGAGGCCCTGGATGTAAAGCGTGTGCAGCTCGTTCACGAAGATTGATTTTTCGCCGGTCTGCGGGTGAATCGTGACTACGGGCACCTCGAGCGGCGGGTTTTCCGCGCGTAGCTGCGACAGGACCGCGCTCTGCTGGACATTGCGTGCGTAGCCGTTGGCGTCCACGAAGTTTACGGCAGTGAGCGTCTCCAGGTAGGCGCCGAGCAGCGGATGCAGTGAGCGATAAGCTGCCGTCGAGCTCGTCCAGATGGTGTCGCCACCTTGCCGCGGAAGCTCGACCGCATAGAGCAAGGTCGCCGTCGGCGGACTTGGCCGCCAAGTAACGTCGGCGTGCCACGATTCATTGGCCGAGCGCTGACCAAGGCCCGACTCGATCAGCTCTACGCCTTCGTTCTCTGGTGCCGCGGGCAGGTACGGGTTGTGGCGCAACGGGGAGCCGAAGACGCTCGCGAATCTCAGCAAATCTTCCGGGCTGAGACGCTGTTGCCGGAAGAACAGCACGCCGTGATCCAACAACGCCTGCCGCAGCTCGACCGCCAGCTCGGCCGAGATTGGTCGTCGCAAATCGATGCCGGAGGCCGTAGCTCCGAGGTACGGCGAGTAGCGTTTGAGGCGCAGCACGGAGCTCGGCAACGCTTCGCTTTCGAACCGCAAGGGGGACGCCAGCGTCATGTCTCGACTATGCCAGAGTCCGTGTCTTTGTCCAGTTTAATAGACAAACGTTCGGTACCATGCGGGGTACGTGTGGCAGCTCAGCCAGTTGGCTTGCGGTCCAGCCCGCGTGGCTTCCAGTAGGTCTCGAGCCCGAGCTCCTTGAGTGCTTGTTTCAGAAAGCGGAGCTCCACCCACTCGTCGAACGAAAATCCTCGGCGCGTGAGGTTGAAGCGCTGCGCTTCGTCCACCTGGAGCCGATAGCGTGAGGCCACGTAAGGGTCGATGAGCGGACTGGTGCGGTACTTCAGGTCCTCACCGAGCCAATCGTCCTTGAAGCTCGAAAACGTGAATCCACTCTTGGTCCAGAGCTGGAAGAGGGGCGTCGGTTCCTTTTCGGATTCGGCGAGCCACTTGGCGGCGAGCACCACCTGCTTGACCACGCGCAGCGTAATCTCTGGATACTTGTCGATGAACGCTTGCGAGCCCAAGAACAGGCCGTTCGAGGTCAGCTTGGGGTCGCCGCCTTTGGTCGTGAAGATGACGCGCGTGACGCCCTGATCTCGGAGCGCGAGATAGTCGGCTTGCCCGACCGCAGCGTCGATGTCCTTGGTTACGATGGCTGCCTTCGCGGCGGGCGTGTCGAGGTTGACGAGGCTCACGTCCTTCTCGCTCAGCCCGAACTTTTCGAGGATCTTGATGCCGGCGAGATGCGTCGCAGTCCCCTTCAGTACCGCCACCTTCTTCCCGCGCAGATCCTTGATGCTCCGGACACTCGAGTCGGCGGGCACCGAAACGTAGATGTTGTTGCGGACGCCCGAGGAAACCAAGGCGCGATACTTGAGGCCACTGGCACGTCCCACCACAGATGGCAGGTCACCGAGATGCGAAAAGTCGAGCAGCCCATTCGCGAATAGCTCGTTGACCGCCGGACCTGCGCCGCGCAGGAACGACCAACGGATCTTGATTCCTTCGTTCTTGAACTCCTGCTCCAACAGCCCCTTGAGGTGGACCGTGGCAATGATGTTACCGAACGATGCAGGGCGGTTTCCGATGCCGACGCCCGGATAACCGATGCGAATCTCGCTCGGCTTATCGGCTAACGCCGCTGAGTGAAGAGTCAGAATCAACGCTGCGAAGAGCGCGCCAAAGAGCCTATGCAGCTTCATGAAGATACTGTACGGGACCTGTGTCCAATTTACAAGACAAAGGTCCGGGCGCGGTTATGGCTACAGCCAGCTGGTGTTCGGGCCGAAGGCGGCGTCGTAGAACGGCACGGTGTGCGAGCCGGGGGGCGAGATGGCGTCGATCCGGCGCAGCTCGGCCTCGCTCAACGTCACTTGCAACGCCAGCAGGTTGTCCTCCAGCTGCTCGAGCGTCCGAGGACCGATGATGGGGCTGGTGATGCCTGATTGGGCCAAAGTCCAGGCCAGCGCGAGTTGGCTGAGCGGAATACCCTTCTCGCGGGCGACACCATCGAGAGCGTCGACCACGTCGAAGGCGCGTGGCTCGTCGAGCAGCGAGGCAGCGCGGAAATGCGTGCGATCGGAGAAACGGCCTTGCTCGGGTTGCGTGCCCTGTCTGCGGTACTTGCCAGAGAGGAAGCCGCCGGCAAGCGGGCTCCATGGAATCAGGCCGATGCCGTAGCTCTTGGCTGCCGGAATGAGCTCGCGTTCGATTCGACGGTCCAGCAAGTTGTACGGCGGTTGCTCGGTGACGAAGCGATGCAGCCCGTATTCTTTGGAGACCCAGAGCGACTCGATCACCTGCCACGCCGCGAAGGTGCTGGAGCCGATGTACCGAACCTTGCCCGAGCGCACGAGGTCATCGAGCGCCCGCAATGTCTCGTCGATGGCGGTCTCGGGATCGGGCCGGTGAATCTGATACAGGTCGATGTAGTCGGTCTTCAGCCGGCGCAGAGATGCCTCCGCTTGCTCGATGATGTGCCGCCGGCTGTTGCTCGCCTGGTTGGGATCCAGCTTGTCGTCCGGACGCATGTTGCCGTGGACCTTGGTGGCGAGCACGATGTGGTGGCGATGACCGTTGCGGTGCAAGGCGTCGCCCACCACCTCTTCACTGCGGCCGAGACTGTAGACGTTGGCGGTGTCGATGAAATTGATGCCGGCGTCGATGGCTCGGTCGATGATGCGCTGAGAGTCCTCGGGGTTGGCGCGCCCGCCGAACATCATCGCTCCGAGGGTGAGGGGACTGACGCGGATTCCGGTGCGGCCGAGTGGTCGATAAATCATGGACCACAGTCTACTATAGAAGACGGTTAGCCGCGACGAAGCTATCGATCAGTTGGCGCGCAATGCTGATCGGCGGCGGCAAGAGCGGCAACTGGGTCGGGTGGAACCAGGCGGCCTCGACAATCTCGCTGCCGTCCACCCGGATTTCGCCGCTCAGGTATCGGCCGAAATAGCCGACCATCAGCGAGCGCCCGAACGGCCAGGGTTGACTGCCGAAGTAGCGCAGGTCGGCGATTTCGACGCCGACCTCTTCCCGTACTTCCCGCATCGCCGCCTGCTCCAACGACTCCCCGATCTCGACGAAGCCCGCCACGGCGCTGAAAACGCCTGTTTTGAAGCGCGCGCTCCGCGCGAGCAGCAGGCGTCCTTCGTGCTCCACCAGCGTTATCACCGCGGGGGGAATGCGCGGGTAAAAGCTCAGGTTACACCGTAAGCAACGCTTGCCGCGTTCCCCGGTGATGGGCGCCAAGGGCGACGCGCAGCGGCCGCAGAAGCGGTGCGTGGCTTCGAACTCGACGACCGCCAGGGAACGGCCGACCAGATCGAGCAGCGACCCGTCGAGCACGCCGAATAGCGATCGTACGGGTACGAATTGCAAGCGGTGATCCTCGACGTCAGCCTGGTCAGCCTCGACGGCAAACACGTCGCTTTCGCCTAAGCGTGCCACCAGATGCCGCGGTCGACTCGACGGAAGCCAGTGGCGAAGCGCTTCGAGTGTCGGCAAGGTGGGAGCCGTTTCCGCGTCGAGCACCAGAACTTGCGTGTCGCGCAGCACGATCAGCAGTGCGTTTCGAGCGGCCGTCGCCGAGGGCATGGTGCTCAGGGTAGCCGCACCCGACTCCCCTGACCACAGACCGCGGGTTCATGTGTCGGTCAGGCAGCCGCAGGGTAGTTGCGTAAATACTACGGAGATATTATAAAAGACACAATGGATATTATAGAGGACACGGTGGGGGGTACCCGGGGCGCCGGCTGTAGGGGCTTGCGCCCCTCAGGAGGACCGCTCACATGACCGAATCGAACGATAAGAAACCGAGCAGAGCTGCTGGCCCAACGCAAGCCGAGCAGCGACGGGGCGCCGGTCGACGCGCCTTTCTTGGCACCGCTGGGCAGCTCGCGCTCGGCGGGGCCATTCTCGGCAAGGTCGACGGGGCCCACGCGGCTCCGTTCGAAGAGGATGGTTTCGTCCAAAAGCTCGAGCTGAGGCGCGCGCATCGGGCGTCGCGCGCCGACCGCGAGTTTCTGCTCCGCACGCTGCGTACCCGAGTGGCGCTGGCGCGCTCCGACTACGATGTCTCTATCGCGCCTCATCCCACCAACGGTGATGAAGAGCGCTACGAAAATAAGATCGGCAGCGACACGCGAGGCTTGCCGCACGACGGCGATGGCGAGGTCGATCTCGACGCTTGGAAGAGCGCAGCCAAGGCCTTCGCTTCACGCGATCCGGAGGATTTCGAGCAGATCGTTCTCGGGGGAACTCGGAAGCTGGTCAACCCGGTCGGTACGCTGGCCGTCAACCTGATCGGGCTGAACCCGGCGCAGTTCGGTGTTCCGCCCGCGCCCGCGCTGGCCAGCGCCGAAAAGGCTGCCGAGGCGGTCGAGTTATATTGGCAAGCGCTGCTCCGCGATGTGCCATTCGATCAATATGCCACTCATCCCCTGGCGCAGGAGGCGATCGCCGAGCTCAATCGGCTCCCTGCTCATAGAGGGGCGCGCATCAATGGTCTCGTCACACCCGAGACGCTGTTTCGCGTGACGGCCAGCTACGTGGATTCGCGCGATCCGAGCGGGCGCACGCCGCGCAGCGCATTGGTACCCGGCGTGCTCGATGGGCCTTACATCTCGCAGCTGCTCTACCGCAACATTCCGTACGGCACGCAATCGATCCCAGCCGTGGTTCGCTATCCGGTGCCCGGTAGCGATTTTCTGACCGACTACACGGAGTGGCTGCAAGTTCAGGACGGGCAGGCACCGACTCGCGCCGTGCCGTTCGCGGCGGTTCCGCGTTATTTGTTCACGGGCCGCGACCTCGCCGAGTACAACCACGGTGGCAACCCGCTGTTCTGGGGTGCAGCTCTCACCCTCGCCTCAATAGCGCCGCTCGGCCCGACCAACCCTTACCTGAGCTCGGCCACCCAAGCGAGTGCGAGCGCGACGTTCGCGCTTGGTTGGTTCCAGGGTTTACTGGCGCGCGCAATCTCGCTCGTGATTCGCGCCTCGTATTGGCAAAAGTGGTTCGTGCACAGAAACCTGCGACCCGAGGCCTATGGCGGGTTGATACACCATCGCATCGCCAACGGCAGGGACGACTACCCCGTGCACCCCGATGTGCTCAATTCGCGAGCAGTTGCGCGCACCTTCGAAAAGTTCGGCACATACTTGTTGCCTCAGGCCTTCCCCGAGGGCGCTCCGCTGCACGCAGCCTACCCAGCCGGCTCGGCATCGATTGCCGGCGCGGCCGGTACGCTGCTGAAGGCTTTTTTCGACGAAAACGCGGTCATTCCGAACCCGGTACTGCCAGACCCTGCGGATCCGACGCGATTGATTCCCTATACCGGGGCGCCGCTCACGGTCGGGGGCGAGATCAACAAGTTGGTTTCCAACTACGCCGGGCGCACGACAGCCGGCATTCACTATCGGAGTGACGCCGCGGCCGCGCTCGCGCTCGGCGAAGCGGTTGCGATTGGGTTATTGCGCGACGAGCGCGCCACTTTCGCCGAGCAGTTCGATGGCTTCTTGTTCACCAGGTTCGACGGCACCGAGGTGCTGATCTAGTGCTTGCCGGTGGCGGGCTCCGGCATGTGCCGGAGCCGTCGCCATCCGGCGACGGAGCGAGCTGCGAGGCGATCGTCCCTCGAGCGACCGGCGCTTCCGCGCCTGCGCAGCGCCCCAACGAGCGTCACCCGCCCGCGCTGAGGCGCGGCGGGCCTTCATCCTCCGTGGTAACGCACAGAGCGCCATCGAGCGGACGGCTGTCGATGCCGTTGACGACTACGGTGCGGTCGCGCCCGAGCTCGGCCGCGCCGGGCACGCGAAAAGTTTTCACGTCCAGCCGCTCGACGCGACGTTCTTGCGGGCGGGGAAGCTGCGGCACCCAGTGGTAGGGCGCGCGGTACGCTCGGTACACGAGGTTAAGGTTCAGGGCACCCTTGCGCCAATACGGGCTTATGTACTCCCAGACTATTTCGTGAGTGGGCGTGACCTCGAAGATGCGACCGTCGGAGCCTTCGGTGATCAGCGTGTTGCCGTTCGGTAGGCGCTGGGCGCTGCTGATGAAGGGACTGTAGAAGCGAGCGGCGTCGAGCGGCACCACGAAGCCGGCCTCCTTTGGCGTGTATTGCCACTTGATCTCGAGCGTGAGCGGATCGAGCTCCAGCACTCGCGAGTAGTCGCGCTGCGCAACTTTCAGACCCGTCGGTGCGCCTGGATTAGGCTCGCCGTAACCGGCCCAGCCGCCATTATCGAACACCAACAGATTGCCGGCGCCGGGCAGCCCCTTCGGTATCAAGTGGGCGTGATGCTGCCCGATGATCCAGCCGAGGCGCTTTTCCGCTTCGGTGTTGTCGTAGCGGGGGCCCAGCCTCCAGACTATCTTGCCCGAACGCTTCTCGACGATGGCGATGATGTTCGCCTCACGCGCGTCCCAAATGACGTTGTCCGGGTGGAATCGTTCGTCCCCGGCGTCGAAGAAGCGGTTTGGGCCCAGCGTTGAAAGCGAGTTGATGTGTAGCCAGTCACCGACCCCTTCGGCTGAAGTGCCGCCCAACGCGCTCGCTCCCGGCGCTCGCAAGTTGGGGTCGCGACGCAGGGAGGCCTTGGCTGCGGCATCGAAGCCGAGCTCGTCGAAGTGCTCGTGCGGGCGCCAGTTCCAGACGACGCGCCCGTTCCAGTCGACCTCCACGATGCGATCGTCGAGCAGGGGCTTGTCCGAAATGCGAGAGTCGCGCACATTTTCGTGAACGAGAATGAGCGTATTGCCGCCCGCGACCTTGGGTGTGAGCTCGGCCGAGTAGTAGCCGACTGGGCTACCTTCGCGTTGAAAGTCGTGGTGCTGGCGCGCGTACCAGCGTGGCGGCTCACCTGGATCTGCGATGTGCTCGAGCTGGTCGAAGCGCCACACCACTCTGCCG
Source organism: Polyangiaceae bacterium (assembly GCA_035549735.1). Taxonomy (GTDB): domain Bacteria; phylum Myxococcota_A; class Polyangia; order Polyangiales; family Polyangiaceae; genus PMG-095. The sequence goes on along the minus strand of DASZQI010000017.1, from coordinate 28,336 downwards.
TCGAAGTCTATCTGCAGCAGGTCGATCTGGTCCTGGGCTCCGAACTTGGGGTTGCGCTCACCGCTGCTGCCGAAGACCTGCCCGCCTGGCAAGAGCTTGTTGGGAAAACCCTGCAAGCCTTGCCAGAGCTGCACTTCGCGCCCGTTCATGTCGATGAGCAGTGCTCCCACGCCCGGCGCTTGAAACAGTGTGAAGCCACCCCATGCGCGTTCGGGGTCATAAACGGTGACGCCAGTCGGGTATACGGTAGGATAACCCATGGGTCTTTTATAGTAGACAAGTGTCGCGCTGTACACCCTCCCTAGCCCGTTGGGCGGTCCGGCCAATAGCCGGCCAGATTTTCCTCCTTCAGTACCTGTTCGAGCAAGCTCGGGTCGAACCAAGAGTCGATGTTGAACTCCTTTCGGATCAAACCGAACTTGAGGGCATCTTGGACGTTCGCTCGATAGCGGCGGCGTAGGTACTCGTCGATGCGCGGGCTGACCTTGGTCTTGAAGGATTCGCCGACCCAATCCGACTTGAAGCTGGCGAATGGGATGCCCGACTTGGTGAACAGGTTGAACACGTCGGTCGGGTTCGATTCGTGATCGCTGACCCACTTCGCGGTGCGCACGTAAGTCCGCAGAATGCGCTTCACCACCGAGGGGTACTTGTTGAGAAATGGCTCCGAGACCACTACAGTGCTGTTGCAAGTAAAGCGAGGGTCCCCTTTGGTAGAGCAGATGAGGCGCACTGCGCCCCGCTCTTTCAATGCCAAGAGCTCGTTGCCGCCGATGGCCGCGTCCACGTCCTTGGTGGTGAGCGCTGCCAGCGTGCTCATCTGGTCCATGTTGATCGTGCGCAGATCCTTCTCGGATAGGCCGTTGGCGGCGAGAATGCGGTTTGCTGACAGGTGCAGGCAAGTGCCCTTGAAGACCGCCAACTTCTTGCCGACCAGATCCTTGAAGGTTTGAATCGACGAGTCTGCAGGCACAGCGATGTACAGGTTCGTGAGGCCGGCAGCGGCCAACACCTTGGTCTTCACTCCGCTGGAGCGTGCGATGATCGAGGGCAAGTCACCGAGCAGGCTGATGTCGGCCAGATCGTTCGCGAACTGTTCATTGACCGCGGGACCAGCGCCGCGGGCGAACGCCCACTGCACCTTGATACCGTCTTTCTTGAACTCGTCTTCGAGTTGACCCTTGATGTGCAATAGGGACCACGCTCCGTAGGCGACCACGGGCCTGCCGCCGATGCCGACACCAGGGTTGGCGATGCGAAAGGTGGTCGGTTTGTCCTCCGCTCGTGCCGGCTTGGACAGCGAAAGCAAGCTCGCGACCGTCAGCACGGCCAGCAGCAAAGACCACAAACGCGCTTTTTGCGTTGGATCGCTCATCACGTCGATCTCTCCTCGAGCCCGAACCGGGAGATGCCCGGCTCGCCGGCTCTATCGTCGGCAAAGTATCTGGTTGAGATATATTTGTCCACTAAAATAGACCGAAGTCTTCGGACCTCTCCCGGAGCCGATCATTGGGGGAGCAGCTGCGCGTACTGGGCCGGAGTCAAAAAACCAGAGCGCACGTCGACCTTCTTGGGCAAGAAACGCAGCGAGTAGTAAAGGTCCGCGACGCGTTGCTGCTGAGCAATCACCGAGTCATCGATGCCGTAGACGCCAAACGTATACTTACGATGCATCTCCTCCAGAGTCGGGACGTCGATTAGCAGATCGGGAGCTAACAGCTCGGACATTTCCGTGGGGTGCAACTCTGACCAAATCTCGGCCTGCTTCAGCTCAGCGAAGAATAGCTTCAGCACGTCGGCGCCTCGCTCGTAGAACTTGCGGTGCGTCGTGTAAAAGTCCCCGGTGTCGCGAAGGCCCTCGCCGTCGAACAGCACCCGGGCCCCGCCCTTTACGGCGCGCGTCGGGAACGGCTCCCAGATCAGCCAGGCGTCGACCTTCCCCTGAGTGAATGCAGCCTGCGCGTCGGGGGGAGGGAGGTAAACTTGCTCGACGTCGGAGAGCGCGAGGCCCTCTCGCGCGAGCGCCTTGACGAGCAGGTAGTGCCCAATCGAGGCTTTTTGGAAAGCCACCTTCTTCCCCTTCAAATCGCGCACCGATTGAATTGGCGCGCCCGCCGCGACCAAGCAGGAGACGGCCTTACCGCTCGGCGCCTTGCGAGCCAAATACACGATTGGGCCGTCCGCAGCTTGAGCGAAAGCCGGAGGTGACTCCGCAGTCAACGCGAGGTCGAGCTCACCGGCATTGAGCGCTTCGATCTGTTGCGGGCCAGCCGCGAATTCCAGCCACTCTACGCGCACGCCGCGTGGGGCCAAGGCCGTTTCGAGCGCCCTGCGCTTCTCGACGACGGCGAGCGCGGTGAGTTGCTTGGAGCGCACCACGCGAAACACCTTCGGTGTCGCGGTCGACTGCTGCTCCTGTGTGGCCGTCGCCCCTTTCGAGCACGCGCAGAGCAGCAGTACGAGACCGACGAGTAGCGAGTGCCTCACTCGAGCAGCGACGTGTCTCATTCGTGGGTCGCAGGTTTCCACGAAGTGAAGCGCCGCTCGACATGGACGAGTAGCTCGTTGAACAAGACGCCGATCGCCGTGATCGTGATGATCCCCAAGTACATATGGGGGATCTGGAAGTTGTATTGGGAGTAGATGATGAGGTAGCCGAGGCCTGCTTTGGCGCCGATCATTTCGGCCGCCACGAGCACCACCAGGGAGGTCGCCCCGGCCAGGCGGATGCCCACGAAGATGGTCGGGACCGCCGCGGGCAGGATGACCTTCCGGAACAACCGGAGCGGCGAGAGGCCCATGGTGCGACCGAACTTGATCAATAGCGGGTCGACGTTGCGCACACCGCTGAGCGTGTTGAGCAGGACCGGCCACGCGCAGGCGTAGACAATCAAGGAGATCTTGGACGCTTCACCGATGCCGAGCAACAGGATGAAGACCGGTAAGAGCGCGAGCGCTGCCGTGTTGCGCAGCGCCTCGAGTAGCGGATTGATGGCGCGCTCGAAGCCCTTGTACCAGCCCATCAGCAGGCCGAGCGGCACCCCAGACACGATCGATAGCGCGAAACCGATCATGGCGCGCGACAAGCTCGCCTGAATGTGACTGAAGAGCTCACCCGAACGGATCAGCTGCCAGCCCGTGGCCAGCACCACCGATAGCGGTGGTAAGAACGCCGGCTCGACCAAATGCAATCGAGGGAGAGTCTCCCAAGTGAGGAGCAGCACCACGATTGCGGCCGAGCGCACTGCGGTTTGGCGTAGCGCACCCACCACGTTGTCGACGAAGCGCCCCGAGGCAGCCGGCGCAAGTGGAAGAGAATGTTCGATACTAGCCATGAGTCGAAACCTCCGCGAGTCCCGCGCTGCGCGGCGAAACGCCAAGCGGGTTTCGCCGCTCTTGCTCTTGAGCGCGTTGCACCTCGCTCTTGAGCAAGGACCAGATGTGGTTGCGCACCTCGACGAAGTCCGGATGCGCGCGGCGATCGTCCGCTTGTCGCAGCGAATCGGGAATGTCGACGATGGTCTTGATGCGTCCGGGCCGCGACGTCATGAGCGCGACACGGCCTCCAAGGCATACGGCCTCGTCGATGCCGTGCGTGATAAAAACAATCGTCTTGTGAGAAGACTGCCAGATCTTCACCAGCTCGGCCTGTAAGATCTCGCGCGTCTGCGCGTCGAGTGCCGCAAAGGGCTCGTCCATCAACAGCACCGCCGGGTCGTAGGCGAGGCTGCGCGCGATCGCGACGCGCTGCTTCATGCCGCCCGACAGCTCGTGCGGGTGGCGATGCTCGAAGCCGTCGAGCCCGACCAGGGAGAGAAAGCCCTGAGCCTTCTGAAGACGCTCGCGTTCCGGCAGCCCTTTTACCTCGAGCCCGAAGGCGACGTTTTGCAGAGCGGTGAGCCAGGGGAAGAGTGCGTACTGCTGAAACACGATGCCGCGGTCCATGCCAGGGCCGGTGATCGGCACGCCATCGAGCAATATACGACCTGCGCTGGGATGGGTGAGGCCACCCAGTAGGTCGAGCAACGTCGACTTGCCGCAGCCACTTGGGCCGACCACCACCAGAAATTCTCCGCCAAAGACATCGAGATCCACGTCGCGAATGGCCGTGAAGGGCCCGCGTTTGGAACCCGCTGCGGTGCCTTTGCCTTGCTTGACCTGAAAGGTCTTTGCCACGCCCTCGAAGCGGATTTTGGGGTTCACTCGCTGCTCCTAGCGTGCGCCGTCAGGGCCGGAGCCGTGGGCGTAGGGATTGAATCGATTGGTGTAGATGTCCGCGAGCGCGACTTGGCCGGCGCCGAGCTGCCCGCTCTTGACGAGCCAGTCGAGCCAGATACGAAACTCGCTCTCCTGGATGACGCCGCCCTTGAAGGCGATGCCGGTGGATTGCCAGAAAGGAATCGCGCTCGCGTCCTCGTTGCGGTGACGCTTTTGGATGATCGCCGTCTCGCGCGCGATCACCTCTTCGCGCGGATGACTGCGTGCCCACTCGATGGCTTGCGCCGTGGCTTCGACGAACTTCCTTACCGTTCGTGGCTTGTCATGCAGCGTTTTCTCGGAAAAGACGTAGCTACCCGCGGTGAACGTACCGAACAGCTGGTGGTCGGTGAAGAGCTCTCTGATGTTGCCGCGCTGCTTGGCCTTGTCGCGCAGGATGCTCTGCAACACGGCCACGTCCACCTGCTTCTGTCGCAGCGCTTGCTCGGCGCTGACAGGCGGTACGACGACCAGCGTCACCTGGTCGGCTTCCGCCTTGGTCAGCCCGCTGCGAGCCAGGTACTCACGAAGCACGAACTCGACGTGGGCGCCGAGCGTATTGACCGCGACCTTCTTGCCGATCAGGTCCCGCGCGCTCTTGATCGGGCTGTCTGCGAGCACATAGTAGCCAGCGTAAGTGTTCTCGTCGGTGCCGTAGTAGCCGACCACGGCTTTGATCGGCGCTCGCGCTGCGATCAACTTGATTACAGCGCCGTTGAAGGCACCACCGTAGTCGGTGTCCCCCGTGACCACGCTCTGGATGTCTTGCGGTCCGCTGATCGTATTACCTACGTAGTTGAGCTTGATCGGAGCCAGAAATCCGAGATCTTCCGCTAGCTCGGGGTAGGTGACCTGGCCCGTGAAGCCCTGATAGCGCAGCTCCAGCTGCTCGGGCGCATCACCCGCCGGACCTGCCGAAGGCGACGCTGAGCTTTTCGCGCAGGCCAGCAGCAACAGCGCGCACAGCAACGAAAAAAATAGCCGTGCGGCGCTTGAAGCGGATGTCCTGAGAAAAAGACTCATGTCTGTTAAAGTGTCACGCGAGGTATGGTAAGGCAAGGCTTTCCAACCGACACGGCGCTTTTCAACGCGCTGGGGCGGACGGCGGACGCTCGGGCCGCAGCAAGATGTACGACGCATCACGCGCGGCGCCGGGCGTGCGTCCTTCCCCCCAACCTACGGCCGCACGGTAGCTGCCGAGCAGACCATTTTGCGACAGCGCGTGTTCCTGAACGTTCACGCTGGCGTCGGCTTCAGGCGCGACGAACAGCGCATCCGTGGGGCAATACAGCTCGCACATGAAGCAGGTCTGGCAGTCTTCCTGGCGCGCGATCTGCGGCGCTTCGTCGGGCACCGCTTCGAAGACGCCCGTCGGGCAGACTTTGACGCACAAATCGCACTTGATGCAGCGGGCATCACTGACGAGCTCGATCACGCGAGGCCCCCTTGCTCGGCCCGCACGCTGATGCTGTCGAGCCCGCTCGTGACGAGGCGGCGCTGCTGCGTCGGATCGAGGTCCGGAAAATCTTGGTGCTTGTGCATACCCCGCGACTCTTGGCGGTGCCGTGCTGTCGTATACATCCAGCGGGCGGTGGCCAGCATTGCGGCCGCTTCACGACCGCGAATTACGCTACGAGCGAGTTGCTCCGGGCGCGCGAGCTGCACGTCGGTCCACAGCTGATCGAGCCGGCCGAGGGAATCTACCAGCCCGCGCTCGGTGCGGAACAAGTTGCGCTCATAGGGGAAGACCTCGGCTTGAACGTCGCGGACGAGCGCGTCCGCGTCGAGCAGCTTGCTGGAGCTAGCTTGGAGCGTGGCGCGGCCCGCCGAGCGCGGTGAACGCTTGGCCGCGTTGGCTCCGAGCGCCTTCACGTGTTGCGCGGCGCTCTGGCCGGCCCAAAACCCCGACGATATGGCCCAAGCAGCGTTGTGGCTGCCTCCGCCGGTGAAGCCACCGCAGATCAGCTCGCGTGTGGCGGCATCACCCGCGGCGTACAGGCCCGGGACCGAAGTGCCGCAACCCTCGTCGGCGATGCGGATGCCCCCGGTCCCGCGCACCGTCCCCTCGAGGCGCAACGTGACCGGGAAGCGCTGGGTGAGCGGGTCGATGCCAGCGCGGTCGAAGGGCAGAAAGAAGTTAGGTTGAGCCGCGCGCAGCTGCGGACGCATCGCCTCCGTCGCCTGATCGAGCTGGCAATACACCGGCTGGGTCGTCAGCGTGCGCGCGATCACCGAGCGACCCCGCGCCGAGCCGGCGCCTTCGATCGGGCGACCATCGGCGTAGTAGAAAGTCGCCCAGCGGTAAAATGCCGACTTGGTCACGGACGCGAACGCAGGCGCGAGCCCATAGGCGTTCGAAAACTCCATGCCGGACATGTCGGCTCCGACCTCTGCGGCTAGTAACCCTCCGTCGCCGGTGAGCACGTTGCAACCGAGCGCTTTACTCAAGAAAGCGCAGCCGCCAGTGGCGATGATCACTGCGCCGGCCTTCACCTGCCAGCGCTGTCCAGTTTGGCGCGAAACACCGCGCGCGCCCGCAACACCGTGGTCGTCGGCGAGCAGCTCGAGCGCGGGACTGTGGTCGAGAATGCGAACACCAGCCTGGCGCACCTTCTTGCGCATCAGCTTCATGTATTCTGGACCCTGCAGGCTGCGCCGCGCCGGCTGCCCTTCGTCGTCGACGGGGAACGGATAGCCCCAGTCCGCGAGCCTGCCGACATTTTCATAGGTCTGATCGAGCACGCGATCCATCCAGGCTCGGTCCGAGAGGTTGCCGCCCATCGTCTCCCGGCTAGCTCGGGCTTCTTCGCGCAACGAGGGGTCCGGCGGCACGTACCAGACACCCACCCCGGAGGGCGCCGTCGCACCGCTGGTTCCGCAGTAGCCCTTGTCGACCAGCACGACCCGGGCCCCCTGGGCGGCCGCAGACCACGCCGACCAAGTGCCGGCGGGCCCCCCGCCGATCACGAGCACGTCCGCTTCGAGCGACAGTAGATCGTCACTGATGTGGGGGCTTGGGCCGGCTTGGATCACGCGCGCTTCAGGAATCAGCTGTGCCATGAGTACCTCTGTTTTCTGTCTACTTTGCAAGACGTAGCTGCGCAAGATGAGGTGGTCGCGTGGCGTGCGGGCTGCTGCTTCAGCAGCAACTTCTGGTCAGCAAATCTCTCGATATTCGCGATTTGTCGGTGTTTTGAAGCGCGCGCAGTTGGGGCTCACTTTTCTGTCTTTTAAAGTGTCGCGAGTCGACTAGGGTGACTCGCGTGGCGAGCGACTATCTCTGGTATTTGCCCACTCACGGCGACGGGCGACACCTTTCAGCGGGCGCCTTTCATCGCGGGGAGCGCGGCAGCAAGCACCGGGCCCCGAGCCTCGACTACTTGACTCAGGTGGCGCTCGCCGCGGAGGCAGGGGAGTTCTTCGGAACGCTGATCCCGACCGGCCCGTATTGCGAAGACGCGTGGGCAGTCGCGGCGGCGGTCTCGCGCTACACGAAACGTCTCAGGTCGCTAGTGGCGTTTCGCCCGGGTTTCGTGTTGCCGGCCGTAGCCGCGCAAACGGTCGCCACGCTTCAACGTTTTACGGAGAATCGGCTGTTGTTGAACGTCGTCACAGGCGGTAGCTCCAGCGAGCAACGCGGCTACGGTGACTTCCTCGACCACGACGCGCGTTACGAGCGAACGGACGAGTTCTTGAGCGTCGTGCGCGGGGTGTGGAGCGGGCCCGGCTTCGAGTTCGAAGGCAAGCACTACCGCGTCGACAACGGGGGGCTGGTTCGCGCGCTCGACCCTGTGCCCACCATCTATTTCGGAGGGGCCTCCGCCGCTGCCGAGCGCGTGGCCGCCCGGCACGCCGATGTGTACCTGACTTGGGGCGAGACGCCGCCAATGCTGGTGCCGCGGATCGCGTCGGTCCGGAAGCAGGCCGCAGCGCACGGCCGCAACCTGAGGATCGGTGTCCGGCTTCATCTGATTAGTCGCGACACCGAAGCGGAGGCGTGGCAAGAGGCGCAGCGCCTACTGGACGGAATTCCGGCCGGGGAGATCGAGCACGCACAGAAGCAGTTTGCTGCGAGTGAATCGGTTGGGCAATCGCGCATGGTGGGCCTCCACCACGGCAAAGTCGGCAAGGCACGCGAGCTCGAAGTCTATCCGAACCTGTGGGCCGGCATCGGACTGGTGCGTGGCGGTGCCGGGACGGCAGTGATTGGCTCGCACGAGCAAGTTGCCGCGCGCATCGCCGAGTACGAAGCGCTTGGCGTCGATACCTTCATCTTCTCTGCGTATCCCAATCTGGAAGAAGCGGTGAGGATCGGTGAGGACCTGCTGCCGCTGCTCGCGGGTAAACAACGGCAGCGCAGCGAACTCTCGCTCGTGGGAGCGTCCTAGCCTCTTGTCCGACCGGGAGCTCGTGTATCTGGGTGCCGAGGAGCTCGGTCGGCGATTCCGCGCGCGAGAGCTTTCTCCGGTCGAGGTCACGCACGCGGTGCTCCGCCGCATCGAACGCATCGGACCCGCGATCAATGCGTTCGTGCTCGTCGATGCCGAGGCAGCTATCCAGAGCGCGCGAGCCAGCGAGGCACGTTTCCAGCGACGAGCGCCGCTGGGACCGCTGGATGGGGTCACGGTTTCACTGAAAGACTTGCTGCTGACGAAGGGCTGGCCGACCCGCTGCGGGTCGAAGACCATCGATACGCACGCATCCTGTCTCGAGGATTCGCCAGCGGCCGCGCGCTTGCGCGAAGGTGGCGCGGTGCTGTTCGGCAAGACCACGACTTCCGAGTTCGGTCTCAAAGGAATGGGCGACTCACCCTTGACCGGGATCACCCGCAATCCCTGGAACCTCGAGCACACGCCAGGTGGCAGCAGCGCTGGCGCGGTGGCGGCGGTCGCGGCCGGACTCGGATGCTTGGCAGTTGGCACGGACGGTGGCGGCTCGATTCGCGTGCCGGCGGCCTACACCGGCGTTGTCGGTCTGAAGCCGAGCTACGGGCGCGTACCCAGCCACCCGGCCAGCGTCATCGGGGCGCCGCCGCACGTAGGGCCGATCGCGCGCAGCGTGCGCGACGCGCAGCTCCTACTCGACACGCTGTCGCAGGCAGACGACCGCGATCCCTTTCGCGCGCCGACGGCGGACAGCGCGCCTCCGCTCTTGGCAGTGCCGTTGCGTTCGTTGAAGATCGGCTACTTGGCGGGTGCGCACGAGCTCAGCGTTCGAGAAATTCGCGAAGCCTTCGATTCAATCCTTGCTCGGGTGCGCGCCATCGGACTCGACCCCGTCGCCGTCGACTTGGGCTTGGACGGCGCGCGCGCAGTCTTGACCACGCTGTTCAACGCTCGTGCAGCCCACACCTTGCTGGGCCTATCGACGGCAGCGCGCTCCCAGGTAGATGCCTCGATCGAGCTATCGGCTCGGGAGGGGGAGAAGCTCAGCGCGCTCGATTATCTTGCAGCCGAGGCAGAGCGAACGGCGCTAGCGCTGCGGGTGGCGCACGTGTTTCGAAGCCACGATTTGTTGCTGACGCCGACCACTGCCGAGCCTGCGCCAACCGTGGACGCCGACTTTTCTCCGAAGCGCGCCCCGTTCACTGGCATCTTTTCGCTGACGCGCCAACCGGCCGTCAGTATTCCCTGCGGCGTGACGGGTGCCGGATTACCAGTCGGCCTTCAAATCGTCGGCCGTCACTTCGAGGATGCTCTGGTGTTGCGGCTGGCAGAGGTGTTGGAAGCAGGCGCCGCTTTCACGGCGCCCCCCGAGCCTTGACGTCTGGAACGCGCTGGGGAGTCGGTTCTAACTGGTCGCGTTCAGCAGCTCCAGCGCTTCCGGTTCCGATGAGAACGTCGAGCGCGTCTGGGAGGAGCGGACACCGGAAACGGCCGCCGTTCGGTCGTCATCTTCCACTCCCAAATAGCCGAATAACCGACGGCGCAGCTCGGCGAAGGCAGGGTCCGTGCGACGTCGCGGCGTCGCGAGGCGAATCGGAATGTCTGCCACGATCTGGCTACCTACGTCAGCCGCGGCACCTGCGGGTGTACCTAGCACCACCGCACGATCCGAAAGCAGAATGGCTTCGTCCACATCGTGCGTCACCAGCAAAACGGCTGGACGGTGCCGCTCGAGCAAACGCGCGAGTAGCGCGTGCATGCGGATCTTCGTCAGCGCGTCGAGCGCGCCGAACGGTTCGTCGAGCAGAAGCAGCTCCGGCTCCTGCACCAGGGCTCGCGCCAGCGCGACCCGTTGCGCTTCCCCGCCGGAAAGCGTGACCGGCCAGGCCTCATCCCGCGCGGCGAGGGCCACCTCTTCTAGCGCCGAAAGCGCGCGTCGCCTGCGTTCGTGCCGCGCGCCAGAAAGCCCGAGCGCGACGTTCTTCCAAACGCGCTTCCACGGCAGCAGGCGTGGCTCTTGAAACACGACCGAGCGATTTGCGGGCGCGCGAATGTCACCGGTCACTGCCGCATCGAGATCCGAAAGCGCCCGCAGCAGCGTGCTCTTGCCGCAGCCGCTCGGCCCGAGCAACGCAACGAACTCGCCGCGGTGAATCGTGAGGTCGATGCCTCCGAGCACGTCACGGCCGCCAAAGCTCCGTCGAACGTTACGAGTCTCGACTGCCAGCAAATCCCGTGTACTCATGGTTTCCTTTCAAGTCCCGACGAAAGCGCCGCGCCACACCAGCACCCGCTGCTCGAGTTGCCTCACCAAAGCGTCGGTCAGCAGCCCGAGCAAGCTATAGACCACCAGACCGACGACTATTATGTCGGTGCGCAGAAACTCGCGCGCGTTGGTCATCAGGTAGCCGATGCCCGCCGTCGCGTTGATCTGCTCGCTGATGACCAGAATCAGCCAGGCGATGCCGAGCGAATAGCGCAACCCCACCAGTGCGCCCGGGAGCGCGCCCGGCAAGATCACGTGAAGTATCAGCCTCGGGCGGCTCAGGCGCAGCGTCTTGGCGGCCTCCACGAGCTTGTTGTCGATACCGCGAATGCCTGCGTGAGTGTTCAAGTAAATGGGGAACAACGTACCGAGCGCCACCAGCCCCACCTTGGGCGTCTCACCAATGCCGAACCAGAGAATGAACAGCGGTACCAGCGCCAGAATCGGCAGCGTGCGCAGCATTTGCAGCGGCGGATCGAGCAAATCCTCGCCCCAGCGGAACAAGCCGGAAATCAGCGCCAGCGCGAGCCCGGCGCCGACTCCGATGCAGAGCCCACGGCTCACGCGACCGAGCGACACCCAAAGATGCTGGGCGAGCTCACCGCTCTTCAGTAGCTCCCAACCCGTGGCGACCACCGTGCTGGGAGCTGCCAGGACCCGGGGTGAAACCAACTGTAATGACGATGCCGCCTGCCACACGAGCAGCAGGAACAATGGCCCGAGCAATCGGCGCCAGCGAACTCCCGCAAAGAGGCGCCAACCAGGCGCGGGGCGAGGTGCCTTGTCGTTCGTCATCTGTCTTCTACTCTAGCATGCCCCTCTACCAGAAAATGACAAAAGTCTTGACTGCCTGTCTTTTATAATGGACGTTAGCTGCGCAAGGCTTGCTCCGCCGAACCCGGGCACGCCGATCAGTCTCAGGAGTTTCATGTCCATTCGTGCTTTGGTCCTAGCTTCGATTACTTTCGCCGCGTCGGTGACAACGCCAGCTTGCTCCAGCTCCGACGACGTTCTGCCGCCGCTCCCTCCGGCGGCAGGTGCCGCGGGTGCCGGCGCGAAGGGCGGTGCCAGCGGAAGCAGCGGGGGTGGCGCGAGCAGTGGCGGCTCGGCCGCGGGCGAGAGCAACGGCGGCTCGGCAGGGTCCGGCGGCGGTCCATCCAGCGAGTCGGGGGCGGGCGGCGCGTGAGACTTCGTCGAACCTCGTGAACGCACCAGCTGTCGCAAACATATCTCGATACGATATTAAAAGTAACTCGCGAGAGCTTGCTAACGAGACGCGCGTCTTTCATAGTGGACCATGGAAGTGGGCGGCGTTGGCGCCGTTCGAGAAAACGTCCGGAGTTCAAAAATGAAACGCTCTTCTTTCGTCAAAGGCATGTTTTCCGTTTCCGCGCTCGGCCTTTTGGGCGAGCGCAGCGCCCGCGCCGCCGCGCCTACCGTGATTCGCATCGGCGTCCCCGGTGTCGGTATCGGCAACCGGCCGATCATCGGCGGCTCGAACGTCGCCACGGTGGCCCTGCGCGGCCTCCTGGAAGAAGAATTCAAGGCCGATGGCATCAAGATTCAGTGGAACTTCCTGCGCGGAGCTGGCCCCGCCGTCAATGAACTGTTCGCCAACGGGCTGGCTGACTTCGGCTGGGGCCTGGGAGATTTGCCATCGATCATCGGCCATGCCGGCGGCTTGAAGACCCGCATCCTTGCCGCGGGTGGCGTTCGTCAGAATACCTACCTGGCCGTGCCCTCGGACTCGTCGATCAGCGGCATCAAGGACCTGAAGGGCAAGAAAGTCGCAATCTTCAAGGGTACCAACGCGCAGCTCGCCATCGCCAAGATTCTCGAGGGTAATGGCCTGAGTGAGAAGGACTTGCGCGCCATCAACATGGACAACAACACTGCCCGCCTGGCCCTGACGACCAAGGACATCGAAGCGGCCTTCGGAAACAGCGACTTTTTGTCGTTGCGCGATCAGGGCGTCGCCAAGATCGTCTATACGACGCGCGGCGGCGATCCGCGCTTCTTGAAGCATTCGTCGCTGATTGGTTCTCAGGCCTTCATCGACAAGTATCCGGAGATCACACAGCGCGTGGTCAACAAGTTGGTGGAAGGCTCCAAGTGGCAGAGCGACCAGGAAGCGAACCCAGCTCCCGTCTATCAGCTCTGGGCCAAGAGCGGGACTCAGTTCTCGAACTACAAGGAAGACTTCACCGGCTCCTCGATCAAGCTGAAGGCCAGCCCGTTGATCGACGAGTACTTCCTCTCGCAATACCGGCGCGCGATCGCGGATTCCAAGCGATTCGGCTTGATCAAGAACGACTTTTCGCTCGACGCATGGATCGAACCGCGGTTCTTGAACCAAGCTTTGAAGTCCAAGAACCTGGAGACCTACTGGCAGCGTCACGACGTCGACGGTAAGCCCAAGGCCTGACTGACACGGAAGAGCAGGGGCGAGCTAGGGCGCCTCGGCATCGGCCGAAGCGCCCTACCGTGTGGGCCAGCTCAGCTCACCTTGCCGGATGCGGAAACCTGGGGCCAGTAGTTCTCCAGCCCCTGATCTTTCAGTGCCTTGTTCAAGAAGCGCCGATCGATCAGGGCCTCGAAATCGAAGGCCTCTTTGATTAGCCCGAATCGTTTGGCAAGGCTCACCTTGGTCTTGATCTGCGACACGATGTACGGGTCCAAGAGCGGGCTCGACGCGAGCTTGAGTGAGGTGCCCACGAAGTCTTCCTTGTAGTTGCTGAATTGCACGCCGCTCTTGGTCCAAAGCTGGAACACGGGCGCCGGGTTCGCGTCGTGCTCGGATATTTCCTTGGATACCGCGACCAGGCGATTCACGATGCGCTGCGTGATTTCTGGATAGCGGCTGACGAATTGCTCGGTGCCGGTGAACACGCCGTGGCGCAGGAAACGAGGGTCGCCGCGCGTCGTGTAGATCAGCTTTGCGACGCCCTGGTCGCGCAGCGAGAGCACGTCGTTGCCCCCGACGTAGGCTTCGATGTCCTTGGTCACGATGGCCGCCCGGGACGCCCCGGTGTCCATGTTGATGGCTCGGATATCCTTTTCGGTGAGCCCGTGCGCCTCCAAGATTTGCGCAAATGCGAGCTGAATATTGGTGCCCTTGAAAATGGCGACCTTCTTGCCTCGCAGGTCTTTCAGGCTCGATATAGGTGAATCTGCCGGCACGACCACGTAGCTATTGCCCCGAATGAACGCGGTCGACAGCACCTTCCGCTTCAAGCCGCCCGCGGTACCGATGATGAAGGGTAAGTCGCCAAGCGGCGAGATATCGACCAGACCATTCGCGTAGAGCTCGTTCACGGCCGGACCTGCGCCGCGCAAGAAGCTCCATTGCACTTTGATACCGTCCGCCTTGAACTCCTCTTCCAGTATGCCTTTGAGGTGCAGGTTTGCGGCGGGGCCACCGCCAACGAAAGGCCGGTTGCCGATGCCGACGCCCGGGAACGCCACGCGAATGACGGCGGGTTTGTCTGCGGCGCGCGCGCTGCCCAGTGGCCCGCTGAGGGTGGCCGCTGCCGCACCAGCGAGCGTAGTTTTGATGAAGGAACGACGTTGCATGACCTTGTCTCCTCTGTCGGTGACAATGTCTATAATAAAAGACAATATATCGCATAGTGATAGATTCGCTGGGCGTACACGCCGAGGGTGAGTTGCTGCCGGGCCAGCAACCTGTGCGGCGGGCTCTCGCGCGTACTGAACGCGCTGGCATCGCACGGCCGGCTTCACTAGCTTGCGCTGCGAGCGAGGTGCAGTGGGCCGAAGTAGCCTCAACTACTGGGCGATCGCAGCGGCGGCTGCTTCCTGGGGTACCTGGAGCGCGTTTCTGCGTTTCGCGCAGGCGGAGCGTTCCTTGCCCCCGAGCCTATCGACGTTCGTGGTGCTGGCTGCGATCGCTGTCGTGCTCCTGCCTTTGGCTGTGCGGGAGGCGCGACGGGCACCTGCGCGGGGCGAGCGAGATTGGTATCTGCTGGCCGCGTTCGGCGTGTGCGATGCGCTGAATTGCAGCCTGTATTTCGCGGCCTTGCAGTCCACCAGCGTCACGGTCGCCACGCTCACTCACTATTTGGCTCCGCTCTTGGTTGCGCTGGTCGCACCCATCGTCCTGAAGGAGGTGCGACGGCCGGGTACCGGCGCAGCGGTAACGCTGTCGGTGCTGGGGCTGCTGGTGTTGCTCGCGCCGTGGCGCAGCAATGGTGCCGACGCGTTACCAATGTTTCCTGGAGCTCTCTTGGGCGCGGCCAGCGCGGTGTTTTTTGCTGCTGGCGTGCTGTTCAACAAGCATCTGTCGCAGCGCTTCGGGCCGGCGGAGCTGATCGTGTATCACGTGCCCAGCGCGCTCTTGGTGCTGGGCCTGATGGTGCCCGAGGGCGGCTGGAGCATTTCGGCCACTGCTTTCGCCTGGCTGGTTGCCGGTGCCATCGGACCGGGCGCGCTGGCCGGTGTGGTGTTCGTGCGCGCCCTGTCGCAGGTGCCGGCCGCGCGTGCTTCAGTGCTCACGTTCATCGAGCCGCTCACGGCGGTCACGATTGCGACGCTTCTCTGGGAGCAACCTTGTGGGGCGCACTCGTTGCTCGGGGGCGGCGCAATCCTGACCGCTGGCTATTGGGTGATGCGCGAGCGGCCGCCAGTTTACGCGGCGCCTTCGAGTGCGCGAGCGTAGCGATTTTCGGGGCGCGGCAGCCCGCAGTCAGGGTGGAACGTTCAGCTCGTTGGTGAAGACGCTGGCCCGAGGAACTTGCCCCGCCTTCAGCTCACCCGAACGCACCAACCAATCGATCCAGATTTGAAAGTCCTTCGGCTCAATCCGGCCGCGCCGGCCGGCTACGCCGTAGCTACGCCAGTACTTGACGAGCGCGGCGTTTTCGTTGCGTTTGCGTCTGGCGATGATATCCGCGAAGCGCTGCTGAACTTGCTCTCGCGGCGTATCGCGACTCCAATCGAGCGCCCTGCCGACGCCCTCCACGAAGCGCCGCGCGGCCTGAGGATGCCGCGCAATGAAATCGGTTTTTAGGACGTAAGTGCCTGCGGTGAAAGGCCCGAATAGGTCCAGATCCGAAAACAACAACCGCAAGCCACCTCGCTCCACTGCCACGTCACGATAGATGCTGGTCAAGACCGACACGTCTACCTGCCCCTGTCGAAGCGCCTGCTCGACGTTCAGGGGCGGCAACGAAACCAGCATAACTTGGCGGATTTCTTCCTGGGTCATCCCATTTCTCAGCAAATATTCTTTGAGCGCAAATTCCTGGTGGGCGCCGACGGTATTGACCGCGACCTTCTTGCCAAGCAGATCACGCGGACTGCGGATCGGGCTGCCCTCGACTACGTAATATCCGCCCCAAATGTCGGGATCGACCCCGTAGCTGCCGACCACAGCGCGGATCGGGGCGCCGGCCGCGATCAACTTGAGTACGGCGCCGTTGAACGCGCTCTCCACGTCGACGTCGCCCGTGACCACGGCTTGGATGCTCTGCGGGCCGCTGGTCGTGCTGCTCACGTACTTGAGCTTGAGTGGCGCCAGGTAGCCGAGGTCCTCCGCGAGCTCGATGGGGGAGACGAAGCCAGGGGCCGACATGTAGCGCAGCTCGACGAGCTCTCCCGCGGCTAGCTGCTCAGAACCGCTGGCATTGCGACATCCGACCGGGCCCCACGCGACCAGCGCCGCCGCCAGCCATCGCAGGAAGGCCACATGAAAGCCCTGGAGCAGCCCCTCGATTTTCATTCTGTCCAGTATAGTGGACAGCGGGAGCTTGGCAAGGGTGGCGCTGGCGGGGAGTTAGGGGTTGGGGAGCGCGGGCTTCACCTGCTCGCCCTCGGATAGGAACGGGCGTGGGCTGGAGATGATCGTATCCTCCGGCGAGATACCACTTGCGATCTCGACCTCGCTGCCATTGTCTCGCTCGATCACGATCGGGTTCAGCTTGACCAAACCACGAGCGTCGACCGTCGCCACCCGCAGGCCGTCCTTGCTGCCGATCACGGCGGAGGCAGGTAGCGACAAGCTGGTGTGGCTGCGAGCGAGCTC
This sequence comes from Polyangiaceae bacterium, assembly GCA_035549735.1. Classification (GTDB taxonomy): domain Bacteria; phylum Myxococcota_A; class Polyangia; order Polyangiales; family Polyangiaceae; genus PMG-095. Next base: position 11,388 of record DASZQI010000017.1, on the reverse strand, counting down.
CAACGTTACCTCCGCGAACATGCCCGGTAAGAGCTGGTGCTCATCGTTGGGCACCAGCAGCTCGACGCGGAGCGTGCGAGAAGTGCTGTCTAGCGCACCCGAACGCCGAGCGACGGTAGCTGAGAAGCTACGCCCCGGTAGCTCGCGGACGCTGAGCTTTCCGGTGGTCCCATCTCTGACGCCGAGCGCCAGGCTTTGTGGCACATCGATGACTACGCGCAATGGTTTCAGCACCGAAAGCTCGAACAGGATCGAGGTCCCTGCGGTGACCAGGCTACCGCGGTCGACCTTACGCGCCGTGACCGCTCCGGCAAACGGTGCCGTGACTCGAGCGAAGGACTTCAGCTGCTCCAAGCGGCGAAGGTTTGCGCTGCGGGAGTCGCGCGCGGCGCGCGTGACGGCCAGCTTGGCAGCTGCCACGCGCGCCTCCGCTTCGGCCTTCTGCAGTTCACCTTGAGAAGCGACGCCGGCCGGCGCGAGCGAGCGATAGCGCGCAAGATTCACCTCGGCATAGTCGCGATTTGCCTCGGCCTCGCCAAACACGGCCCCGCTTTCGGCCAAACCTGCTCGGGCCTGCTCGACCTCCCGATCGAGCTCGGGAGTGTCGAGCTCGGCGAGGGGTTGCCCTTGCTCGACTTGGTCGCCCAGGTCGACGAGCCAACGGCGCACGTAGCCGTTGGCGCGCGCGTAGATCACCGCTTGTTCCCAACCTTTGAGGCTAGCGGGGAGCGAGATCGATTTGGATGGTTTGGTGGGCTTCGGGCGCACGACGTTGACGGCCGAGACCGCTTGATTGGCCTCGGCCGAGGCGCTGATGAGCGCGGCGCGCGCGCGCTTCTTGGGTAGATAACCAGCCAAGATCAGGGTGAGCAGCACCGAGATTGAAAGGAGCCACCGCGCCCAGTGTCGTGGAAATTGCCAGCGTTCCGCGCGCGCACGATCCTCCGTTAGCGCAGTCGTCATGATGCGATCTCCTTCAGTGTGGTCGGCTGCTGGCGGCGCAGCAGGCTATAGCTCACGGGAATGACGAGCAGGGTGGCGAGCGTGGCTACCAAGAGCCCTCCGATAACGGCTCGCCCGAGCGGTGCGTTCTGCTCGGCTCCTTCACCCAGCGCGAGCGCTGCGGGCAACATGCCGACCATCATGGCCAATGCGGTCATCAGGACCGGTCGCAACCGTGTGGAGCCCGCGACCAGTGCCGCCGCGGCTGCGTCCAGGTCTCGCCCCTCCTTGACCGCCTCCTTGCGAAGGTCGTTGGCAAACGCCACGACGAGCACCCCGTTGGAGGTGGCCACCCCGACGCACATGATGGTCCCCATCAGCGCGGGAACACTGAGCGTGGTGCCCGTCAGGAACAGCATCCAGACGATGCCGCTGACCGCGCCAGGGAGAGCAGTCAGGATGATCAGCGGGTCGACCCAGGACTGGAAGTTGACCACCATCAACAGATAAACGAGGACGATCGCGAACAGCAGGCCATAGGCCAACCCCTCGAAGGAAGAGTCCATGCTCTCGATTTGGCCTTTGAGCTTGAGCGTCGAGCCGCGCGGGAGCTGCGGCGTCTGCTGAGCGACAAGCGCTCGCAGCTCGTCCGCGACGGACCCCAGGTCGGTGCTGGCTACGTTGGCCAGCACGTCGTAGGTCGGCATTGCGTTCAGGTGCGTGATGTTGGTCGCACTCGTGCGTCGCGAAATCTGCGCGAGGTTGCCGAGCAGTTGGGTGTCCCCGTCGCCGGCCTTGACCGGTGTGCTCTCGAGATCCGCGAGGCTCGCGAGTTCGTATTGGGGCGTTTGCACGGCGACCGCGTACTGAATGCCCTTCTGCGGATCGAGCCAGTAGCTCGGCGCCGTCTGGCCGCTGGACGAAAGAGACACGAGCACATCGTTGGCAACGTCCCGCTGCGTGATACCGAGCTGGTTCGTCAGATCGCGATTGACGTCCACGCGCAGTTCTGGAGCGTCCGGTACTTGTTGTAAGCGGGCGTCGACTACGCCGGGGATGGCGCGGACCTTGCGCAGCAAGCTTAGGGCGATACTCAGGTTCTTGGCCTGGTTCGAGGCCGGACCCACGATCTGCACATCGATCGGCGCAGAGATCCCGAAGTTGAGCACTTGAGTCGACAAATCCGCCGCGGCGAAAAAGAACGACTTTTCCGGGTGTTCACGCCCTAGTGCAAGGCGCAGCTCGCGCTCGTATTCACGCGTGGGACGGTGGCCCGGGCGGAGGGAGAGCAGGATTTCGCCGTCGGCCGAGGAGATCAAGGAGCCATCGCTCATGGACAGGTTGATCGGGCTGACCGTGAGCCCGATGTTGTTGATGATGTTCTCGATGTCGTGCTTGGGCACGATGCGCCGAATCGTCCGCTCGACGCCCGCATATTGGCGCTCGGTTTCTTCGATGCGCGTGCCCGGCGCCACCTTGACGTGAAGACGCAGCAGGCCCGCGTCCACGCTCGGAAAGAAGTCGCGGCCGATCAGGCAGGTTAGGCAGAGAGAGATGCTGGCGAAAGCGGCAAAGGTGAGCAACGTCGCGCGCGGGCGCGCGAGCAGCTGCCGGAGAATGCGCGAATAGCTCGCCTGCAGTCTGGAAAATCCGACATCAACCGCGCTTACGGCCCGCTGCCACCGGCTGACAGGACCCGGCGCGTGCGGCTCGGAAGCGAGCAAGTAGCTGAGCAGGGTAGGGACGAGCGTGCGGGACAGCAAATAGGAGGTCAGCATCGCAAACACTACCGACATGGCGAGCGGCACGAACAGCGAGCGCGCCGCGCCGCTGATGAACGCCACCGGCAGAAATACGATGCAAATGCAGAGGGTCGACACCAACGCCGGCAGCGCGATCTCGCGCGCGCCGGTCAGAATCGAGTCCAGCAAGGGGCGCCCGGAGGCCAGGTGACGGTGAACGTTCTCGAGCTCGACGGTAGCGTCGTCGACCAGGATGCCCACCGCGAGCGACAGGCCGCCGAGCGTCATCACGTTCAGGGTCTGACCCGTCAGGCGCAGGCCGATGATCGAAACCAGAATCGAAAGCGGGATGGACAGCGTCACGATCAACGTGCTGCGCCAGCTGCCCAGGAAGAGCAGCATCATCAGCGCCGTGAGCGCGGCGGCGATCAGCGCTTCGTGAACCAGACCGCGGATGGCTGCACGCACGAACACCGATTGGTCGAACAACGGCGTGACCTTCAGCTCCGGCGGCAGCGTGGCCAAAATGCCGGGCAGTGCCTGTCGAACGCGACTGACCACGTCCAAGGTACTTGCCCCTGCCGACTTGAGGATGGGCATGACGACGGCGCGCTTGCCGTTGGCGTGCACGATGCTGGTCTGCGGCGCAAAACCGTCGCGCACGTTGGCGACGTCCTCCACGTAGACCGTGCGTCCTTGCACGGTGCGGATGGGGATACGATTGAGCGCTTGCAGCGTCTCCGGGCTCCCGTTTAGGCGTACCGGGTACTCGACGGCGCCGAGCTTCACCGTTCCGGACGGTAGCGTCAGGTTTTGAGCGTTGACGGCGTTGATCACGTCTCGTGGCGATAGACCCCAGGCGTACAGCCGAGGTAGGTCGATATCGATCATGGCTTGGCGCAACTTGCCGCCGTACGGATAGGGAACACCGGCCCCCTGCACGGTGACCACGCCAGCTCGCACGAAGTTCACCCCGTAATCGAAGAGCTGCTGCTCACTGAGTCGTTCGCTTTCGAGCGCGAGCTGCAGCACGGGTGCGTTCGAGGCGCTATAGCGAAGGATCAGGGGCGGCGTCGCGCCGGGGGGCAAGCCGCGCACGGCTGTCTGCGCGACCGCCGTAATTTGCGCGGTGGCGGCTTCGATCTTGGCGCCTGGGTGGAAGAACACCTTGATCACCGCGACGCCGGTCAACGACTGGCTCTCGGTGTGCTCCACGTCGTTCACGGTCGTGATCAGGAAGCGCTCGAAGCCGCTGACGATGCGCTTTTCCATCTCCTCGGGTGGCAGTCCGGAGTAGGACCACACCACCGCAATCACGGGGATATCTATTTCCGGCAGGATGTCCTTCGGTGTCCGTGCAATCGTGAAGATGCCGCCTAGCAAAATCGCCAACGCCATGACCACGAACGTGTAGGGACGGTTGAGTGCGACGCGGACTATCCACATGGCATCTCGCCGGCGGTCGGATGGGGGCGAGTCATAGAAGACGTAAGTCTACTATAAGGGACAATGGTGGTTCGCGGTCAGGGCAACTTTGGCCCGACACTTCCTGAAATACATCGCAGCGAGATAGGAGTGGGCCACGTGGGTTCAAGCCAGCATGCTCTGACTTGGGCCGTTTCCGTGGGTCAGCGGTGTCTTGGGGCGTCCGCGATGCTGAAGCCGCCGCCGGAGACGTCCAGGCACGTGCCGGTGATGAACGAGGCCTCGCTCGAGAGCAGCCAGGCGATCGGCGCGGCCACCTCTTCGACGCGCGCTGGCCGGCCGAGTGGGATCGTCTCTGTAATGACCTGACGGAACCGAGCGTCCTCGAGTCGGTCACGCGTCAGCTCGGTGATGGTGAAGCCGGGCCGCACTGAGAGCACGCGGATCCCCTCAGCGGCGACCTCTTTCGCGAAGCCGACGCTGAAGCTATCGACGGCGGCTTTGCTCGCTGCGTAATGTGAGTTACCGGGTCGTCCACCCACCGTCGCTGCCATGGACGAAACGTTGACGATGACTCCGCCGCTGCCACCATTTTTAGTGGAAAGTGCGCGCGCGGCCTGGCGGCAGCTGAGCATGACGCCGAGCACGTTGGTGCGCAGCAGCTGCTCGAGCGTCGCGACATCGGCGTCGGCGACCCGCACTGGGTTCGTGGCGATGCCGGCGCTGTTGACCACGGCGCGCAGAGCCCCGAGCTCCTGCCCGACGCGCGCGTACAAGACTTCGACCTGCTCGGGCACGGAGACATCGGCGGGGAACGCGGCGGCCCGCGCGCCTTTCGCACGGAGCTCTTGCACCAAGGCCAGGGCTTGGCTCTCTTTGGTGCGGTAGTTGATGGCGAGCGTGAAGCCGCGCTCGGCGGCCAGCCGCGCGACGGCCGCGCCGATGCCCGACGCGCCGCCAGTGACGAGCAGCACGCCCGACATCAGAACGGTCTGCTGCCCGCGATGCTGATGCGCTTGAGCACGCGGCGCTGGTCGGCTGGAAAAGCCGTGCGTGCATGGAGCACGGCTTGGTTGTCCCAGTACACGATGTCGCCGACCGACCAGCGGTGTGTATAGCGGAAGCGCTCCTGTTCGAGGTGTGCACGCAGCTCCTCGATCAGCTTGTTGCCCTCCTGTTTGGGCAAACCGACCACCTCGACCTCGGTTGCCGCGTCCAAGTACAAGACCCGCTTGCCGCTGTCGGGGTGGGTGCGCACGAGCGGGTGCGGATAGACCGGGCTTATCAGCGGCTGGTCTTCCAAGCGGTATTTCGGGCGCGGCCCGTCTTTCGGCCACAGGAATGGATTGTAGGTGATGAGGCGAAGAGATTCGATTCGACGCTTGGTGTCGGTGTCGAGCGTCTCGTACGCTAGATTCATGTTGTAGAACGAGGTGTCGCCGCCGACCTGCGGGACCTCTAGCGCATACAGCAGCGACCCGGCAGACGGTTGCGGAGCCCAGTGGTGGTCCGAATGCGCGGAGAGCTCACCGTTTCCGGTGTATCCACCGTCCACGTTCGCAACTAGTACGACGTCGGGAGTAGCGCCGCCCTCCTTGGATGCCAGTACCGGCACGTCGGGCGGCGGCAGGAACACGGTGCCGAAGTAAGCCGCGAAAGCCTTGAATTGCTGTTCCGACAAGTCCTGCTTCTTGAAAATCAGGATGTGATGATCGAGGAGCCCGCGCTTCAGAGCGAGGACTTGCTCCGCAGCGAGCGGGGAGCCGACGTCTAGATCGACCACCACCGCGCCCAGAGCGCTGCCGGTGTGCTGTAGTTTCACGAATGGGGCCAGAGCCGACGACATTCGTTTCGTCTAGCAACGGTGTGTCTTCTAAACAAGACCTGGTTCGCCGTGCGCAGGGAGAGAACCGAGATTGCTGCCGGCACAGCAACCCCCGGCCTGGAACGCCGCGCGTGGGGTGCTAGGCACCTCGCGGGTAGCGGATCACGTCGAGGCAGCGAATTTCGCGCGCGGTTCGGTTTTCGTAGGTGTGCGGGACGTCGGAGCGAAAAAATACCGAGTCGCCCGTGCCGAGCTCATGCTCGGAACCGTCGACGATCAGGCGTAGCGAGCCGGTGAGTACCACGAGCGTCTCGGTCGTACCCTTGCCGTGAGGATCGCTCCTGTGCACCGCTTTGGGCTGTAAACGCAGTTCGTACACCTCGGTGTCTGCGGTAGCACCTCCAGGCGAGAGCAACCGACTCTCCATGCGGCCGTCAGCGCTGCGCAGCGGCGGGGCCTCCCCGGAGCGCAAAACGCGCACGCCTTGCTCCTCATTCGAGCCCAACAAATCGTGAAAAGGGACGTCGAGACCGACGGCGATCTTCCACAGCACCGCCAGGGTGGGGTTCGTGCGCGCGCCTTCGATTTGAGACAGGGCTGCGCGACTCACGCCGCTCCTGGCCGCGAGGTCGTCCAGCGACAGTCGTCGCTCGCTACGGAGGCGCTTGAGAACTTCTGCCACACGGCGGGCCATCTCCGCCGCACCGGCCTCGTCTCCGAAATTGTCTTTCACCGTAGGGCGCCTGTCTTCTTTAGGCGCTTCTTTGCTCTTGGACTTCGCTTTCGCCATCGTCCACGAGCTTAGCCCAGCCCGTCTGCTTTTCGGGACAGTTCTGTGGCCCGCGGTCGGCGCACCCGCTCCGTGGAGGCCGCATGTTCGGCCAGGTTTGCCTGCGTTCGGCTGACACGCTACCGTTCCGTTCGCATGGTCAGCTCCTTCCATCTGCCAGTCGGCGCTTCCGGCCGCCGGTCCTGCTGTATCGGGCTGGCGCGCTCGGTCGGCTAAGTAGCGCCGTTACTGCCGTCGGCTCGCCAGCTTTAGAAGACAAGCGTCCCGTTTAGCGATTGGTTTCGCGGGAATTGTTCTGAGCTCGGAGCCCCATGTCCACGGTCAGCCCCTCTTGGTTCGAAAGTCACATCTCCATCGGCGGTACGCCACACGGCATTACCCGTAACCAGGAGCATCTCTGGTGACGCAGGACTATTCGTTCAGGCGTCCGCCATCGGTGCCACCCATGCTCGGGACTCAGGGCTGGGACCTGAGCCCGATCGTGAAGCAACTGCGGACCTCCGCTCGCTCGCTTTCTGACGGCAAGTGGCTTCAGCGTCGGGAACTACCCTCGCACGACGCTTTGAGCGAGATCGCTCGCGGGCTTCGCGCGACGCTCTTTCCTGCTCATTTTGGGCCTTCGGATTTGTCCGAGGAGGGCCTCGACTATTTCGTCGGTCACGCCTTGGATGCGATGCTGTCAGCGCTGCACGAGCAAGTGCGGCGCGCGCTGAGCTACGCGGATGCCACGGCGCTGCGACACGCTCGCGCGACTGAGGTGATACAGAGCTTCGCCGCGCGCCTACCGGCGGTGCGTGCCTTACTGGAAAGCGACGCGCTCGCGGCTTTCCAGGGGGACCCTGCGGCCACGAGCATCGACGAAGCCATCTTCTGCTATCCAGGGTTTGCTGCGCTCACCCACCACCGCTTGGCGCATGAGCTCTTTCGCTTGGGAGTGCCGCTGATCCCACGAATATGGGCAGAGATAGCGCACGTGGACACTGGCGTGGACATCCATCCCGGAGCCGAAATCGGGGGCAGCTTCTTCATCGATCACGGGACGGGCGTCGTCATCGGCGAAACCACCCGCATTGGAGAGCGAGTGCGTCTCTATCAAGGTGTCACCTTGGGAGCGAAGAGCTTCCCGCTCGACGAGGATGGGCAGCTCGCAAAGGGGGCCGTTCGACACCCCGTCGTCGAGGACGACGTGGTCATCTACGCAGGTGCAACGGTGCTCGGACGGATTCGCATCGGCGCCGGGTCGACCATCGGCGGCAATGTCTGGCTCACCCGCAGCGTCCCGCCACATAGCCGCGTGACGCAGGCCCAAGCACGGAGTGAGGCGTTCGGAGGGGGGAGCGGGATCTAGCAGACTCGATCGCCTGGACGGGGTAGGGTCGGCAGCGTCATGGATTTGAAGCTGTTCGCCTCCACGTTCGTCGCGATCTTCTTGGCCGAGCTCGGTGACAAGACGCAGCTTGCAACCATGTCGCTCACGGCGGGGTCTTCGTCGCGCTGGAGCGTGTTTTTCGGTTCTGCGGCCGCGCTGGTGTGCAGCTCCGCGTTGGCCGTGCTGGCCGGTGACTTGGTGGCGCGATACGTATCCCCACGAACTCTGCAGCGCGTTGCTGGCGCGGTGTTCTTGCTGCTTGGTGCGCTCTACCTGTTCGGTCGCGGCGAATGATGACCAGCGTCGGCAGTGAAGCGCAGGGCTGGGCGGCGCGGCTCGAACTCGAAGTGGTTCGAGACGGCGAGAGGTCCCGGCTCGCGCGGCGCTCGCATTTCGGGCCGCTGCGCATTCAGCGCCCATTTTACCCGGAGGGTGACAGCCCGGTTCATGTTTACTTGCTGCATCCGCCCGGCGGCATGGTGGGAGGCGACCAGCTCGAGAGCGTCGTCAAGGTCCGCGCTCGAGCTTCACTCTTGGTGACTACGCCTGCGGCGCAGAAGCTTTACCGCTCACTCGGGCAAACCAGCCTGCAAACGCAGCTGTTAAGCGTTGAAGCGGATGGGTCGCTCGAGTGGTTTCCCTGCGAAACGCTGGTGTTCGACGGGGCGCGCGCGCGTGTGAACACGCGCGTCGAACTTGCCGGAGACGCGACGTTCATCGGCTGGGACCTGGGTTGCTTCGGCAGGCCAGCAAGTGACCTGGGCTTTTCGCGCGGTGAGCTCAGGCAGGGGTTCGAAATTTTTCGTGCAGGTGAGCCGTTGATCGTGGATCGGTCGCACGTCACCGGCAATTGCGAGACCTTGTCCGCCGCCTGGGGCTACGCGGGCGAGCCGGTGTACGGGACTCTGTACTGCGTTGCCGGCAAGGCCGCCGACCTCGATGCACTGGCTCGCGAGGTGCGCGCTTTGCTCGGAGCAGGCAGCGTGCGGGCCGCAGTAACCAGTTTCGATGGGACGCTGGTGGTGCGCGCGCTGGGCCGCGAGGTCGAACGGGTGCGGGCCGCGCTGGTCGCGGCCTGGCGGGTCGCTCGGCCGTGCCTGCTCGGGCGACAGGCGCTGCCGCCGCGGATTTGGGCCACGTAAGGCGTTGTTTCTCAGGGGTTTCCCGGGCGTTATCGCTCGTCGTAGGTCCAATGCCCGAGCCCGCCGCGCCTCAGTTTCGGCTGGACGCGAGAGGCCAGCCACGTCTATCCGAGAAGGCGCTGCCATGGAGCTTTCCCCGCACGAGAAGGACAAGTTACTCATCTTCACGGCCGGCTTGCTCGCGGAGCGTCGCAAGGCGCGCGGGCTCAAGCTGAATTACCCAGAGGCGGTCGCGTTCATCAGCGCCGCGGTGCTGGAGGGGGCGCGCGACGGGAAGACCGTCGCGGAGCTGATGGCGTTCGGCACCACACTGCTGGGTTCGGCCGACGTGATGGACGGCGTGGCCGAGATGATTCCCGAAGTGCAAGTCGAAGCGACTTTTCCCGACGGCGCCAAGCTGGTGACCATTCACAACCCCATCCCGAGCGCGGGCGCGCTCGTGCCGGGCGAGGTGTTGGTCGACGGAGGGCCCGAGCTCGAGTTGAACGAAGGGCGGGCCACCGTGAGCGTCGAAGTGGCAAACACCGGCGATCGGCCCATCCAGGTCGGTTCGCACTATCACTTCTTCGAGGTCAATCCGGCGCTGCGCTTCGAGCGCGACAAGACCCGTGGCTTTCGGCTGAACATCGCGGCCGGCACGGCGGTGCGCTTCGAGCCTGGTCAAACGCGCACCGTGGAGCTTTGCGCCTTCGCGGGGGAGCGTAAGATTTACGGCTTCCGCGCCGAGGTGATGGGCGCGCTAGACGCGCAGGGAGGCCGGCCGTGACCCGCATTTCACGCCATGCCTACGCGGAAATGTACGGCCCCACGCGCGGCGACCGCGTGCGGCTCGGCGACACCGCGCTGGTGATCGAGGTCGAGCGGGACTTCACCGTTTACGGCGAAGAAGTGAAGTTCGGCGGCGGCAAGGTGATCCGCGACGGCATGGGGCAGAGCCAGCGCGCCTCGGCGCAGGTCGCCGACACCGTCATCACCAACACGCTGATCGTCGACCACTGGGGCATCGTCAAGGCCGACCTCGGCCTCAAGGCCGGCCGCATCTGGAAGATCGGCAAGGCCGGCAACCCCGACATCCAGCCCGCAGTCACCATCCCCATCGGCCCCGGCACGGAAATCATCGCCGGCGAGGGCATGATCGTCACCGCCGGCGGGATCGACTCGCACATCCATTTCATCTGCCCGCAGCAGATCGACGACGCGCTCATGTCGGGCGTCACCACCATGCTCGGCGGCGGCACGGGCCCGGCGACCGGGACCTTCGCCACTACCTGCACGCCCGGCCCGTGGCACATCCACCGCATGCTGGAAGCGGCCGAGGCCTTCCCCATGAACCTCGGCTTCCTCGGCAAAGGCAATGCGTCCTCGCCTTTACCCCTGAAAGAACAGGTCGCCGCTGGCGCGATCGGGCTGAAGCTGCATGAGGACTGGGGCACGACGCCGCAGGCGATCGACACCTGCCTCGGCGTGGCGGAGAAGATGGACGTTCAGGTCGCGATCCACACCGACACGCTGAACGAGTCCGGCTTCGTCGAGACCTCGCTCAAGGCGATGAAGGGGCGCTCGATCGCCACCTTCCACACCGAGGGCGCCGGCGGCGGCCATGCGCCGGACATCATCAAGGCCTGCGGCGAGCCCAATGTGCTGCCGTCGTCCACCAACCCGACGATGCCCTACACGGTGAACACCATCGCCGAGCACCTCGACATGCTCATGGTGTGCCACCACCTCGACCCGGCCATCGCCGAGGACGTGGCCTTCGCCGAGTCGCGCATCCGCAAGGAGACGATCGCCGCCGAGGACATCCTGCACGACCTGGGCGCCTTCTCGATGATGTCGTCGGACTCGCAGGCGATGGGGCGGGTGGGAGAAGTGATCCTCCGGACCTGGCAGGCCGCGCACAAGATGAAAGTACAACGAGGATCCTTGAAGGAAGAAAGAACCAAGTCGGATAACTTCCGGGTGAAGCGCTATATCGCCAAGTACACGATCAACCCGGCGATCACGCACGGCATCTCGCACGAGGTAGGCTCGATCGAGCCCGGCAAGCTGGCGGATCTCGTGCTGTGGAAGCCCGCCTTCTTCGGCGTGAAGCCCTTCCTGGTCCTGAAGGGCGGCGCGATCGCCGCGGCGGCGATGGGCGACCCGAACGCCTC
>DASZQI010000016.1:0-10201 GCA_035549735.1 Polyangiaceae bacterium | reverse complement strand
GTTTCGCTTCCCGTGTTGTCGTCTTCGAGCGCAGCCAGGTAAAGGTTCGAGATCGAATCCGAGTCGACGCTGGCGAGCGCGCGTTTGTGCGTCTCGCAGCGGCTCGTGCAGTAGTACATGGTCGCGCTGCCATCGCTCATTTCCTCGCCCAGGCCGAAGAAATGGCCGACCTCGTGGGTGAGCACGTTCTGCAAATCGTAGGCTTCGTCGCGGCAGCTGTTCACGACCACGCCCCCAGTCGAGCAGGAAAGTGGGCGCTGTTTGTCACCAGCGCCCTTGTGGGCGCCGCTGCTTTCGTCGTCGCCTTCGTCCTTGGTCAGCACCCGGAACGTTTGCGTGGAGTTGATGATGATGTCGGCCTCGACGATCGCGCCGGTATTCTCATCCGAGTAAGTGAGCGTGATGGCGAGGTCGCGCTCGTGGCCGGGCACTGTGATCGGCGCGACCAGCACGGTGTTCTTCCCGTCGGGTTTGAGCTCAACTCGGGCTCCGCGAACGGTGTCGAAGGTCAAATCCGGGAGCTTCGGGTCGGACCCGAGCCAGGTGCCGAAGGCGCTCTGCACCGCGCTTACCGCGCCCTCCCCTAGCTTTTCCACCGAAGCGTCGATTGTCACTTTGTTCTTGCGTGCGTGCCAACGCACCTCGGCACCGCTCTTGCTGAGTTTCACGCCCGGCGCGCCGTGGAGCACGCTGCGCTCCACGGTGCTCGAACCTCGCTCGCGGAGCGCGAGCCCGAACACCACACACGCCGCGACAGACGCGCCCAGCGCGACGAGCTTCGGGAGCGAGCGTGGCACCCGAGGGCGTCCGGGGGACGTCGACGGTGTGGACGGGGCGTTCGAGTGGAGCGGGCGCTCGCTACTCACCAGCGCGGACAGGCTGGTATTGGCCGGCACGGGCCGCGGCTTGGGGCTGGCCGAATAGGGAGATCGCGCCACGACAGTCCTGAACGGAGCCAGCGCCGACTACTTGAAGAAAAAATGAGGAAATCGCCGGTTAGCTCGACGATGGCGCCGCACACGCCTATCCTTCTCCTACTTGATGCAGGCGCGATCGTTACAGCTGCGTCGAACGCGGGACTTGACCCGCCGGGCCTCTGGCGTGCGCGAGCTCCTGCTGATTTCGCTCGGATTGGCCGGGTGCGTCACCACGCCCCGGGAGGTTCCGAGCGTTCAAGAAATGGTTGCGCGGAGCAAGCCAGCCGCACGCTGCGAGCACCTGGTGGAGTTCGTGGACCGGGACAGCGTGAAACGGCCCTACACGGAGATTTCACGAGCATCGGTGACCTGCCATCCGGCGCTGCCCGAGCTGTGCGAGCGCAGTTTGCGCGACAGAGCGTGCAAGCTCGGCGCGGACGCCGTCGTTCTCTTTCCCGCGACGACCGGGGCCTCGCGCAGCGTGCCCAATACGCGCGATCAGATCTGGAAGAACGCGGTGTTGGCACGCTGGCGCTAGGGCCATTTGCTAACACCAAATATGCATCTTTGACCGCGCAGCGAGCGCAGTCGTCAGATCCCCGTGTTCGTTGCGGTGATGGAGATGGTGAAGCCGTCAGTGCCGGTCCCAACGCCGGTGCCGGTGCCGGGCGCGGTATCGGTGCCCGTTGCGGTGCCCGTGCCGGAATTCGTGTCGGTGCCGGAACCCGTGTCAGTGCCGGTGCCCGTGTTGGTGCTCGTAGTGGTGTTGGTGTCCGTTCCGGTATCGGTGTTCGTAACGGTGTCCGTCTCGGTGATGGTGCCGGTGCCGGTATCGGTGTTGGTCGTGGTTTCGGTCTCGGTGCCTGTACCTGTGCCGGTTCCAGTTCCGGTAGTGACGCCAGTGGGCGTGGAGCCTCCGTTCGCCGTGGAGCCTCCGGCGTTGCGTGTTCCGCCAGCGGTGGCAGCTCCGCCGCGCCCGCCGCCCTTATCGTCGTCATCGCCACAGGCCACGCCCAGGCTGAGAGCGAGCAGCGACACGGCTGCCAATGCGATTCGTTGGGTCATCATGATTCGCCCTTTATTCCCGTTGGAGAAGGTCGAAGCGGTGCCCTGCATCGGGCGTGCCGCTCAGCACGGACCGAAGCCTCGCAGAACGCCTGCTGCGGCTGTGGCGAGAGACGCCGTTGTGTCCGGGAGTCACGCCACGGAGGCGTCAATCGAGGAGCGGTGACGAAGAATCTTCGATGTGGCGCGGCAAGCCATCATCGAGCTTTTCCCAGCTGAGCTTGGACGGGGCGAAGATGTGCATGCGCGGGGACAGGGCGGGAGCGTTGTCCAACGTGACCACGGTTACGTCGATTTCGTCAGGCGTGCGCGAGCTCTCGAAAAACAGCGAACAGCCGCAATCGGCACAAAAGCCGCGCCGCGCGGCAGGCGAAGATTGGAACCAGCGCGGCTCACCCGCGAGAATTCGAAAGCCCTCGCGGTCGTAAGTGGCCCAAGCCACCGGAGTCGCGCCCACTGCGCGCCGACACTGCGCACAGTGGCACAGGCAAATCGGCGACGGCGCGCCATTCACCTCGAACCGAATCGCCCCGCACAGACAATGGCCGGTGGCTCGCATCCACGTCTCTAGCACTAAGCCAGAAGGGTGCAGCGGCCCTCCCCCGTCGAATCCGGCCGCATCAGCGCGACCACGTTAACCGGCAACCCACGCGTTGCCTCGCCGCTGCTGACGTTTTCAGGGAGTTTCGGGTGCGGGGTCGCGAGCTTCCCAATCGAGATCGACGGCGACCGCAAGGTGGTCGGAGAGCGGGCGCAGATTTTCATCCACGAAGCGCGGGTCGATCCGCCACTTTCGCGGCAGCCAATGCACCGCGCTCGAGCTGCGAAAGAGCACGCGATCGATGCGCTTGGGTTCCGGGCAATGCAGCGCCGAGCAGGCATCGGTCAGGCCGGTCTGTTTGCGAAAACGGTCGAGCAAGTCGCGTTGCCGAGTCGGAATGTTGGTGTCACCAGCGACCAGAAGTGCCGCCGCCGGCGAATATTGCTGAATGGCGTGAACCAGTTGTTCGACTTGGGACTCCCTCGCTGCCGCGTCTTTTGCGCCCCAGCCGGCATCGAGATGAACGTTGTAGACGTCCACGTGAACGCCGGGCGCGAGCGTCATGCGGGTGCGCGTAAAACCCTTTGGCGTCAGGCAGTCGAAGAAGGAATCGATGTATCCGTGACAGGCCTGCCATGCCTGACGTTGCAATGGCGCGAACGAATAGCTCGAAAAGATGCTCAAACCGTCCCCAAAGTGCATCTGTTCGCCGCGCTCGAACGCGGGCGATTGGTAGGGCAACACCAGATTTTTGCGCAGCGCGCCCGGGTACGCGAAGTCCTCCTGGATCAGCGCGAGGTCGTAGCCGCCGAGCAAGCTGCCGATTCGGGGCAGGTTCAGGCTCGGGTGCGGAGTACTGAAGCCATCCGGCAGACCCGCCACGTTGTAGGTCAACACTTTCAAGTGCCCAGAGCTCGCGCCTGCGGTCGCGGTCGCGGTCGCGGCAATGGCCAGCACAATAGCGGAGAGGCAGCGGCCAACGTGTCGCAGCATGACCCTCTAAACATGACACTTCTAGCAAGCTTTGCTGGCCCGCATTGCGGTGTCACATTGCCTCACCCCCCGGTGAAAGGCTCACTTGGCCGCGGCCGAGATACGTAACAATTGAACGAGCGCGGAGCCCAGCCGTGTGCGGTCCTCGTCAGTCATGGTCGCGAGCAGGCAGTACACCTCACCGAACTCTTTCGCGCGTGGATCGTCGGCGTAGGCATCAGCCTGTTTCAAGACATGAAGGACTTCCAAGCGCAGGCGGGCCGCGTCGGGCAAGGGCAGATCCCTGCCCTGATTCTCGAGCGCGTCCTCGACCGCGTCGAGCTCGCTCGCCTGTTCGGCGTAGTCGCTGCGCCACATGGCGGCCTCGATCGCTGCAGCCAACACGTTGGCTAGGTGCTCGTAGTCGTCGGCGGTCATCCACGTTGTCTCCGGTGCCCACAGTAGCCCGACAGGGAGACCGATTGAGCGATTGATTGCGCCGAAGCGAGCGGCCAGGACCTTGCTTACGCGGGGCAAGTTGTCGCAAACGCGTGGTGCGCGGAGGTACTACGCGCGCGACCGGATGATCCCTTGCTTGCGGCTCTGGCGGCCCTTCAGGGCTTCGCTTAGCGCGCCTGTCACGGCTTGGAGTCGAGCCTCGATTGGAGCGGGCGTCGGGCGACGCGCGACTACCGCGCTTTCGTGCGAGTGCGCAGCCCCAGCAGCATGGGCGAAAAAATGCAGCCGTGGGGCAAAATAGTCCTGAATCTTCGACTCGAAGCCCGTTCATCGTGCTTGGTGAGCCAATTCGGAGTCCCGGGGCGACTTGAGGCAATGTGACGCTTCACCGCCTTGGCTTCGCTCGCCTCAGCTTGGTTGCTGCCTTCCTCTCCTCACTCGCGATCGGTCCACTCGGATGTTCCGATGAACCTGGCCCTGAAGCGGCGACCGGGGGAACCGTGGCCAACGGCGGCAGCACGTCAGGGGGCGGCAATCAGACCGGCGGGACCGTGCAGGCCACGGGCGGGCTCACTAACTCGCAGGGTGGTTCAGGACCGAGCGGCGGAACGAACACCACTGGCGGAACCAGTGCGACCGGCGGAACCACTTCACTGAGCGGCGGTACGAGTTCGACCGGCGGGCAAGCGACCGGCGGAGTGGTCGGCGGCGGAGCAGCGGCCACCGGCGGCAGCACCAGCAGCGGAGGCTCTGCGGGTGGCGGTGCGGCGAGCGGAGGCTCGGCCGGCAAGGGCGGCGCCTCGAGCGGGGGCGTCGCCGGCGGTAGCAAGTCGACCGGCGGTGCAAGTTCGAGTGGCGGTACGACGCCCGGCGGCGCGACTAGCGGCGGCGCGACCAACGGCGGCGCAACCGCCTCGATACCGGATCAAACGGGCAACCCGCTGACCAAGATCGTGAACGGCTACACGTCGTGGTTGAGCACTGCGACCGGCGATGCGGCCAAGCTGACTGCGGATCAAACCACCGCCGACAACATCATCACTTGGCAGATGCCGCATGGCGGTTGGTTCAAGTTCGGCATCACCGCGTATGCCGCGCCCTGGAACGGCTCCGACCCGCGAGCGGACTGGACCGGCGCGAATGGCGTCGAACTCGGCACCATCGACAACAAGGGCACGGTGACCGAAATCATGTTCCTCGCGGACGTATACCGGCGCAGCAACAACACCAAGTATCGCGATTCGGCGCGCAAGGGCTTGGATTTCTTGTTCACGATGCAAACGGCGACCGGCGGGTTTCCGCAAGTGTATCCGCAGCGGCCCAACAGCTACTCGAACTACGTGACGTTCAATGACGACGCGATGGTGCGGGTGCTCGGCATGCTCGACTTGGCAGCGCAGCAAAAGGCGCCGTTCACTGCCGACACTTTCAGCGCGGCCCAGCTCGCGAAGATACCGACCGCGATCAGCAAGGCTATTGATTACATTCTCAAAGCGCAAATCACACAGGGAGGCGTGAAGACGGTCTGGTGCGCGCAGCACGACCCCACCTCGTACGCGCCACTCGGCGCGCGGTCGTACGAGCTGCCGTCCAAGAGCGGCAGCGAATCCGTCGGTGTGATTGGTTTCTTGCTCTCTCAGCCGCAGACCGCGACGGTCAAGGCCGCAGCTCAGGCGGCCATTGCCTGGTACAAGAGCGACGCGGTCAAGGTCGCGAACACCGCCTACGTCAGCCGTCCCTCTGGCAACACGGATGACACGTACAACCCGATCCAAGCCAAGTCGGGCAGTACGATGTGGTACCGCTTCTACGACCTCGACAAGGACACGGGCTTCTTCAGCGGTCGTCTGCCCAGCGACAACCCGCCCGGAGTCGGCAAGAAATACAACATCATGGATATCGAAGCGGAGCGCCGCTACGGCTACCAGTGGGGCGGGTCGTACGGCACCACGCTGTTCGCGTACACCGACAAGATCGGGTACTGACGCGCGACGGACACCGTTAAGGCAGCAGACGGACAACCGTCGATAAGCCGCGAGTTTCCCGGTATTCCGAGCTAGCGCTGAGCCGTTCCGTCCTGGGCCTGTCTCTATTCTGGCAAGCGTCGGCGCGGCTTGCGCAGCCGCCGTGGCGTCATTGCCATGCCAGTCTTTCAATTTCGAATCAGAGCGCTCTCGACCTCATTGTTCGCCACGTGGGTGGCGCTGGGCCTGGTCAGCTGCGCGGGCGCAGATGCTGGTAGCGACCTTGGCACGGGCGGTACTCCCACGGGCAACGGCGGCTCTCCGGCCTCTGGGGGCACGAGCGTAACCGGCGGCACAAGCACGGGCGGAAGCGCAACGAGCGGAAGCGCAACGGGCGGACAGTCTGCTTCGACCGGTGGCGCGAGCACGGGCGGAACGCTCAGCGCGAGCGGAGGGGTCAGTGGCGGTAGCGGCGGTAAGTCCGGCGGCGCGAGCTCCGGCGGTGCGAGCGGCGGAGGAATCGGAAGCGCAACCGGTGGCGCTAGCGGTGCGGCTGGTTCAGGTACATCGGGTGGTGGCGGCGGTTCGGTTGGCTGCGGCAAAACCGGCAGTAAAACCGGTCAATTCCAAGCTCAGATTAGCGCCGCTTCATTGGACAGAGGCTATTACCTCTCGGTCCCCGCGGACTACGATCCGAACAAACCGTACGCGCTGATCTTCGGCTACCACGGCAGCAACTATACCGGCCAAAAGATGCGCACCTACCTCGATCTCGAGAAGGCGCCGTTGGTTGGCAAGACCCTCTTCGTCTACCCCGACGGTCTACCGTTGCCGGATGAGCCCGACAACGTGGCTTGGATCCTGACCGAGGGTAGCCGCGACTTGGTTTTTTTCGATGAGCTCTACAAGAAGCTGAACGAAGACTATTGTATCGATCCGAACCGCGTGTTCGCCAATGGGCAGAGCTATGGCGGACTCATGACCAATGCAGTTGGCTGCCTGCGTGGCGACGTGCTGCGCGCGATCGCGGTGGTAGCGGGCTCGGGCCCTCGGGGAAACTCGTGCAAAGGGCAGGTCGCCGCCTGGCTGACGCACGGCACGGACGACACCTCGGTGTCTTTCGCGAGTGGCGAGAAAAGCCGCGATTTCTGGGTGGCTGCCAACCATTGTACGAGCACCACGGTGACGGGCACGCCGGCGCAGTGCCAGAACTATCAGGGCTGTGACGCGGGCTACCCGGTGATCTGGTGCCCGCACACTGCGGACGGCGGGCATCAGCACCCAAGCTTCGGCCGCGTGGCAGTGCGCGAGTTCTTCGCGACCTTCTACTAACGTCGGGTGTCGGCGAGCAAAGAGGCTGCGAGCCCGTCCAGGATGTCGTGCTCGCTCACCAAGACCTCGGCGATTGCGAATTCGCGCAAGATGGTGGCTAGCACCGCGGCCCCGCCGACGATGACTTCGGCCCGTTTCGGCTCCGCCAACAGACGACGACGGGCCTCGGTATTCACGCTGCTCAACTGAGCGAGAGAAGCTTCGACCTGAGCGCGCGACAAGGTGCTGTGGTGCGTGCGCGTTGCGTCGTAATGATCCAGACCGAGTTGCAACGCGGCGATGGCGGTGACGGTTCCGGCCAGGCCGAGCACACGTCGGGCACGCTCGACGTCGATACGCTCGCGCACCCGTTCGAGTTCGTGACGCACGTCCGCAAAGCAAGCTTCGAGCTGCTCGGGCGTAGGAGGATCTGACTTTAGGTGGCGCTCGGCCATGCGCACGCAGCCCATTTGAACCGAAATGAGCGCTTCGGGCTGGAGCTCACCCAACACGAACTCAGTGGAGCCGCCGCCGATGTCGATCACCAAGAATGGCCCCTCGCTCGGGGCGAGCCCGGCGGTCGCACCGCGGAAAGAGAGCAGCGCCTCCTCTTCCCCGCTGAGCAGTTCGGGTCGCGTGCCCAGCGCGCGCTCGGCCGCAAGGAAGAAGGTCTCGCTATTGCTGGCGTCGCGCGCGGCGCTGGTGGCGACGGCGCGCACGCGCTGAACCCCATGCTTCCGTATGGCGGCGCCGTAGTCGGTGAGCACCGCGACGGTCCGCGCAATGGCGTCCGCGTGGAGCTCGCCACGAACGTCGACGCCCTGACCCAGGCGGGTGATGCTCATCGTGCGCTCGAGCTCGCGACCCGCCGCGTCGGTGATCAGAAGTCGCACCGAGTTCGTGCCGATGTCGATGGCAGCGACGGACATGCTCAGTCGCCCCCGCTACCGATTTGGCGCTTCATTCCGATCAACGTCAAAAGCTCCATACGGGCAGCTGCGTCTTGCAAAAAGAGACCATGCAGTTTGCTCGTGGTGGTCCACGAGCCAGGCTTCTTGATGCCGCGATAGCACATGCAGAAGTGCTGACATTGCAGGATGACCGCGACGCCCTGGGGCTTCAGCTGGGTTTGGATCGCGTCCCCGATCTGCTTGGTGAGCTTCTCTTGCACCTGCAGGCGTTTCGCGAAGACGTCGACCACGCGGGCGATCTTGCTCAGGCCGACCACTCGCCCGTCGGGCACGTAAGCGACGTGCGCTTTGCCGACGAATGGCACCATGTGATGCTCGCAATGGCTGAAGAGCTCGATGTCGCTCACCAGCACCAGCTCGTCGTAGCCCTCGACTTCTTCGAAGGTCTTGGCGAGATAGTCGGCTGGGTCCTGGGCATAGCCGGAGAAATGCTCGCTCATGGCGCGCACCACGCGAGCGGGCGTTTCGCGAAGCCCCTCGCGCTCGGGATCCTCACCCACGAAGCTCAAGATGCCGCGAACGTGCGCTTCTGCGGCCGCAATCTCGGCGGCTTTGCGCGACGGTCGGTTTTTTTCCTGGCGAAGCGCGGCAGGGCGCGGCTTTTTTGGCGATGGCATTGGCCGCGAAGCATGCCAAGCGATGCGATCGCGCTCAACGCGAATCCGGCGGAAGCGCGCCTCCGCCGCAAGATTCTTTCCCAGCTCATGAAAGATTCTGTCGCCGCGCTGAATGAGGAATCGCGGCAAAAAAGCGTTCTCTCCTAGTTTCTTCTGCCTGTTGGCGCTTTTTTGACGCTGCAACGAGCGCCGCCGTCGCTTTACACGCGAGGTAATTGATGACCATCCGCGCCCGAAGTGTCTGCGCAGCGACCCTGCTTGCCGTGAGCTTCCCCTTGTTCGCCGCTTGTAGCGACAACACCGAAACGCCCACAGCCACGGGCGGCACGACAACGCACACCGGCGGTACGACCGGTGGTACGACTGGTGGCACACCGTCGACAACGGGCGGAGTGACCGCAACGGGCGGCACCTTGGCCACCGGAGGTTCGACGGGCGGCCTCGCCACGGGCGGTCTTGCCACGGGCGGCACGTCTTCCGGCGGCACCTCGACGGGTGGCTCGGTGACGGGTGGTTCCTCGACTGGTGGGGCTCTCAACGGCGGAGCCGCAGGAGCTTCGGGAAGCGCCGGCACGAGTGGCGCAACCGGCACCGGCGGAGCTGGCGGGACGAATGGTGGCGCGTCGAGTGGCGGCAACGGCGGAGCGAACGGAGGCGGCGGCAAAGGCGGAGCTGGCGGTAGCGCCGGTGGTGGCGGCGGCACTGCCGGCGGTGGCGCAGGCGGCGGCGGCGCGGGCGGTGGAACTTGCACCACGACGCTCGGCAAGGCGACGGACGGCTCCTACGTTCGAACTGGCTGGTCCGGTGAGTACACGTGTACCGGTGGCACGTGCCCGCCTCGAAGTCAGGCCGACACGGGTGACGTCGAGACCAACGCCTTTGACGGCAATTATCAAACTCGCTGGTCGACTGGCGTCTACCAGTCAGCGCTCAACACCCAGAATCGGTTCCCCCTCTACTTCACAGTAGACATGAAGCAGACTGCTCCGGTGAGCAAGATCACCACGCACCCGGGCTGCAAAGACAACAAAGACTCTCCCGCGACGATGGAAGTCCAAGTGTCGACGGACGGCACGAATTACACGACCGTGACCGGTATGCCGCACATGATGCTTCAGCCCAAAAATGGCGAAGCGTGCCCGCCCGACGCCAATTCGCAGGCGACCGACACGATCACATTTCCCACTGCTTGCGCGCGCTACATCCGGCTAAAGGCAACGCGGCGCACGACGCCTGACGTCTACTGGGCGGTCGGTGAGATGCGCGCATTTCCGTGAAGCGGTCGAACTGGCCGCGTGCTTCGCGGTTTCGCAGGTCATCCGTCTGGCGCCGGGACTACGGCAAACCGGCGCGTCGGATGTGGCGGTGCTTTCGCGCCTCTACC
>DASZQI010000015.1:0-68091 GCA_035549735.1 Polyangiaceae bacterium | reverse complement strand
CCCGCTTCGTTCGTGGAACCCGCTTCGTTCGTGGAACCCGCTTCGTTCGTGGAACCCGCTTCGTTCGTGGAACCCGCTTCGTTCGTGGAACCCGCTTCGTTCGTGGAACCCGCTTCGTTCGTGGAACCCGCTTCAAGGGATACAGTGCCACGTCTGCTCGCGACACCGACACATCACGCAGCACAGGACAAACTTCGCGCTGTCGAAGCTGCGGAGCCAACTGCGACGTCTGAGCGTAGGCCGAGAGAGAGCCGAAACCCTACACCGCCGGGCTCCCATTCAACTAAGCCGCTTCAACAACAAGCGCTTCAACAACAAGCGCTTCGACACAAGCGCTTCGACACAAGCGACCGACCGAAAGCTGGAATTTGAGAGGTTCGTCAGGGAGTAGGCTGGCAAAACTGACTGCGACTTCGGAGCGTGCGCCGAGGGTCGAAGTGTCGGCTGCAGTACAATGTCGGGCAGGCGCGGCTGCTGCGACGGGGCGCGACGGGGTGCGTTGCCTAGTGTGCGGCTGAGACGGGGAGCGCGCCCGTTCATGCGATGCCCCCAACCCATGAAACTATGATCAAGACATGTCGGTGGGGTTTTCGATGAGTCCCAACCTCTGGGTCACTTGGGTTGCTTTCGATTGACCAGGAAAAGGGTGAGGGCGCTCGTAAGCCAGACGAGGGAGGCGAAGCTGGTGCAGTTCATGGCGGTGGCGATTCCCTCGGCGAGCACTCGCGCTTTTTGAGAGGGGTCGACGCTTTCGCCGCCGACTGCGCCAAAGGCCATGATGAGACCTGCGGCCGTGCCGAAGGCGCCGGTGAGGGCCGATGCGAAGACTAGAACGGCGGCGACTTTGGCGAGTGGTGAGTATTGGTCGCGTCTTCGCCACGCTCGGCGAGCCCAGAGCGCAGTGATGCCCACGACGAGCAGAGCGAGTCCCAGGAAACCACCCAACACGGCCAGCGCCATGGTCAGGGCCTACCTCGGAAAGGCGACGCGGAACAGTGTCGGGGGGTGGGTGGGACGAATGGCCGCGAGGCGGTCGCTGCGGGAGCGGATCGGGGAGGCCGTGGTATGCTCGATGTATGGGCACGGTCGCGCCGCTCGGGATTCGCCGCGTCGAAGCGATTCATTATTATGTTCGTGACTTGGAGCGCAGTCGGCGCTTCTACACAGAAAAGCTGGATTTCACCGAGATTGGCGCGAGCGGCGCGCAGCTTTCGGAGGGTGGGCACCAGCGAGCGCTGGTGTTCGAGGGCGGGGAGTGTCGGGTGGTGTGCTCGACGCCGCACGGCGAAGGGGGGCGCGCGGCGCGCTATTTGGCGAAGCACCCGGACGGGGTGGGGAGCCTGGTGTTCGAGGTGGAAGACATCGAGCGCGCGTTCGCGCTCCTCGAGTCACGCGGGGGCACGCCGATTCACGAGATACAAACGGATCGCGGTGCGCGCGGGTCGTTCAGAAGTTTCGTGATCACGACGCCGTTCGGAGATACGACTTTCCGGTTCGTGCAGCGCGAGGGCGAGTATCCGCTGTATCCAGGCTTCGAGCCGTCCGTGACGCCAGGCGGCGGGCGGAATGTGTTCGGGTTCGAGCGATTCGATCACGTAACGAGCAACTTCGAGACCATGGCGCCGGCGCTGCTGTGGCTCGAGCACGTGCTCGGGTTCGAGCGCTTCTGGCATGTGGAATTTCATACGGACGACGTGGCGCGGCGGGTGGACGAGCAGGGCTCGGGGCTGCGCTCGGTGGTGATGTGGGACCCACAGAGCGGGGTGAAGTTCGCGAATAACGAGCCGTATCGTCCCAATTTCAAGGCCTCGCAGATCAACGTGTTTCACGAGGAGCACCGCGGGGACGGCGTGCAACACGTGGCGCTCAGCGTCGGAAACATCGTGCAAGCGGTGCGCGGGCTGCGGGCTCGCGGGGTGGAGTTCATGCCCACGCCCAAGGCGTATTACGCAGCGCTCGGCGCGCGGCTCGGAAAGCTCGGCGTGGGCGCGCTCGACGAGGCGTTGAGCGAGCTCGAGCAGAACGAGATTCTGGTCGATGGCGACGGGCCAGGGCGCTACCTCTTGCAGATCTTTTTGAAAGACTCGGCAGGGCTTTACGCATCGCCGGAGGCAGGGCCCTTCTTTTACGAGATCATTCAACGTCACGGGGACAGCGGCTTTGGTGCCGGCAATTTCCGCGCGCTGTTCGAGAGCATCGAGCAGAGCCAACGCACGGAGGGGGCACGCTAATGCTCGACCGGCTGTGCCTGGGCCGAGTTCCGGAAAAGCCACACCTGGTGTTCAAGAGCGAGCGCGGAGAGCTCTATTACGAAGAGTGTCTCACGCGCGGCGGCTTCGACGGTGCGTTCTCCATCGTTTATCACCAGGCACGGCCGCACGAAGCCGAGCCCTGCCAGGCCAAGCACGGGTTTCGCGTGCCGGTCGCAGCGCCACCAGCGGCGCTGGCACGCCGGCATTTTCGCTGTTTCGACCTGCCCAACAGCGGCGGCGCGGCGCTCGATTGTCGAGTGCCGCTGCTCTTCAATCAACACGTGGTGCTCGGCTTTGCGCGGCCCACGCTGGAAGATCCCGCTTACTTCGTGAACGGCGATGCGGACGAGCTTTTGTTCGTGCTGCGCGGCTCGGGCACGCTGCGTTCGATTTTCGGTGATCTCGCGTTTCGCGCCGGCGACTACGTGTGTGTTCCCAAAGGGACGCTGCACCGCTTCGTGCCGGACAGCGGCGTCGAGCAGGCCTGGCTTTCGCTCGAGTGTCTGGGCGGCGTCGGGCTCCCCGCGCACTACCGCAATGCGGTGGGGCAGCTCAAGATGGAGGCTCCCTACTCGCACCGCGACTTTCGACGGCCGACGTTCGTCGGGCCGCTCGACGAGGGGCTGCGCGAGCTGGTCGTGAAGCGCGAGCAGCGGTTTCATGGCTTTCGGCTGCCGCGTACGCCGCTCGACGTGGTGGGCTGGGACGGCGCGGTGTACCCGTTCGCGTTTCCGATCAGCGCGTTTCAACCGCGCGTCGGGCAGGTGCATTTGCCGCCGCCGGTGCACACCACGTTCGAAGCGCGCGGGGCCGTGATTTGCAGCTTCGTGCCGCGCCCGCTCGACTTTCACCCGCAAGCCAATCCTTGCCCTTATCCACACTCGTCGGTCGACGTCGATGAAGTGCTCTTCTACGCCAACGGCGCGTTCGGTTCGCGACGCGGGGTGGGCGAAGGCAGCCTCTCCTTCCATCCGGCTGGCATCGCGCACGGGCCGCATCCCGGTGCCTATGAGGCGGCGCCTGGCAAGACGCACACCGAGGAGCTGGCGGTGATGCTCGATGTGAGCGCGCCGCTCGCGGTGACTGTGGAAGCGGCAGGCATCGAAGACCGCGCATATCACCAAAGCTTTCGCGGCGACTGAGCGCGCGCGACCCGCTTCGCGGCCGGTCGGAAAGCTACATCCTCACTCGCTGCGCGCGGTATTTCGTCGCGCATTCGGCGCTTGTCAGTGTGCGGCGAGCGGGCTAAGCCCTCGAGGCTTTCATGCGCGCACTGCTACGTATGCTGTTGGTTTGCTCGCTCACGGCTTGCGGTTCGGCCGAACCGCCTGCGAAGGCGCCCGAAAAGGTCGCCGAGAAGCCCAGCGCGCAGAAATCCAAGAACAAGAAGAAGGCGGAGCCTCCGCCTTTTCCCCAGAAGTGCGCGAGCCGGAAGGGTGAGTGTCTACCGCCGCAGGACTGGGTGAAAAAGCTGTGCGACGGAATCTATCCGGACCTCGCGCTGCACCTGTTCGGGCCGGACACACCGTGGAAACGCTTGTACATGCTGGCGCGCGCCGAGCCGTTCAACGCCTCGGGCGGCATGTCGCTGATGGGCGATCCGATGCAACCCGGGGAAGAAGTGCTGGCGCTGCATCGCCGCAACAACGACGGCGAATTTCGGGTCGGAGAGAACGCAGGTTACGACGTGCTGCGCTGGAACGGTGCGTGCGCGACCATTCACGACGGCGATTTCACGAGCTCGCGCCCGGCTCAGCTCAAGCACGCGCAAATCGAGTGGCGCCGGCTGGAGCTACCGGTGCGGCAGGCGCTCGAGGCCGAGCCTTCGATCGGCGCGGTGTACGAGCGGCGACACGAGCGCTGCAAGGGCAAAGTGGTCGGCAATATCACCGAAGATTGCGAGCATTTCGACCAGCTGTTGATGGACGTGATCGTCTATCACGTGCGCAGCGGGGCGAAGCTGCCGATGCCGTCGAAGTTCCCTTAGCTTCGCTGCTCCGCCTATTTCAGCTGGGAGTCCATCCAGGCGGTGCGCGCGCTGACGAAGGTGCGCATGGCCTGCAATTGCTCCTGCCAAGTGGTGACGGTGGGGCCGCGGACGATGCCGGGGTTTGCCATGACGGTCGCCACGGGCCACTTGGAATAGTCGTGGGTGATGGCCTTCGTGAGCGGCTGAGCCATGTCGGTGATGCGCTGATCGAGCGCGGCGTTCGACATCAAGCCTTGGCGTAGCGATGCCCAGCGCGCTTTCACCAAGGTCATGAACGCGGGGTCCGAAGTGAGCTTCGGGAACCAGTTGTTCACGTTGCGGGTGCCGGCATATTGCCAGCCGCCCATGGGGTCGATCGTGTTCGCGCCGCCCACTGCCAGCGCGAAGTTGTAGTCCCAGAGCGGGCCGCCCTTGAGCTTGCCGTCGCGATCCTTGAAGAAGTAGGCGCTGCGCACGTACGCATCGACGTTGCGTGTGAGCTCGTTCACGAGCAAGTAGTCGACGAACGAGGGTACGTCGATGTACTGCGCGTAGTCGCCGATCGGCGTCGCGTGCAGCGCGTTGTGAAAGGTCTGGATGTACTGGGTGAGCCAGGCCTTCTGCTCCGCGCCCAGCGGATCCGGATCGACCACTTCGAGATCGGTCCAGCAGGTGCCACGCGTGCCGCCACCGCCACCGCCGAGCCCGCCGGAAATGGGATTCGAGCCGGTGCAGGCGAGCTTCGGTTCTTCGGCGGCGGCCTGATCGAACTTGAAGATGTAGCCGCCGCTGATCTGCGGCAGCATGGTGTCGGTGTCTTTGAGCTGCTTGAGGTTGGTGCGGACCTTGTTGTTTTTGATGGTTTCGGTCACCCAGTAAATGCCCTGGTAGTCGCTCTCTGCGATGCCGCGCGCCGCCCAATTCAAATACACCTCTGCGTACTTGGTGCGCGGGGCTTCCATGCCCATGTCGTGCCCGAGCGTGTACACGAACGGGTTTCGCACCAGCGTGCGGTCATAGTACGGAGGAATCAGCGCCCAGTCGGAGTCCGCTGGCATGCCGATGACCGGATAGTCCGCGTCCTTGTTGGCGTTGTCCCAGAGCTCGATCTTGTACGGAGCTTGTGGGAAATTCGCGGAAGATTGGCCGCGGATATGCCACCCGGCGCGCGCGGCCAGGGTGGGAAGCGCGCTGAGCGTGGCCGTGCCGGATACGGGCTCGAACACCATCACCGCCGCGTCTTTGTAGGTGTTCTTGTCGGTTGGCTCCCCCTTGCCGTAGCCGTCCACGAGCACGATCGGCAAGTCCGAGCTGAGGTCGAAGGTACGCAGTATGTAGAGCGCGGTGCTGACCGCGCCGCTCGCGGCGCCGGCGACGAACGGCTGAGCGCGAAGCTGCGTGGTGGCCGTCAGCGCGAGCGGCGCGCCGGCGTACAACGTCGAGCTCGCGCTGGGCAGAGTGCCATCCGTGGTGTAGCGGATCTCGGCGCCCGCAACGGTGGTGGTCATGCCAACGTCGAGGGAGGTCTTGAAGCTTTGACTCGGCGTCGAGAAGGCGACCGCACCAATCAAGCTCGGGGGTGGTTTGGTCGCGTCAGCCCCACCCGCGCCCGCGCTGGAGGTGCCGCCGGTGGCTGTCGAACCGCCCGTGCCACCCGCTGGCGCGCTGCCACCCATCGAAGCGCCGCCGGTCACGCCGCCGGCCATCCCGCCCACGGTGCTGGCACCGCCGCTCGTCGCAGCCGCACCCCCGCTGCTCGGAGACGGGGGACTTCCGCCGCTGCTCATTCCACCTGCAGGGTTAGACGTGCCGCCCGTAATCGAGGCGGACGCACCTGCGATCGGCGCGCTCCCGCCGGTACTGCCGCCGCTGCCTGGGTTTCCCCCGTTCGTGCCTGGCGGCGTCGAGCAAGCCGAGCAGCAGATGGAAAGAACGAGGGCGGCCAGCGGCCCGGCACAGGCCGAAGCGTAGAGCTTGCATACAGTCATACAGGTATTTTCTGGGGCAGCGAAAGCGAGTGCACTCAGGGGCTCTGAGCTGAGCGCTGACGCCTCAATTTCGGTTCACACAGAGTTCCCTCGTTCGCCACCCAAAAGACACAGAGCGATTCGCACCGGGATTTGTGGGGCGCAAATCCGGCGGACGATCGTGCGCACAGCGAGCGATCACCGGGTCGCCGCAAGGCGAGCTCGAGCCGCTGCAACTTTGAAGAGAGACGGTCTGTCGCACAGATAGCTCGCTAATTGTCACACAAGTAACGGCTCTGTCACTCGACTGTCACGTTCGGAAACTCAAAGTGACCGGCGAAACGCGAGGACCGCCTTGAGTCATTTCGAAGAGACGCTGCAGCGCGACGTCGACCTCATCCGCGACAAGGTTCGCGATATGGCGGGCCTCGCCGAGAGTGCGCTGTACGGGTGCATGACCGCGCTGGCCGAGAAGAAGCGCCAGCTCGCCTACTCGGTCATCCTGCGAGATCAGCGCATCGACGAGCTCGAAAAAGAGATCGATCGGTTGTGCCTGGAGTTCATCGTTCGCCAACAGCCGGTCGCAGGCACGCTGCGCTTCGTGTACGCGGTGATCAAGATCAACTCCGAGCTCGAGCGCGTGGGCGACTACGCCGAGAGCATGGCGCGACAAACACTGTCGCTCCTCGCGCTGGAAGCCGACGTGCCAGTCGAGCGCGTGCAAGAGATCGCCGGCAAAGCCATTCCGATGCTGCACGGCGCGATCGAAGCCTTCGTCTCGCAAGAGCCGGATCTGGCCAAAAAGACCATGGAGACCGAGGAAGTGGTGGATCGCCTACGCCACCAGCTGGGCTCCGACCTGATCGAGCTGATTCAGCAAGGGCGCATGAAGATCGAGGCGCTCTCCCCGCTGATGAACATCGTGAACCGCCTGGAGCGCGTGGCCGACCAAGCCAAGAGCATCTGCCAAGAGACGCTCTACATGTGCACCGGCGAGTACATGAAGCACACCGGCAGCGAGGTGTTTCGGCTGCTGTTCGTCGGTGACCACAACGCTTGCCGCAGCCAGATGGCCGAGGCAATTGGCAGCTTGCTCAGCCAGCCCAAGTTCGTGTTCTCGAGCGCAGGCCTGGACCGTCACCCGGTGGACCCGACCACGGTTCTGTTCTTGCGCGACAAGGGCATGGACATTTCTCGCGCGGTGTCCAAGGCGGTGGATCAGATCCCCCACCTCGACCATTACCAAATCATCGTCGCGCTCTCCAAACAGGCGCAGCGCGTGTTTCCTCCGCCCCCGACCAAGGCCGTGTGCCTCGATTGGAGCATCCCGGATCCGTCCGCGGTGACCGGCTCCAACGAAGAAGTCCGGGCCGCGTACGAGGAGACCTACAAATTCCTGAAAACACACATTCGAGATCTCGTCGAGGCGATTCTCGGCGACCAGCACCACTGAAGGGTTCTTCGCACATGAAACAAGCTCGCATTTCCCAGCTGGGGAAGCTCGGCCTCGTCGCGATCGCGCTCTCCGTATTGAGCGCGTCGTGCAAGAAGAAGTCGGACGCGGACAGCGCGGCCACGGCCGACAGCGCAGCGGCGACAGGCAGCGTCGCGGCGCCCGCGGACAAGAAGGAGTCGATTCAGAACATCGGCTCCGACACCATGGTCAACCTGGCTCAGGCTTGGGCAGAGGAATACAGCAAGGCCGCGCCCAACATTTCGATCGAAGTCTCGGGCGGTGGCTCGGGCGTGGGCATCGCCGCGTTGATCAACGGCACGGCCAGCATCGCCAACTCGAGCCGCAAGCTCGAGCCGGAAGAAATCGAGAAGGCCAAGGCCAGCACCGGCAAAGAGCCCAAGGAGTTCCTGGTCGGCTTCGACGGCCTCGCCATCTACGTGCACAAGGACAACCCCATCACCGAGATTTCGATGGAAGACCTGAGCGAGATTTATCGTGAGGGCGGCAAGTTCAACAAGTGGTCGGACGTCGGCGTGAAGAGCATTCCCGGCGCAAAAAGTGACGAAATCGTACGCGTCAGCCGCCAGAATAACTCGGGCACGTACCACTATTTCCGTGAAACCGTGGTCGGCAAGAAGAACGACTTCAAGCAGGGCTCGCTCGACATGAACGGGTCGAAAGACGTGGTCGCGCTGGTCGCAAAAACGCCGGGCGCGATCGGCTACAGCGGCCTCGGCTACGCCACGCCGGACGTGAAAATCGTGAAGGTGGCCAAGAAGAAAGGCGAGCCCGGAGTGCTGCCCAGCATCGCCACCGTCCACGACAAGAGCTACCCCATCTCGCGCCCGATGTTCATGTACACGCCTGGCGAGCCCTCGCCCGGCGCCAAGAAGTACCTGGAGTGGGTGATGAGCGACGCGGGCCAGAAGATCGTCGAGCACACCGGTTACGTGCCGCTACCGAAGTAGAGGCTGTCATGCAGGATCGAGTCGCCACCCTGAGCACACACGAAATGACGCGGCGCAGCCTGGCTCCCGGCGGAGAAGCCGCGCGCCGGCGCCGCGTCGAGGCGTTCACCGAGAAGGGCCTGGAGTGGTTGATCCGCCTGTGCGGCATCAGCGCCATTCTGTTCGTGTTCGGCATCTTCTTCTTCGTGTTCCGCGAAGGAGCCGGGCTCTTGTTTGGCGACTTCAGCCTGGTGAAGTTCCTGTTCTCGACCGAGTGGTACCCCACGTCGCACAGCAACGTGCGCTATGGGGTGCTCTCGCTAATCGTGGGCACGGCCAGCGTGACCACCACTGCGATGCTGATCGCCGTGCCTTTCGGGCTGGGCGCGGCGATTTTCGTATCCGAGTTTTGCAGCAAGCGCGTCAAAGAGTCGCTGAAGATCGTGATTGAGCTGCTCGCGGCGATTCCATCGGTGGTCTGGGGGTTCATCGGCATCAGCGTGATGAACCCGCTGATTCAGCAGATGTTCCACGTGCCGATCGGGCTCAACGTGCTGAACGGCGCGCTGCTCTTGGCGCTCATGAGCGTGCCGATCATGGTCAGCATCGGGGAAGACGCGCTGAAAGCGGTGCCCGACTCGTACCGCGAGGCGTCGCTCGCGCTCGGCGCCACGCGCTGGCAAACCGTGTATCGCGTGCTGCTACCCGCCGCCAAGAACGGGCTGCTCGCGGCAGTGCTGTTGGGCGTCGGACGCGCGGTGGGCGAAACCATGGCCGTGCTGATGGCCACCGGACACGCGGTCAACATTCCGCACAGCGTGTTCGACCCCGTGCGAACGCTGACCGCCACCATCGCGGCCGAGCTCGGTGAAGCTTCGGTGGGGTCCGCTCATTATCAGGTGCTGTTCGTGATCGGCATCTTGCTGTTCTCGATCACCTTCGCGGTCAACCTGACGGCTGATCTGTGCGTCAAAGGCATCCGCGGAAAGTAGGCGATGATGTTCAGCGAAACTCCCCTGGTGCGCGCCAAGGCTCGCAACGAGATCTTGGCCAAGTGCGTGTTCGGCGCCATGGCGGTGGCCATGGTGGTGCCGCTGCTCACCATCGTCGGCTACTTGGTGGTGCAGGCCTGGCCGCTGCTCTCGTTCGAGTTTCTGACCACCAACCCGACGCACGGAATGCGCGCGGGCGGCATCTGGTCTGCGCTCCTAGGCACCATTTATCTGGTCACGGTCTCGCTCTTGATCGCGGCCCCGGTCGGTGTGCTCGCGGCGATCTACCTGAACGAATACGCCGAAGAAAACTGGCTCACGCGCATCATCAACCTGGCGGTCGTGAACCTGGCTGGCGTGCCCAGCATCGTGCACGCGCTGTTCGGGCTGGGCGCCTTCGTGCTGTTCGCGGGCATCGGTCGCTCGATTCTGGCCGCGTCGCTGACGCTGGCCATCATGACCCTGCCGGTGATCATCGCCAGCACGAAGGAGTCGCTGTCCTCGGTTCCGCGCTCTTTCCGTGAAGCGTGTTGGAACATGGGCGCCACTCGCTGGCAGACCATTCGCCGCATCGTGCTGCCGAACTCAATCAGCGGCATTCTGACCGGCGTGATTCTGCAGGTGTCGCGCACCGCAGGCGAGACCGCGCCGGTAATGTTCACGGGCGCGGTGTTCTTCAAGAAGATTCCGGAGGGCGATCCATTCGCCTACAGCGTGATGGACCAGTGCATGGCGCTCTCGATGCACTTGTTCACCATCACCACGCAGGTGATCAACGCGCCGCACGCGCTGCCCTACGCGACCGCGGTCGTGCTGCTCGGCACCGTGCTCTCGGTGAACGCCGCCGCGATCGTGCTCCGCACCGTACTGCGCTCGCGAAAGAAGTGGTAACCCCGTGAACGTCTCCGCGCGCCCCAAGATCTCGGTCAAGGACCTCCGCCTCTCGTACAGCGGGCAGGAAGTCATTCATGGCATCTCCTTCGACGTCGAGGAGAACGAGATTTTCAGCGTGATCGGGCCGGCTCAGTCCGGAAAATCATCGCTGCTTCGCTGTTTGAACCGGACCATCGAGTTTACGGCCAAAGCCAAGACCAGCGGCACGATCGAGATCGATGGCCACGACATCAGCAAGATTCACAACGTGTACGAGCTGCGCCGCAAAATCGGGATGGTCGCGCCGCTGCCGGTCGGGCTACCGCTGAGCATCTACGACAACGTGGCCTTCGCGCCGCGTGCAGCCGGCTTTCGCGACAAGGCAGCCCTGGACGAGTTGGTCGAGCGCTGCCTGCGTCAGGCCGCGCTGTGGGACGAGGTCAAGGATCGACTGACCAGCTTGGGTACCAAGCTCTCCGGCGGGCAGCAGCAGCGGCTCACCATCGCGCGGGCCCTCTCGCACCAACCCGACATTCTGTGCCTGGACGAGTTCTCGATCGCCATCGATCCGGTCACGACCATGCGCATCGAGGACGTGCTGAAGGAGCTGAAGCGAGAGATGACCATCATCTTGGTCACCAACCTGGTGCAGCAGGCTCGGCGCTTGGCCAGCCGCACCATGTTCCTGTGGAACGGTGAGGTCGTGGAGGAAGGTCGCAACGAGGTGATCTTCTCCGACAAGCCGAAGAGCCAAAAGACCTACGACTACGTGAACGGCATTTTTGGATGAGCGCTGCACTCTCGAACTCGGACACCACACAGGACCTCGAGTCCGCCGGTATCACGACGCGCGCACTGAACCTCTGGTACGCGGATTTTCAGGCGCTGAAGAACATCGACGTGAGCATGAAGCGGGGTCAAATTACCTCGCTTATCGGCCCGTCCGGCTGCGGCAAGACCACGCTGCTGCGCTGCTTCAACCGCGTGAACGAGCGCTACGGCTACGTCCGCACCACCGGTGAAATCAAGATCCTGGGCAAGAATATCTATGACCCCGACGTTTCGCTGGTCGAGCTGCGCAAATCGGTGGGCATGGTGTTTCAACGCCCGAACCCGCTGCCCATCTCGGTGTACGAGAACATCGTGTTCGGCATGCGCATTCACAACGAGCGCGGCAAGACTCAAAAGGCCATGCTCGACGAGGCGGTCGAGAAGGCGCTGAACGAGGTCGGGCTGTGGGACGACTTGAAGGACCGGCTCGATGACAAGGCCACGGGCCTGCAGCTCGAACAGCAGCAAAAGCTGTGCATCGCGCGCCTCTTGCCGGTAAAGCCCGAGGTCATCCTGATGGACGAGCCGTGCTCGGCGCTCGACGTCGAGGGCACGCGCGCGATCGAAGAGCTGATGTGGACGCTGCGCGGGCGCTACACGATCATCATCGTGACCCACAACATGGCGCAGGCGCGCCGGGCCAGCGACGAGTGCATCTTCATGTTGCTCGGCGAGCTGATCGAGCACCGGCGCACCGAAGACCTGTTCTTGCACCCCGAGAACCCGAAAACCGCGGAGTACATCGAGGGTCGGTACGGCTGAGTCGGGGCGGTGCCTTCAGACACTGGTTCACTGAGGCCTGTCTGATATCGCACGCAGAGTCGCCAGGCTCTACAGGGTTGCTCCCGCGCTGTCCGACGAGGCACGGCCGGCCGTGCTCGCGCCTTCGGCGCTGCGCGCGGCCGAGGCACCATCAAGGCCGTGCTCGCGCCTTCGGCGCTGCGCGCGGCCGAGGGCCTGGCTGCCGTCCCGCGACCTGCGCGACGCTCCGCACTGGTGCACACGCGGCCCCCGCGGGGCAGCCCACGGCTCCGCCGCGGCGGTGCTAGCGTCGGCGAGCTCCGTTCAGCGCCGACCCCACCGCCCGTCACATGTCCGAAGCTCCCCTGGCCCGAAGCGCAGAAACGGAGGCGGCGCGCGCTCTGGCGACCGCTCTCCGCATTCTGCTGCCGGTGCTCGACATCGTCGCGCTGCCGCCCGCGGAGGCCGAGCCGCCGGAATGGTGCCGGCGGCGCGGTTGGGACGAATTCTTACTCGCGCTCGACGAGAGCGAGCTCGCGGCCTGCGAAGCGCACGGCCTGTGGCAGGGCGTGCTGCGCGAAAACAGCGCCGCCCCCGCCAGCCTGCGGGAACTGGCGGAAGAGGTCGAGCTTGCCACTCGACCGCCGCGAGTCGCAGTCGAGGCCATGCCGCTGCCGTCCGGATCACTGCGCGGCGTCTCGGCGCGCAAGCGAGAACAGCTCGGCGCGCTGCTCGCGGCGTCGTCTTCGCTCGCCGCGCACGCGACTCGCATCGTGGACGTCGGCGCGGGCAGCGGACACCTCTCGCGCCTGGCAGCGGAGCTGTTCGAGCGCGAGACGCTAGGCGTCGATCGTGACGCGGAGCGCAGCGCGGCCGCGCGCGAGTGGGGGCAAGCGCGAGCCCGCGACGTGGGTACGCTGCCACTTCGCTACGTGGTCGCGGACGCCTGCGCGGAGCCGACTCCGCTCAGCGAAAGCGATCTTCTGTTCGGATTACACGCCTGCGGCGAGCTCGGCGACCGGCTGGTGCTCGACGCAGGCCACTCGGGCGCGGATCTAGCGCTCGTTTCCTGCTGCTTGCAGAAGATCGCTGGCCCGCGACGACAGGGTCTGTCGCGGATGGCTGCGGCCTTGTCGCTACCGCGGCCGGCGCTCGGGCTGGCAAACCTCAGCGTGGGCCCCGAAGGGGTCGAGACCAGCCTGATCGAGGCGCTCCGCGCGCGCGGGGTCCGCTTCGCGTTACGCCTACTCTTACAATCCCGCGGGGTGACGCTCGAGCCAGGCGAGGAAATGCGCGGCATCAATCGGCGACGCGCGCGGGGCGGCCTGTTCGAGCTCGCCCAGCGTGCACTTCTGGCCCGCTCGCTGCCCGCGGCGAGCTCGGAAGAAATCACCGAATTCGAACGTGCCGCGACCAAAGTCTACGCGCGCGTGCGCCGCCTTTCGCTACCGCGCAACCTGCTCGCGCGCCTGTTGGAGCAAGCGATCGTGCTCGACCGCGCGGTCGCGCTGGAAGAATGCGGCCACGCCGTGCGCGTCGCGACGTTCTGCGAACGCGCGGTGACTCCGCGCAACCTGGCCCTGTTCGCGAGCCGGGATGAGGCGCGGTTGCCGGCGCTGCGCGCCGTGCGGGTTCGCGACTGATTGGCGTTGTATGCGGAAAGCGCTCGCGCCGAAAGCGCGTGGAGCCATTCACAAGCGGAGCGGCTCTGCGAGCGGGGGTGCGGCAGTGGCCGCGGACGAGGGCGCGCTGAGCGGCTGCGCCGTGCTCGCGGCGCCCTCCGCGTCGAGGCCTTCGCGGCTTCCGACCGCGGTCTCGGCCAGATACAGCGCGAGGCCGATTTCAGCGTCCAAGAATGGGCTTTCCTGGTCGGCGGCATAGAGCCAGCCGCCGTTTGCGGCTTGCTGAGAGATGAGCCAATGCGCCGCGCGCTGCTGGCTCCGACGCACGCTGCGGTGGTTGCCGGACGAGAGCGCGAGCGCCTGCACCGCCTCGGCGGTCGCTTGCAGATTGGCCGCGGGAGAGGCGGAGTTCCAGCCCCACGCCCCTTCGGGGAGCTGGGCGTCGAGCAGTCGCGTGCGGGCTTCCGAGAATAGCCGGGGCGCGCTGTGGTCGTGAGAAAGGGCTACCAAAGACCAGGAAAGCCCTTGAGTGTAGAACGCTTCGCTCGGGTCGCGAAAATCGAACAGCGGGGTGCTCGCGGTCAGATCGTCGGCGACGACCTGCGCGTAGGTGTTCGCGTCTGCGTCGTAGCCAGCTCCGGGAAACGCGGCGGCGAGGGCCGATGCGCCGAGCGTGAGCCAGGCGAGATCGTAGGCGATCAGCCCATCGTAGGTTTGTGCGTGGCGTTGGTCCCGAACGCGCTCGGCGAACGCGCGCGCCCCGCCTGCGCTGGCGAGACGCGCGTCGTAGCGCTCCTTGGCGAGCGCGCTGAAACCCGCGTTGTCCGTGAGATCACTGAGCAGCACCAGGTACACGAAGTCCGGCGGTGAATCGACCTGCGGGTTTCGTTGCATGCCGAGCGCCGCATCCAGCACTGTCGTGCTGAGCCGGAAGCCGTGGGCGCCCGCACGGAGCAGCGCCCAAGGCGCGAGAGCGATGGAGCCGTATAGATTGTCGGGGCTCGCTGTCCCCGAGTGGCTGGTCGCGCTGGGGGCCAGCAGCCAGTCCCAGCCACCGTCGTCGGGATCCGAGTCGGAGAGACCGTTGTGCGCGTTGTCGCCGATACTGTCCGCCTGTAAATCGGACAGACGCGCGCCGAGCGAATGCAAACTCGCGCGCGCCGCAAACGAGGTGTGCGGCCCCCCTCTATCTTTCTGCAAAAGCGCAAAGCCCTGCGCGCGTACGCTGCCTTCGGCTTCGTCGTCGGGAGCGCCCGCCTCGCTGCATGCGCCGCCGAGAACACCGCCAAGCAAAACGACCAGGGGCCATCGAATCGAGCGTGCCATGCCGAACTCCCTTCCGACGCGGGCGAAAACCGCCACCGCCGTCGCACTCGCGATGGCTAAGCTAGTCTGCCGCCCGATCGGCCGCAAACCGCGCGCGCCGTGTGACGAGCGCGGTTACTTGGTCGGAAGCAGAATGCCGGCAAATGCAGCGCCGCCGGCACCCACCTGAATGCAGTAGCCGCCCGCGCGGGGCTTTCCGAGCGGGACGCCCTGATCGCCGACGCACTGAACGGCCATGTTGTTGACGCGCAACGTTCGACCGTTCTGAAATTCCCAGCACACGATGCGCGGCGTGGTCGCGGTCGGAGCGTAACCGCGCACCTCGATGCAGTGCGCGGCCATTTCCAGCGGCTCGAACCGGTAGCCGTCCGCGGTCAGCTTCATCGCCTCGATGTTGGTGCAGTTCGGGATCATGTCGCACGGCGAACGTAAGCAGATGCCGTCGGAGCACAGCTGACCCGTCGGGCAAGCCTTGCCGCACGCACCGCAATTGGCCGCGTCCGAGGTGAGGTCGACGCAGGCCATCCCGCACAAGACTTGACCCGCAGGGCAGCCGCAAATGCTGTTGATGCAGAGCAGGCCATCATCGCACGCAGTCGAACATTTGCCGCAGTGCGCTTTGTCGTTGGTGAGGTTGGCGCAGGTGCCGTCGCAGTCGGTTTGGCCGGCGCTGCAGGTGCAGTCGCCGTCGCTGCAGATCTTGTTGTTCAGACAGGCGTTGCCGCACTCACCGCAATTCTTCTTGTCGGTCTCGAGGTCTGAGCACGTGCCGTCGCAATCGGTTTGGTCCTTGGGGCAGGTGCACTCGGATTTTTCGCAAATGTGGTTGTTGACGCAGGCCGTATCGCAGTCCCCGCAATGATCGACGGTGCTGCTCAAATCGACGCATTTTCCGGAGCAGTTGTCTTTGCCCTCCGGGCAAACGCACTCCCCGGCCACGCACATTCCGCCCTGACAGGGCGAGTCACAAGCGCCGCAGTGTTCGACGCTGGTCTGCGTGTCCACGCACTTGTTCGAGCAAATCGACTCGTCCTCGGGGCACGCGCATTCGCCCTGAGTGCAGGTGGCGCGCGCGGGGCACGCTGCGCCGCACTTGCCGCAGTTCTCGACGCTGGTCAGCGTGTCGACGCATTTTTCTCCGCACGCCGTTTCGCCGTCCGGGCACAGGCACTCACCCTTGTCGCACACGGCGCGGGGTGGACACAGCGTGCCGCAGGTGCCGCAGTTCTCCAAGCTGGTCAGCGTGTCGACGCACTTGAGACCGCATGCGGTCTCGTCGTTTGGACACACGCACTCGCCGGCGACACAGTCTGCGCGCGGCGGGCAAGCCTTCCCGCACAGTCCGCAATGCGAAGTGCTGGTCTTGGTGTCGACACAGACGTTGTCGCAAACCTGGCCGGTCAAACAAGTGGGCGGCGGCGCGCCGCCGCTGCCCGTGCCGCTCGAGTTCACGGCGCTTCCGCCACTCGTCCCGGTCGTGCCACCGGCCGTGTTCGAGCCACCGTTCGCGCTCGCGCCGCTGCCAGCCATCGAGCCGAACAAACCGTTCTCGCTCGAACCGCAGCTCGCGGTCAAAACCACGATGAACAGACAAAGAAAGAATAAGGGCAGCCTGAGCAGGCTCTGCCAGCGGTGCATGGGTTTCTCCGGGGCGCGGCGGTCGGGAGAGTATCCCTTCCGGCACTACATCGCTCGTGGAACCGGGTCTCGTCAACCCACCCGGGAGATGCTTCGGCACTAACTGCACGAAGGCAGTGTGCGGCGTGGCGGTAATCTCACACGAGAGTCACAAGAGCGCCGGGCTGGGCCGCGGGCGCCTTACTTAACAAAGTTCAGGGTGCAGGCACCGAAACGAGCGCTTCCGCCTCGGCGAGCGGTGTATAAATGTTCGAGTGGGACGCCCTACCAGTGCAACGCGCCGCAATCCAAGCCGCGCTCGCCTGCCCAAGCAGAGCGCGAATCCAGAGCCCGGGCTCACGCGTCAGCAAGCGCGTGAGCTCGAACGCCGCGTCGAGGAGCTGCACGATCCGACGCGATACGTGCTGAAAAGCGCACTCACTTCCGGCATCGTTCTCTATTACAACCTGTCCGAAGATACCTACGGCTGGAACGATCCGAGCAGCGCGACGCTCTTCAAACGCCGCGACTCGGCATCTGCCATCCAGGCCTTGCTGGGGGACGGGGTGCGGGTCGCCCGCTGTCGGGTGGACCGCAAGGGGCGGCTGGTGAAGCGGTCGCTCGAGAGCGGGCCCAGCCGGGCGCGGGCCCGAAGCTAGGGCAGAAAGCCCTCCCACACGCACCCACCGCCGTCGCCGGGGTGCCCGGGCGACCTTAAGCGCGGCCGCGACGCCGCCGTACATCGTGCTCGTCCCCCTGGAGGTCGCCTTGGGTTTCGAGCCACTCGCGGAAAAAGCAGCGTCAGAGCACGCCAAATACGAGCGGATCTGTAGCCTGTGCACCGGACCCATCGGAGAGCTCGCGCTCGGGCGCGCCCGCGGCCAGGGCGATGCCAGCCGTTTCGTCACGCTGCGCCCGCTGCCGCTATCGAATTTCGATCGCATCGAAGCGACGGTGCGCCAGGCGGCCAATATCGCGCACCCGCGGCTCACGAAAGTGCTGGGGCTGGCCTGGCTCGACGAAGCCCCTTACCTGGCTTCGGAATACGTAGACGGGCTGTCCGCCGGCGAGTTGGCCCGCGAGCTGCGCAGCGCCGAAACCTCGGTGATTCAGGAGGTCGCGCTGCGCATTTCGCTCGATGCGCTGAGCGCGGTCAGCGCCGCGCGCACCGCGCTCAGGGAGCGCGGACTGAGCGAGCTGCCGCGCTGTCTGTACCCGGACACCGCGTGGATCGCCACGTTTGGGGAAACCTTGCTCAGCGACGTGGGCGTGGCGGCCGAGCTTGCGAGCCTGAATTCTGCGCAATCCGACTGTCTGTGGTCGGCGCCTCGCGGGCGCACTCGGAACTCCGCCAAGGACGATGTGTTCGCTGCGGGCGCCTTGCTGTTCGAGTTGCTCTCGGGGCGCTCGCTCGCCAGCGTGCGTGCGAACGAGGCCGCTCCGGTGCCGGCGCTGGACGATCTGCCTCGCAATGGCCGGCCGATCGCCAAGCAGTTGGTCGAACTGGTCGCGCGCGCCCTCGCGGTCGAGCCCAAACGACGCTTCGAGGATGCCGAACAAATGCTGCAGGCGATTTTGGCTCTGCCGTCGCACTGGATTGGTAGCGAGGCTCAAGTCGAAGCCGCGATAGAGACGTTGGCGCACCGCGCGACCGACC
Source organism: Polyangiaceae bacterium (assembly GCA_035549735.1). GTDB lineage: Bacteria > Myxococcota_A > Polyangia > Polyangiales > Polyangiaceae > PMG-095. Next base: position 49,841 of record DASZQI010000015.1, on the reverse strand, counting down.
TACGCGCCTCCGAGCCATCGCTCGAGCTGACTTCCGGCGAGCACGAGGCCGACGAGCTATGGGAGATCCCCACGCGCTCGCTGAGGTTGCGCCTACCGAACGAAGACGACGACCGTCTCACGCTGCGCCCCGAAGAGACCCGGAAGTTGTAGAACGCGCCGACGGGCGCTCATTTCATGTTCTTCGAATACATGGTCTTGTTCGACTGATCGACGAGGCCGTTGTAGGCGGTGATCAGGTTTTTCATTGCCTGCGGGCGCGAGTTGCTGCGCGCTGCGGCCTTGGGATCCTTGGCTTCCTCGTCGACCACGCGCAGCACTTCGCTGACGGCCTGCTGCAGGTTGCTCGCGTAATAGAGCATCTGCTCGTAGCCGCCCTGGTAAAGCGCCTCTGCGTTCTTGCCCTTCTTCTCTTTGTCGACGATGGCCTTGGCCTCGGTCAGGGTCGGGGCGAACGCCGCGGCGCGGGCGCGCACCGCTTCGACGTCGAACTGCTTGTCGTTGGCGACGCGGATCAGCGCCTTGGCGTCGATCATGATTTTCTGGTGATAATAGTGGAGTCCCTTGCCGTACTTTTTCTGCGACTTGCCGAGCTCGGTGGTGTCCCGTTCGTCCCCGTACTTGTCGAGGAAGCTGCGCACGACCTGCTCGGCGCGCATGTACTTCGTCCAGTTCGTCATCAGCACGACGTGCAGCTCACCGCCGCGCTTGCAGTTGTCTTGCTTGAACTTGCTCTGAAAAAAGTACTCCGAGGCTTCGTTCTCGGGTTTGTACAGGGCCTCGAGCGCTTCCAACATTTCGAGCGCAGCGGCGTCGGCTTCGAGCTTGGGTTGCTTGGCCAGCGCTTTGCGGTAGCCGGCGTAGCGCTCGGGTGAGCTCGGGCCCATGCCGCTGATCCACGACTGCGGGCCCAGCTCCTTACAGGTGGGTCCCTTTTTCAGGTCGACCACGCGCTTGGTGTAGCGGTCGTAGTTGTCGAACAGATAGTTCGAGCTCTTGTTGATCATGTCGACGTAGGTCGAAATCTTTTGCTCCTTGGGCGTCGGTTTGCTCTGCGCGCTGGCGCCCGCCGCACTGAACGTCAAAGCAAGGCCCAAGAGACTCGCCGCTACCAGGCGCGAAACCCAACCGTGATTCATGCTGTCACCCGCTCCGAAAAAGTGTGCAACGTCGCTCGGGGTGATACTCGCACGGCGGCCGAAAACTTCCTTGTACGTTGTTGCAAGACGGCCTGCGCCGGCGTCACCTGTGCGAGGCCGGCGCGGCTGCCGCGACGAAACGGGAGGCGCCGCGGAACCTAGAGCCGAAAATTGCCGAAAAGCGCGCTCTTTTCAGAGGTGCCCCCCCAAGAAGCGAACAAAAGAGCGAACAGGCTTAGCCGGAGCTCGAGTCGTCGTCAGTCGCCGCCGCCCAGCGTGTAGCTGAAGCCGAGCGAAGAGGAGGATGGCTCCAAGCAGTCACGACAAAAGACGGGGACGCTGTCGTCGCGCCAGGGCGAGAGCGAGTGTGTCTCGCCGCAGGAGGCGCAGCGATCGATGCCGAGGCGGCCAGGCAGGAAGCCGCTCTGGCGCAGGTCGCGACGGGTGACCACGCCCACCACGTGGCCTTCGCCCGCGATGACCGGCAACAAGCCGATTCCCCAGCGCTGCATTAGACGTGCTGCGTCGATGGGACTGCTCTGGTCGTCGATGAAGACGTAGTGGCGCTTCATGCAACTACCTACCGTGCTGTCGCGCGGCGCGGTCTCGAGATCGCAGCAGCAGATGACGCCATGTAGTTCACCGAGTTCGACCACGAGCGCGTGGTGCACCTTCTCTGCTTTGAGGCGGAGCAGCGCGTCGGACACCGGAACGAATTCATTCAGTGTCACGAGTCGATCGGACATCATGTCTCGGATGTGATTCATGGGGTTTCCCTCTCTTTTCGGCAGCGAGTTTTCGCAGCGAGTTTCCGGCGGCGGACAAAAGCAAGTTCAAGGAAAGCGCTGTGTCCCCCGCTCGATCGGCCCCCATGGCTCGAAAAGCGATTGCACGGGGGCAACTCGGCCCCATACGAATCATGATGGCATGAATCGTCCACGCGCGCCTCTGTCATCGACGTGAATTCTGAATGACGTGAGCGCGTTCAGAGCGAGGCACGTTCCTCACCTGCACGCTTGTCGCGCAAAGTTTCGAAAATCGTTGGGCAAGCTCGCCATGTGGCGGAAACACGCGCTGAACTGCGCCACAGAGGGCGCGCGCCAGAAGGTGTGTGCGCGACGGTCGCGGCGTTCGGCGTTCGGGGCGCCGCCGCAAGCACCTTGCGAACAGCTTCGCTCGCCTAAGTGTTGGCGCCGCTGCGACGCGCTGCGGCCAACGCTCGCGCGGAAGCCGCCAGTATGGCGGCCGGCGCGTTTGGGGCGTCGAAAAGGTGTGATCGAAGAATCACCGGGTAGTCACCGAGTGAACGCTGCAGGGGACCAGCGAGCCCGCCATTGGGCGGACTGGGGCGCCGCCCCCGTTTTGAGGTGGCGTCGGTGGCGTTTGGCCCGGCGCGACGCGCGAATGAAGACACGCGGGGATTCGTGGACCGAGTCGACGCGACGATCGTCGCTGTGCGCATTCTGTCGGGCATCGGCTGTTGACACCGCTCGAGCGCAAGTCTCGTCCGCGTGAGCGCAAGGCACTGATTGTTCGCGCTAGACATCAATCACCAGGAAGCGGACGGTCGCGCGAGGTTCGCGACACTCGAGCGGCTCGACCGAGTCTGCAGGGAATGAGCCGCACTCTGCAGCGTGTCTGACCCCCAAATTGCCGCTGCTTTGCGAGCGAGACCGAAACATTGCGCGCTTGGTATTACGTTCGTTCGAAAGCCCGAATTGCGCGCGAATCACGCACGAGTTCCCGCGAATCGATCGTACGCTGAGCGCGCGGGTCGTCTGTACGACGTCCGTCGAACAGGAGAACGCCATGAGCTCGTTTCGCGGCGGCGCTTGCCTCAGCGCTGTTTTGTTGCTCGCCCATTGCGGGCACAACTTGGAATCGCCGCCATGCGCTGGTTCCGCCGACTGCCTCAGCAGCGGCGGAACCACGGCTTCAGAGAGCGGGGCGACCTCGACCGGCGGAATGGCGACCGCCACGGGCGGTAGCTCCTCAGGCGGAGCCGCGACGCCAACGGGCGGGGTGCCGAGCGGCGCGGGCACGGCTGGTTCAACCTCCATGACGGCAGGAGCTTCGCAGGGCGGAACGCTGGCCACGGGTGGGAATGCTGCCCTCGGCGGCTCCGCGCCAAACGCTGGCGCGAGTTCACTCGGCGGCGCGACGACCGGTGGCGTGAGCTCGACTACGGGTGGCGCAAGGACTGGCGGGTCGGCGGGCGCGACGGCAGCAGGGGCAGCAGGGGCAGCCTCGGGGAGCGGCGGCGGAAAGACCACGGGCAGCGGTGGAACGACTGCAGGTAGCGGCGGAACGACTACGGGCAGCGGTGCAAGCGCTGGAACGTCCGCGGGCAGCGGTGGAGCGGCCGCGGGCAGCGGCCCCGAAGTCGACCAAAAGGGAGTGCCGCTCGCCAAGCCCGGGGACTCGAAGACCGCCTCGCGCGAGTATTTGAACTTGGGAGACTTCCGCTTGCTCGTCAATAAGTGGGGGTCAGACGAACTCGGGTGCAATACGAGCATGAAGGTCTTCGTCAACAGCGACAAATCCTTCGGTTGGAACTTCGATCGGGGCGCGTGCGGCGGCAACAAAGCAAAGCCCGATTACCCAGAGATCGAGTTCGGGATTCATCCCTTCGGCGCAGGGAGCAACCTGGCGACGACGCCGTCGTTCTCGTCGACCAAGCTATTGCCCATTCAGATCAAGGACATCACGTCCGCAAGCGTCGCCCTCGACGGTTTGAACGCCAGCATTCAAAAATCCACGACCTACAACGTGAACTTCGAGTTTTGGCTCAGCCAAAAGAACCCGGTGACTGAAGCTTCTCCGGGAGTACACGCCGAGCTCATCACTTTTTGGGCATGGAACGACACCTGGGCCTGTGACCAAACCGGCAGCGTCACCGCCGGTAGCAAGAGCTACAACCTCTGCCACCAGAGCGATTCTTGGGGCAGCGGCTGGCGTTACTTCCAGTTTCGCGCCAGCGGACAGAGCCAGAGCTTCTCGGGCAAAGTCGACGTGAAGGCGTTCCTCGACTACCTGGTCAATAGCCGCAGCTATTCCAAAGAGCTTTGGGTCACTCGTTTCGAAGTCGGTAGCGAAATCGACGACAATACGGCGGGCAGCGTCACGCTCAAGAACATCACGGTCGAAGTGAACGGCAAGTCCACCTCCGCGCGCTTCGCTCAATAGGCCCAGGTTTGGCGCGCACAGTGGCCGGTAACCGCCGCAGTGTCCGCAAAAAACCGATGCGATTGTTGTATGCGGGTGCACGACGTCGTGGCTGAGCGGCGACGGGTAGCGCCGATCTGCACGAACGTGGGGCGAGATGCCACCTCGATGCGCTCCACTCCGCACGCGGCCGCTCTCGCGTAAGGCGCGCCCACAGCGCTATGCTCGTAGGATGCGCTCGAAGGTCTGGTCGAGTTGTTTCGTCGCGTCGCTGCTGTTCGCCTGCGGTAGCTCGAAGCAGGGCGCTGACGCGGTCGGTGGCACTTCGGGAACCTCGGGGGGCACGGTCGCAACAGGCGGCAGTGGGGCTGGCGGCAGCGGGACCGGCGGCAGCGGCACTGGTGGCAGAACAACGGCCAGCGGCGGCTCCGCGATTGAAGGTGGGGCCGCGGGGACGGGCCGTTTTGGCGAACCGACGTCGACATTCACGCTGCCGGTGCCCACGCCCGCAGCGGGAAAACTTCCGGAGCTCTCGTTTCCGAACCTGGCCACCAAGTTTCCGCAGGTCGATTTCAAGACGCTGGATCGTTTGTATATCCCGGCGGGGCACTACCGCACGATTCAACTAGGCGGGCTGCCGGAACGGAGCCCCGAGCGACCCCTGGTGATCACCAACCTGGGCGGGCAAGTGAAGGTCGGCGGAGACGCGGCCAATTTCGTGTTCGTGATCAACGGCGGGAAAAATTGGGTGCTCACCGGGCGCTACGATCCGGTGTCGAAGACCGGCGATGCCGCGTTTCCGGGGCACGCGAACGGCGCGTACGCGCACAGTCAGGGCACGTACGGCATCTTGAGCGACGACGCTTTCAGCAAAGCGGGGCTTTCCGGGCTCGCGATCGGAGGCAAGGCCAGCGACTTCGAGATCGAAATGATCGAAGTCGCGCGCGCCGAGTTCGCGGGCATCGTCGCCAAGACCGACAACGACGGCTCGGCCACGATGCGCAACGTGAAGCTCCACGACGTTTATGTGCACGATACCGGCTCGGAAGGCATCTATTTCGGCAGCACCCAGGCGCAGCCCCAGCACAGCTTCGAGAACCTGCACGTCCACGACAATCGCTTGCTGCGCACCGGTACCGAAGCGCTGCAGACCGGGCAGCTCGGGTCCGGCTCGGAGATTGACCACAACGTGCTCGGGCCGGGCGCGGTGCGCTGGCGCTCGGCGTTTCAGGCGTATCAGGACGGCAACGTGCAGTTCGGGCAGCGCTACGGCAGCTCCTCTTTCCACCACAACATCGTCATCGGCACGGGGGATCTGTTCGTCGAGTTCTTTCCGACGCCGGTGGACGGCGATCCGCGCGCAAGCGACGATACCGTGACCTTTTCGGACAACTACTTCGCCGATACGTCCTCGTCAGGGGTGTACACGCACGCCGAAAACACCGGCGTGCACATCGTGTTCGAGCGCAACGTGTTCCTCGGCTTCGACTTCAACTACAACGAGGTCTATCCGGATGCGCAGGTGCCGGTGCAGGTGTTCGGCGTGGGCTCCAACTCGCCAAATCCGCATGTTTTACGGGACAATCTGGTCGATGGGCCGTACCCGTTCATCAAGTGGCTGTTCCCGAGCGTCAGCAATGAGAACAACCTGACCGAAAGCGTCCCGCGCGTGAAGTTCCGCGATTTCATGCTCAAGGAGCTCGACCAGAACTATCGCAAGCTGGAGTGGTGGACCGACAAGGCAACGCTGAGTCCGGACCAACGGCTCGTCACGTACGCCGCGGGCGCGATCGTGGTGCACCGAGGTACGCTGTACAGGGCACTCACCCAGAGCCAGGCGTTAGCGCCCGATCAGCATGCCGAGGCCTGGGAAGCTTTGCCCGCACCGGCGGACGATGTTCGGCTTTCGTCGGACTCGCCCCATGCGGGTCTCGGTCTGCGCTAGGTCTTGCTCACGCCGGGTGCACGACCGCGCAGGCTGATGGGCGTCGACCGCCGACGCGGTCGGAGTTCTCGACTGCCTTGTCGAGCGAGGTGCAACGTGCTTTGCTCCCGCTCGAAGGGTGGTCACTATGGGTGGTAGCAGTGTTCGAAAATTGAGGTGGTTTTGCGGCGTGCTGAGCTTGTTCAGCGCGCGCCCGGCGCTCGCGGCAGCGGGGGATCCGTGCGACTTCGTGTCCAGCAGCGCGGCCACGTTCTCTCATCAACAGGTCAAGCGTTGCTACGAAAGCGTGCCGTTCGACGCTAGTTCGCTGAGCAACATCGTCTCGGTGGTCGAGCAGCACCGTGCGTTCTCGGACCTCGGCGGCATTTACGACGCGCGCGCCCATTGGAGAGAGCGCTTGGCCGCGCTCAGCCGCCGCTCTTACCGCGGCGATTTCGCCATGAACGAAGCGCTCAAAACCGAGCACCTGGAGCTCGGTAGCGCGCACGTCGGTTACATAACACCGAAGTGTTATTGGATGATGTTGAACGCTTTCATGCCCTTCGACTTCGGCATGACCACGCGCTTCAACGGGCGCGGCGAAAAGCAGGTGCTGTTCATCGAAGGCGCGCCGCTGCTTCCGGATCTGTATCGTCAGGCGACCGGCATCGATGCGAGCGCGTTCGTGGGCCTGAAAGTGGTCTCGGTGAATGGCCTACCCGCGCTCGACTATTTTCGCCGCTTTTCGCGCAGCGAGCTCAAGCCCTATGAGGACGACGGCGGCCGACTGAACGCGATCCTCAACGATTTCGCCTATAGCTTCCGCCTGGGTGCGGTCGATGACTTCATTCCTCAGCGTGCCGCCGACGAGTACGTGCTGGAAGCGCGCAACGGAAAACGCACCCGGGTGGTCATGCCCTGGGTCTATCTGAAGACGCGCGACCTCACCGAAAGCGCGTTGCCAGTTTCGGCCAGCACCGCGGAGTTCATCGCGACTTGCATGGCGCCCGCGCCGGACGCGACCGCCGGCCCGGAAGGCGTGGAGTCGCAGGACGCCGTCTGGCTGGGTGAGCTCGCTCCCCAACGCCATCGGCGCCGGCTGTTACACGGTCGTGGTCGCAAGCCCGGCGGCGACGCTCGCAGCTATTTCGAGGTTCCGCCGGAAGCGCTCGGCAAGGACGTGCAGGAGATCATCCCGCTCACCGGCAGCGCACAGGTCCTACAATATCGCTCGGAAGCGACGGTGTTGCGGCTGTTCGACACCCTCGACTGGGTCGACGTGGCGCGAGCGGGCATCGACTACGCTTGCGGGCACAGCGACCGCCTGGTGATCGACCTGCGGCGCAATAACGGCGGCCACGACTCGGTGATCTATTGGCTTTACCGGCACCTGTTCCCCGAGCAGAAAAACCTGGTGGAAGCCGGGCTTTTGCCGTTGCGCTTTCGCAATGACAACGAGGCGCTGAACGAGCTTTTTCTGAACACTGCCGCGTTCGACGCGCTGATCGCCGCCCCGCTCGGCGTCGCACCCTGCGCGGTCGGCTTCGGACCGGGCTGCTTCATCGACGTGAACACGCAGGACTTCATTCCCGTGAACGAACTCGAATGGTTCCGTTCGCCGAGCGTGCGCGAGCGGCGAGGCTTCGAATGGCTGAGCCTCGCCCGGCAGACCTCGTTGCCCCTCTCGACGCTGCCCGAGTTCGACCAAGCCAGCTGCGCGGGCCGGTTCAGCGGCAAGAACTTGGTGTTCTTGACCGACGGCGTGAACGCCAGCGGTGGCTATTTCTTGCCGGCGGCGTTCAAGGGCAAGGGCACCCTGGTGACCATGGGCGGCTACGTCGACGAAGCCATGGCCATGGGCCGCGCTCGCGGAGGCGCCACTCTCCCTGGCTCGCTCTGGTCGCAAACCGCAGAGCTCATCGCGCTCTACTCCGAAGGGCAAATCCCGTTCGAGCACCACTATGCTGGATTCGAGCGTGACGTAGGCACGCAGATGGAGATCCTCGGCGCCTACCGCAAAGACCGGCAGACCTTGCACCTCGAAAACCCCGTGCGAACCGACCTTTTCTTGGACGTTTGGTCGGACTCACCCGGCACCGAGGGCTACGTCTACGGCCGCTTGCTGGACGTCGTGGACCACCCCGAAAGCTCGCGCCGCCGCTGATCCGACGCCCGCGGCAAGGAGCACCAGAGTTTGGGGCGCGCGCTGAAAAGTGCGCGCTCCCAGGCGAAGCCACGCGCTAGGTGCCCGAGCCGAACAAAGCCGAAACTGCAGCCGCGCCTCGCCGGCCCTTGCTACGTAGCAGCGCCGGGCAGGCGCGGTGTCGCGAAGGACCATGGCGCCGCGCGTCTGCGCTCACGCGGCAATGGGACGTCGAAGCGCGCCCGTTACTCTGGGGCCACCCCAGTAAAGATTTTCTCGCTCGTCACTCGCTTGGGCACGCAGGTGATTTTGTGGCTCGACGACCATGCGCCGGACGGCACGTGTCAAGCTTCTGTGATCGCTGGCCTAATCGCGGCCCCGCTAGTTTCACCGCTCATTGGTAAGCTGATGAAGCGAGCCAAAGTGTTGCAGGACTACGGCCTTCCGACGTCCGCCGTCGGAATCGCTGGCTGGGCGTGCGCCAGCGTGCGCACCGGGCTCGGTGCGCTGCGGCGTTCGGTAAAGTAGCGAAACCGACCTCGGCTCAGCGTCGTCGGCGCCGTCGCAGCGCGCTCAGCGCCAAGACCGACGTTGCGAGCAGCGCGGCGCTGCCTCCTGTGCTGGCGGGGCGGAAGGAGCAGAGACCGCCGCCGAGAATCACGACGTGGGGATCCTTGGGTGCGCCCGCGCTGCCGCCGCTCGCCACGCCGCCAGTCGTGGCGCCGCCCGTTGGCGTACCGCCGGTCGCAGCGCCACCGGTGGTGCCGCCGGAACCTGCGTTGCCGCCAGTCGAGGTGCCACCGGTGCCGGCAGTGCCGCCGGTTTGAGTGGGCGCGCCGGCTTCGCCGCCAACGTCGCCACCGCCCGCGCCGCCGTCGGACCCGCCCGCGCCGCCGCCGCCACCGGCGCCACCTTCACCGGTGCTGGCGTCGTCGCGCGGGTCGAGCGGATCGCGCTCGCTCGCGCCTTTGGCGCCGTCGTGGTTGGTGTCTTCGATGCCGTCGGAGACGCCGCCGTGGTCCGTGTCGGAGACCAGCACCCAGGTCGTGGTCGCGCCGGTGTCGGCGTCGGCCGTGCACTGATTTTTGCTGGTGTCGGTAGCCGGATTCGAGCAGTTTTTGCCGGCTTCGGTGCCGTCGAACAGGCCGTCGGCGTCGCTGTCGGTGTCGAGGATGTTGATGTCGCCGTCAGCGTCACCGTCGTCGCCGGGATTCGGCTCGTCGCCGTCGAGTAGTCCGTCGTCGTCGGTGTCCTTGTCGTCGGGATTCGAGCCCAGCGTGCCCTCGGTGCCGTCGCTCAGACCGTCGCCATCGGTGTCGACCACGGTCGAGTCATCCGCGCCGTGGCCGCTGGTGGGATCGGCCTCGGTCGGATCTTTGCGGCCGTCGAGGTTCGCGTCTTCACTGCCGTCTCTGACTCCGCCGCCGTCGGTGTCGGGGTTGACGGCCGAGGTGTGAGTCGACGGATCGACGTCTGCGGTGCAATGGCCCGCCGAGATGCTCGTGTCCGCGCCGTTGCAGTTTTTGCCGAGCTCGGTGCCGTCGAACAGGCCGTCATTGTCGCTGTCGACGTCGAGCACGTCGATCAGGCCGTCACTGTCGCCGTCGGCGCTCGGGTTCGGCTCGTCGCCGTCGAGCACGCCGTCGTCGTCGGTGTCGGCGTCGTTCGGATCGGTGCCCAGCGTGCCCTCGGTGGCGTCGCTGATGCCGTCGCTGTCGCTGTCGACCACCGTGGAGTCGTCCGCGCCGTGACCTGCGGTGGGATCCTTCTCACCGCTGTCGACTCTGCCGTTCAGGTTCGAATCCTCGGAGCCGTCGCGAACGCCGCCGTGGTCGGTGTCCGGGTCGAGCGGCGAGGTCTTGGTCGCCCCCGAGTCGGCGTCGGCGACGCACAGGCGACGAGTGATGGCGGTCGCTGGGTTGCTGCAATCGAGGCCCAGCTCGGTGCCGTCGAACAGGCCGTCATTGTCGCTGTCCGGGTCGAGCACGTTGATCAGGCCGTCGCCGTCTGTGTCGTCGCTGTAGTTCGGCTCGGCGCCGTCCAGTGCGCCGTCGTCGTCGCTGTCGGCGTCGTTCGGGTTGCTGCCGATCGCGGTCTCAGTCGCATCGCTGAGCCCGTCGCCGTCGGTGTCGATGACCGGATCGGCGTCGTCCACCGCATCGTTCGGATCGCGTTCGCCAGCGTCGATCTTGCCGTTGTGGTTCGGATCCTCGATGCCGTCGCGCACGCCGCCATTGTCCGTGTCGGCGTCGAGCGGGTCGGTCTTGGTCGTAGGATCGGCGTCTGGAACGAAGTGGCCTTTGGTGACGTCGGTTCCGGTGGGAGGCGTGGTGACGCCGGCCTCGGTTCCGTCGAGGATGCCGTCGTTGTCGCTGTCCGGATCGCGAGCGTTGATCAAGCCGTCGCCGTCCGAGTCCACGCCCGGGGTGGTTTCGGCGCCGTCGATGATGCCGTCGTCGTCGCTGTCCGCGTCGTTCGGATCGGTACCGATGCTGATCTCGGTGCCGTCATCGAGGCCGTCGCCATCGGTGTCAGCGTTCACGACCCAGGTGTACGAATCGGGGGTCGCGTCCACGTTTCCAGCCGCGTCCGTCGCGCGCACCTGGAAAGTGTGGGAGCCGCCGCTGAGCGACGCCGTGGTGAGCGGCGTGGTGCAGGGTCCAAACGCCGCGGCGTCGAGCTTGCACTCGAAGGTCGCCGAGCCGTCATTCGACGTGAACGTGAACCCGGCGATCGCATTGGTGGTCGGGTTGGTCGGCTTGGTGACGATGGTCGTATTGGGCGCGGTGGTGTCGACCACCCAAGTGTACGAGTCCGGCGTTGCGTCGACGGTGCCAACCGAGTTCTTGGCGCGCACCTGCAGAGTGTGAGAGCCCTCGCTGAGCGTGGGCGTGATGAACGGCGTCGTGCACGCCACGAAACCGGCACCGTCGAGGTTGCACTCGAACGTCGCGCTTCCGTCGTTCGAAGTGAACGTGAAATCGCCGGTCGTGTCCGCGCTCGGGTTGGTCGGCTTGGCCGCGATCGTCGTATCTGGGGCGCTCGTGTCCACGACCCACGTGTACGAGTCCGGCGTCGCATCGACGTTGCCCGCCGCGTCCTTGGCGCGGACCGCCAGCGTGTGCGACCCGCCACTCAGCGCGGGCGTCGCGAACGGAGTGGTGCACGCCACGAAACCGGCTCCATCGAGGTTGCACTCGAACGTCGCCGTGCCGTCGTTCGACGTGAACGTGAAATCGCCCGTGCTGTCCGAAGTCGGGTTGGTCGGCCTGGTCGCGATCGTCGTATCGGGGGCGGTCGTGTCCACGACCCACGTGTACGAGTCCGGCGTCGCATCGACGTTGCCCGCCGCGTCCTTGGCGCGAACCGCCAGCGTGTGCGAACCAGCGCTCAAAGCGGGCGTCGCGAACGGGCTGGTACACGCCACGAAACCGGCACCGTCGAGGTTGCACTCGAATGTCGCCGTGCCGTCGTTCGACGTGAACGTGAAGTCTCCGGTCGTGTCCGAGCTCGGGTTGGTCGGCTTGGTCACGATCGTCGTATCGGGGGCGGTCGTGTCCACGACCCAGGTGTACGAGTCCGGCGTCGCGTCGACGTTGCCGAGCGCGTCCTTGGCGCGAACCGCAAGCGTGTGGGAACCTTGGGCAAGCGCTGCGGTGGCCAACGGCGTGGTGCACGCCACGAAACCCGCGCCATCCAGATTGCACTCGAACGTCGCGGCGCCGTCGTTCGACGTGAACGTGAAGTCGCCGGTGGTGTCCGAGGTCGGGTTGGTCGGCTTGGTCGCGATCGTGGTGTCGGGCGCGGTCGTGTCCACGACCCAGATGAACGAATCCGGGGTCGCGTCCACGTTCCCGATTAGGTCGCGCGCGCGCACCTCGAAGGTGTGCGAACCGTCGAGCAACACCGCAGTTGCGAATGGCGTGGTGCAGGCCGCAAAAGCTCCGCCGTCGACGCGGCACTCGAACGTCGCGCTGGCGTCGTCCGACGTGAACGTGAAATCTCCGGTGTTGTCCGCGGTCGGATTGGTGGGCTTGGTGACGATCGTGGTGGTCGGCGCCGTGGTGTCCACGCAATACGGCACCACACTGACTGCGCCCGTCGCACTCTGGCCCGCATTGCCCGCAGTAGCGCCGTTGTTCGGGAACTCGGCCACCGCTGTGGCATCGGTGCTGCCGCCTTTTCCGCCCGCGACATCGACGCTGGGCGTGCCAGACACGGACACGAAGCCACCGCCGCCACCGCCGCCCGGACCTTCGGCTTCATCACCGTTGCTGATGATCTGGTTTCCGCCGACGCCGCCATGCGCCTCGACCGAGACCCCGGTCACGGTTGCGGCACGCACGACGACCGTGCCGCCGCCACCGCCGCCACCCGGCGAGTCACCCGACTTCGAGCCGGTGCTCGAGCTGGCGTCGACGCCGGCTTCGCCATTCGCGAAGATCTTGCCGGTCCCACCGACGCCTCCGGCCATGATGATGACCATGCCGCCACCATTGCCGCCGCGACCTGCGTGACCGTTGTTCCCGTCGCCGGCGCCGCCACCACCGCCCAGAAACAGGCGCGCAGTGGGATCGTTGTCGAGCGGGTGACCGCCGAGACCGCCGCGCTGGCGGCGATTGTTGCCGCCCCAAGCTGCTTTGCCGGGCGCGGTCGTGGTCGCGTTCGCGTCGTTCGCGGAATAGCTGTAGCCACCGCGCCCGCCGCCTTCCGAACCCTTCGCCGAGTAGTTCGGGTCCAACAGCCACGAAGTCGCTCCGCCCTTCACGGTCAGGTCGAACACACCCTGGCCGGTCCAGGTATTGCCGAAGCGCGCGTTGGCGCCGCCGCCTCCACCGCCATTGTGGGAGTTTCCGCCGCCGCCGCCGTTGGCTGCCGGCGCGCGCCCGAACTGAGTGGTGACCCCTGCAATGCCCTCGCCTTTGCGCGCACCGTCGGCCGCGCTCGCCGAAGCATAGATGGCGACGTCGGTCGCCGAACTTGCGGAGCTGTCGTCGGTCTCACCACCGCGAAAGCCGAGCGCATTCACGTTGATGTCACCCGTCAGGGTGACGGTGCTATTGGCGTGGAGGGCGACCACACCACCGACGTTGCCGTCCCACGCCGGGGCGACGATCGACGCCCCGGTATCGACCAGCAACGTATCGTATTGCGGCACGCGCACGACTTGCACGTGGCCGGCGGCGCTATAGGTGTTCTTGAGCGCGCACGACAGCGTGATGGTGTTGGTCCCCGAGTCGACCGCGAGCACCTCCACGAATTCGTACAAACCTGCCGAGTTCAGGGCGGTGACCGAGCCCCACGTGGGGTCGTCGGCGGCCGTGGCGATGGTCGCGCCCTGCATCTGAACCACGAGCAACAAGCCCCCCTTGGCGAGCGCGTCGGCGCCCACCGCGAGCGCGGCCACGCTGCCAACCTGAATGCTGGTCGTGGTCGGGCTCCCGGTGAACGTGGTGTAGCGGTTCACCACGGTGCCAGGCGCGCTGATCGTCGCCTTTCCGTCAATGCCGGCGATGGCCTGCTTGGTCTTGGCCACGCCGCCCGCGCCGCCGCGAGTCGGACCTTCCTCCGGCACGCCGACGGCGCACGCCGAAGCGAGCGCCCCCAAGCTGACCAGAGAGACGAGCAGAGAAACGTGCCGCAACAGGCGAGGCTTGGTTTGGTTCGACGATGAATCGTGCATGACAGCCCTCACTCCGCCTTCTCCTCGGACGGCCGATCGAACGAGATGATCTTGAACTGAACGCGCCGGTTCATCGCGCGCCCTTCTTCGGTGGTGTTCTCACTGATCGGCTGGTCCATACCGTAGCCCTTGGCCTCGAAGCGCTCGGCGTCGATTTCGCCGCGAGCCGTCAGCCACTTGACCACGCTCTTCGCGCGCCGCTCGCTGAGCTTCTGGTTGTAAGCCGCTCCGCCGCGGTTGTCGGTGTGACCTTGCACCTCGATCTTCTTGATCTCGGGGTGCTCGCGCAGCACGTTCGCGACCTGGGTCAAGAGCTCGTCGCTCGCGGGCAAAATCACGTCGCTCGCGGTCTTGAACTGCACCTTTTCGAGAATCACGATTTCCTTCTTGGTCACGCGCACCAAGGAGGGGCAGCCGTTCTTCTTCGGATCAGGGTCGGGCTTGCCCTTCTCCTGTGGGCAAGCGTCCTTGTCGTCGCGGATGCCGTCGCCGTCGGTGTCACCGGGGCAACCGTTCTTCTCCGGATCGTCGCTCTCGATGCCGGGGATGTCGGGGCAGGCGTCCTTGTCGTCGATGATGCCGTCGCCGTCGCGATCCGGCGGGCAGCCGTTCTTCTTCGGATCTTCGTTTTCGACGCCGGGAACGTCGACGCAAGCGTCGTCCTTGTCGAGGATGCCGTCGCCATCCTGGTCCGCGGGGCAGCCGTTCTTCTTCGGATCCTTGCTGCGTACGCCGGGAACCTCGGGGCAAGCGTCGACCTTGTCGAAGATGCCGTCCTCGTCGCCGTCGGGACATCCGTTCAGCTCGGGATCGGGCGACTTGAGGCCGGGTGTATCGGCGCAGGCGTCTTCGTCGTCGAAGATGCCGTCGTGATCGCGATCGAGGCGCACCAGCGGCGCCTCTGGCTCGGGAGCCACCGTGACGCTGAGCAGCGCGCGCAAGGTCGGCGTGCCGAGACCGCGGGTGAGCCCGGGGCCGGCGCCGCCGCCCAGCACCACCGAGCCAACCCGATAGCGAGCGCCGAGAATCGCTTCGGCGTTGACCGCGTCGCGATCGAAGGCGTTCGCGAACGTGGTCGTACCGTAAAACTCAGGGCCAATCGTGAGCTTCTTGTCGGCCAAGAGGAAGCCGATGGCCGCGCCGAAGGCCGCTTCGTTGCGAACCTTGGTGCCCAGCACCACGCGGTTCTTGCGCACGACGATGCCCCCTTGCACCGCGTAAGCGACGATGCCCGCTTCACCGCTCAGGATCAGCTGCGGCATGCCGCGCATTCGGTTCTCACCCGCGAAGCGATCGCGATCACCGGTCGGAAGCCACAAGCTCCCGCCCAAGGCGAGCTCGGCCGCGCTGTTCGGTTCCCCGAGCAGACGCAGTCGCGCGCCGAGCCGCACGTCACCGAACGCCGCGCCGCTCGGCGAACTCACGCTCACACCGCCCGAGGAAGGCGAATCCCCTGCGGTCACCAGCGCGATGGGTGCGTTCAGCGAGAGGACCAAGCGCTGCCAGAGCCCGGCGCTGATCGCGGCGTGCAAGAACAATTGGTCCGAGACCACGCTCCCCACGCGATCGTCGCCGTCGTTCTTGTACAGAACCAGAGGTCGATAGGCGTAGTCGCCGAGCAGCATCAGCCGCACGCTGCCGTGTGCGCCGGCGTCGGCCGAAGGCACGGCGAAGAAGCGATCCCCGGCGGGAGTCGGCTCGAACCGGTCCAGCGCGAACTTAGGCAGCGTCTGGGCGGGTGCGGTAAGGGTCCACGAGGCGACAGCCGCGACCGCGGCCAGCCCAGCAAGAAGGCGACGCATTGACTCGATTTCCTCCGCTCGAGCCGATCGATCCGATCGACGAGCCCGGGAGACTAGGCTGCGCTCCGCGTAGTTGCAATCGGGTGCGACACACTGCTACCCGCTCGCACCCAAGCGCGCGCGTGCACGCTCAGCGCTCGCTCGCCGGATCCCAACCAGTGACGAGACCGGCTTCGAGTGAGTCTAGAAGCGACAGATCGGCCGGGCCGATTTCGAAGTCGAACAGGGCCGCATTCTCGCGGATTCGCGCAGCCCGAGTCGACTTGGGCAGCACCACGAAACCGTGCGAAAGGCCCCAGCGCAACAGCACTTGTGCGGGCGTTCGACCGAGGCGCCGAGCCACACTCACCACGGTCGGGTCAGATAGCTTTTGGCCGCGGGTAAGCGGGCTATAGGCCTCGACGACGATGTCGTGCTGCCGGCAATACGCGGTCGTTTCCCGCCGCTGCAGGAACGGCGTGAGCTCGATTTGGTTCGCGTGCGGAACCACTTTGGCCACGCCCAACAACTCCTCCAAATGACGGCGGAGGAAATTGCTGACACCAATCGCGCGCGCGCGACCCTCCGCGTGTAGCTTTTCGAGTGCGCGCCACGACTCGAGCCGCTTCCCCGGCACCGGCCAGTGAATCAAATAAAGATCGACGTACTCGAGCCCCAAGCGCGAGAGGCTCGCGTCGAAGGCGCGCAGCGTCGCGTCGTAGCCTTGATCGGCGTTCCACAGCTTGGTGGTCACGAACAGCTCGCTGCGCGGCACTGCGCTCGCGCGCACGGCGTCGCCCACTTCGTTCTCGTTGCCGTAGATGCGAGCGGTGTCGATGTGACGGTAGCCGGCTTCGATCGCCGCCGTTACCGCCGCGAGAGTCGCGCCGCCACGCGGCGTTTGCCAGACGCCCAGGCCGAGCGCTGGGATACTGCTGCCGCTACGAAGGGGGTAGGAAAGCATGCGTCAGGTTTTCCACGTCCGCGCGTGTTCGTCGATGCTCGATCGGCAGGTTACGAAGACGTCTCGTCGTCGGCCGCCGGGCGTACCTCAGGAACGACTCGCACCCGAAACACCCGGCGCTCCGAGGCAGATTGCACCTCGATGCGCGAACCATCCGAAGCGGTGAGCAGCTCTCCAGTCTCCGGAATTCGGCCGGCGATCACCGCACACAGGCCGCCAACGGTGGACCACTGGCTGCCCTCGGGCAGTCGTGTACCGAGCTCTCGATTGATATCGCGAATGGCGGTGTCGCCGGTGGTTACCAGCGAGCCGTCCGAGAGCAGATGCAGCGACTCGGTCTCCGGCTCGGCCGTTTCGCTGACGATGTCGCCCACGAACTCTTCCAGCAAATCTTCCAACGTGACGATGCCCGAAGTGCCGCCGTGCTCGTCGACCACGACGGCCAAGTGGATACGTTGCTCGCGCATGTGCGAGAGCAGCGACGCGGCCTTCTCGTTCTCGGTCACCACATAGGGCGGACGAATCAGATCGCTGAGTAGAAAAAGCCGGCCTTCCCAGGCGATGGCCAGCAGATCCTTGACCAGGACGTAACCGATGATGTCATCCAGGTGGCCGCGGTACACCGGCAGCCGCGAGTAGCCGTGCTCGAGCGTGGTGCGGCGCACCTCATCGAGTGGAGAATCCGCGGCAATGCCGACCACTTGCGTGCGCGGCACCATCACGTGACTGGCGGTCAAGCTCGCGAACTCCAGCGCGCGCACCGCGATCTCGCCCGCGGTCGGGTCGAGCGAACCGGTTTGAGTCGCTTCGTCCACGAGCTCGCGCAGCTCTGCCGGCGACAGCCGAGTTTCCACGAACGTCGTGCGATCGCCGAACAGAGCGAGCACGAGGTTCGAGCAGCCGGTCAGAAACCAGACCACCGGGCGCGCCGCAGTCGAGAGCCACAAGATCGGCCCGCTCAACAAAATCGCGTAAGAATCGGCGTAACGCAGCGCCAGCGATTTGGGCACCAGCTCGCCGAGCACGATTGACAGCACCGACAGCAGCGAGATCACCAGCGCGAGGCTGATTTGGTGCGCATACGGAGCGAGCACCCCGACCTGCGCGACGATCGGCGTCAAATCGCTCGCGAAGGTCGCGCCACCGAACGCCGCGGCGGAAGCCCCGATCACCGTGATGCCGATCTGAACCGTGGCGAAAAAGCGCTCCGGATGGGCGCGCAGCATCTGCACTGCGCGCCCACGGCGCCCGCGCTGCTCGAGCAGCTGCTTCAAGCGAGTGGGGCTGACGCCAACGATGGCGATTTCCGCGCCCGCCAACAGGCCGTTCAAAAGCACGAGACCCAGGATGATCGCGAACTCGAACAGCATGCTTTTCGTTTGCCTGCCCTTTGGCCCGGCGCAAGCAGTTTCTCAGACGCGCGCTGCGAGCTGCCCGGTACTTGCTCGCACAGTAGCGCAAGAGCGCGCGCCGCGCGCGATTTCGTCGAGCGCCCGAGAAAGTTCGCTGAGCGCGGCGCTGCCGAACAGCGCGACGGCCGCGGGGTCGCGGCTCCAGGTACGCAAGTTCAGTGCATGCAGCTCGGCCATGACCGCGCCCGGCACCTGCATTTCGTGTGTTTCGAAGTCGAAGGTCGAAAGCTCGGCCTGCTCCGCTAGCCGTGGCAACTCGAGCCCAATGTACAGCGTTTGCCGATAGTGAGCCTGAAACGCGCCGACCCATTCGTAATAACGCGAGAGCGTCGGATCCTCGCTCTCGAGGCCCGACGTTTCTTGCACGACTAACACGCCGCCCGGCTCGAGCAGCAGCGCGAATTCGCGCAAACGCTGGGCGGGCTCCGCCAAGTGCGTGAGCAGAAAGCGCTCGAACACCAGCTCGCCACGCGCAATTGGCACCGGACCCGCGCGCAGATCGTGCTGCACGTAGCTGACGTTGGCGGGCGCGCTGGCGCGAGCGCGCGCGAGATACGCCTCGGAATAATCCACGCCAACGGTGTGTTTTGCAGCGCTTGTCTCATGCACGAGCAACGTGCTGTGACCCGGTCCGCAGCCCAAATCGATGGCGCGCGCCGGCGCCTCGAGACACGCGCGACGTAAGAAACGCTCGCTCGAGTCGCGGTACACCGCCGCCAATGCCGACAGGCGACGCGCCGCTAAATCTGAGTCACCGAACGTATAAGGAGAATCTTGAGTCATGGCTGATTGGCGTCCGCGGAAGACGCTCACCACGACTGCGAGCGGCCACCACGGGCCGCCCGTTTCCTTTCGCTGTCAGTGACAGGGAACGCGCGCGCCCGAACCACCGCCACGCCAAGAACGGCGGGAAGAACGGAGCGGGACGATCGCGAACGACTGCACGCGCAAGGAATGCTCCAGACAAGGGCGCGCGTCAAGCACAGCCGGCGCTCGCGCTGCCTCTGCAAGCCGAAGCCGTCGGCCTCAAGGACCTGAAACACACTCCGGGCTCGACCAAGGGACTCGCTCCAGGCATGCCCGCGCACCGTTTTCGATTCCGCAACGAAACGTCTCGCAGTCTTTGCCGAACAGGCACGCGTCCGCGCCGCTGGCGCACTGATAGAGCGAGACCGCGCGCGAGCCGTCGTCGCAGCGGCCGAAGTCGTCCAATCGCGCGCACAACCCGTCTCCACAATCGTCATCGGTAGCGCAGCTCGCCGACAAACAGCGGCCGATGTCGAAACCGCATTCGCAAATCTGCCCTGCGCCGCAATCCGCGTCTTCGATACAGCCGGTGTCGTAGGTTCGACTCCGCCCGACGCCAAGAGCGTCGTCACGTTTAGCGCACACGCGAGAGCGCCATACTTCGACTACGAGCCGCTTCATTGGGGCGCCCGCGGAAAAGTGCGCGCTTTCAGACGTGCGGTGTCACCGGGCACACTCAGCTCGAAGCGGCTCGCACAGGTGCCGCGCCTCGCCGGCACTGGCTACGTTTCAGGGAGGGCAGGCGCGGTGTCGCGCCGGAGTGTGGGTGAGCGCGGCTGCGCTAGCGTCGCGGCGCGGCGTGGAGCGCGCACGTAACAGCGGTGCCAGCCATTCTGCTGACACGGAACTCGGTCTAACGGCGATCTTTATGATTTCTTGATGCGCCGCCTGGCACTCTTTACGCGGCCTTGATCGGGCGGGCGCTAGCTTCAAGAGCACGAGTTCCGAACATGAGCGATCTACTCCTGATGAGTCTCACGATTGGCTTCTTCGCGCTGTGCATTGGCTACGTGAACGGCTGTGAACGTTTGCGCGGAGGCGGCGAATGACGGACGCGCTGTGGATTGGTGCCGTGACGCTGCTGTTGTTCGCGTACCTCGTGTACGCGCTGCTCGTACCGGAAAAGTTTTGATCATGACTAGCTACTCGATACTGGGAGCGCTCGTCTATTTCGGGCTACTCCTGCTGCTCACGAAGCCGCTCGGCGGGCACATCGCGCGGGCGCTCGAAGGCGAGCGCACCTTTCTTCATCGCGGTTTGGGTTGGCTCGAGCGTGGCACGTACCGGCTACTCGGGATCGATCCAGAAAAAGACATGCGCTGGACGAGCTACGCCGTCGCTCTCCTGGCCTTCTCGGCGGTCTCGTTGGGCTTTAGTTACGCGCTCTTGCGCCTGCAAGGGTTCTTGCCGCTGAATCCGCAGCACTTGGGCGCGCAGCAGATGCCGCCCGATCTCGCTTTCAATACGGCGGCGTCGTTCACGTCGAATACCGATTGGCAGAGCTACTCTCCGGAGCTCACGGTCTCCTACTTCTCGAACATGGTCTCGCTTTCCATTCACAACTGGGCTTCGGCCGCGGTTGGAATGGCGGTGGCCATGGCCGTGATTCGCGGCTTCGCGCGGCGCGCTGCAGACGGCGTGGGAAATTTTTGGGCGGACGTGGTCAGAAGCACGCTTTACGTGTTGTTGCCTCTGGCGCTGGTCGGCGGAGCGCTGTTCGTCGCGCTCGGCGTTCCCCAAAACTTCGACGCCTACACGTCGCTGACCACGCTCGAAGGGGCTCGCCAAACCATCGCGCAAGGCCCGATTGCCTCGCAGGAAATCATCAAACAGCTGGGCACCAACGGTGGCGGCTTCTTCAATGCGAACTCGGCGCACCCTTTCGAGAACCCGTCACCGCTCTCCAATTTGCTCACGCTGGTGCTGATCTGGTCCATCCCCGCGGCCCTCACTCACACTTTCGGGAAGTTGGTCGGCAACACCAAGCAGGGCTGGGCGCTGTTCGGGGCCATGGCCGCGCTCGCCATTGCCGGCGTCGTGCTTTGCACGAGCGCGGAGCAAGCGGGCACGCCGCACCTCGAAAGCGCACACATCCAAACCGCGGCGAGCGCGCTGCAGCCCGGAGGAAACATGGAGGGCAAGGAGGTGCGTTTCGGCATCGCCGCAAGCGCGCTGTTCGCGACCGTCACCACCGGCGCCTCGTGCGGGGCGGTCAACGCCACGCATGACAGCTTCACTCCTCTGGGTGGTCTGGTTCCGTTGTTCAACATGCTGACCGGCGAGGTGGTGTTCGGCGGCGTCGGCGCGGGGCTCTACGGCATGTTGATGTTCGCGATTCTGGCGGTGTTCATCGCCGGCTTGATGGTTGGGCGAACACCCGAATACATCGGCAAGAAAATCGAGAAATTCGAGGTGCAGATGGCCATGCTGGCGACGCTGGTTTTGGCTGCCAGCGCGCTCGGCTTCACGGCGATTGCGAGCGGGCTCGAGTTGCCGAAATCGGGCGCCCTGGCCGCGCTCAATACTTGGCCGGGCAGCGCTTACGGCGCGAGCGATACCCTGTACGGCGCGACGACCGGTAACCTGAACAACGCCGGGCCGCACGGCTTCAGCGAGCTCTTTTACGCCTATACTTCGGCCACGGCCAATAACGGCTCGGCGTTCGCTGGCATCACCGCAAACACGCCGTTTTACAACGTGACCCTGGGCGTCGCGATGCTGGTCGGTCGCTTCTTGATGATCATACCGCTGCTGGCGATGGCCGGCGCGCTGGCGAAGAAGGCGCGCATCCCTGCCTCGTCGGGCACGTTCCCCACCGACACGATGACCTTCGCCGGCCTGCTCGTCGGCGTGGTGCTGCTGGTCGGCGCGCTCACCTATTTCCCGGGGCTCGCGCTCGGTCCCATCGTCGAGCATTTCCAAGTGCAGGCGCTTCTTACCCACTGAAGGCATGACCATGACTTCTCCGAAGAACCTCGAATTCAGCGCGCTCACCCCAACCTTGGAGCAAGCCGGTGGCACACGGCCAAAAAACGCGCCGCGGCGTTTGTTCGAAGCGACGATCGTGAAGCGGGCTTTGAAAGAGGCCTTGCTCAAGCTCGACCCGCGCGTGGTCGCCAAAAACCCGGTCATGTTCGTGGTCGAGGTGGGCAGCGCGCTGACCACCCTCTTGTGGCTGCGCGGTCTTGCGCGCGGCGCGGCGGATACTCTGTTCGTGGGCCAGGTTAGCCTTTGGCTTTGGTTCACCGTTCTGTTCGCGAACTTCGCGGAAGCCATGGCCGAAGGCAGAGGCAAGGCGCAAGCCGACGCCCTACGCAAGACCAAGACCGACACGCTCGCGCGCCGCTGGGTCGCGGGGCACGAAGAGCGCGTACCGGCGCCCTCGCTGGCCAAAGGCGACCTGTTCGTGTGCGAGGCCGGCGACGTGATCGCCGCCGACGGCGAGGTCGTCGAGGGCGTGGCGAGCGTCGACGAGTCGGCCATCACCGGCGAATCGGCCCCGGTGATCCGCGAGAGCGGCGGCGACAGAAGTGCGGTCACCGGCGGCACCAAAGTGCTGTCCGATCGCATCGTGGTGCGGGTCACCCAAGATCCGGGGCACAGCTTTTTGGATCGCATGATCCTGCTCGTGGAGGGGGCAAAACGGCAGAAAACGCCGAACGAGATTGCGCTCTCGATCCTGCTCGCCGGCCTCACTCTGGTGTTTCTGTTCGCGACGGTGACCCTGCTACCGTTCGCGCGGTACGCCGCGGGCAGCGGAGGCAGCGCGCCCTCTATCCCGGTCTTGGTCGCGCTGTTGGTCTGCCTAATTCCGACCACGATCGGGGGTCTATTGAGCGCGATCGGCATCGCCGGCATGGACCGCGTGATGCAGCACAACGTCCTCGCGATGAGCGGAAAGGCGGTCGAAGCGGCAGGTGACGTGAACACGCTGCTGCTCGACAAGACCGGAACCATCACGCTCGGCAATCGGCAAGCGACCGCTTTTTTTGCGACCGCCGGGGTAACCGTGGAGGACTTTGCGCGCGTCGCGCAGTTGGCCTCACTAGCCGACGAGACGCCGGAGGGACGTAGCATCGTGGTCCTGGCCAAGGACCGCTACGGACTCCGGGCGCCGGAGCTCAGCGATGCTCACTTCGTCGAATTTTCGGCGCACACCCGCATGAGTGGAGTCGACCTCGGGCGACGCCAGATCCGCAAAGGTGCGACTGATAGCGTGCAGCGCTTCGTCGAAGAGCGCGGGGGCACGTTCCCGAGCGACATTCGCACCGCGGTCGAGCGTATCGCGCGCGAAGGTGGCACGCCGCTCGTGGTCGCCGAAAACGAGCGGGCGCTCGGCGTGGTTCAGCTCAAGGACGTCGTCAAAGGCGGCATGAAACGGCGCTTCGCCCTGCTTCGTGACATGGGCATCAAGACCGTAATGGTCACCGGCGACAACCCGCTGACCGCCGCCGCAATCGCCGCCGAAGCGGGCGTCGACGACTTCATTGCCGAGGCCACCCCGGAAATGAAGCTCGCCTACATTCGCGAAGAGCAATCCGGCGGCAGGTTGGTAGCGATGACCGGAGATGGCACCAACGACGCACCCGCGCTCGCGCAAGCCGACGTGGGTGTGGCGATGAACTCGGGCACACAAGCGGCCAAGGAAGCCGGCAACATGGTCGACCTCGACTCGAACCCGACCAAACTCATCGAGGTGGTCGAAATCGGCAAACAAATGCTGATGACCCGTGGCGCGCTGACGACTTTCAGCATTGCCAACGACGTGGCCAAATATTTCGCCATCATTCCGGCCATGTTCTTGGTTACGTACCCGGCCCTCGGCAAGCTCAACTTCATGCAGCTGAGTAATCCGCGCTCGGCGGTGCTCGCGGCGGTCATCTTCAACGCGCTGATCATCGTCGCGCTGATTCCGCTCGCGCTGCGCGGCGTCAGCTATCGGCCCGCGAACGCCGCTGCCACGCTGCGTCGGAACCTGGCGCTCTACGGCGTGGGCGGCGTGCTCGCGCCGTTCCCCGCGATCTGGTTGATCGATCGCTTGATTGTTCTTTTGGGGCTCGCTTGAACATGAAAACACTACGTCCCGCCTTGATGCTTACGGCCTTCTTCGTGCTGGTCACTGGGCTTGCCTTCCCGTTCACGATTTGGGCCATCGCGAGCGTTGCTTTTCCGAGCGAAGCGCACGGCAGCCTGGTGCGAAGCCGCGAAGGTCGCGTGGTCGGGTCCGCGCTGATCGGGCAAGCGTTCACTCGACCCGAGTACTTTCAGCCTCGCCCCTCCGCGGCCGGCAATGGTTACGACGCAGCCAATTCTGGCGGCACGAACCTCGGTCCCAGCAGCGACAAGCTGATCAACGGTGTCAAAGACGACCCCGCTACGAAGGATGCGGACGAGACTTATGCGGGCTTCGTGGCGCTGGCCAAGGCGTACCGCGAACGGAACGGGCTCGCCCCGAACGCGCCCATCCCGGCGGACGCCGCGACACGCTCGGCGAGCGGCCTGGACCCCGACATCAGTCCTGCGAATGCTTTGCTGCAGAGCGGGCGCGTCGCCAGAGCGCGGAATCTGAGCGAAGAAAGAGTTCGGAGGCTCGTCGGCGAGCACACGCGCTCACGAGTGCTCGGCGTCTTCGGTGAGCCGCGCGTGAACGTCCTCGAGTTGAACATGGCGCTCGACGCGTTGAAATGAGAGTAAGGTCGTAGCATGGATGAGCGTCCCGACCCCGACGCGCTCCTCGAGCAGGTCAAGGATCAAGAGCGACGCGCTCGACGCGGCAAGCACACGATCTTCTTTGGTGCGGCGCCGGGGGTCGGCAAGACTTACGCCATGTTGGAGGCCGCTCGCGCAGAGCTCGAGCGCGAGCGGCGCCATGTCGCGGTCGGCGTGGTCGAAACCCACGGGCGCTACGAAACCGCCGCGCTGGTGCTGGGGCTCCCCTTGTTGACTCAACGCAAGCTGGAATACCGCGGCGTCGAGCTCAGCGAGTTCGATCTGGACGAGGCCCTGCGCCGGCGTCCCGAGCTGATCTTGATGGACGAATTGGCGCACACGAACGCGGAAGGCTCTCGGCATCCGAAGCGCTGGCAAGACGTCGAGGAGTTGCTGGACGCAGGCATCGACGTCTTTTCGACCATGAACGTTCAGCACGTCGAGAGCCTGAACGACGTGATCGCCAAGATCACCGGTGTGGTCGTGCGCGAAACGGTGCCCGACTCGGTGCTGGAGAGCGCGCACGACATCAAGCTCGTGGATCTGCCGCCCGACGACCTGTTGGAACGGCTGCGCGAAGGCAAGGTCTACGTGCCAGCGCAAGCTCAGCGCGCGATCGAGAACTTCTTCCGAAAAGGCAACCTGATCGCGCTGCGCGAGCTGGCCCTGCGTCACACCGCCGAGCGCGTCGACGCGCAAATGCGCGCATACCGCCACGCGCACGGCATCGAGCAGACCTGGGCCGCCGCGGAGCAACTCTTGGTGGCGGTGAGCCCCAGCCCTTTTTCCGCGCGCCTCATCCGCGCTGGCCGGCGCATGGCCAGCGCGCTGCATGCGCGCTGGTTCGCGGTGTTCGTGGAGCCGCCGCGCGCCAGGCCGCTGCCCGAGCGCGCTCGCGCGCGCCTGGCCCAAAATCTCAGGCTGGCGGAGCAGCTCGGTGCCGAGGTCGTCACCCTGTCCGGAGAAAACGCGAGTGACGCGATTCTGAGGTTCTCTCGCGAGCGCAACATCACCAAGATCGTGGTTGGCAAACCGCAAACCTTCCGTGTGCGCGACCGATTTCGGGTGTCGCTCGTCGACCAGATCGTGCGCAACGGCGGAGACATCGACGTGTACGTCACCGCGGGGGACGCCGCTCCGGACGAGGCGGTCCCGGAAAAGCGCGCGCGCACGCGAATTGAAGTGCCGACCTTCCTCGCCGCGGGCTTGATTTCGGCTGCGTGCACCGCGCTCGCGCTGTTGCTCTTCGGCCGTGATCAGCTGCCGGACGTGGTGATGACCTACCTGCTCGGCATCATGGTGGTGTCCAGCCGGTTCGGGCTCGGGCCCTCGCTGTTCGCCGCGCTGCTCAGCGTCGCCCTGGTGGACTTCTTCTTCGTCCCACCTTATTTCACCTTTGCAGTCGCCGATTTCCGGCACGCGGTGACCTTCGCGGTGATGTTCCTGGTCGCGGTGGTGATCAGCGGGCTGACTCAGCGAATTCGCAATCAGGTCGCCGCAGCCAGAGAGCGGGAGCAGCAAACACTAGGGCTATACGCGCTCAGTCGTGAGGTTGCCGCTGCCCGAGGTCGAGAGCAAGTGCTCGAGGTCTTTGCTCGTCACATCGAACGAGCGTTTGCGAGCGACGTCTCCATTCTCTTGCCCGATAGGCATGGCAAGCTGGTGCGGGCATACGGAAAGAGCGCTCGCGTAGCGGACGAGCTCGAGCGCGAAGCGGCGGTCAGTCAGTGGGTTTGGGCGAACCAAAAGGAGGCGGGGCTCCACACCAGCACGCTTGCCAGCAACCGGACTCTCTACGTACCGCTGCTCTCCTCCGGTGGCATCATGGGCGTGCTCGGCCTCACGCCCGCGAACGAAGAGCGCTTCGACGGCATCGAGCAGCGCCGGCAGGTCGATGCGTTCGCCACCCAGCTGGCGCTGGCCGTCGAGCGCGCCGAGCTCTCGGAGCAAACGGAGAAAGCGCGTCGCGAGTTCGAGACCGAACAACTTCGTAGCTCGCTGCTCAGCTCGGTCTCGCACGATCTGCGCACACCGCTAGCGGTGATTACCGGCGCCGCGAGCACCTTGGTCGAAAAGCCGACACTGGACGACAGCGCACGAGCCGAGCTGACCAAGACGATTCTGGAAGAAGCCGAGCGGCTCAATCGTCTGATTCGGAACCTGCTCGACATGACCCGGCTCGACTCGGGCACCGTCAAGGTGAAAAAGGACTGGCAGGCGCTGGAGGAAGTGGTTGGCGCCGCGCTCAACCGCCTCGAGCAACGCCTGGCCGAGCGCGAAGTGCGGGTGGAGCTGCCGAGGGCGTTGCCCCTGGTGCCGTTCGACTCCATTCTGATCGAACAGACCTTGATCAATCTGCTCGAAAACGCGATCAAGTACGGGCAAGCCCCGATCGAGATCACGGCCAGTCTGCGCGAAAACGGTGAAGCGGAAAACAGACGCGAAATCGTCGTGGAAATCGCCGACCACGGCCCGGGCCTGCCCGAAGGCGAGGAAAGCCGGGTGTTCGAGAAGTTTCACCGCGCAGTTCGAGACGGCGCGGCCAGCGGCGCAGGGCTCGGCCTCGCCATTTGTCGCGCGATCGTCGCCGCGCACGGCGGGCGAATCTGGGCGCAGAATCGGCCAGAAGGCGGCGTGTCGTTTCGCTTCACGCTGCCACTCGAAGGCGCCCCGCCGACGCTTTCACTCGCGGAAGCCCCTGAGGCTTCGGAGCTTCGAGCGTGAAAGACTCGACGCCGCTCATCCTGGTCATCGAAGACGAAGCGCAGATGCGGCGCTTCTTGCGCGTGTCGCTGACCAGCAGTGGCTACCAAATGATCGAGGCCGAAACCGCCAAAGACGGCGCAACGCAAGCCGCCACTCGCAATCCCAGCCTGATTCTGCTCGACCTCGGCCTGCCCGACGAAGATGGTCTCGCGCTCACCACCCGCCTCCGCGAATGGACGACGACCCCCATCATCGTCATCTCGGCTCGCGGCCGAGAGGAAGACAAGATTCGCGCGCTCGACGCGGGCGCGAACGACTACGTGACCAAGCCCTTCGGGGTCGGAGAGTTGCTGGCGCGCATTCGCGCGGCGCTGCGCCAGCGCGCCACCACTGAAACCGGAGAATCGCAGTTTTCTGTCGGGGCTCTGAAGGTCGATCTGGCGCGCCGGCAAGTCGTGGTTCGCGGGCAGGAGGTGCACCTGACCCCCATCGAATACAAGCTGCTGAGCACGCTGATTCAGCACGTCGGTCGCGTGCTCACCCACCGGCAATTGCTGCGTGAAGTGTGGGGACCCGGCGCCAGTGAGCAGACTCAATACCTGCGCGTGTACATGGGGCAACTGCGCCATAAGCTCGAGGAGAATCCGAGCCGGCCGGTCTATCTGTTGACCGAGCCGGGCGTGGGCTATCGATTGCGCGACGAAATGCCTTGAAGCGGCATTCACCCGCTTTGACTCACACGGCCATTTCGCCACGACGGGAACCGTTCCGCGAGTTGCGCGTCATGTGATCATGATGACTGTCCCTCTCGTGCTGTTCGGCGCGGCCGCGCTCGGCGGCCTGATCATGGCGATCGTGCGATTTTCTGGCAAACCGCGGCCGCCATTCGCCATCGCCATCATCCACGGGTTGGCCGCGGCGCTCGGCCTGATTCTGTTGATCGCAGCGGTTTCCAAGTCGGGTGGCGGCTCCGCGACCGTCGCGCTCGGGCTATTCGTCGTCGCCGCGCTCGGCGGCTTCGCGCTCTTTGCGCAGCATCTGCGTAAAGTAGCCCTTTCCATCCCCCTGATGGTCGCGCACGCCTGCCTCGCGGTGCTCGGCTTCGTCGTGCTGCTGGTGAATGCGCTCGGTTGACCATGCGACTGTTCGGCCACCCGTTGCATCCGGCGCTGGTCGCCTTTCCACTGGGCCTACTGCTGTTGGTTCCCGTTTGGGATCTCGCCGCGCCATTCATCGGCGCTCGCGACGCCGCTACCGTGGCGTATTGGTGCGAGCTTGCGGGTCTGATCCTGGGCGGTCTGGCCGCCACCGCGGGGCTCATCGACCTGGTTCGGCTCTCGAAGCCAGCCGCTATGCCCACCGCTCTCCGGCATGCCGGCTGCGCGCTGCTTTCGCTCAGCTCGTTCGGCGTGGCATTCGCGTTGCGCGGCCACGGCGACCCCTTGCGAGCCGTCGTCGTCGGGCTCGACTTGCTGGGCGCGCTCGCCCTCGCTTTCGCCGGTTGGCTCGGAGGCCACCTGGTATTTCACTATTCGGTGGGCGTCGACAGCGCGTCGAGCGCTGACGCGAAAGAAGCGGCTCCCCCCGCGGGCTAGCGCGTTCATTTCGAGCAGAAAGTCCGGGCGACGGGCGCAGGCCTCGCTATAACCGAGCTCGAACCGCTCGGTGCATACCTCCCCCCGTCTCGCGTTGTTTCCCCCGCCACCGCGCGGCTTGCGCGGCCGTGCCGCGGAGCTCACGACGCTCGAGCGCACGATCGTCGCCCGCGCGCCCACGCGCCTCGCGCTGGTCGGCGCCGGCGGCAGCGGCAAATCGATGCTCGCCTGCGCGCTCGGCCACCGGCTCGCACCGCACTTCGCAGGCCGAGTGCACTGGTTTCGCGTCGGCTCTTGGGACTTTCAAACCCTGGTCGAAATGCTCGCGCTCGGCTTCGGCACTTCGCGCACCCGCGCGCGCCTCGTCGCTGGCGTGCGCCGTTTCTTGCGCGCCGGCGGACAGCGCCTGATCGTGCTCGACAATCACGAAGACGACGCGGCCATGTCGCGTCTACTCCAAGCCTTCGCCGATACCCCCACCACCTTCGTCGTCACCGCCCGCCGCTGCCTGCTCGGCGGAGTGTTGATTTATCCCGTAGCTGCGCCGCTGGTTACCTCTGGCGGCAGCGCGTTTCCGCGCGTCGCGCGCCTCACCCGCGCCCTTCGCTGGAACCCCTTGGCCCTCGACATTGCCGACGCCATCGTCGCTTCCGGCGCCGCGCGCGTCGGCGAACTCGAACGCTTCCTCACCCAGAAGAGTGTCGAAAGCGTTCGCGTGATCGAACACGAAGACGACCTGCCCGAAGTCGCCACCCTGATCGACTGGGCCTGGAAACGACTCGGCCGCGAAAGCCGGCGCCTACTCGCCGTACTCGCCCACATCGAAGGCGACCACGTCGACGTCGATTCGCTCGGCAAGCTCGCGCGAGTGCGAACCCACCTGGACCGCGCGCTCACTCCGCTCATCGACTGGCACCTCGTTCAAGAACCCTTCGACGCCCGCTACACCCTCCACGCGGTAGTCCGCCACGCCATAGCACGGCGCACCAAGCCCGACCGCGCCCGCGTATTCGAACACTACGTCAGTCTCCTCGAACAACACCCCGAGCGCTTGCTGTTCGAGCAAACCCATCTATTCTCCGCCATGGACTACGCACAGCGAAGCTGCGCGCTGCAGTCGATCTTACGGATCGATCGCCTGATGAATCGGCTGTACGAGGGGTAGTAGACAATTTGAGATTGGTCGGCCGCTGACCCTAATTGTCGCGGTGGCAGCGCTTTTCCCGCAACCGGTTGACGCCCCCGGACGACGAGCGTTTACGAATTCCCGCGCCTTTGGGAACTCTTCGTCACCCGGAAAGAAAGCGCATGAAGCACCTGAGGAAATTCGAACGACTGTTCATCGGCACTGCATGCGGCGCCCAGCTGTCTGTCCTTGCACTGATCACCAATGCATGCGGCGATCCCTTCTCATCGTGTGAGGCTCACCGTGACTGTCCGATGGGAGGAAAAGGGGGGAACGGGGGCAACAGCGCCGGAGACCTAACCAACGGAGGCACAAATAGCGGCAGAGGCGGCGGAACAAGCGCGGCTGGGTCAGACACCAAAGCGGGCGGAGCCTTCTCGGGCGGAAACTCGAGTGAACTCGGAGGGGGCGGAATGGTCGGCGGCGCCGAAGGCGGAACGTTCGGCGAAGGAGGTCAGGACGACGGCGGAGCGGCAGGTGCCAACGGCCCGGGTGGAGCCGCTGCTGATGGTGGAAGCACACACTCTGGCGAAACAAGTGGTGGTTCATCTATCTCGACCGAGGGTACTGGCGGAAACTCGAGCGGCGGAAACTCAGGCGGAGGCAAATCGACCGGAGGCTCTTCGAGTGGGGGCTCCTCTACAGGTGGCAAGTCCACGGGCGGCACTTCCGCGGGCGGCAAGTCGACCGGTGGAACTTTCAGCGGCGGCTCCTCTTCAGGTGGCAAGTCCGCTGGTGGATCCAACACGGGGGGAACCGCAGCTTCAGGCGGCACCTCCAGCACGGGGGGCGCCTCCTCAAACGGCTGCACGACGAACCCTTGCTTGAATGGGTCCACATGCATTCCAGGCAGCGGAACGAGCTATACCTGCACTTGCAGTAATCGCTTCGTGGGAAGTCGCTGCGAGTATCGGCGGTTTCTGCCGATCAACGTTTGGCCGACCGCTCTCAGCGCAGACGGCGCTTTGGTAGTCGGAAAGGCGTGCAGTAGCGACAACCTGAACTGTCCGCCCATGAAAGTAGCGAGCACCGGCGGAACGCCCAGCGCGCTGGCGCTGCCAGCGACCCTTCCGTCTGGGTACGATCTATCAAACGGTTGCGAGATTCATGCTGTCAGCGGGAATGGAGGATGGATCGGCGCTCAATGCTACGGGGTCCAGGGCCGGTGCGCGGTGGAATGGGTCAGTGGTATCGCCACTTTTGTGCGAGGCCGCAGCACCGCAGAGCTGGTTGAAGATCTCACGGATGGAAGCCTAGATGGTACGGTCGTGGTTGGCGCGCTCTATCTCCCTGCCACCTACGGAAGCGACCGATGGTTTCGCCGAGTGCCTACGAGCGGCATCGTAGCTCTGCCGTCGGACGCGGGCGAAATCAACGACGTTACAACCGCCGCCACGGCAATCAGCAACGACGGCACCGTCGTTGTTGGGAATAGCGGCATTCACGCGGTTCGTTGGGACCCAACCTATGGCACGCGGAGGCTACCAGAGGTGGCTGATCGGCCGGCAGAAGAGTCCGTCCGGAACTATCGAGCAACCAACGTAAGCGGAGACGGGACGACAGTCGTTGGCTACATAGCCTCTCAAGGAGGTCCAACGGCTCTACGCTGGTCAAGCGCCGATGTCGTCGTGCCGTTCGGCAGCGGAATCCCTAAAGCGATGAGCAAGAACGGAGACCTTATCGTGGGGCACGACAGCTCTTATTCCTCGAACGCCGCACGAATCTGGGACGCCAGCGGCAACGCGAGGAACATCGCCGAACTTCTCGGTGCGAACTCCGACGTCACGGGGTGGAACTTGCAGACGGCGATTGCAATCTCGGATGACGGCAAGGTGATCATAGGAACAGGCGTGAACCCCTCGGCACAACAGGAGGGTTGGGTTGTGCGTCTACCTTGATCCGCCGGAGGCACAAGAAACCGTCTGTCCCCACCCGTTGATTCTGAGCCGCCGCAACGACGGCCCACGATATCAGTCCCGAAACCGCCCTCCGCCTAGCGACGGCCTCAGCTCATCCGTTCACTGGAACGCGATCGACTGCAGGCACAGACTCTGGACCTTGATCTCCGCGGCGGTCGAGGAGACCTGGATCCCGAGCTTGTCGATATTTGGAATGTTGCTCGGGTCGAGCGCCTTCGCAGGAGCGGCGGCGTCGCCGTTCCAGCACTCCAAGTTGAATTTCGACAGTGGGATCGCCTGGCCGCTCGTCAGTTCAGCACAGTAGGCCTGCCCGGCGGGCTCGCCCTTGACGTGCAAGATCGCGCGCAGCCCGGTCGAAGGGGTGCCGGCGACGGTGACCGTGACCAACGTGGGGCTCTTGCCGAGAGTCACGCCCGGCGGCTCGCTCGTGTTCACGCCGATCTGGATGCCCCAGTTGTTGTCGTAATCGCTCTGGAAGGGCATGGCCGGAAGCGCCGGGATCGTCCCTGAAATGCACAGGGAGTCAGACGTGCTCCAGTTCGTCATCGTGGTGCACGGGTGCGCGCTGTCGATGGCGTGCTTGTCGGTGTCGCAGGTCGGGTCGGTCAGGATGTCGAGCATGCCGAGAGCCACCCAGCCAAAGCCCGTCATCGCGCCCTCCGCCTTGCCGTCCTTGAAGCAGACCTTGGTGTCGCCCGGCGTGCAGCTTGAGCCGCCGTTCGTTCCTCCGTTCTGACCGCCGCTTCCGCCGGTAGCACTGCTTCCACCGGTTCCGGAGGGGGGGTCGCTGCTCGAAGCGCTGCAACCGACAGAGACGATCATGGCGGCACCCACGGCGAGGGCGACCGTTCCTGCATGGACCTTTGCGAACCTTGATAGACTCATTCTAAACCCTTTTTAAGGCTGTCATTCGAACGCAAGCTTGCGCCGAACGAAGAAATCCCCGGCGCACGCAACCGCCGGGGATTTCAAATCGGCATGATCACGGCGTCGGGAAGTTCCCGCTCATCATCAACAGGGTGAGGAACCCGACGGTGGATGGGAAGTAAGTGTGGTTGAAGTCGCCGTAGTCCAGAATGTCGAGCATGGCGCGGAAGGAGCGGTCGCGGAACTTGGGACCATTGGTCCCACCAACAGCCATTCCGGCCACGCCCATCGGGCCGATGAACGAGCCCTGGCAATCGACGGCCTTTTGGTGCGGCTGCCCGGTCCCTTTGACCCAGCCAGCCTTCATGAAGTCAATGGTGTCGCCGTTGTCGTACTTGGTCGAGAAGAATGAGATGATCTTGTTGAGTGAACCGGACGCGTCGGCGCTGCCCGTGCAAGCGTCGAGCCCCAATCGCCACGCCACGCGCGCCCCGTCGTATCCGAGGGCTTGTCCGTCGATAGGGCTCACGACCTGAGCGCCCACTTCGGCGCCCGATTTAGGCGCACCAGTCCCCATATCCGCCCAATCGGTGGGAATGCCGGCGGTCGCGGCGTTGATGTTCGCGTTGACGAGACCGTAGGTCTTCGCGATCGCCGCTGCATACCCGCCCGGGAACTTCCGGTACGCGGCAGGCGCGAAGTACGAAGGATTGAAGACAGTCTTGAAGTTGCTGCCGCCCGAGATCACGTCGCTGGCGATGTCGGCGGCAAAGGCGGTACCCATGGCGTCCGCGTCGGTTTTGTAGCCGCCCCACTGCGCGTTGGCCATGTAGAGCGCGTAGGCAATGTCCTCATCGCCATCGGTCGCTGACCCCGTCTGTCCGGGCTTCCAAGTCATGAGACCGCCGCTCAACTTGCCTTTCACGTAGGTCCACATCTTGTCGAAGCTGTCCTTGTCGCCCATCGCGGCGGCGATGAGCATGCCGTAACCCATGGACTCGCTCGTGGTCACGCCGTTCTCCTGCTCGGGGCAAATGACCTTCAAGCCAGCGCCGTCGGTACGGACGAAGTTCTTGGTCCAGCGCGCGTAGATCTGCGAGATGGCCGTGTTGAACTTGACCGCGTTCTTGGCGAGTTCGCAGCTGCCGCCGGTCGGGGCCTTGTTCTGCGGGAATGGCTTCATCGCGCTGCCGGTGGACTTGAAGGTGTTGTTCACCGGGCATTCGCCGGTGAAGAACGAGATATCGTCAATCCACAAATCGAACGGCGCGGTCTTGTTGACAGGGCTGAACTTGCCCTCAGTCGGATAGGTGCTCACCGTCCAGTCATTGGCCTGGTTGAACTGGAACTGGACCTTCAACATGTTGGCCGCCACGGACTCGCGCTGCGCGTTCGTGATGGTGGTGGGCAGGGACAACGGGTAGAGGTCGCGATCGAAGCAGAAAGTGATGTCTTTCCACTCGGTGGTCAGCGCGTAGTCGTCCTGCAGGTACCGGCCGAGGTGCTGGTAGCAGTCGACCGCGGCCTTCTCCGGCGTCGCCGTGGTCTTGCCCGCACACATGCCGCCCGAGGTCGAGCCCTCGGTCCAGGGCGTGGAGATGTTGAAGCGAACCGGCGAGTTCTTGGGATGGGTCGAGCCGACCTTCGCGCGGAACTTGATGCCGGTGTAGCTCTTCGAGTTCTGATAGACCGTCGGCGCCTTGTCGGTGCCGGCCAAGTTGGTGATCCCGACCCCAGCGTAACTGGCCCAGCCGCTCCCCGTGGTGTGCAGCGCGAACTTGTGACAGGCGGTGGTGTCCCCCGTCGACTCGACCTTCATGGTCTGAGTCGCGCCGGCACCCTTGTCGTTGAAGGTCTCCCATTTCCCGGTGACGTTCACGCCCGGCAGGATGACCGGGTCGGTACCGCCTTCTTCGAAGTTGGAAATCGTGTCGGGCGCCCCGCAGCCGTTTGCCCCGCCTGGTGTACTTCCGCCCGTGCCGGGCCCGCTGCCACCGACGGCGCCGCCGCTGCCGCCCGTGCTGCCCGGATTGTTGCCGCCGGCCGTGCCCCCGGTGCCGCCCGGATTGTTGCTGCCGCCCGTGCCGCCCGGATTGTTGCTGCCGCCCGTGCCGCCCGGGTTGTTGCTGCCGCCCGTGCTGCCCGGGTTGTTGCTGCCGCCCGTGCTGCCCGGGTTGTTGCTGCCACCCGTGCTGCCCGGGTTGTTGCTGCCACCCGTGCTGCCCGGATTGTTGCTGCCACCCGTGCTGCCCGGATTGTTGAAGCCGCCCGTGCCGGAGGCTTGACCGCCGGTGCCGACGCCGCTGGCGCCTCCAGTGCCGCCAGTGCTCTCGCCCGCGCTACAAGCGAGCGCCAGGGTCAGGGACAAACCGACCATCAGGGTCGGGACTCCGGAAGAGGTCAAGCGTTGCATCAGCTTCTCCTGCAGGTGCTTAAGGACGGGGACGTCGGGTCAGGCGGAGCGTCGAGCGCAGGTGCAAGCAGACGTAAGTCCACCCGTGCTCGCTCGTCGTTCCTAACCTGGCGTCGTAGTGTAGGGAAACGTCGTGCCCGCGCAAGGTGGGTCAGAACGAAATCGGGGCGAAGTGATGTTCGAAATGAGAAAGTGAGCCAAATTTGCTGTGTGGAACCGATCCTCAGAGCGACGACCGCGAAATGCCTTGCGATCCGGATCCTGGTCTCGCAAACGCGGCCGTTGCAGAACGGTGACGGCTGCTCAGCGGTTGCGCACCTCAGCGCCCGCACGGGTGCCACGCCCGCGTTCGCGTGCGGAAATTTCGCGATTGAACCCGAGCTGGGTTGCGTGAATGACCGCGCTCCTCGACGCCACCCCGACGGGTACCTGCGACAATGACGCAGCCGTCTCCCCGTAACTTTGCACCCGAGCACGAAGGCGAGCCTGTCTCGCTCGGCGTCGCCGAAGCCGATGCCCTGCTCCGCGTTGGTTCTTACCGGACTTTTCCGACGATATCGCCGGCATCCAGCGTCTGATCGCGATCTCGCTCGTGAAGTGAGCGCAGAGGTGGTGCGCGGCCAGCACGCCGTGCTCGGAACGCCATGGCGCGCCTGCGCGCGCTGGACGCGGCGCTCAACTCGCTACCGGTCGCCGCATATGAAGGACGGCTCGTCCAGCGCGCGGTCGCAGAGCGTTTTCGAGGGAGCGCTGCGTCAATTGGTAGGCAGCTTGAACGCACGCTCGACGCCGTGTTGCCACCATTGAGCGAAGCCTGCCGCCCCCTGCAAGCGGTGGCCGCAGCGACTTGTCTGCGCGCATGTTCGAACGCTTGCTGAGACCACGCCACGCTACACCGAGCGTTCAATGCCGCTACCCGTCGCGATGGACGAAACGCTGGTCGAGGTGAATGAAAGCCGCAATGCAAGCGTGCGTGGCATTGACCGAGATCGCGGATGCCGCGTAGTCGCTCCCGCGGCGGAGCGTCCCAGCAATCCGCGTCGCTCGATCGCGCGAACCAGAACCCACGACAACTCGGCAGCGACATGCAGCAAGCGCGACGCGACCGGACGACGCGCGCACTCGCGGGCGTGGCCACGCAAGTGCAGAAAATGGCCGACGTGCTCTCGGACGTAGCACAGGCGTCGCGGCGCCCGCTCCGGCGCGGATCTGAACCGCACGACGCTGCAAGCGGCCGCGACCGCGGAATCGGCCAGCGCCGCGCCGCGGAGAAGGTGTCTCGCCTAGACAATGATGCTCACCGAAATGGTGGAGGCGTCGTCTCAACGATCGAGCAGCGCGTCGCCGAGGCGCTGACTCGAATGAGTCGCTTCGTCGCAGGTGCGCGGTGTCTCCAGCGCGACACATCAATCACGTTTGGATTCGTTGCCGCGCTGATTCACTCCAATAGGAGTGCTCACGAATGGCCGGCGCCCGCGCGGCGGGCGAACGAGTAGCCTTTTGTGGCGCAAATGCGCAAACGGCTCAAATCTCCGCGGGTCGCCCAGCCGACCCGCGCATTTAATAACGGATATGCGAAGTTCGGCAACGGGGGTGTCATTTTCGCCATGGGGGGCGGTGCAAAATCGCAGGTGGAAATACTGAATGCGTGTGCGTGCATTTGATTGGTCTGCGCGAAGGGTCGTGTTACTTGCAGCGAACTCGGGGGGCGTTCACTCGGTACGTGCGTCTGAAACTTTTCGTTCGTTCCCGGCTCTGCTTTGTCTGCTCGTGCTGCCCTGCTCGAAGTGTGAGCACTCGTTACGCAAAAATACGTGACGCGTGATCACCAGGGACGAGCGCGGGACTTCCACTTCTCGAATCGCGTCCCTTCAAAATAAGCGAGGAGATCAATGAAACATCGATGTTTGTCGATCGCTGGCGTTTTGTTCGTGGCTGGTAGCGCGCATGCGCAAGCCGAAAACCCGCCGCCCGCCGCACCGCCACCCGCAGCCGATCCTGCCGCGCCAGCGCCCGAAGCCGCTGCGCCGGCTCCTGCTCCCGCTCCTCCCGCGGAGCCTGTCGCCGTTGCTCCTCCGCCGCCCGCCCCAGCCGCGCCGCCGCCCGCTCCGCCACCGCCGGCGGGTGACCGGCCCGTGCCCGCCTCGCCTCTGAAGATCGAGACGCCCAACAGCAACATCAAGTTCGGTGTGCTGCTCCAGCCGCAATATGAGGCCATCGGCAGCCCGGCGCTCGACGGGATGTCTCAGAACATCTTTCTACGCAGGACCCGGTTGCTGGTCGGCGGCGCGCTTTTCGGCGGTGATTTCGAGTACTTCGTCGATACCGACTTCCCCGACTTGTTCAAGTCGAACCCCGCCACGGGCGTGCGCAACACGCCCGGTCTGAACATTCAGGATGCGTACTTCACCGTGAAGGTGGCCGCTGACGCATTCAAGATCGACACCGGCTACATGTTGCCACCGCTCAGTCACAACGCGGTACAGGGAGCGACCACTCTCTACGGCTGGGACTACTTTGCGAACTCGTTTCGGCACAGCGCAGTGTTCAACAACGACACCGCCGCGGGTGGCGCACCCGCAAACCCGGTCGGGCGCGACCTGGGTGTGCAGCTCCGCGGGCTGGTCGCGGATGGTTTGCTCGAGTACCGGGTCGGCGTTTTTCAGGGGCGGCGTCAGGCCGCGTCGCCGAACGATGGCGAAGTCGGTTCGAAGAACATGTTCCGCGTCGCTGCTCGCCTTCAGCTCAACCTGCTCGACCCTGAGCCCGGATTTTTCTACGCGGGCACCTACCTGGGCGCGAAGAAGATCTTCTCGGTCGGCGGCTCCTACGACTTCCAGGACTCGTACAAGCATATCTCGGGAGACGCCTTCCTCGATCTGCCGGTTGGTCCAGGCGTGCTCACGGCCCAAGCCAACGTCGTGCACTGGGATGGTGACGATTGGGTTGGGCTGCTGAAGCAAACCGCGCTGATGGGCGAGGCAGGCTTCATCTTCGACGCGGTCCACTTGGGCCCCATTTTCCGGTTCGAAAAGCGCTGGGTCGACGGCGAAACCCCCGCCAGTCCGGACGAAACCCGGGTGGGTGGCGGACTCGCCTTTTGGCCGCACGGGCACAATTTCAACCTGAAGGCGTTCTTCATGCACATCGACCCCACGCCCTCGACGCACAGCTACAACGCCTTCAATTTCCAAGCTCAGCTTTACGTGTTCTGAACGGAGTCATGCCGATGGAACCTAGTGCGGACATTCGACCCATGAGCGCGGACGAGAAGCGCGTAATCTTCGCGTCTTCGCTGGGTACCATCTTCGAATGGTACGACTTTTACTTGTTCGGCGTGCTCACCGCGATCATCGGGGCGCAGTTCTTTGCGCCACTCGATGAGAGCACGCGCAACATCTTCACCCTGCTCGCCTTCGCGGCCGGCTTCGCGGTGCGGCCCTTCGGGGCGATCGTGTTCGGCCGCCTGGGCGACTTGGTCGGCCGAAAATACACGTTCTTGGTCACCATCTTGATCATGGGCGTTTCCACGTTCGCGCTCGCGTTCTTGCCCGGATACAAGACGCTCGGCATCGTGGCGCCGATCTTGTTGATCGTGTTGCGATTGTTGCAGGGCTTGGCGCTCGGCGGTGAGTACGGTGGCGCCGCTACCTACGTAGCCGAGCACGCGCCGAACGGTCGGCGCGGCCTGTACACGAGCTGGATTCAGACCACGGCGACGGTTGGTCTGATGTTGGCATTGATGGTGATTTTGGCGACGCGCTTCATGTCGGGTGGCGGCGCCTTTACCCCCGAGGGTGAAAAGGCGTTCGGGCAAGAGTGGGGCGGGTGGCGTGTGCCGTTCGCGTGCTCCGGTCTGCTCCTACTCATTTCGATTTGGATTCGGCTAAAGCTGAACGAGTCGCCCGCGTTCTTGAAGATCAAGGCGGAGGGCAAGACGTCGAAGGCGCCTCTCACCGAGTCGTTCGCGAAGTGGCCGAACCTCAGAATCGTGCTGCTGGCCTTGTTCGGCCTGACCGCAGGTCAGGCCGTGGTCTGGTACACCGGGCAGTTTTATGCCTTGTACTTTTTGCAAACGTTCCTGAAGGTCGATGGCCCGACCGCCAACGTGCTGATCGCGGTGTCCCTGATCCTGGGCACGCCGTTCTTCGTGATCTTCGGCTCGCTCTCGGATCGAATCGGCCGCAAGCCGGTGATCATGGCGGGCTGCATCATCGCCGCGCTCACTTATTTCCCGCTGTTTCACGGGCTCACCTCGTTCGCGAACCCAAAGCTGAAGGCCGCGATCGAGAAGTCCCCGGTCACGGTGGTGGCCGACCCGGCGGATTGCAATCTGGTGCTGAACCTGACGGGCACGGCGAAATTCACGACGCCGTGCGACTTGTCCCGCACCTTCCTGGCCAACGCAGGCGTGAACTACGACAAGGTCGACGGTCCGAGCGGCAGCGTGGCCACGGTCAAGGTCGGAGCGAACGCGGTGCCGGGCTACGACGGCAAGGCAGCGAACGCGAAAGAGGAGAAGGCGCGCTTCGAGAAGGAAGTGCGAGCGGCGCTCACCTCCGCAGGCTACCCAGCCAAGGCCGATCCGATTCCGGCCTTCTCGGGCAACTGGATCGTGTTGGTGCTGATTCTGACGATCATGGTCATCTACGTGACCATGGTTTACGGCCCGATCGCCGCAATGTTGGTCGAGATGTTCCCGACCCGAATTCGCTACACCTCGATGAGCCTCCCCTACCACATCGGAAACGGCTGGTTCGGCGGCTTTCTGCCGGCGATTTCGTTCTCGATCGTGGCCGCGCAAGGCAACATCTATAGCGGCCTTTGGTATCCGATCGTGATCGCCACACTCACGTTCGCGATTGGCATGGCCTTCGTCAAAGAGACCAAGGACAGCTCTGTCTATCACGAGACGTGACCGCCCTCCCCCGAACTCGTGAGGCCAGAAAGCTGGGGCGCGCGCCGCGAGGAGCGCGCGCCCCAGCCGGTTTGATTTAGAGACGAGTCTAGGGGGTGGGTGGCAGGGCGTCGTCGTCCGGCGAATACTTGAGCTGCCAGGCGCGGTACTGCGCCAGCGTCTTGGTCGGATTGGTGCTGTACCAGCTGTAGCCCGTGCGCCGCTCGACTTCGATCTCGGCGAGCGAGTACTTCTTGATGCCGTCGCGACCGCAGAAGAACGGCACGTCGTCCTCGATCTGATAGAAGCGTGCCCAGATCGGCGGCGCAGCGGGGTTTTCGACCACGATCACGTCTTCCATCGGGGTGGTCACCTTCTGCACTTCGATGCCCAAGATCCGGGTCGAGTCGAACCAGCGCACCGCGCCCTGAACGGCTTCGATGACTTCGGGGGATGGATCCGGAATCGTCATCAAGAACGAAAGCACGCCCGCGCCTTCTTGCCCGCTGAGCGAGACCAGCTCGTAAGCGCGCGCGTTCGCGGGCTCGAGCGTGACCTCGTCGTGTTGAGCGCACCAACCGGTCTTCACGCCGTCGCGCACGACCTGGCACTTCAAAATGCAATCGATGCCGCGCTCGACGGCGGACGCAGCTCGTTCGATGCGCGCAGCATCGACGAACGCGTAAGTGGCGTCGTGCTTCGCGATTTGATCCATCAAGGTGATGACCAAGGTCATCGCGCCGTCATTGAAGGTGATGTGCGACTTGTAGTCGGTCGCGTCGACCACCTGCGGCCAGCCACCGTTGTCGTATTGAGCGTCGAGCAGGTAGTCGAGGCCCGCGTTGAAGGCATCCTGATACAGCGTGTTCTGCGTGGTGTTGAAGATCTTCGCCAGAAACGTAAGCTGCGTGGTAGTCGCCTTGTTGTCGATCGTCGAGGTGCCGCGTTCGGCGGTGCGGTTCGTCATGTCGACGTTCTTCGGCCAGCCGCCGTCGCTATTCTGGTAGTAGAGAATGTTGGCCGCGACGTCGGCCGCGGCTTGCGTCCCATACCAACTCGGGACCTGCGAGTTGATGTTGCCCCAGGGCACTGCATTGCCAGGCGGAAGCGCGCCCGCGCCGCCGCTGGTGCCGCCCACGCCGCCACTGGCATCACCTGCGCCACCGCTTGCGCTGGGCGACCCGCCCGAATCTCCGGCCTGCATGCCGCCCAGTCCGCCGGTGTCCGTGGTCTCCGGTTTTCCATGCGAGGAACGGCCGGAGCACGCCAGCCCAGACACAATCGAGAGCGAAAAGACAAACACACTTACACGGCGCAACATGCGGACCCCTCGTTGGGTAGTGAGAATCGCGGGATGAAGCGCTCACAGCATTGCAATGTCAAGGCGTCGCGCAAGCGGGTTGTTCGCCGGCTCGTCGTTAGCGATCGTTGGCAAGATTGTTTCCATTCATCCGCGCCGTAGAATCTCGGTCGCTCTTCGCTCCTCAACCGCTCGAGGCTTCAACGTGACCAAGCAGCAGAAAGACCTTTCCCGAAGGGATTTTGCACTCGCTTCCGCGGGTGTCGGCGCCCTGGTCGCGAGCGCCGAAACGGCGTGCGCCGGCCCGCGCCGCAAGCGCTACGCGATCGTCGGTGTCGGCTCGCGCTCGTACCTGTACCAAGAAGCGCTGCACACGACCTTCGCCGAGTCGAGCGAGCTCGTGGCCGTTTGCGACAGCAACGCCGGTCGCGCAGAGCTCGCGAGTGACTACGCCAAGCAGAACAAGCGAAAGCCGCCCAAGCTGTACGCGGCTGCCGACTTCGATCGCATGCTGCGCGAACAAAAGCCGGAGACGGTGATCGTGACCACGATCGACGCCACTCACGACGACTACATCTGCCGCGTGCTGAAACACGGCGCCGACGTGATCACCGAAAAACCGATGACCACCGAGGCCGAAAAGTGTCAGCGCATCTTGGACGCGCGCAAGCAGAGCGGGAAGCGCTGCACGGTCGCCTTCAACTACCGCTACGCGCCGGTGCGCTCGCAGGTAAAGCAGCTCTTGATGAGCGGGGTGATCGGCGACGTCTTGTCGGTCGATTTTCATTGGATGCTCGACACGCACCACGGTGCGGACTACTTCCGGCGCTGGCACAGCCAGAAGCGTTTTTCGGGCGGCCTGATGGTGCACAAAGCAACGCACCACTTCGACCTGGTGAACTGGTGGCTATCAGCGGTGCCCGTGCGCGTGCAAGCCATCGGCAAGCGCGAGTTCTATACGCCTGGCATGGCGCGCCGGCTCGGCCTCAAGTCGCACCATGAGCGGTGTCACGGCTGCCCGGAGGCCGCACAGTGCGGCTTCGAGCTCGACCTCGGCAAAGACCCGCGGCTCAAGAGCCTGTATCTCGACCAAGAAAAGCACGACGGCTACTTCCGCGATCGCTGTGTCTTCCGTCCGGACATCGACATCGAAGACACCATGAACGTGCAGGTCGCCTACGACACTGGCGCCACCCTCTCCTACTCACTGAACGCTTTCAACGCCTGGGAAGGCTACGTCGTCGTCTTCAATGGCAGCCAGGGCCGGCTCGAACACAAGATGGAGGAGGCGGTCGTGCTCGATCCCGCGCGCCCTGGCGGGTTCAGCGGCGACGGCACCACCGTGCGCATCTACCCCAGTCGCAAGCCCGCCTACCGCGTCGAACCCGCGGCTGCCGGCGGCGACCACGCCGGGGCCGATCCGGTGATGCTCGAGGATTTGTTGTCGCCGAACCCCAAGCCCGACAAGCTATTGCGCCGCGCCGATGAACGCAGCGGCGCCTATTCGATTCTGATCGGAGTGGCAGCGAATCGCTCCTTCGTCACCCAGCAGTCGGTGGAGATCGCGAGCCTGGTGCGCGACTTGGGCATGCCGGACTATCCGCCCATGCCCACGCGCGGCAGCAACGTTGCCATGCCACCCAAGGTATGAGGCTTGGTGTTGCGCTCAGGTGGCTTCGCCCTGATTTTCGCGGCGCCCGCTGAAGATCTTCTTGATGAACGCGCCAATCGCGAGCAGCGCGATCACGATCGCCTTCTTGCCGGCGATCAG
Organism: Polyangiaceae bacterium; assembly: GCA_035549735.1. Classification (GTDB taxonomy): domain Bacteria; phylum Myxococcota_A; class Polyangia; order Polyangiales; family Polyangiaceae; genus PMG-095. The sequence continues at coordinate 6,461 of DASZQI010000015.1, read as the reverse complement.
CACGCCGATGATCACCTTCGAGAATTTGGCGAGTAGCCCGAGCTTCACCAGCTTGGCAGCGCCGAGACCCGCGCCGGCCAGAACCAAGCCGGCCAGGCCGTATTCGGCGACCTTGTCGGTCTTCTCGTTGAAATCTTCGTAGCGTGCGCCCGCGGCGAACTGGGTGTGGCCGAGTAGCGTCTGCGCGTTGGGGCGGTACTCCGCAAGCCTCGCCGGATCGGTGACCAAGTTCAAAGAGACGTAACCCTTTCTACCGAGTACGCGGGTGTTCAGGTTCACCGACTTTCCGTCCGAGTCGCTCACGATCAAGGCCCACACCAAATGGTGCTTGGCGTTGTCGTAGCGCGGCGGTTCGGACCAACCGTCGACGTTGAGCGGCTTGAAGCCGCGCTTTTGACGCTCTTCGTTGGCCTCTTTCGCGCCGTCGCGCAGCGCGGTCAAAATTTCTTCGGCGTCGATTTTCTCGTCGTCTTTGACGAAGCCGGAGTCTTCGAAGCTCGCGACCACGAACCAATCTTGTTTGGGATCGCGGCTGGCGATCAGCCCGAGCAAGTTGTCGTGATGGAAACTGCCATTCTTTTCCAGCAGCTTGCCCGCGGGGCCCGACGGCAGGTAGGCATACTCGGCTGGCAAATCCAGCTTCAGCTCGTGCCCTAGCGAAACGTCCTTCGGGCCGAGCTGCCACTCGGGTGAGAGGGTCGGCTCGGGCGCCGCGCTCTCGGCCTGCTCCGCAGGTGCCGGATCGGCCAGCGCGCTTCCCGCGCCGAACAGCAAGCACGCGATCGCCAGCAGCGAGCGCAGCAGCAGCGCGCTCGAAGCGCGGCGCCCGCGCGAAGAACCCGTCCAAATTCCAGTCGACGTCTGCAGCATTTGAGTTCCCACCACTTCGTCCTTTCGGGAGTTCGTTTCCCGACGCTCTCCGCCCACGCGGAACTTCGCAGCCTAACCTGAAGCGCGTGATTCGCGAATGCAATTCGACCGCATGGACCCACGCGCCCGCACCCCCAAGGTGAGTCGGAGTACGACTTCGACGCAAACGCGAAAGCGTTACAAACGAGTGATATCGGGCAGATCGCCGTTCGCGTCGCGGGGCGCGTTCATGGCCTTGTCGACACTGACGTTCAGGTTCGTGATGTCGCCGGTGTGCTGCGGCAGCTTGCCGCCGGTTCCGGTCGACCACGCGGTGCCATTGCCCCAAGCGCCGCAGTTGGTACAGCTGATTTGCCCGGAGTTATTGCCGTTCGCGGTGAAGCCCGCCGCGCCGTTGTGAAATGCGAAGCAGTTGATCAGCTTGTGCGCCGCGTTGCCGCCACTCACCCGATCCGAAGGGCTACCGAGCTTGAAGCCGTTGCCGTCACTCGATGTGGTCGCGGTGGGCCCTGGCTGACCGAACGCCCAGCAGTATTCGAAGGTGACGGGTGAGCTGTTGCCGGCGTCCCAACAGTCGTAGCCGTCATCCGCGTTTTGGTACGAGCGCGTTCCGCAGAAGTAGTTGCCTTGCCCGATCGAGAGCTTTGGCGCGAAGCCGTCGGCGTTTTCTCCCGTTGGGTCTGCGTTCAGATAAGAGTCGACGTTGAGAATCTCGTTGTTCGCAGCGCCACTCGAGACCTGAAGCCCGGTGTCTTGGCACTCGTGAATGGTGAGCCACTCGATGATGTTGTTCGAGCCGGTGAGGTAGATGCAGTTGTCCGCCGCCTTCTTGATCTCGAGATAGCGGAGGTGCAGGTACGAGCCCGAAATTTGGAAGCCGCGCTCGCCGTCGTTATTGGCTGCGCGCGGCTCGCTGGAGAAGTCGATCACCGGCTTCGCTCCGCCCGTGACGCCTGAAATACGCAGCAAACCGGAGGCAGTGCCGCTCGCCGAGATCACCTGGTGCACGTTGTAAGCGTAGGTGCCGGGCATCACCCAAATGGTTTTTCCTGAAGACCACGCGTTAATCGCCGCGCTCAGGTTTTTCTTGGGGCTCGCCTCGGTGCCGGCGTTCGAGTCGTTGCCGGTCGGCGAGATCCAGAGATCACTCGCCTGTGGGGTCCAATCGGCACTCGAATGGCAGGCCTTGCCTCCGCTGCCGGGGCTGGCCCCGCCCGTGCCAGTCATGCCGCCGCTCGCCGATGCGCCGCCGTTCGTCGCGCCGCCACTGGCGGACGCGCCGGCTGAGTTGCCTTTGCCAGCGCTGCCTCCGTTAACGGCGCCGCCCACGGCCTTGCCGCCCGTGCTGGCGGCGCCGCCGCCCGTAACCGCTCCGCCGCTGTTCGACGCGCCACCGCCAGCGCTTCCCGGTGCGCCGGCATTGCCGGACCCGGAGTTGCCCGCCGTCGAGCTTTGCCCAGCCGCGTTAGCACCGCCCGCGGCCACGCCACCTGTCGTCACGGACGAGCCTCCCGCGACGTTGCCGCCCGCCGCAACGGCACCGCCGCTCGCCAAACCACCGTTCGCTGTCGTGCCGCCGGTCGCCAGCGAGCCACCGGTCACCGTCGCGACCGAGCCGCCGGTCGCGCGATAGCCGCCGCTATTGTTAGCAGGCACGAAAGGGCCCGTTTCGCCGCTGCAAGCGAGCAGAAATGCGCCTCCGAGCAGGGCCGCAGCGGCCGCGCCGCGAAAGGCGCTGCGCGAACTCCGGCGGACACACTGAGCAAGGCGCTGGTTCATGCGAGCTTCCTTCCGCGCCGACCGCGCCGCGAGCGCAGACGGGGACAGAGTACTTATGCCCGGCTCAGCCAGTTCGATCGCGCGGGCTACGCGAATCCTGCACTTCGTTCGCGCCGAAGGGGATCGTCCTTTACTAGCGCTGGTCGCGTTCAGCACTAGCGCTGACGGCGTACAGCGGGAGCGCCGCGTTGAATAGTTTCAAGCGGACTGAGTCCGCTTAGCGGCCTGGCTGACTCGGCAGCAGGTTGGCCTCGCGCCTGTGCCTCAGGCTGCAGCGGGATGAAACGCGGCTCGCCCCGCACGCGGCGCGCCCCGCACGAGACACAGATCGCCGAACTCGTGCGCCAGGTATCCTGCGCGCGTTGCCTCGGTCACCGCGCCGCGCAAGAGCCGCGCGGGCGCGAACGCTTCGAGCAGCTCGAAATGGCTGGTCCCCTGCTCGTGCATGCCGCTGAGCACCGCGTCGACCACGCGGCGCTCGCTGCGCGCACCGAGCCGCAGACGGGCTTCGCTCTGCCCGGCACGCGGCATGCCGTGCTCGAGTGCGCTCGATTCCAGAGCTCGGACCACGCTGGTCCCGATGGCGATGATGCGTCCTCCGTCCCGCGCGGTCGCTTCGACGGCGCGCGCGGTCGATTCAGGAATTTCGAAGCGCTCAGGGAGCGGCAAGAGCGCGTCGAGCTCGGGCGATCCGGTCGATGAGATGCCGGCGGCGTGCGTGAGGTTCGCCAGGCGCACGCCGCGCGCGCGCAAGCGGACCAGCTGCTCGCCATCGAGGCCGAAGCCCGCCGAGGGTGCTTCGAAGGCCCACGGACGTGCAGCGAACCGGTTCTGAACGTCCCACAGCGCGAGCGGGTCGCTCACGTGCGCGTACTGAATCGGCCGCCCTATCCGATACAGCGCGAGCAGCAGCCGCTCCGCATCGAGAGAGAAACGCACGCGCACGAGGCGCGCAGAACGTGAGTCGACCTCGACCACCTCCGCCGACAGCGCGCCATCGAACTCGAGCGTCTGCCCGACCGCGACGACCGGCGGCGCGAGACGTTGCTCGGTCGGCGTGTGATAGTCGCCAGGGCCGAACAGAATGGCGGCAAATTCGCGATCCGAACTGGTGCGACCCACCAAGCGCAGCTCCGCGTCGAGGTTTCGCACGCGCAGCGACGCGGGCAGGGTCGCCGCGTCGTTGACCACCACCAGGTCGTTCGGCGAAAGATGCGCGGAGAGCTGTGCGGCGACGGTATGCTGCAGCGTGTTGCGCACGCCATCCACGAGCAGCAGCTTGCGCTCGCCGCCGATGGGTCGGGGTTCGCCGGCGGGGATCATGATGCCTCCCGATAGCCGTCCGCCGTCAAGCGGGCACCCGTGGGGACCGAAGGATCGGTCAACGCGCTGATCAGGCGGCGCGCCACGTGCGCGGGATCGGAAAGGGTCGTCGGATCGGCGTCGGGCAACGCTTCGCGGTGCATGACCGTGTTCATCTCGCCCGGATCGAAGGCGAGCACGCGTACACCAAACGGCGCAAGCTCTTCGGCCCACACTCGAGACAAGTGATCGAGCGCCGCCTTCGAGACCGAGTAAGCGCCCCAGCGGCTGTAGGCGTTCACGGCCGCGTCCGAGCTCAGATGCACGATGGTGCCCGTGCGACGCACGGCCATCGAGCCCGCGATGGCGCGACTCAGCCGGAACGGCCCAATCAGATTCACAGAGAGGACCCGCTCCAAGTCTTCACACTCGGTGTCGAGCAAGAGCCGCAGCGGGGTCGGCCCGAGGCTGCTGGCGTTGTGAATCAAGAGATCCAAGGGTCCCACGAGCTCGGCAGCGCTGGCCGCGAGCGGGTAGACCGCGTCCTTGTCGCCCACGTCGGCGGGCAGCGCGAACGCAGTGCCGCCCGCCCCGCGAATGTCACGGACGACCGCGTCGAGCGCGTCAGGCTCGCGCGCGACCAGCGCCACGCGGGCCCCGCGAGCCGCGAGCTCCTTGGCCAGAGCCGCGCCCAGGCCACGGCTGGCTCCTGTCACTAGAGCGGCGGTATTTGCGATGTTCATGTGTGCCTCCTGGCTCACAACCTGGCTCCGGCTGTCTCACCTGTTGGCAAAAATGACAACGGATTGACCGATGCTCATTGCGTTGGCGAGCGACTTGGCTGGAACTCGCGCGCGGAGGTCGTTACCCTCGGCGCATGGCAGACGAGCTCGCCCAGCATTTGGCCCGCAATGTTCGTCAGTTGCGGCAGGCACGCGGCCAAACCCAAGCGCAAATGGCCAAGCTCTCGCGCCTGCCGCGCGCAACCTGGGCCAACATCGAATCAGGGGAGGCGAATCCGACCCTCACCGTACTTCGCGGTGTGGCGAGCGCGCTGCAAGTGTCACTCGAAGAGCTAGTGGCGACGCCGCGCGCGGAGGTGCACCACTATCCAAAAGGCGAGCTCCCGGTGCGCCGCCGCGGCGAGGTGACCGTGAGTACCCTGCTGCCCGACGACATCCCGGGCATGCTGATCGAGCGACTGGAGCTGCCGCAAGACGCGCGCTTGATCGGCGTGCCGCACACGCCGGGTACGCGGGAATACTTGAGCTGCGAACGCGGAGAAATCGAGCTCGTGGCCTCGGGCAGCGCGTTTCGCCTCGCCGCAGGCGACGTGGCCGTGTTTCGCGGCGATCAGCGACACTCCTACGCCAATGTCGGCCGCGGCGTTGCCGTAGGATTTTCGGTGGTGATGCTGATTCGCTGAGCGCTCAGCGGGCAGGCTACACGACCGCATCAGCGGGCGGCGAAAGCGAAACGCGCGACGCGACCGAGCGCGGCCCGGTTCCCGAACAAGATTTCGTTTTCGTTGCCGGCCCGCGTCGAGGAAGCGAGAGAGGACGCGAACACCCCGGCCAGTCGCTGATCGAGGGGCGCCTTCCATATAGGACGAGCGGATCGAATCTGTTAGAAGCCGAGCGATGGTCGCGCGGCGTGGCACACACCTAGGGGTCGCTCTCGCTCTGACTCTGGCGGGCTCGCCAGCGAAAGGCGAACCCGAAATCCCAAACATACTTCCGCCGCCGGACCACGGGGCACGCACGCTGCGCGGACACACTCTGATCGAACCGGCGGCGCAGGAGACTGGCTTCGTGACGAGTCACGTGGGCCTGCGTCAAGGGCTCTCCTACTTGTCGGTGAAAAACTTCCCGATTTACGCCAACGAGCGCGCCACGGTTCGCATGCTCGGGATCAACGACCAGCTCGACGTTTCTATCCGCGTGCTGCCTTGGCTGGCGCTCAACGTCGCGGGTGACGCTTTCGCGGCGTCCGGCCTGGATGGCACCTCGTTCTTCTACGGCCAGGCCATCTACCTGATCAACGCGCGCGCCGGTGCCCTGGTCCGGGTCTACCGTTCACGAGCCACGGGCACGCAGCTCGGGGTACGCGGTTATGCTGGGTTCGGAACGGGCCAGCAACTCGCGTTACCCGGTTTCGTGCAAGGCGTCGCGGCACGAGCGGCGCGTGAAGTGCCGGATTTGTTGGCCGTGCCCGCGGATCAATTGGAGGACGCGGCCTACACGGCGGTTTCGAACGCGGCCGACGACCTCCGCAACAGCGCGATCACCACCAGAAACCTCGCACGCTACGGCGGCGCACTGCATCTGGCTCAAGTCATCGTGCCGCTACTGGGTTTCCAGTCGACCTTCGGCCTCGAGGGCGCGTCGGCCAGAGATCGCCATTTCGACCCTCGACTGCAGTACTACGTGAACACCGACAGCGCCGACACGACCCTGCGCTTCGCTGCCGCGCTCAGCTTCGACGCCTACCACCTCGGCGTACCGCTCGCG
>DASZQI010000014.1:0-32159 GCA_035549735.1 Polyangiaceae bacterium | reverse complement strand
GAGAAGTACGTGTTCGAGCGCGACAACGGCAAGGTGATGGAGCGCGGGGGTCACCCTGCAGTCGCCGAGCCGATGTTGCTCGGTATCACGAAGGCGTCGCTGTCGACCGAGTCGTTCATCAGCGCGTCGTCGTTCCAGGAGACCACGAAGGTGCTCACGGAAGCGGCGATCTGCGGGAAGACGGACGATCTGCGCGGCATCAAGGAGAACGTGATCATGGGTCGTCTGATTCCGGCGGGCACGGGCCTTCCGGCGTACAAGCGGCTCTCGATCGTGCTCGACGAGAAGGCGCCGACGTACGCGCCGCCTGCACCGGTGCGTGTGGTGCAGCCGGAGTTGGCGGCGGTGGGCGAAGAGTAGGGACGTCACTCTTCGGGGTGATGGCGCTGAGCGGCGCGAGGACGAAGGTTCTCGCGCCGTTCGGCATTTCGAGGGGGCTGCAGCGAGGCAGATCGAGTGCACCAGTGTTGTGGCGGCGGTGGGCAGTGATTTGCGGCTGGGCGTCGGTTTGGCGGCTCGGCGGCGCGAAGCCCTATCCCGGCGTGCGCCGAGGGTCGCTCCCGCGCACAGTGGGCAGCATTGTGAACGCCGCCTGATAGGTGCCAGTGGCAGTCAGCGGGCCTCCGGCGTCACGCTGCAGCTCGGTGAGCGCCCGCCCGGCTTCGCTGCGCGCTTCGCGCTCCGCTCCGCTATCGGGCTCGAGTGGCGCCCGGCTAATGAGCGGATTTGCGGGGGCGACACTCGTCTTCCGCCGGGAGAGGGCTTCGCGCCTCCTCGAGTCGCCAAAGCGGCGGGCGGCCTTGGGGACCTAAGATGAGCCAGGAGCTCGACATCCTCGATTCGCGCCAGGTCCACGATCACGTCCTTGGCGAAGTCGGCGTGGGCTTCGGGCCGCGCGCCGTCATCGACCACGGCCGCACCAGGGCGCCCATGTCGTACGGCTTGCTCCTGTCCTCGGGCACCGGCTCGTCGAGCTCTTTCCTGCGCCACCTCGAGTGCCAGCGAATCATCATCCTCGATCCGTACACCGATAGCGACGTGCCGACCGTTTCCGACGAGCTCGCCAAGCGTGACGGTGCCTTGGCCCAGCTAGCGGCCGCTGCCGTGTGCGGCCTGTCGGCGCAGAAGTACGTAACGGAAAGGTGCCCACGCACGACTGCTTTCCCACTGAACACCGTGTCGACATTGCAGGGCATCCACGGGCGGTTGGAACGATGGTCGGGGATCGTCTTCAATGTCACCCGATCTGCACTGCCGAGTGGCGGGTCGCCAGTCTCGCCGCTGGCGTCGAGCGCGGCGGCCGAACCTCGGATCACTTGAAATCGAGCCAAGTTCGCTTGGCAGGGGCCGCGCTGGAACGCAGGCGTGTCGGGTGATCCTGAACGGTCTTCGGAATACACGCAGCATTGCCCAGCCGAGACTGTTCTCTACTAGCTGGTGGCTCAGCATCTGGAAATTTTTCTCGCCGAGGCTCGCGAGCAGCATGAGCGAGGTCTCCCCGCGCACGTCGAGAAGGAGTTTCGCGCCTTCCTCAAGTGCGGGATTCACGCCTTTGGATTTCTGCGCGCGCTCTGCGAGCTCTGTGGTCAGGAACTCCTCGTCGCGCTTTCTTGCAAGCGCCGAGGCGCTTGCCTCTCCTTCAACGTCCGACGAATGTGCGGGACGGCTGCGCACTTGGCGCCTCGGTAAGCTGGAAGCCGCATCGGGAGATTGAGTCCAGACGGACAGTCGCGAGCGAATCTTTGCGGCGGGGATCTCGGTTGTTCGCGCGGCCGGGCTGCACGTTGAGCTCGCCGTGCTCCTCGGTAAGATGGAAGCCGCATCGCGAGATTGACTCCAGGTGGTGCCGAGTAGAGCGTCACCGCGACGCGGTGGCGCTCTACTCATCGTTCCGCACCTGTTCGAGGGGTTGAACCGTCAGCGAAGCGCGTCCCCAACGGCCGGGGAAACCCCCTGATCTGCCGCCGGTTGCCAGCAGGCCCCCACGCGGGTACTCTAAATACAGTCGAGATCTTGATGCAATTGCGTATACTTAGCCTATTGCTACCTGATCATTTGACGGGTACCGCCTTCGTTATAAAGATCGGGGGGCGTCGCGCGTGCGGCGATGGCAATCGGGGATGCAGAAAATGACCGCTCGCCGATCAAACATCGGCCGCCAGACCCCGTCGCGGGAGGGATCGCTGACGGCCGTAGATTTGTTTTCCGGATGCGGTGGTCTGAGCAGCGGGCTCAAGCAGGCAGGCTTCCGTGTGCTAGCGGCCGTCGAAAAGGATACCGACGCAGCCAAGTCGTATGCTTCAAACCATCCCGATGTGAAGCTCTACGAGATGGACATCCGAGCCCTCACGCCAGCGCGCGTGCTACGCGACCTGGGATTGAAACGGGGCGAGCTCGATCTCGTTGCGGGATGTCCGCCTTGCCAAGGCTTCACGCGTCTGACCGAAAAGCGACGGCGGCGTGACCCGCGAAATCTTCTGATCCGAGAATTCCTGCGCCTGGTGTTGGCGCTGCGCCCGCGCGCGTGCATGCTGGAGAATGTTCCCGGCCTTCCGCGCAAAGGGCGGCGACTGTTCGGCGAGCTTCGCAGAGGATTGGAAGCGGCCGGTTACCGCATCAAGTACGACGTCCTCGAGCTCGCAGACTACGGTGTTCCTCAGTTCCGAAAGCGGCTGGTGTTATTCGCAGGGCTCAAGCAAGAAATCCCATTGCCAAAGCAGACGCATTGGGATCCCGAGATCGCCGGCAGTCGCGCTTGTTGGCGGACAGTTCGTGATGCGATCGGGTTTTTGAAGAAGCCGCCGACGAAATCCGTTGTTCTCGCTCGCTGCAAGAAGCCCAAGTATGCTCTGCATTTTGCGCGTAACATCGCGCCCGAGGTCAAGAAGCGCCTGGAATACGCTAGGGAAAACGGCCGAAGTCGCCGGTCGTTGCCTGCATCGTTGGTCCTCGACTGTCATCGTAGACGGCCGGACGGATACTCCGACGTCTACGGCGTCATGAAATGGGACGCACCGTCGCCAACCATGACGAGTGGCTGCACGAACGCCTCGAAGGGGCGATTCGGGCACCCGCGACAACCACGACCTCTAACGCCGCGCGAAGCCGCACTTCTCCAGACATTTCCGCTCGACTACAAGTTTCACGGGGAGAACTTGGACGATATCGCGACGCAGATCGGAAACGCGCTTCCGCGCCGATTCGCAAAAGTCGCGGCCCGAACAATTGCGGCGAGTTTGGCCGCGGAAGCCGAGTGATCTAGCGCGGCGTCCGGTTCGGCGAGCGTTTGATGATTGTGGCCGCGCGATTTCGGCCGCGGTGCTCGGTGAGTTCGAGTCGACGAACGATCCGGGCCGCGGCGCGGTCCGGTGCACGTCGGACGTCGGTCCCCCATAGATGAACGACAGCCCATCCGAGCTGCCGTAGCGCACGGTCCACTCGTCGATCCCGGCGCCGATTGCTCTCGAACTTGCGTATCCAAAAGGCGCGGTTGCCCACGGGTGCTTCGCCGCGCGCGAACCAGGTTCGTCCGTGCCAAAAATCACCGTCGACAAAGACGGCGAGTCGCTGTCGGACGAATAGGAAGTCAGGCGTACCCGGCAGCTTCTGATCGTGTCGCTTGAAGCTCAGACCAAGGGCGGTCAATGCGGCTGCAAGTCGCTCCTCGGGATCGGTGCCGCGCGTCCGCACGGCGCGCATGATTGCGGAACGAACCTCGACCGTGAACATATCCTTCGTCGTCGCGCCCACAGAGCTGCGGCGAGCGCTACTTCGACTGGATTTCACCTCATTGGGGTGCCTCACGGACTTCCGTGCCGTCGTACTTGGACGGGGACGACGGGCCGTCACGATGTCGAGCCGCCGTGGCTGGCGCTCAGGCGCCGTACCCGTCCTACATTGGAACCCCATGCGCTCTGCAAAGGCTTCCCAGGTGACGACCCCGAGCGGTCCATGTTAAAAGCCTAGCATGCTCGCAGTCTTAGGCGCGCGTGGCGGCGGACGCGTGCGCGCCGCCTGACAACGAGCGTGGGGTTCGGAATGTCGGAATGGAACTTGCGAAGCATTTTCGGTCGCAGTCCCCTCGCTGAGGCGAGCGAGACGAGAGACGCGTCGGTCGGGAACGCCACCGCCATCGATCCTCTAGTGGTCCATCGGAAGATTCTGACGCCGGACGCGAACATGATGCAGGCCATTGGCCGCAATCACAGTTTTGAGTCCGCGGTTGCCGACATCGTCGACAATTCGTTGGATGCGGGCGCTTCGAAGGTGCTGGTTCGGTTCGTGCGCGATCACGGCGAGTTGCTGGGCGTTTACATCGTTGATAACGGCAAGGGGATGGGCGATGCCGAAATCGATCGCGCCATGACGTTCGGTGGTCGTCGCGACTACGCGAACACCGATCTCGGACATTTTGGAATTGGCCTCAAGGCCGCGTCATTGGGCCAGGCTAAGAGCGTAACTGTTCTGTCGGGCGTTCGCGGCGAGGCAGCGGTCGGTCGGCGGCTTATTGCCGAGAAGGTCTCCGCCACGTTCGAATGCGAGGTGTTGGCCAGCGCGTACGCGGCCGAAATGCTCGGCAGGCCGTGGGCCGATCTTTCCTTGAGTTCGGGCTCAATTGTGATTTGGAGCGAGCTCAAAGCGACGCCCGCAATCGGCTCGGTGGACGCGTTTCTCGAGGGCTTGATCGCGAACTTGAACCGACATCTCGGCCTGGTGTTTCATCGCCTGATCGTCGGGCGCGGAGTGCAAATTTCGCTCGACCAGGAAGACATCGGTCATGGCGCGACCGGGGCACCCCTCCTGGTCATTCCGCTCGATCCGTTCGGCTATGCAAAGTCCGGTCGGCTTGACTATCCTCGCAAGCTTCGCGCGTCGTCCGAACACGGAGAGGTGGAGCTCACGTGCCATATTTGGCCGGGACGCTCCAACGACGCCAACTTCAAGTTAGCGGGGATCCGCCCGACGGACGCTCAAGGCCTCTACGTCTACAAAAATGACAGATTGATCCAGCGCGGGGGTTGGCACGGCATCGCAAGCCCCAAGGACGAGTTTCAGCTCGCGCGCATCGCGGTGGATGTCGGCGACGGGCGCTGGTTTGAGCTGAACCCCGAGAAGACGCAGGTCGGACCGACCGCAAGCTTCAAGGCTCTCGCACGTCGTGCGAGAGACGACGAAGTTGATTTGGCAAAGTACCTCGCCGACGCGGAGCAGACCTATCGGGCGAGCCGTAAGCGCGTACGCGAGCGTCCGAAAGTGATCGCGCCGGGTGCCGGCTTGGCGCCGTCGGTCAAGTCCGCCATTTCCGACGAATACGACTTCGTTGAGGGCCGAGCGCCCTTGGAGATCCGTTGGGCAGAGGTCGACAACGACCAATTCTTCGCGGTCGACAAGGACGCAAATCTTATCCGTTTGAACCGGCGCTTTCGAAGCGTCGTACTTGGCAATAAGGGAGCGAGCCTTAACGACGCGCCGCTGGTAAAGGCGTTGCTCTACCTGTTAGCAGAATCGGCTCTACGCGGTGAGGTCTTGGGGCCTCGGGACAAGGACAATTTATCGATTTGGCAGGCGGTCCTGTCGGCCGCGGTCAAGGCGGAACTCAAGTGATACCGCCTTTGGGGGACGGTCGGCATCTAAGTCGCGAGGGTCTCCAGCAATGTCTCGGCGAGGGGGGGCCCCCGGCGGTCAAGATCGACGGCGCTCGGGTCGCGTACCTGGTCATCGAGCCGGCGGCGCGAAAGCTTTCCCTGAGGACGCCGCTTGCGAAGAATAGGCTACCGGATTTGTCGGCCTACCAAAACATATCGGCCGCCGTCGTGCATTGGGAAGGCGCACGATGGTGCCAGATCTCCATCGTTGGCGACTTCATACTCGAGGCGTATCCGCTTCTCATGGCCATCGCAGATCGCATTCAGCTGGAAGGCGCCGATTCCGCTTCCGCGACAACGGCTTCCCTCGATGCTTTTCGCGAATTGCTGGCCGCTGGCCGAGTGCTGAGCGCAGAGCGCCAAATGGGCTTGTTCGGGGAACTTCTCGTACTTGAGCACATCCTGAATCGTGCGCCGCCCGAAGCGGCCATCGCCTGCTGGCGAGGACCCCTCGGTGAAGAGCACGATTTCGACGTTGGTGAGGGCGATGTCGAGGTCAAGACCACGACGTCCGAAGGCCGGCGTCATTGGATCGGATCGCTTGGGCAACTTTGTCCGAGCGTCGGACGGCCGCTTTGGCTCGCGTCCATCCAGCTGACCGGTGCGGGTATAGGCGGAACCTCTCTCGCAGAGCTGATTGCACGTATCGAGAATAGGCTCACGGGCAACGCGATTGAGGCATTCAACGACAAGTTGCTAGTGGTGGGTTGGACGGATCAATACACTCGGGACGCGGCCCGGCTACGTCGGCGGAGTGCGCCTGCGATCTACGCGGTAGATGATGCGTTTCCCGCGATCACAAGTCGCGAACTTGAGCGCCTACGCTTGGGCGCCGACAAGATCGTGCAGCTGACCTACATGCTGGACCTGTCGAGCGTGTCGATGGCGGAAGAGGCGCCGAACCTCATCAAGGACATTGCGTCGGAGGAGTCGCCATGATGGGCGCGTTCAGCGAATGCTACGTCAGCGCGTTCGGGGCGATGGCTAGCGGGGGGCCGAGGGCACTGCAACCGCGCGTGCAGCTGGAAGCGAAGGAGCGAGGCCTCGGTGTCGACGTCAGTCTCCAAGCTCTCGGCGCGTATCTGTCGGCATCGTCGCCCAACGACCTCCTTCGCAAGACCGTGCACCTAGCCATTTCGAAATGGGACGTTGCCTCCGACGATGAATCCTGGACCGCGGCTGTCAAAGCGCGCAGCAAGGAGCGGCGCCAGCTTGTCTACCAGCGACTCGGTGTAGACGATCCGGAGGTTGTCGCGATACTCGACGATCTCTTTCCGGTCGAGGCGGAGGCGGCCGTCGTAATCAGCGAAACATTCGAGCCTTGGTACACGGGCGTGCGCGAGACCCGCGGCCAGCTTTACTACAGCGCCTACGCCGAAGTGTTGGCTCGAAAGAAGTGGTCGCCGGAAGCGCTCGCGGCGCTGGACGAGGCGACAACGCAGGTGGTCGAGCGTCTAACGGATCCCCAGCGGATCGAGGCGCGACAAGCGAAAGGACTCGTCGTAGGCTATGTGCAGAGCGGAAAGACGGCCAATTTCACTGGCGTAATCGCGAAGGCGATCGATGCCGGTTATCGTCTGATCATCGTCCTCACGGGCACCATCGACGTGCTCCGTCGTCAGACGCAGCGTCGTCTCGATATGGAGCTCGTCGGAAAGGAGAATATTCTTCGGGGCGTCGATCCTACCGATCCCGACGTCATGTCACATGTCGACTACCAGGACGATGTCGATTGGGACACCAAGTTTCACAGCTTCGGGTTCTTGCCGTCGTCGAGAAATCAGCCGGACATCATTCGCCTGACCAGCGCAAAGTTCGACTACAAGAGCCTTAAAGCGGGCATTGTGGCCCTCGAATTCGAGAAGGTCGATCGAACAAAGGCTTTGTTTGCCGCGGTCAATCTACCGCAGAGCTCCGCGCGCATCGTCGTAGTCAAGAAGAACAAGGCCGTGCTCACGAAGTTCGTACGCGATCTAAAGAGCATAAAGACCCCGCTCCACGAAATTCCGACACTGATCGTGGACGATGAGTCGGATCAGGCATCCGTCAACACCAGCGATCCGCAGCGCTGGAAGCAAGGCGTAACGGAGCGGTCTGCCATCAACAAACTGCTCTCGCAACTGCTCGGCCTCCTACCGCGCGCGCAATATGTTGGCTATACGGCGACCCCATTCGCCAATGTGTTCGTGGATCCCAGCGACGCCGACGACATTTTTCCAAGGGATTTTCTGCTGAGCTTGCAGCGCCCCATCGAATACATGGGGGTGAGCGACTTCCATGATCTCGACAACGCTGTGGACGAGTCGGACCGCACGATCGCGAACTCAAATGAAAAGGCATTTGTGCGCGATGCGGTGGACGGTTCGCACGACGGTGGCGAACCGAAGTTGCAAGAATGTGTCGATGCGTTCGTCCTCGGCGGCGCAATCAAGCTCTATCGCGAGGCCAAGGGTGAGGGGTCGTACAGACACCATACGATGTTGCTGCACGCATCGGTGAAGCAGGTCGAACACGCGGCCCTGGCAGGGGAGATTCGCTCGATTTGGACCACGCAGAGCTTCACCGGGCTCGCCGGGCTCGCTCGGCTGAAAAAGCTCTATCTCGAGGACTTTCTTCCGGTGTGCGAAGCGCGCTCCAACGGCTTTGGATTTCCGGCCAACTTCGACGACCTTCACCCGTTCATTGCGCAGTCAGTCGCAAGGATCGGGACAGCAGGCGATCCCGTGCTAATCGTCAATGGGGACAAGGAGATGGCCTCAGAGGAGATCGACTTCGACCGGCGGCAAGTTTGGCGAATTCTCGTCGGAGGCACCAAGCTAAGCCGCGGTTTCACCGTCGAAGGCCTTACTGTTTCTTACTACCGGCGGAAGACCAGCCAGGCGGACACACTAATGCAGATGGGCCGCTGGTTCGGATTTCGCCCTGGTTATCGAGATCTGGTTCGCCTCTACATCGGAAGAGCCGAGTCGGAGGGGGGAGGTCGGACGCTAGATCTCTACCAAGCGTTCGAGGCGATCGTGCGCGACGAGGAGGCGTTCCGACAACAACTTCGTCAGTATTCGGTGTTGGTCGACGGTCGCCCCCAGATCACGCCGCGCGATATCCCCCCGCTAGTGTCCCAGCATCTCCCGTGGTTGAGGCCCGCCGCGCGGAACAAGATGTTCAACGCTGAGCTCGTAGTCAGGCGTACGACGGGGTCACTCGTGATTCCGACGGGCTATCCGATTGACGACGTGAACAAGGGCAAGAATTATCTCGCCGTTCGACCGCTTATCCAGCGCGCGATGACCAAGGTCGATCTCGTCACTCCGGCGGGCGAGAACGTCGGGCGCTCTAGTTTCAAAGCATGGATCGGGGAGGTGGAGTCGCACGTTTTCTTGACGGCGATCGAAAGCATAATCTGGGTTACGCCGGACTATTACGCTCCGGACAAGGCGTTCCTACGTGAGCTTGGCGGTCGTGTGAAGCGATGGATCGTCATCGTGCCGCAGACGGCCGATGAGAAAAACGTGCGCCTCTTGCCAGATGTTGGACCAAGAACCGTATTCAAGCGGGACTTGAAGCCCCCGAGCTATAAGCTTTGGGGCGAGCCGACGGATCGAAAGCATCGGCCCTCAGCGCAGTTCGTTACGCAGAACATTGAAGACTACGGTGATCCCGCCCTTGCAAAATATCGGGCTGCAGACGTCGGAGCCGTCCTTGTCTACCCGATGGCACCAGCGCCATCGAAGCTCCCGGAAAGACCTAGCGCCGAGCAGATTGTACTGGCGGTGGCCTGGATTACGCCAGCCGGTGTCGCGACCAGCTCGCAGGTGGTTCAGTTCAGAGTACGGAATTCTGCGCTCGCCGCAGAACCGATCGTTTCGGTCGACGCTTAGGTCGTGAAGGCTGGCGACGCATTCGACGGGATCATGCGCCCCCACATGAAGGACCACATGTCCAGCGAAGCCGAACGACTCCGTTGGGCGTTGTCGGCCGCTGCGCCCGGATGCGTTGATCGAGCGGGATGTGCACGCCTATGTGATGCGCGACCGCCTCTGCGCCGCGAACCATTGCTTCGCCGTTGACTCCCGACCATTCTAGATGTTCGATGCCGCTCGCGCTAGCTGAGAATGATGCGACCGAGTCCGGAATCACGTATGGTGATCGGACAGGCGTGTCGTACGAATATGCCAAATGTATCGGCGCCTTGTCGGAGGCGGTGCAGGGCCGTTGCTGTTATCGCCCTCTGATTTTCCCTAGGCGACCGCTTCGTCCAGCTGCTCTTGCAGCTGCTTTTCGTCATTCAGCAGGTCGCCGAGCGCCAGCTGATTTTCGCTACTCCACAACTCTCGGTCTTGGTGCGGTAGAGCCGGCGTTGAGCAGCTCGTTTTCGTGCGCCAGGTTGACGATGGTTTCCTGCAGCGAGTCGACCTGCGTCTCGCGCTCGCGGAGGCGCGTCTTGACCCCTAGCACTTCGGTTTGCAACGCAGAAACGAGCGTCGCAAGCTCATCCGCGGAAAGCTTGGCTCTGCTTTTGGGAGGCTGCGCACTGGACACCCGTCGCTATACACGAACGCGATGGAGCACCTCAAGCCCGACAAGCAAGAAAGCTCGATATCTCAAGGCACCGCGGCGTCCCTTGCCTCACGGCGCGGTAGCGACACCCTTGTAGATCACGTCGAAGATGGCGTCGCTCACGATGACGCGTCGATCCCCAGGCGCGTCGCCGTGGGTAGCTCGAACTTCCCAGCGTAGAGTTTCTTATGGACAACGACCACGCCGCTGCCGTCCCAAGTCAGGACTTTCATCGTGTGGCGGCGTTTTCCCAACAAAGGCGAACAATGCCTTGCTGCGCGGCTCGGCTCGCATCCGCTCGCCCACAAGGCCACCAAGGCGCTGGTAGCCAAACCGCATGTCCACTGGCTGAGCGCGATGTAGATAGGCAACCCGTGCGCAATCATCTCGCGTCGCCGAGGCCTGCGCCGACGCTGCGCAGCAGACCGACATCGAAGCCCGGCTCGACCCGGACCATCGCAGCGCCAACTTGGACGATGATCGACCGGGCCGCCATGGTAGAAGTCGAGTTCACCACTCGCGCAAACACGGGCGCGCCCGATTCGTTGCCGGCTTCCTTGAGCCACAGGTATCCTGAGGATACCTCAAGACGCCTCGCCACCGCTGCCACGCCCATCGCCCCCGGCTTGCACCTCCGACACAGCCGTTGCTTGTCCTCTGCCGTGTATCGCCGTCGCATGACACCGCTGTGCCAGCTCCGTCCTTGCCTCACGAGATGGGTTTGATGCAGCGGATACCAAGTACTGGCGCGGCGGCGCGGCAACTCCCTGCCGATCTCGAGTCGGCCCCTCTGCTCCTTCACCGTCCCGCCCGCCGTGCTCAACTTCGCGCGGTAGCAAGCGTTCCCCGAGCTGCTGGCCCACCCATCTTCAACATGGCTTCGCGCAGCGCTTATTATCCGTACGCGCTCAGCCTTTCGCAGCTAGCAGAAGGCGAGGCCGAAGCCACGCTGGCGGACTCAAACGCTGGCGCCACGCTGGCGGACCCGTTTGGTTCGCGGAAGCACGTTCTGTCCACTGTCGAGGACCTTCGGACGGATTATTCCCTCCGATCGCGGCGGCGAATCATACTGAAATTTAGGTGGACATGAGAGTTTGGAGAGCTCGCTGAAGAAATGACTACAATTGCATAGCGGCGTTCGGCTACGTTGCGAGAACGCTTCACGGAGGAGGGACCAAGTCGTGAATACGCCAAGGCCGCGTCCGAAAAATGCCGGGATCTATTCTCGACGGCTGCTACTTCTTCTCGCTGCATTTGTTGCTGCGAGTGCACTTGCCCCTTCTGGTGCGAGTGGCCAAGTCGGTGCTGCGCGAGAGTGCGTCATTTCGAGTTTGGTTTGGAATAGCACCAACCTAACTATTCCCGTGTGTTGGGAAACGTCGCTTTCAGAACGGGTGACCAGCACCTTGCGGTGCACGTGCGGAGATGGTACGCAAACCGCTGCGCCTTGCCCCTCCGATTTGTGTCTTCGAGCGTGCGCTACGCGAGGAGGAGCGAGCTGCGAAGGTCAACGCATCCGAGTCGAGACCGCGTGCCCTCCGTCGATTTCACCAAGCGACTGCACAGCGAAGAGAGCGGCCGTGAAGAAGGCCGTTGCGGATACCTGGGAGAAAAATTCGTTGATCCGTTTCACGGGATGGATGAACTGCCCGCTACAGAAAGAGTTTACCGGGTGTAACGGCTCAGAAGGTGACGGTCGCCAGGGCATTCGTATCAAAGTACTGACGGATGGACGTTCTAAGGCGTGCCCTGGGACTAGTGGAGATAATGTGGGCGCCAGCGTTCGTCTCACGTTTGGTGGACGCTCCATTGCGCGCGTCAGGGCGACTGCGGTTCATGAATTTGGGCACGTTCTCGGCTTTGACCACGAGCAAGAGAGAGCTGACAATCCGGATTGGTGCAAAGAAGAGCGGTTCAACGCCCCTGGCGATTCATCCTGTCCCGACAGTGAACTGAGCGCAGCCTGGGACGCCAGCTCCGTCATGAACTATTGCAACGTCAATTGGAGCGGAAACGGGACACTATCGGCGGCAGACATTAGTGCTGTTCGCAGATTATACGGGACCCCGGTCTCCGTTCCTTGCGACGCCGGTTTGACAGATTGCTCTGGCGCGTGTGTCAACATCAGCAGTGACGTGAACCATTGTGGCGCGTGCGACCGACCCCCGTGTCCCGCCGATCACGCTTGTATCAATGGCTCCTGCCGGTCATGCGCATGCAACGGTCGATGTGCGCCTTCTGCTTGCGGTAGGACTTGCACCTGTGCGTCTGATCAAGAATGCGACGGTAATCAGAACTGTGTGTCCCGCTGCGGAAATATTGGGCAGCAATGCTGTCCCGGCGGTGCGCCTTGCAAATCTAGCGGCCGCTACGACGAAAGAACAACGTGTTTTGAGGGAGTGTGCAAACTGATGAGCAGCGTCCCTTGTAGTTGCGTGAATGGCTTGCGACGACCATTTCCTGGCGCCATTCCCGCTAGCTGCGCCGACCCGCAATGTAGGTGGCTCTGCCTCCGTGGGGCTAATTGCGGCAGCTCGCCGCCGTAGTTGTGACTAGGCCTGGCCTCCGGCGAGCGATGCTCGGCGGTAGATGTCGAAGAATTGTCGCGGTTGGCGGTTCGGAGCGTAGAGAGCAGAGTCAACTGGGAACATTGACAGACCACAAACCACCAGGCAATGTCTTGTCTTGCGGTACTTTGCGAGAGTGAGCCTTTTAACTCGAAGGCTTCGAACATTGCAGGATCGTGATCGAGTCGCGCGCGGCCGATCTCCGTCCTCCAATTAGCATCATCTACCCGGAAACCAGCAAGCCGATGAGGATTCCGGGAACGGATCTGGACGTGCGCTACTTGCTCCCGGTGGCCGCCAACATCGTGGCCATCGAGGGTGAGCACATCACCCCCGGTGAAGCGGTCGCCAAGGTCCTGCGCGACACCATCAAGGTGCAGGACATCACCGGCGGTCTGCGTCGCGTGGCCGAGGTGTTCGAAGGCCGTAAACCGAAGGATCACGCCATCATCAGCGAGATCGACGGCCAGGTTTCGTTCGGAAAGGACACCAAGGGCAAGAGCAAGGTGCTGATCACGCTGTTCGGCATCGACGCAAGCGTACGGCGATGGCTAATCATCGATCACATTTCCGCGAGTGTTCTCCCGAGACTCGCATGAATTAGAGACTGCACCAGCTCGAGCGTCTTGGGACCGATCCGCTCGGCTTCGGCTTGCGCCGCACGCACCTCGAAGCGCCGGACGCTCAGTTTTCCGTCCGGATAGTGTTGCTCGTCAGTCGAAAATTTCCCTGTTCCGGAAAGCCGAGCGTGAGCGGCGAGGCGCTCGTGATCAATGGAGAACAGCTCGACCAGCTTTGCGCTGAGGCGCACACGAACCGCTTGCCCCATCATCCGATGCGGCGCGGAGTAGAAATTCTTGTCGACCTGAACGTGGCAATCGGGATGCACCTTGGCCGTGCGCCAATCGAAGAGCTCGAAGCGGCTTTGAGGCAGCGCGCGCAACGACGGTTGCTCCAGCAAGAATCGCTCCCGCCGACTGCTACCGTGATCCTTCATGACGCTCTCGTTGAATCGCTCGAGGTAAGCGCGGAACGCCGTATTCAGCTCTGGCAGCGAGTAGAAAATTCGTTTTCGAACTTCCTGGAAGAAGCCGCGCTGAATCGCGCCGATCGTGGCTTCGACGGTGGCCTTGTCGCGAGGCTTGTACGGTCGCGCGGGCAGCACAGCAGAACCTTGATGATTGCCATACTCGCAGTAGGTTGGATTGACGTCGGGGTCATATCGATGCACAGCACGCACGCCGGCCTTGAGGTTATCGATCACGACATACGGCACCACGCCGCCGAAAAATGCCCACATCCGCTCATGAGACTCGATGAACGATGCGAGATTTTGAGTCCACGCAAACTCACCGAACGTGTAGGAGCTGAACGGCAGCACCGCACAAAACAGGTGCGTCTTTCGGCACTCACCGGTCACTCTGTCGACGATGTCAATGCCATCGCAGTAGTCGATCTGCACCTGCTCCCCCGGCTTGTGCTCGAGACGCATGGTCGCGGCGATCGGTCGCGGCGACATCGCGATCAGCTTGCGTCGGAAGCGCGTGTAGCTAGCTTCAGGCGCAAGCTCGCTGTGCAGCTGCTTGATGGTTGCGCAGGCTGCGGCCTGCTTCGCCACGTCTTGCCAGTCGATGGCGGCATCCCACGACGGCTCCCTCGAGACGGCATCAGCAACGTTAGCCTCCGCGGGCTGAGTGGCCCCGAACTTGCGAACCGATTGTCGCGATATCCCCAGCGCCAGCGCCACCTTCCGGATTGAAAGGCCCTGACCCAACAACACCTTGATCTGCTCTTGCATACGCGCGGTCTTCCTGTCTCTGGCCATGGCCGGCACCAGTGCCATGCCCAGTAGGTCCTGTGCGCGTCGTCGCTCCCCCCTTAGCGCGGTGAAGTTGACCACCCTGCAAATGGTGGTCGATTTCGCCGATCATGCCTGGTCAACTTCCCGGGGAAGCCGGTGGTCAACTTCCCTGATCAGGGGTGGTCAACTTCGTTGCAAACGGGTGGTCAACTCCAAGTGCAATCGGACATCCGTCACGCTGGCGGACCAAAGGCTGATCCAGTGCAACGCAGGGCTTTCGTTTCGGAACGCACGTTCTGTCCACAGCCGAGGGGCCTTGGATGGCCGATCCCCTGCACTGGCCTGCTGTGCAGCGGCAAATGGTCGGCATTAGCCGCTTAGTCGTTACGTGAGTTGCGCAGATCCGCCGTTATGGGGCGAAATGGCGTTTGGTGAGAGAGTCGCGTTAAGTCTCTTCGCGATTGGCTCGGCACGCGCTGTGTCGCAAACCAGTGGAGTGGCCATCTCGGAGAACCGACATGAATGATGTCCATTGTGAGGGTCAACTTCGAACAGCGACTCCTGCCGAACTTGCGGATTCGTGGCGGGACTTGGCAAATGGTTCTGTTCGCATCAGCGCCG
The DNA here is from genome assembly GCA_035549735.1 of Polyangiaceae bacterium. Taxonomy (GTDB): domain Bacteria; phylum Myxococcota_A; class Polyangia; order Polyangiales; family Polyangiaceae; genus PMG-095. The sequence goes on along the minus strand of DASZQI010000014.1, from coordinate 16,968 downwards.
TCTATTCGACACGAACGCGTCATTTCGTCGAATTGACGCTCGTGCGGGATTCGAAACAGGCGTCCGCGCGCGACACCTGCGTTCTGGATAGAATCTTCAGCGGTGATGCGCCGAAGGTCATCGCAATGGACACAGAGCAATCGCCTTCGACCGTGTCCGGCAAGCTGCGACGTTCGCTGGAATCGCTCGGGCTCAACTGTTCGGGGCGTCAAATTCCAATAATTTTGCTGGCAATGTACGAACAGTGGGTGGCGCGACGCGGCCTGGACGGCACGAACCTCCCTAGCGATTGTGTACTCAGCATCATCCGGCCGGATATCTACCTCAAAGGAGTCCTCAGCGACGCCGAGCACGCTGTGCTTCAGAGCCTCGTGGATGGCGAGCCCTACTCGAAAATCGCAGCTAGCCGAGGAACTTCGCAGAGAACGGTAGCGAATCAGGCAGCAAGCGTTTATCGCAAGCTGGCAGTGTCGGGTCGGACGGCTCTGATGAACCGCCTCGTCACGCGTGCTGTCCGCAGTCTGCCCGAGCAAAAGATGGGCGCCTGAAGAAGCCTTTAGTTAACGATCACGACAATGCTCGAGGGATACGAAGTCATAACTACGAGAGAGCGCTGTGAACCCGCGCTACTTGACCGGCCGCCGTCATTCGGCGAGCATCCCTGGCCTTCCCCAGGAACAAGGGGTCGACCCATCAAACTACCGCCAATTGGTCCCTATACGGTACTCGAGGAGCTCGGGCAGGGCGGGATGGGCATTGTCTATCGGGCTCTCCACACGATCACGCAACGTGAAGTGGCGCTCAAGACGGTTAAGGGAAATAGTCAGCGGTCCTTGGATGCAATACGGCGAGAAGTCCAAGCGTTGGAGCGCATTCGCCATCCGGGCATCGTGCAGAGCATCGAGTACGGCGCGGAGCGGGGGCGGCCCTGGTACGCAATGGAGCTCTTGGTCGGTGAAACGTTGCGCGCCTACCAAAAGCGAATCTGGAGCAACGTCTCCGAGCTTCGTTACCGAGGCGTTATTCATGATCTGACGACCACAGCGCAGGGTACCAGAGAGGTCGGCCGCGAGGGAGGCCCACCGCGGTCGACGCTGGCGCAGGGCCCGGGGGAAAAGCCGGCTGCTGGCGCTGGAAAGCTTCGCGAGGTCGTGAGCCTCACCGCGCAGCTGTGCGTGACACTGGCGTTCTTGCATGGCCAGGGCTTCGTGAATTGCGATCTCAAGCCCGAAAACGTCGTGCTTCGTGACCGAGCACCTATCATCATCGATTTCGGTCTCGCATCTCGTCATCCTGCTGGCGACGCCGCGAAGGAGGCTCTCGAACCCACGGCGGCGTTGGCCGGCACGCTCCCGTACATGTCTCCTGAGCAGCTCTGCGGAGAGCTGCTGGACGCCCGCAGTGATCTCTATTCCATCGGCTGCATCCTGTACGAGCTGGTGACGGGTCGCGCGCCGTTCCTCGGCACTCCCGACGAAGTTCGAGCTCACCATCTAAGAACCGAGCCCCGAGCTCCATCCGAGTGGGTTACCGGCGTCTCCGCATCTCTCGACGAGGTAATACTGCGGCTGTTGAGCAAGAGGCCTTCGCAGCGATTCACCTTTGCGGACGAAGTGGCCACGCGACTCTTCGCCATTGTGGGACACGAACATCCGCTCGGTGAGAACTCGCTCAACGCCTACCTCTATCGCCCGCGCTTCGTAGGCCGCGATGACATCCTGGCCGAGCTACTCGTCCTCCAAGAGCGAGCCGTCTCGGGAGCCGGCTCGCTCGCGCTAGTCGGTGGCGAGAGTGGCTCTGGAAAGACCCGGCTCGCGATGGAGGTCATCCGTCACTCTTCGAGTCACCGCGTGTGTATCGTGACGAGTGAGGCCTCGGCGCTGTCGGATCCGAACGTCGGGCATCTCAACCCGGGCCCGTTGCATGCCGTGCGCCCGATTCTGCGCGCAATGGCAGATTGTTGTTTCGAGCACGGCCCGCAGATGACGCGAAAGCTGTTCGGGCCGCGGCGGTCGGTGCTCGTGAGTTACGAGCCACTGCTGGCGGACGTTCCTGACGACGGCGAGCTGCAACCCGTTGCCGCAATCGGCGTCGTCGCTTCTCGCGAGCGTCTGTTCCAATATCTAGCGACGGCGCTCGCTGAATTTGCCTCGTTACGTCCGATGTGTTGGGTGCTCGACGACCTGGGCTGGGCTGACGAGCTGTCGTTGGCGTTTCTAGCGTCACTCGATGCTGAGTATCTGATGGGTGTTCCCGTCTTCATTCTTGGAATGTACCGGAGTGAGGAGACGAGCGATCCCATCGCCAGCCTCCGTCGGACGGCACACGTCGTGCATCGATCGTTGCCCCACCTTGACCGCGCAGCCGTGAAGGCGATTGCTGCCGACATGTTGGCGACGGGCGACCTGCCGGACGAGTTCGTGGACGCGGTGACGAAGGAGGCAGATGGCAACCCATTCTTTCTATCGGAGTATCTGCGCGCCGCTGTCGCTGAAAGGCTGCTCACCCGTGGAGTGACTACTACCTGGCAAGTTTCGCTGGGCGGGGACGGGTTCGAGGTGCCGCCCACGGCGCTCGCGCTTCCAAAGTCTCTGCGTGAACTGATCGAGCGGCGGCTCTTGCGGCTATCGTCGACGGCACGAGCTACCGCTCTTGCTGCGGCGGTGCTCGGGCGCGAGGTTCACACGAGCTCCTTGGCCGAGGTAGCTAAACTCCGGGAGCCCGAGATCGGTATTGCGATTGACGAGCTGGTTCAGCGGCAGATTCTCGAGCCCGTGCGTACGAGTCGATTTCGTTTCGCTCACGACCAATTGCGGAGCGTTCGTTACTCGCAGGGCGAGGCAAGCGAACTCGTCGAGCTTCACGCGAGTGCGGCCAGTCTCTTGGAGCGGGGTCTCGACCAAGCTCCGGACAGAGCGTCTGACTGGGCTACACTCGGCCACCATTTCAGTCGCTCGCGTCAAGCCGAGAAGGCAGCGAAGTACTTTCGGTTGGCAGCGGACCATGCGCGCGCCACCTACGCGAACGCGGAAGCCGTTAAGCTGTACAGCGACGCCATTAAGCAGGTGCAGCTGTGCGCGGCAGCCGAACGTACACCGACCGATCTCGAGCAACTGCACGAAGCCCTGGGCGATGTGTTGACCTTGACTGGCAAGCGCGAACGCGCCCGAGAAGCCTACACCTTCGCGCGCCAGGTGCCGTCCGCCGTGCCGGAAGCGCGCGCGAGGCTGTTGCGCAAGCTCGGCAAGACATGGGAAGTGGACCACGACGACCGCGCGGCGCTGAACTTCTACGGCCTCGCGCTCGAGGAGCTTCGGGGCGAGCCAGCGAACATGAGCCCCAGCATGCGAGACGAGTGGGTTCAGGTGAGCTTGCACCGGCTGTGGGCGCTCTATTGGCTCAACGACGTTGCTGGCATGGACGACCTGCTGCGCCAACTCTCTCCCAACATCGAGGTCAGCGGCTCTCCAACTCAGCGTGTACAATTCCTGCAAAATCGTATGCAACTAAACTTCCGTCGCGACCGCTACATCGTATCGGAAGAAACGCTAGCTCTTGCGCGCGAGGCGCTCCGAATTTGTCAGGAGCATTCCGATACTGCCCAACTCGCTCTGACGCAGTTCGGGTATGGTTTCGCGCTGGTATTCAATCATTCACTCGAGGCAGCCGAGAAAGAGCTGAGTCAATCTTTGGCGCTGGCCGAACGCTCGGGCGACTCGGGCCTACAAGTGCGCTGCCTCGCGTACCTGGCGGTGATCGCGAGGATGCGGCGACAGCCCGAACTAGTCGCTGCGTTCAGCGAGCGGACCGAGACGCTCGCCCAGCGCATTGACACGCGCGAGTACATCGCGATGGCTCGTGGTCATCGCGCGTGGATCGCGCTACAAGCGGGCGACATCGAGCAGGCCCTTCGCCTCACGGCGGAAGCCGGCCAGATTTGGTCGAGCATCACTCTGGTCTTCCCGTTTCAATGGACGGCTCTACTCCCTCAACTGCGCGCCAACGTCCGCGCTGAACGGCTAGACGCGGCGATCGAGACCATTCCGAGGCTGTTGGACCCGAGTCAGCAAGTCCTCCCCGGTGTCCTCACGGACACATTGACGCGCGCGCAGCGATCTTGGTCGAGAGGTGCGAGAGAGCAGGCGCGAGCGTTGCTGGTGACAGCCATCCATCAAATAGATCACAACCCGTACAACTAAACCATTCGAGCGCAGTTGCTCAACAACAATGGGCGATGACCATGCCTGATACAGACTATTTTTTGCACGTCAACATCACGGTGCCGGAAGACAAGCATCTAGAGTACGAAAGACTGGTGACTGAGTTCGTGGCTGAGCCCGCGCCTTTCAAGCGTTTCAGTAAGAAGGCGAATTACAGCTTGGACCTCGCCCTCCGCAGCAAGGACCCATTTCAGTTCCAAGACTCGCCGCAAGCTTGGGCACTATCGAGCCGCGCTGACTTCAGCAAACGCGCCGCTGGTTACCACGATTCGATGCTCGAGCGGCAGCCCATGGTGCATCAGTACGTCCACGTATGGTCGGTGCCGGACATCGACGATCTGGACCTGGCAAGGTTGATGATGAAGGTCGCCGACTATAAGCCTTATATGGACATCAACTCACTGATCCTGCGGGAGGAGCAGGTGTTCGTCCGGAAGGTGAAGCTTCCTGGCGCACTCGACGACCGTGGCTACGGCAAGAATTTCGTCCGCTTGACGCGGCGCTTCGAATCCAAAGGCATCGGTCCGTATCTTTTCAAGGCTGGTGCACTGGTTCCCGAGCTGAAGAGAAATGGTTGGTATCCACTCGGTCAGTATCAAAACGTTACGGGCGCTCTCAACGTCGTTACCGAGTTTTGGGAAACTGATGAGCCCACCAGTCTGGAGAGCATGATGAAGGCCTTCACTGGTTACGCGCCTCGGCTCAGGGAGCTTTTGGTGGACCAAATGCTCGAACTGATTCGTTCGGAGCGGCGGGAAGCGCTCACGATCGCATCGTATGCGCCGAAGCGCTCCCAGTCGGCTCGCTCCGCGAGCGTACGGGCATCATGACTGCGGCAGACGTGACATTGGTCGTGGGCGCGAGCGGTTTGCTCGGCGGCCATGTAGTGCAGCTAGCTCGCCAGGTGGGTCAGGCGGTGAGAGCAACCCTTCGACCTCAGTCTTCGGCACAGTCGCGCGCGGCTCTCCTAGGCCAGGGCGTTCCTGTCGTCGAGGCAGACCTGAAACGGCCGGCGACGTTGCTCGCGGCTTGCGCCGGAGCTCGCTCGGTGATCTGCACCGCAACCGCGGCAACCCGCCCGAGCGAAAGCATTACCACGGTCGACGCCGGCGGGCTAGCCGCGCTAATCGATGCCGCCAAGCAGTCCGGAGTAGAGCACTTCGTGCTCGTCTCTTTCCCTCCAATCGTGCTCGAACTACGCTCGGGACGCCTCACGCGCACCGTCGACTTTGCGTTGCAAGAAGCGAAGCGCCGCGCGGAGCAGTACCTCGCCGACAGCGAAATGAATTTCACCGTTCTGCAGCCGACGAGTTTCATGGAGTTCTGGCTATCTCCATTTGCAGGTTTCGACGTTGCGAACGGTCAAGCGGTGACCTTCGGTGAAGGGGAGAAGCCGGTGAACTGGATTTCGGTCGGTGACGTAGCCCGTTTCGCTATTGCTGCAGCGCATGAACCCAATTTCGCAAAGCGCACGTTGCTTCTCTACGGCCCGGACCCATTGAGTCCAATGTCCGTGGTTCGCATCTTCCAAGAGCTCGGGGGCGGACCGGTCGAGGTTCAACACGTGCCCGAGAGCGTTTTGGAAGAGCAGTTCGTCGCAGCCACTCAGATGGAAGATTGGAGTGGACAGGCTCGCGCTGCGATCGCACTCGCGACCGCGCGCGGTCTCCCGGGAGACCCACACGCGGCGCGTGAAGCGCTGCCCGGCAAGCTAACCACCGTTCGAGAGTACCTCAGTTCTATCGTAGGAGAGAAAAATGCCCGACAATGACGATACCGATCCTCGCCAAACAGTCGTAATCGTGGGAGAGGACGGCACGCTCTACAAGTTGACCAAGGGGGACTACAAGCAATTCGCTATGGACGATGACGATGCGGGCTCGGGCGTCGTGAAGCAGCTCACCGAGTTCGGTTCGTACTTGTCGTTCATTCCCACGGACTTGGCGGTGGGCTTCGGCTTCAACTGCACGGTCGTCAACGTCAAAGCAATCTTGAAGGGCAACCCGCCCCCTACCGAGCAACCCGCTCCCAACGCGCCTACGGGGTAGATCAGCGAATGGTTTGCACGACGGTCGTGGATGCAATGGGTGGCCCTCACCCCTGCGGCGAATCCACCACGTACAAGCGCCTGGATCGCGGGACGCATCGCGTCGTTACGGCGGCGGAGACGCTCATCCGTCTTCGCCCGCTGCTCGCGCCGGTCGGAATTACGCGTGTCGCCAATGTGACTGGGCTGGATCTCCTCGGCATTCCGGTCGTCATGGTGTGCAGGCCCAACGCACGCTCCCTCGCCATTTCGCAAGGCAAGGGGCGCGAGCTGGACGCGGCCAAGGCGTCCGGAGTCATGGAGTCTCTCGAACTCTATCATGCGGAGCGCATTTGCCTGCCCCTCGTCCTCGCGACACACAACGAGCTTCGCTACTCGCGGCAAGTGGTCAAAGTGCAACGACTTCCCAGGACTGTGCACAGCAACTTCCACAACGACCGCGCGCTGCTCTGGGTGGAAGGGAGCGACTTGCTGACGCAACGTCGCAAGTTGCTCCCGTTCGAGCTCGTTCACACCAACTTCGTGCTCCCGTTACCCACGGGCAGCGGCGCGTTCGTGCTGAGCTCCAACGGGCTCGCCTCGGGCAACCACATACTCGAGGCAATCGTTCACGGACTGTGCGAGGTCATCGAGCGGGACGCGGCGACTCTGCACTGGCTGCAAGGTGAGGCGGAGCAAGCGCGCCGAAGGGTGCGGCTGTCGAGCGTCGACGACCCGGATTGTCGGCGTCTGCTCGATTTGCTTGATGCCGCCGACATGCGAGTCGGTATTTGGGACATCACGAGCGACGTCGGTGTCCCCGCCTATCGTTGCATCATTGCGGAGCGAGACCGCGGCTCGTTTCGAAGCATCGGCCCGATCGAAGGATACGGTTGCCACCTTGCCCGGGGCACGGCACTGTCTCGCGCGATCACCGAGGCGGCCCAAGGTCGCCTCACGCTCATTGCCGGGGCTCGAGACGATAACGACCGGCGTCGCTACCAAGACTCGAAGGACGCCGCCCTCTATGGGCGGAGTATCAAGGAGCTGTCCAGGGACGGTCAACGCGCGTTCCATGAATGCGAAGAGCGCGTGCACGCAGATCTCGATCAAGACTTGAGCTGGATCTTGGAGCGACTCGCCGCGGCTCACGTCGACGAAGTCCTCGTCGTCGACCTGTCCAAGCGCGAATTTCAGGTGCCAGTCGTGCGCGTCGTGGTGCCCGGACTCGAAACGTATCACCACATTCGAGGCTTTGCGCCCGGCGTACGTGCGCTCGAGTTGCTGCGCTCGCGCGGAGCACCGGTATGAGTGCCATTGTCTTTCTGGGGCCGACGCTGACCCACGACGCTGCCCGAAAGGTACTGGACGCCAAGTACTTGCCGCCCGCTGCCATGGGGGACGTGCTCGCCGCTGCGCGCCGCAAGCCGACCGTGATTGGTATCGTGGACGGCTATTTCGAACACGTACCAGCAGTCTGGCACAAGGAGATACTGTGGGCGCTATCGAGTGGCGTTCACGTTTTCGGTGCTTCCAGCATGGGGGCTCTGCGCGCGGTCGAATTGAGCGCCTTTGGAATGGTCGGTGTAGGTCGCATCTTCGAAGCCTTTCGCGACGGCACCCTGGAAGACGACGACGAAGTCGCGCTAACCCATGCGAGCGAGAGCGATGGCTTTCGCCCAACTTCGGAGGCACTCGTCAACATCCGCGCGACCCTGCAGGGGGCGGAGGACGCAAGCATTGTTTCAGCGGAGACGGCGGCCGCACTACGCAAGTTCGCCAAAGCCACCTTCTACGCGGACCGTAGCTACCCCGCCTTGGTTCGGCGGGCTCGTCTGGCAGGGCTGCCCGCGCTCGAAATTGAGGGGCTGACGGCTTTCATGCGCGAACGAGCCGTCGACCAGAAGCGCATTGACGCCTTGGCACTGCTTGACCAAGTACGGGTGCGGCTCGGCGACCCGACGCCCTTTCGCCCTAGGTTTCATTTTGCGCACACGGAGGCGTGGGACCACGTGTTCAATGACACGCAAGTTTCATCATCGGACATTTTGGCAGAAGTGTCCTCAGCGGAAGCTTGAGCGACGACGCCCATGAAAACTTGCGCCGCTCAGCCTGTCTAGCCGATCACTAGGTGACGCCGAGACTGACCCGCCCTAGCCTCGGAAAACCGCCGAATGGCATTGCTGCTTCATTCCACAGCCGGCGCCCGCATACGACCCGCCGCCAGGTGCTTAATAGGGCGGGCTCCGCACTGCCACTGGGTTCTGAGCTCCGAGGGAGTATCGCGCGAACACGCCGTCCTGTACTTCGATGGGTCCTGGAAGATCCACGACCTGTCTTCGAGGAATGGAACACGGTTGAATGGTCGCCGGATCCAGGAGGCCTGCACGCTGAGCGCCGGCGCTACCCTAAGCTTCGGCACAGACCAAAGCTCTTGGGATTTCTCCGACGCGGGTCCTCCCGTCGCACGAGCAATATCGGCGGGCGGACAATATGTGGAAGCCGGCGCCTCTGGGATCTTCCTCCCTGACGAGGCGAGCGGTGGGGCCTATATATTCTATCAGCATCGAGAGTGGCTACTCGAACGCTCTGAAGAGGTGCGACGCCTGGTCGACGGGGATACCGTCACGCTCGGTTCGCAGGTTTGGACGCTAGAGCTGCCCGTTGGCGAAGTAAACCAACTTCCCGTCACGGCTACGCTCGAGGAAACGACAGCGGTGCGGTTTTTCGTCAATCGCACGGGTGAACACGTAAACGTTTCGTTCCGGACCGGGCGGAAGTCCTTGTCGCTCGGCGATCGCAGCCACCATTACGTGCTCGTGCTCTTGGCGGAGGAACGCTTGGCCGATCAGCGTGTCGGGGTCGCAGATTCCGCCGAGCATGGCTGGCTCGAAACCAAGACCCTGGCGACGAAGCTCGGCACGACGAGCGAACAAGTAAATGTCTGGATCTGGCGCATCCGTCAGCAACTTGCCAAGTACGACATTCATCTGAGCCAGCGCATCGTCGAGCGCCGCCGGACGGCGGGAGAGCTGCGTATCGGATTCGATGAACTCGTCATCGAGAATGCGTGAATCGCGACGGCAGGCAACTGAATGGCGGGTGGCCGCGTTGACATCGCGATCAGGTAAACACTGAGCTCTTCGCGACGCACTGCCTCGACAGATAGTCATTTGTTCGAGGAGACACCCGTTGCGCGCCGAACAAATCACTACTGCGTAGTGCAGCTCACATAGCTAGATTATTCAGGCTCAAGAGAGGCTCTCGTCGAGAGCTCTCTCCGCGAGTCGAGGAGGCAAGATGACCGAGTCGAATGGCTTCGATAAACCGAATGGTTCGAATGGGTCCAGCAACGGTGACGGCGGTCTGCGCCCTGGCTACACGGGTCGCTACCTCGTCTCGTTCGCTCCAGAAACGATGGAGAAGAGCGTCCAGGTACTCAAGAACAAGGCAGGTGTCAGCGCTGTGAAAGTGGGCGCGGCGGGGCCCGACGCGCCCGGCTCGGAAGACATGGTCTTCGAAGAGATTGGTGTCGCCGTCGTCACGGCACATCCCGATCAACATCGTGCGTTGCTCGCGGTGGCCGCAGATCCAAGCACGCCCGTGTCCGTCGTCGAACCCGAGCGCGTCGTTTACGCGTCGATGCTTTCAGGTAGCTCTATTCGTCGCGCAAGTTCACCTCCGCCCCCTCCCGGAATGCCAAGCATTCCGACGCCCTTTCCGCAGCCATCGTTGAGGACGGGCGTAGTCGGATTGAGCGCGGACTTTCTGCGCGGCTATGGGGCGGCGGTTGAGGCGTTGCTCCACGCTGCCGGTGCTTCGGCGACGCCCCAAACGGCGTCCGAACGCGACCTGTTCACGGCCGCGGCAGGTGCCACCTGGGGGCTCGTGGCAACGCGCGTCCTCGCATCCGAAGTGTCGGGCAAGGGCGTGAAAGTGGCGATACTCGATACGGGAATGGACCTTCATCACCCCGACTTTGCTGGGCGCGCCATCACTTCACGCTCGTTCGTGCAAGGCCAGCTCGTGCAAGATGGGCATGGTCACGGCACGCACTGCGTTGGCGTGGCCTGTGGGCCCCGACAACCCGCGTTCGGTCCACGCTATGGGGTGGCGTACGGCGCCAACATTTACGTTGGAAAGGTGCTCGACAACTCAGGTCGTGGTGTCGACGGCGATATTCTGGCGGGTATCAATTGGGCCGTAGCAAACCGTTGCGCGCTCGTGTCCATGTCGCTGGGCGCCCCTGTCGAGCTTGGCGAAACGTACGGACAGATCTACCAGAATGCGGCACGCGCCGCGGAGGCGAAGGGTACGCTGATCGTTGCAGCGGCGGGCAACGAGAGCCATCGACCGGATGACATCCGTCCCGTAGGCCACCCGGCGAACTGCCCCACGATTCTGGCCGTGGGCGCGCTCGATTCGGCGCTGCAGGTCGCCTATTTCTCGTGTGGTGGTCTCAACGGCGATGGTGGGGAGGTCAACATTGCCGCCCCCGGTGTCGATGTGTACTCGAGCTGGCCGATGCCTCAGCGATACAACACCATCAGCGGCACTAGCATGGCCACACCCTGCGTCGCGGGTATCGCGGCGCTGTTCGCCGAGTCCACCGGGCTCCGCGGTCTCGCGCTCGCCAATCACATGCTGCAGCACGCGCGTCGGCTGTCGCCGGCGCGCGACTTCGGTTGGGGCTTCGTTCAAGCTACCTGAATGACGGGAGCGCCTGCAGGGGTGCTTGGCACGCGCTCTTCGGGGTCGCGTGCCAAGCGCCCTGGACGCCTCAGCTGCTAAAGTGGTTCCGCCATGGAAAGTTCAGTGCGCGTGCTCGTCAGTATCGATCCGTCTCATCCCGGTGGCAGCGCGGGGATAGCGAACGCGCTGCGGGCCGCCGGAGCATCGATTGGCCAGGTCCTCGACGAGCTCGGTACGATTACCGCGACCTGCTCGTCCGAAGGCATTCCGGCGCTATCGCGGGTTCCCGGCGTGCTTCACGTGGAACCCGAACGGACGGTGTCGGTCCCGAAGCCGGGTTCCAAAGTGCAGTAGGTCTATCGGCACTTCGCGCGCGTTGGCCAAGAGCCACGCTGGCTGTCCAAAGGTCGGTCCAGCGCAAAGCACAGCTTTTGTTTCGCAGAACGCACGTTCTGTCCACTGCCGAGGGCCTTTGGAAGGCCTATCCCCGTGGCGGGGGACGCTGGGACGACGCGATAGGTAATTAATGCTCACCACCTGCATGTCGCGTGGTCCGGCGGTCAGCGGTGACTCCGGGTTATCGAGGTCGAAGGCGCGCAAGACTGGTCGCGGTCTCCTATGGCCATGCGGCCGCGTCGACGATGGCTCGGGAATCGACCTCATTCAAGCAGCCCAAAACCGATTCGAACAAACATTGAGCAAACCGGCTGCCCTCACCCGAAAGTCATCGCGTCAGTGAGAGACATACGAGGGCGGTCGAGTATGTCCTTGTTGACGGCCATGCCCTTCATGACGCCGGCCAGGGTGGTTGGCATGGTCGTTTCGCCGAGACCGGAGAGCAAGAAATCATTTTTGGCTTGTTGGTAGCGGCTCTTGAGCTCTCGGATCACGACCTGTTGATGCGCCCTTGACAGCTCGGGCGCTTCGTAGGCGGCGCGGATTGCCGCTACTATTTCCATGTTGGCCTTCAGCTCGTCTTGGGTCTGGAGCGCGCGCAGCGCGGCCTTGAAGGGGGCGTTGATCGACGTGAGCTGGTCCCAGTCGTCGCGTTCGCTGAACACTTCGATGCGAAGCAGCAGGTGGTCGAAGCCGGTCAGTGGCTCACCCTTATACAGGAGGCGTTCTTCCTTCACCGAAAGGTACTTCGGATCCAGCTCGCCTTGCTTGGCGCGGAGCACCGCATAGTAGCCGGCGACTAGATCGGCGGCGGCGAAGGTGCGAGTGTAACCGAGGTGCAGCCGGCCGTTACCTTGTCCGAATAGATCTTGGATGCCGGCGGTCAGGGGACCGGCCACTTTGAGCGCGGCCGAGAGCTGCGGCACCGCCAGCAGATCCGCGAACGAGCCGAGAGTGCGGATGAAGTTGTTCAGGTAGTTCTCGCCAGTTACGGCGACCAGGCCCGTCACGAGCGAAACGACGCCGCCGTTGAAAGGCATGGTGGGCAAGAGCAGATAATTCTTGCTGATGACGTCACCCTGACCCCCCTTGGGCTGGATGCCAAGCTTCGTAGAATCGGCGATATTCGGGAGCTCGACCTGATTGTCGCCGAACGTAAGCTTGACCAGCGAATGGACCGCCGGGTACAGCGTCGAAAACCAGGCGACTTCTTTTTTGAGGAACATAGAAGGCATCCAGATGCGAAAATAGTGGAGCCCCGCCTGGATCGCCGGAGTCTCCAGCGATCGATCGACGCGCTCGGTCGGTATGACCACATCGATGAAATTCTGGCGGTCCTTGTCGAATAGCCCTTTGATCGAATCAAAAAAAGACATCGGTCATTCTCCTTCATGAGGGGACGTAGACCCACACGTTCATGGCCCGTTCCCAAGCGTCTTCCGGATCTGTGCCGGCTGAAGCGCGAATCGCCTGAGCTTCGGCGATTGGCGATTAGGTCACCATAGTCAATTGTTCTGACGCGGCTACGCCCCGAATTGCGGACCTGGCCCCTACCTGCACGCCAGAGAAGGGGCTGCCAAGGCGCAGCCAAGATTTCAGCGTTCGGGGCCCGGCGAATTGATTGCGGGTGCTGACGGAATCGAGCGAGTGCGGAGACCTTTACCTCGGCGATCAGGGACTGCCGTCTGAGGAATCTCGAAGACTTGCTGCCCGCTGGTCGAGACGGCCGCGACTCGTCCCTCCCGATTGGCGAAGTCTTCACCGAAGCGGGCAGCTTGGAAAACGTCACGGTGACGTCAAGATCCACGCGTTTGCCGATACTTCGTTCCGACTCAACGCGCCCCCCGAGCCGATCACGATGATGGTCGAGCGCATGGGTGTCGTGGGCGCCCTGAATTCGACGTGCGAGTTCGACGCGTGCTGAACATGCTGCAATCGCAGCCGCTTGTGGGACGCCGATCACGCCGGCCTTCGCCAGCCACGGACTCCGGGCCCGCCGTCGCCAGCGCATCGACGAACGCTGGCGTTCAGTTCGTCTCGGTGACGTAGCGCACGCGCCCTGACCGGGTCGCGAAAGGGCGCGGCCGGAGAAATGACTATCCTGTTCTGCCGCAAATTCTGCGAAGGGAAGAGGGGGCTGATCGTGTGAGTGCGACGATTTCGAGGTCCTTCACGGCGTCGACTCATACATCGGGAGACGCACTCGAAGAATGGAACGAGGGTGATGACTGAGCAATTCCAGCGAAGGCGGCGCGAGTCGAAAGCATTGCGCCAGCTTGCATTCTTTCTTGCATTCACAGCGGGCATCGTGCCCGGCTGCGTCGAGCGAGAAGTCGTCGGTACGTCGACGCAGCTCTTGTTGCTCGATTCGCCTTCAACGTCACTGTCGCCGGGAGCGTCGGTTTCGCTGGCTTTTCAGGCCGCGGACGACGCAAAGAGTGGGGTTCCTGATCAGCGTCTCGAAGTGGTAGTGACTGACACCTCTCGGCTGAACTTCAATTCGGATCCGAGTGCGAGTCGAGTCGTCGTGCTCACCGGCCGCCACGAGGCGGTCGGTGGTGTGGTCGTCGACGGAGCCGGAATCGTCGCGTTGACCGTCCCGGACAGCGCGAAGCCAGGACAAGTCACGGTCATCGCTAGCCTCGAAGGCCAGCGAGGCGCATCGAGCAAGACGCGTTGGGTGACATTCGAGATTGATGCAAGTGCTGGCGTCGGCGGCGCGGCAGGGATGGGCGGCACGGCTGGTAGCGGCGGACGCGCGGAGACAGGGGGCGCGCCCGATGCAGGCGGCGGAGGCATGGTCGATGTTGGAGGTGCAACGGGCGGCGGATCACATCCGTCAGGAGGCGGCGGCATGCGCGCAAACGGGGGGGAGGCAGGCAATGGCTAAATTCACTCGACTCTTCATTCTGTCCCTCGCTTCGTTGCTGCTCGCATTGCCTTCGCGAGCTGCCGACCCCCCTTCGCAAACCGCTGCCGACGTGAAGATCGAGACCGCCGGCAAGGGCTGGGCAGTCTTTCGCACAAAGCAGAAAGAAACGCGGGCCGTGTTGGTCTATTCCTATGAAGGTCACCCGCCCACCGAGGTAACGGGCTCTCAGGACGGCGAAAGCTGGAAGTTTGCGATCACCGAAAAGGTGCCTTCGGATGCGGTGGTATCCCTCGAATTTCTCCTGTTCAGTCCTGTTCCCGATCCGACTGCCGCGCAGCAAGCGGTCGTTGAATTCAGTACCGAACTGGCACGACTGCTTGCTGACGGCTTTCCCGCGGCGGCCCGCGCCGCCGAAAGCGTGCCCGACAGCGAGCGCCGGGACCAGCTCGTCCAAATCTTGGGGGTTCGGATCCGAAGCGAGCTGAGCACCCTCATCAGAAACTCCAAGCTCTCGACCTATTACGCAAACGGGCAACCGGCGCCGGAGTATGTGCTCGCCAAGCTTGCCTTTCGCCAGCTGGGCCCCGCGACTTGGGAGCCGACCACGGAAAGCTTTCACTTACTCAAGGCGAACTTCGATCTTCTTTCGAGACGCGTCGGAGGCCTCGAACAAACGGTGGCTGTTGGGCCACCGGCTCCCCTGCCCGCGTGCGCGGGCGATTCGACGCTCATTCGTGCCGACTCGGACGATGGAGCTGCCGCTCGGGCAAGAGCCTTGAAAGCGTGTCTGAAGACGTTCGTCGACGAGGCGAACTTGGCGCTCACCGCCAGAGATAAAGTCGTGAAGGGACGAGCCGTGACGCCCGCTCTGGCCGCGACAGCCCAGAGTCTGCTAGCGATCGCCGCAAAGAGTGACGACGCGGAAATCGCGAAGGAAGCATTTGGCGCAGCGACGACGGAGCTCGCGGATGGTCTCGGGGAAGGGTTTTCAAAGGCGTTCGGAACCAAGATTTCCGAGCTCCTGACAGCGGCAACCGTACCTGTCACCCCTCTCCCGAAACAAGACTCGATCACCGCACATCAGAAGGCGGCTCAGGACGCCTACCTCGTCCTTCACTATTTGGGCGCACGTGCCGTGATCGCCGCCCAGAAAGCCGCGCGAGACGAGGCTCGCACCCAGGAGCTCCGCGCGAGTGTTTCCACCGCAATCACTCAACTGGAGCTAGTCGAGCGCATGACCCGCACCGACCATGCCACCGACATCTTCGTCGTCGATCCGGGAAAGCCACGCTTTTTCCTATCGACAGGCCTGGCGCTCAGTGATCTGCGCGCCGCTTGGAAGCTGTCGATTCCTGCCGTGGTGTCGATCTGCTTTTCACGGGCTGGCTGTGAAACGAAAGGCATCGGGTCTGGCGGCAACGCATTGAACTACTTCACTGCGGACGTCGGCTTGAAAACCATCTTCCTCGGTGCGTCGGATCGCCGCGAAGGCTCGCCCTCATTCCTGCTCGGGGTTGGCGTAACGCCGCTCTATGCGACGCACCTAAGCATCGGAATGAACCTGTTCGAGAATCGCCAACGAGAGCACGTGAACGCGGCACTCTACTTTGCTCTGACTTTTGACACCGTGGACGGCGCGGGCATCCTCGGTGACCTGGGCATCGGAAAGCCTGAAGCCAAGAGAATCGAACCATCTTCTAAGTGAGGTATTAGCATGTTGAGTTTCCAGCTAGTGACCCCGATCCTCGCCGGCGACACGGCAAGCTGCCGCGTCAAAGGGAACTTCGAACACGGATTCATCAAAATCAAGGTGAACAATGCCTATCGAACTGTTCACCCCGACGACCACCCTGGCATTCCAGCCGACCATCGCAACGTGCTCGGCGTTCCTCCTGGCGCGAGCTTTGACCTGTGGACTGATCCACCGTGGAGTCCCGGAGACCGCTTGGAATTCGAAATCTACTCCAGTATGTCGGGTGCCACGGTTCCACCGTCGCAGGTTACGATCGTGGTGTAGAGCCACGGTGAGAAGAGCTTCTCCCATCGCTCAACTGGCTCTACGAGTTGCTGGACCGCGGCGATCTGATGATCGAAAGAACCGCCAGTGGATCGATACGCTTCTCGTAGCGCACGATCCGCGCGACACGACCAAGGTGCAGGACATCACCGGCGGTCTGCCCCGCGTGGCCGAGCTGTTCGAAGCCAGAAAGCCCAAGGATCACGCCATCATCAGCGAGATCGACGGCCAGGTTTCGTTCGGCAAGGACACCAAGGGCAAGCGCAAGGTGCTGATCACTCCGTTCGGCATCGACGGCTCGGCTCAGCCGGACCAGTCACGCGAGTACCTGATCCCGAAGGGTAAGCACATCCAGGTGCAGCCGGGGGATCACGTGCGCGCCGGCGATCCGCTGCAGGACGGCCCCGCGAATCCGCACGACATCTTGCGCGTGAAGGGCGAGAAGGAGCTCGCGGCTTGGCTCGTGAACGAAATCCAGCAGGTTTATCGCCTGCAGGGCGTCGGTATCAACGACAAGCACATCGAGGTGATCGTTCGCCAGATGCTGCGCCGCGTTCGTATCAAGGAGGTCGGTGACACGAACTTCTTGGTCGACGAGCAGGTCGAGAAGTACGTGTTCGAGCGCGACAACGGCAAGGTGATGGAGCGCGGGGGTCACCCTGCAGTCGCCGAGCCGATGTTGCTCGGTATCACGAAGGCGTCGCTGTCGACCGAGTCGTTCATCAGCGCGTCGTCGTTCCAGGAG
>DASZQI010000013.1:0-83769 GCA_035549735.1 Polyangiaceae bacterium | reverse complement strand
GCGCCGAAGCCGTCGTGCCAGTAGGCGGCATGGAGCGCGTAGTTGTCTTTGAAGTATTGGACGTAGGGCACGTCGCGGAGGTCGAACTCGCTGCCCGCTTCCTCGCTGTTCATGGTCACGCTGACGTGCTTGGTGTGAATCAAAAATTGCCCACGCACGGTCGAGCGCGTGGTCTCCGGATCGCCGAGCCCGTCGACCCCGGTGGAAACCAGCGTGGCATAGACCGGTTTGTCGCCCTCGTAGGCAACCAGCGTCTGTTTGCTGATCGAGACGCGCATCCAGCTTCGGCCAGGCGTCGCCCACGCGGGCTTCTCCGAGTCTGGCTCGATGCGAACCAAGCGTTCGTCGCGGATCCATTCGCCCGCACGGGTCTCGAGCCAAGTAGTGCCCGAAGCGCGTAAACTTTTCCCGCTGAGCAGCAGCCCTTCGCGGTACGCGAGCGGGCGCACCGGACGCAGTGACTGACCTGCCTCGCCCGCGTAAGCGAACGCGGCGCGGCTCATCACGAACGCAACCGGCAAGCCGCCCGCCTCGCTCTCCAACGTGACACCATGGAAGCTGCTGGGGCTCACCGCTTCGAGGCGATCCAGCGGCACCAACAGCAAGTCGCTGGTGAGAGCAAACTTGCGCGTGCCCTGCTGGACCACTTCCAAGAGCGCGAAGGCGCTATCGGAAAGCGCGCGCCCCGTGCTGACCAAGCTCGGTTCGTAAGCATAGCCAAACGGAGTGGGCAGCTGCTGTCCGGCTTCCAGACGCGCCGGGGTCGAGCTCAGCGGGAAATTGGCGAGCGTTCCGCGTACCGTGCGCGAAATCGAAGAAAGCTCCGGCTCGACCGCGCGTTGCTCGGCGTCCGTCGGCAGCTTCACGTACAGCGGTGGCGGGGGCTGCCGCGAACGGCCGTAGACGTACGGCATCGCGCCGCTCCGGTCCGGACGCACGCGCGCAAGCTCGGAAACCGCCGCGCCGGGCTCGAGGCGCGCACCATCGCCCACGCACACGTAACCCTGAGGTGATACGCGATAGAAACCACGCGGGCAGCGCTCGTGCCCCGCAGCTTCGGAGCCACGCTTGACCTGTGCGCCGGCGCGCAGGTAGCCGAGCTTCTTGGACGCAAAGCTCGGGCGCTCGTAAACGAAGACTTCGCGCGCCGCCGCGAACAGTAGCGGCCCGTCGTGCGCCACCTCTGGCCCTGGCTCCGAGTCGAGCGTCGGCGGAGCGGCGGGCGTGCTCGGCTTCTCCTCGCTCGGGGTTACCTCGCCCGGGTTCGTTTCGCCGGCGCCTGCCGCGCGTTCGCCGTCCTTCTCGCCCGCCTTCCCGGGCGCGGGGGGCTCGGCGACGATCTCGAGCTCTGCCGAAACCCGCGCGCTCGGCGCCGGCGCGACTTTCGGAAGCGCAAAGCCGGGCGCCGGCGGCGGCGATTCGGACTCGCGACTGGGCCTCGGATCGGGCTCGGCCGAACACCCGGAGAGCACGGCCACAGCGAGCACGAAGGTCTTTTTCACGGCGTCGGACGAGGCCTAGCGGAAGCTCGGCCAAAAGGCCCAGTTCCGAGCAGAGTTCCCGACACCGCGCGCAGCGCACCCGCAAAAAGGCGGCGAGCGTGCGGAGACAATGCTTCAATAACCAGATGGACGCTCTGTCTCTCGACGCGCTGTCCGCCCGCGAAGCAAGCCTCAGCGAAGAGGAACGGCTGGTTCAAGAGAACGTGCGCCGGTTCGTCCGCGAGCGCTACCTACCCCGCGCCGCCGAGCTGTACGAGAAGGAAGAGTTCCCACGCGATCTGATCCCCGAGATTGGTGAGCTCGGCCTGCTCGGCGCGAGCCTCACCGGCTACGGCTGCGCGGGCATGAGCCCGGTCGCCTACGGCTTGATGCTGGAAGAGCTCGAGTACGGAGACAGCGGCCTGCGCAGCTTCGCGAGCGTGCAGGGCTCGCTGGCCATGTACGCGATTCATGCCTTCGGAACCGAAGCCCAGAAGCAGCGCTACCTACCCGGTATGGCCCAAGGGAAGCTGATAGGCTGCTTCGGCCTGACCGAACCCGATAGCGGCTCGGATCCCGGCTCGCTCGCCACCCGCGCGCGCAAGGACGGCAACCAGTGGGTGCTGAACGGCACCAAAATGTGGATCACGAACGCCCCCTTCGCAGACCTGTGCGTGGTCTGGGCCAAGGTCGAAGACGGCGAGGCCGAGTCGATTCGAGGTTTTCTGGTAGAGCGCGGGCGCGCCGGCCTCGAGACCCCACGCATTCAAGGCAAGATGAGCCTGCGCTCGAGTGAAACGGGCGAAATAGTGCTGAGCGATTGCCGCGTGCCGTTGGATGCGGCGCTCGACAACAAGCCCGGCCTGGGCGCGCCGCTGCGCTGCCTGAACGAAGCGCGCTTCGGCATTTCCTGGGGGGCAGTTGGCGCGGCAAAGGCCTGCTTCGACTGCGCGCAGAGCTACACGCGCGAACGCGTCCAATTTGGTGTGCCGATCGCGCAAAAGCAATTGGTGCAAGAGCAACTCGTGGAAATGGCGAGCGAGATCGTCAAGGCCGAGCACCTCGCGCTGCACTACGGGCGGCTCAAACAGAAGAACGGCAAGCTCCTGCCGGAGCAAGTGTCGCTGTGCAAGCGCAACAACGTGCGCACGGCTCTCACGGTCGCGCGGGCCGCGCGCGGGCTTCTCGGCGCGAACGGCATCTTGCTCGAATACCCCGTGATTCGACACATGTTGAACCTCGAGAGCGTGTACACCTACGAGGGCACGCACGAGATCCACACCTTGGTGCTCGGCCGCGCGCTCACGGGCTCGAGCGCTTTTTGAGCCGCCGGCGAAGACCGCGCGGTTAGGGCGCTTTCAGACCAACTCCGACCACGAACAGCTCGGAGCTCTGCGTTCGCGTGCCCTCCGGGCGAATCACCTGCACGCGCTCGTAGCGCTCGGCGACCGCCGCGCGCGCAGCCTGAAAATCGCCGCTCATGAATATCTTTCCGACGAAGCCAGCCCCCGGGCGAGCGAAGGCCGCGGACACCTCGACCGCGCGCATGAATAGCTCGAAGCTGAGCGCCTGATCGCGCACCTTGTTACCCGAGGTATTGGGCGCCATATCGCTGAGCACGACGTCGTAGGGACCTTCGGCCGCGAGCACTTCGTTCGACAGGTCGAGCGCATCCCCGCGCACGACCTGTACGTTGGGGCCGAACACCTGCCGAATTTCCTGGATGTCGATGGCCAACACTCGCCCCGCCGCCCCGACGCGCTGGCTCGCGTACAGCGACCACGACCCAGGCGCCGCGCCGAGATCCAAGATACGCTGCCCGGCGCGTAGCAAGCGTATCCTGCGATCGATCTCTTCGAGCTTGAAGACGCTGCGCGCGGGATAGCCCTGCGCCTTGGCCGCGCGGGTGCGCGAGTCCGCGCCGGCATAGGGATTTTTTCGGCCCATTCGCGCGCTAGCGTAGCGTTTTCCGCCGCGCGCGGCTGCTCGGAACTCAACGATTTGCGCTGAGCTCGACCTCGTCGCCCGGCTTGAGCTTGGTCTTGGGCTCGGGCTTCTGCGAAAGCACGACGAAGGTCGGCGTTTCGGGGATGCTGAGCCAGCGCTCTTTCACCTTGAGGCCCAGCTCTTCGAGTGCGGCCTTGGCCTTGGTCATGCTCTGCCCCGCTACTTTCGGCATTTCCACCTCCTGCGGCGGAAGCGCCAAGCGCAGCACGACAGCCTGTTCTTTTTGGTACGGGCTGTCGCCCTTGGGGGACTGTTCGAGCACGCTGCCCACGCTCGCGCCCGCGCGCAGCAGCCCTTCACCCAACTGCACTTTGTACCCGGCCTGGCTGAGCCGCGCGGTCGCTTCGGCTTCGGCCAGCCCAAGCACGTCGGGCACCTTGGGCAGCTCTTCCGCGAGCGCCACCGTAACCGGATGCGCGCGAGGCAATTGCTGGCCCGGTGGCACCGATTGCCGGGCCACCAGCCCTGGCTTCACCGCCGAGCTGACTTCCCGCGGCGCCGACAGAAATAGCAAGCCCACCGACTTCAAATTTTCGCGCGCTTCCGCCTCGGTCAGGCCCCGAAGCTCCGGCACCGTGACCTGCTCGGCCTTGGAATTGAACGAGAACAGGTCGTACTTCTGGTGGGCATAGAGCGCCCCCACTGACGTGGCAGCCGCGGTCGCGAACGCGATCATAACCGTGCCCAATGAATTCACGCTTGCCTCCGATTGCCCCAAGCTTACCCGGGTTCTCTCGCAAACTCACCGCTCGTTTTCCAAGCGCGAATTCCGCACCACTCCGCGCTCAGCGCCGAGTAAAGAGCACCGATTTGCTCGGCCACGGCCCCTCGGGCCCCTCCGGACAGTCGAGCCCCGAGGAAAGCTCCTTCGCTTGGCCTTCGTAGCGCTCGGCGCGCGCAGCCGCGAGGACCATCGCGCGCAACGCAGCCGGGCTCGTGCCACGGTGATTGGTGACCGCGACGAGTCGCCCCAATGGCGCGAGCACGCGCAACGCAAGTCCACAGAGTCGCTCGTAGTCGCGCTCGACCTTGAGCACGCGCCCCCTACCAGCGCTGGAAAAGCTGGGCGGGTCGAGCACGATCAAGTCGAAGCGCGGGGCGCGCTGCCCGGCCCGCTCGAGAAAGCGCAGCACGTCTTCGCACACGAAACCGTGAACGGTGGGGTCGAGCCCATTGAGACGAAAATTGTCCTGGCCGCGGCGCAACGCGCGCCTGGAAAGGTCGACGCTGGTCACGTGGCTCGCGCCGCCGAGGGCCGCCGCGACGCTGAACGAGCAGGTGTACGAAAATAGGTTGAGCACGCGCGCCCCCGCGCTGAGCTCGCGCACGCGCCGGCGATTGTCGCGCTGATCGACGAACAGCCCCGTGGCGAGCCCATCCGCGAGCTCGACGTTCATCGCGAGCCCTGCTTCGCGCACGATGAGCGGCGCCTCCGCGGGCGCCCCCGCGAGCGGCGCGGCCGGCGCCAACTCGGCGCGATCGAGCTGACGGACGTCCGCCTTCGCACGCTGCTTCAGATAGACGCCGCGCGCGCCGAGCTCCGCGAGTAGCTCGGCGAGCTCGCCGGCGCGCGCCACCGCGGCGACGCTCGAGACCGCCAGGGTCGCGTATCCACGATAGAAATCGACCTCGATCCCCGGCAATTGGTCGCCCGCGCCGTTCACCCAGCGCAGCACGTCGGTTTGCTCGAGCAGCGCGTAGCGACGGCACGCCGCGTCCCGCAGCTGCTGCAACACCTCGGCGCGGTTCGCGAGCTCCGCCTCTGTTCCGCTCAGCCAGCGCGCGAAGATCGCGGGCACCTGCGCGGTGAACGCGCGGCCGACGCTCGGCAACTCGAGCCGCTCTGCGTGCAAGAACAGCCGCGACGCGAGCGGCCCGTCGTAGTCCCGATCACCGGCAATCGGCGCGCCGACCGCGCTGAGCTGAACGCGCAGCTGATGGGTGCGCCCGGTCTCGGGCCGCAGCTCACACAAAGCGCGCGAGCCCGAACGCGACAGCACTCGGCACTCGGCTCGGCACTCTTGCCCGCCCCGCGGGGTCACCCGACGCAATTTGCCGTGCGCTTCGAGGCGGTGCTCGAGCGTCAGCCGGTCGCGCTTTTCGAGCGCCGAACCGCGCGCCACTTCGACCGCGGCCACGTAGCGTTTTTTTGCGCGACCGCGTTCGAAGTCGTCCTGAATCGCCGCGCCGAGCGCGCGCTCGCGCGCGAACAACAGGACCCCGGACGTTCCGAGATCCAGCCGCTGGTGAACTCCGAGAGTCGGGTCCCGGCCTTCGGCACGCAGGTAGGCTTCCAGCCGGCGAACCACGTCGTCGGCAAGCCCGGCGTCACCCCCGTGGGTGGGAATGCCGGAGAGCTTATCGACGACGAGAAGTTGCTCGGAATCCTCGAGAATTCGCTGCTCGAGCCAGGGCCGAAAAGCGGGGCCCCAGTCGCCCGACATCTACCGCCCAGCGATCACTTGCTCGGCTTGGCCTTGCCGCCGTTGCGACGAACCGCGCCGCGCACCACGACCAGCTGATCCCGAGCACCGGGGACGCCGCCGCCGATCAGGATCAGGTTCTGATCCGGAACGATCTTGACGACGCGCTGGTTCAGCACGCTGAACGTCACGTTGCCGTGTTGGCCCGGCATCTTCATGCCGAGCTTCACGCGACCGGGCGTCATGCGCGTACCGATCGAGCCGCCGTGGCGGCGGTACTCGTGCGTACCGTGAGTCTGGATGTTGCCGGCGAAGTTGTGACGACGCACGACACCGCTGAAACCACGGCCGCGCGAGACACCTTGCACGTCTACGAGCTGACCCTCTTCGAAGATCTGCTCGAGCTTGACCTCTTGTCCGACCTCGAAGGTCGCGGCGAACTCTCCGCTGCAGCGGAGCTCGCGCAGCGTGCCCTTCGCGCTGACGTTGGCCTTCTTGTAGAAGCCGCCGAGCGGCTTGTTGACCTGACGCTCTCCGCGCTCCTCGATGCCGAGCACGATCGCGTCATAACCATCTTGCGCTTTGGTGCGCTTGGCCACGACGACCGGCTTCGATTCGACGACCGTACACGCGATGACGGAACCGTCCGCGCTGAAGACCTGCGTCATTCCGAGCTTGCGCCCGACCACGCCCGGGTGCTGATTCATGATAGGGGAGTTCCTCGTCATCGCGCCGGGCGCCCCTCAGGGGTTCCGACGCGCAAAAGTGTCGTTGGGGGCAGGCGAATTAGCCCCAAGGCCTCGCCCAGTCAAGAGGCCATAGTAACGGGCCGTCTTGACGGGCAAGCGCGGGGGTGCATAATGCGCCGCCCGTTCGATCCGGGGTAAAAAACCATGGCAACGCTCTCCAAGATCTCCGCCTTCGAATCCGCCAGCCTCCGCAGTGATCTGCCGGATTTTCGCGTCGGCGACACCATCGCCGTCCACTACAAGATCGTCGAAGGCGACAAGGAGCGCGTTCAGGTGTTCCGCGGCGTCGTGATCAAACGCCACCGCTCCGGGCTTCGTTCCACGATCACGGTCCGCAAGGTCAGCTTCAACGTCGGCGTCGAGCGCGTTTTCATGCTGCATTCGCCGCGTTTGGAGCAAATTGAGGTGGTGTCGCGCGGCGTCGTGCGGCGCGCCCGCCTGTTCTACCTGCGCGATCTGGCCGGCAAAGCCGCCCGCGTTCAGGACGAAAAAGACCGCTGAGCGGCGCGGGGCGCCCTGCCCCAGCATTGCGGACGGGGCGTGAGGCAAGCCTCTCCGAAATTACCTCGGAAGAGGGGGGCCGGCGCGTCCCCCCCACAAACCGAGGTAAGCGCTGCACTTTTCGCCGCGGGAGCTTGCTCCCGGTCGCAAGAGCGGCGATGCTCGCGCACCAGGAGCTCTATCAATGATCCAGTGCGCTCGCTGCGCCGCGGCCAATCAGCCAACGAGCAAATATTGCCTGACGTGCGGGTCTCCCCTGCCCGCCGCACAGGCTCCGGTCCCAGCAGCTCAGGCCCCTGCCGCTCCGGCCGCTGCCCAACCTCAGCCCGCTAATCCCCCGCCGCCGGCAGCGTGGGGTCCCCCCGGCTATGGACCGCCTCCCGGCTACGGCGCTCAGCCGCCTGGGCCTGCGCCCGGCGCCCCGCCCGCGGGCCCTCCGTACGGGCCGCCTCCTGGGCACAACCCGCAGGGCGCCGCGCCGCAATACGCAGGACCTGACGCCGAGCGTTTTCGCTTTGGCTCGCCGGATGGACTGAATCCGTACGGAGCTACGGTTGGGCCTTCTCCCAATCCGCAGGCTCCACCTTACCCGCCACCCGGCGGTGGCGGGCACTCGCACGAGCCCTCCGCGTTTGCGCCGACCGCTCCACCGGTTCGTGAGCCTCCTGCTGCGGCTCCGCCCGCGTACAATCCGCCGCCGGGACCTGCTCCGTACAATCCGCAGCCCGCGCCCGCTTACAATCCCCAGCCGGCGCCGGCGTACAATCCGCAACCTCCGGCCGCGCCGTATCAGCGGCCAACGCCGCCTCCTGCGTACGGTCAGCCGCCGCAGGGGGGTCCCGCGCCGTATCAGCCGCCGCCCGGAGCTCACGGGCAGCCCGCGCCTGCGTACCAGCCTTCGTCTCCTGCCTATCAGCAGCCTCCAGTGGCCCCACCCGCGGCCGCGCCGCGCAGTCCGTCGCATCCGCCCCCGAGCCCCGCCGGGCGCGATCCAGAACAAGTCGATGCCAACGCACCGCGCGTCATCGCCGGCTTTCTCGTCAGTTACGAAGGCAACGAGCTCGGCGCGTTTTGGCCCATTCACCAGGGGCAAAATCAGCTCGGCCGCAAAGGCGCGGCGCCGGGGCTGGATATCGAAATCGATCATCCGACCACCTCGTCCCGTCACGCGGTGCTCTACGCCTCCGCCCGCCCCGCGCGGCTGAAGCTCGAGGATTCGGGCAGCACCAACGGCACCTTCCTTCGCGATCAGCAGCTCGAGCGCGGCCGGCGCTACGAGGTTCAGGACGGCGACGTGGTTCGGTTCGGAGGGTTCACGACCATCGTCAAGCTGGTGTAGCCAAGCGAAGTACCGGTTCGCGGGAACGATCGAGGTGAATATCGCCATGCAATCAACACTGGTTCGCGCGCTGACCGCATGGGGGCGGGGCGCGGCGCTGCTCGTCTGTGTCGCCCTCTCCGTGCTGTTCAGCGGCGCGGCGCACGCCGCGCCGGAAGCACGCTTGCTACGGGTCGACCCGCGCGCAGCTCAAGAAAACGGCAATCCGATCCTGACCACCGTGGTCGACGTGACGCAGAGCAAACGCATCAGCGACGCGGCCGCACCCTGCGCAACGCTCACGGGCAACGCCCAGCTCGACTGCATGAGTCAGTCGCTGGAAAAGCCGCTCGCGCTGTACACGCCTTTTCCGTTCCCGGCCCAAGCCGCAATCTTCACGGTCACCGTCGACGACACCGACGTCCCGGCCAAGTACCTGTCGCACTCGCAGTGGGGGGAGAGTCAACAGCAGCCCGGCGTGGGCACGGCCTGGCTGGTCTTGGTCGACGCGGATCGCCGAATGGGCAAGGGCTTCGACGACGCCAAGCAGATTGCGCAGCAGTTCATCACGAGCCTGGGCCCGAACGACATCATCAACATCATGTTCTTCAACGATCGCCAGATCGTGAAGGACTCGCGTTGGATGGCGGCCAGCCAACGCGCTCGCGCCCAGCAGTTCGTGCAGAGCGTCGGCGACACCTTCGCCTCGGGCTCGCGCAACCGCAGCCTGCTCACCATCATCAAGAATGCGGCGACCGACGGCTTCAAGGCGCTCGGCAACGTTGGTGAAGAGGTGAAGATGCCGTTGCACCAGGCCATGGTGGTGCTCTCGAGCGGCTTTGGCGGCGCTGATCCCTCCACGACCGGCCCGGGTGCGCTCCAGCTGCAGCAGTACCTGTCCGGCGGCCGTTTCCCCGAGGACAACACTGCCCTCCCGAAGGCGCCGGTACCGGTCATCAGCATCTACTTCCCCCATCAAACCTTCCAGGAGTTCTCGTTGAACAGCCTGGAGTTCATGCAGAACCTGGCCAACACCGAGCTTGGCGGTTTCTTCACGGTGGTGCAGCAGGGCGGTGGCGCGCGCGCGGCGACGATCGTGAACGCGGTGCGCCAGCGCTTCTCGAAAATGTTCATCGTGAAGTGGCGGGTGTCGTGCGTCGCACCCTCGATCACGCAGAGCTTCAAGCTGGTGTTCAACAACGTGAACCCGCCGATCCTCGGCGACAACAGCTTCAAGGACGTACCGGTCGGCATCGATCCTTCGACCTGGCCGCTCGACGTGAACGTGGAGTACACGGCCGACGCAGCCAAGCGCCAGGGCGGCGTCTACCCGAGCGGCACCGTCAAAGTGTTCGGTGATTTCTGCTGGGGTGGCGACAAGAGCCGCGCTGAAGTGTATTTCCTGCCCGCGGGGCAGCAGATTCCGACCGCGCTCGCCGGCGCCGATCTCGACAAAGCCAAGCGCACTCAGCAGCAGCTGATCGCGATGGGCATGAAGGGCACCGCGCTCGAAGCCAGCGACACCTTCGCGACCTTCGAGGCCCCCGACAAAGACAAGATTCTGCACGGCTCGGGCGATCAAGCCGTGGTGCGCCTGGTCATCTACGACAACCGCGCGCACCGCACGAGCGGCGTCACCGCCGACTCGATTCTTCAGCTCAAAGGCACGACCGCGCCGCTCCCGCTGCTGCTCATCCTGGGCAGCTTGCTCGGCGTGGTGGTCCTGGCGCTACTGGTGGTGATCGTGCTGAAGAGCGGAGGAAAAAAGCGCGGGGGCGGTCAGAACGCCCCGCTCGCTCCGGTCATGGCGGGCGGCGGCGCTCCCTATGCTGCGCCCGCCCCTTACGCCCCGTCACCAGGCCCGGCACCCTACGCGCCTCCAGCAGGTGGCGGCTACGGCGCGCCCGCACCTGCGGCCGCTCCGATGGGCTACGGCGCGGCGGCCAGCCCGACCTGCGCAGTCCTTCAAGGCGCCCCCGGCACGTTCACGTTGCTCAACGGCCAGGAACTGAAGGCCGGGCGCGACCCGAACCAATGCGGCATCGTCATCCACGAACCGCGCATTTCCGGCGTGCACGCGACGCTGAAGCTCGAAAACGGCCAGCTCTTGGTGCGCGATGAAAACAGCAACAACGGCACGCTGATCAACAACGTCCGGCTGAGCCCCTCGGTCTGGTCGCCCGTACCTTCGGGCTCCCTGCTGCGCCTCGGTCCCGTCGAGCTCAGCGTTCGCTTGCAATAGCGAGAGGCGATCGTGCTGCGCTCGGCCGAGGGGGTTGTCGTCGACTGCGCTACGCTGAGCGATCCCGGCCGAGATCCCGGCAAGCAGACCAACGAAGACGCGCTGGCCATCGCCGAAGTCCCCTACGGCATGGCCGCGGTCGTGTGCGACGGCATGGGCGGGCACGAAGGCGGAGAGCTCGCGAGCCGCGCCGCGGTGCAGCGCATCTTGGAGACGCTGGCCAGCGAAAAGCAAGCGACCGAGCGCCTGCTGTCGGTCGCGCTCGAGCGCGCGCACGCCGAGGTGTACGCGCTCGGTGGCGATGCGCCAATCGACGTGCGCCCGGGCTCGACCGCGGTGTTGCTGGTGCTGTGCGGACAAGAGGCCTGGCTCAGCTACGTCGGTGACTCGCGCGCTTATCGCATACGGGCGCGCACGGCCGAGCGCTTGACCCGCGATCATTCGGTCGTCGAAGCGCTGCTCGCCGCGCGCGCGATCACGCCTGAAGCCGCGCGCCAGCATCCCGACGCCAACCGCATCACCCGCGCGCTGGGCATCGCCGCCGAAATAGAGCCGGAGCTCTTGGCGCCGCTGCGGCTTTCGATCGGCGACGCGTTCCTGCTGTGCAGCGACGGCCTCACCGATCTGGTCGAAGACAGCGAGCTCGGCGAGCTGGTAGGCGGCGCGGCTTCCCCCGAAGCTGCGTGTCAGGCGCTGATCGCGCTCGCCAATGATCGCGGCGGCCATGACAACATCTCGGTCGCCGTGCTGCGCGTGCTGGGCGTCGGCACCTCGCAGCGCGCCCGCAGCACGGTCGAGCTCACGCGCGAGCCGGCCCAGACCGTGGTGGACGGGCCACGCTTCACCGTGGCCATGACGACCGGCGACTCGGCCCCGCCCACGCCCAACATGGAAGACGACACGCGTCGAAAGACCGTGCCCACTGATATCAACGACGAAGCGCGCCGAAAAACCGTACCCACGTTGGTGGATCCGCTGGTGCTGGCCGCTGCGCACGCGCGCCCGACGACTCTACTCGAGGGCCACGCGCCGCCCCCGGTCGCGCCGCCACCCGGAGCGCCTAATCAGCCCGTGATTCCGACGGTTCCCCCGCGCCGCCCGACCCATTTTCCAATTTGGGTTGGCCTTGGTGTGTGCGCGCTCATACTCGCGGCCATCGCGTTGTGGTCTGCCTTGCGCTGAACTCGGGCCCCCCCTCGCCTCCCTACCACCGAAGCCCGTGCCTCCCGATCGGCCTTGGTCTACTCAGCGGCCTTACACGAGTACGTGATGCGATACTCTTTCACGTCCTGCGTAATCGACGACGTGGACTTGGAAGCCCCCTTCCGCTTGAAGTCCATGTCTTCCTGACCCTCGGTCTCTTCCCCGACCTTGGCCATCTCTTCGCCCACGATCTCGTAGCCGTTGGGGCAGTTCGCGGACATCTGCTTCTTGGCGTCCTCCATCGCTTTGTCGCGATCGCCCTTCAGCGCCAGCACGCCGCCCGCTTTGTCGCGCTTCACCATCTCCGCGCGCCCCTGAATCATGAAACAACCCGTCGCACCAAGAAAGGCCACCGCCCAGGCGGCCATACGCGTCTTCATATTCGTTGCCTCCGATCTCGATGATTGCCCAGCGCCCCCATCAAGGGGCTGTTGCGAGAGAAAATAACCCTTCCCGTAGCACTCCTACTCCGAAACCTCCGAGGACGAAAAGCCTTCGTCACCCCACGCGGCGCCGGCCGCGTACGCTACGAACTTACATGCGCGCCAAGAGGCTCGGCGAGCCGGCCTAGCAAACTGCGCAACGAACCGGGGTAAATCAAGCAGAAGGAGCGCAATCGTCGCGGTTATACGAGGCTCGCCCCGCTCGTATTCCCTCGCGCTCTCGCGTTTGTTATCACCAGCACCGAGGCTCTCAATGATCCCCGGGCTCGGCAAGCAACGCATTCTGATCGGCAGCGCCCCGCACTGCGACATCCGGCTCACCGCACCTGGAGTCATGCCAGAGCACGCTGCAATCGTTTTGCAGAACGGCGGCACGCTGGTGTTCGTCGACGGCGGCACCGGCTCGAGCAGCGCGGGCGGGCGCCCCTTGGCCCCGGGCTCCAGCACCCCCTTCGATTTCCGGAGCGAGTTCACGGTCGGCCAAAGCCCCGTCCCCAACGCGCACCCGGCCCTGGCGCTGATGTTGATGTCGATAGGCCAGGCCCCGCGCAAACCGGGTGAGCTGCTGATCGGGCGCGATCCGGCTCGCGTGAACGTCGCCATTCAGCACCCGAACGTCTCGGGCGTGCACGCGCGCTTCACGCTGAACCCGCTGGCCATCGTCGACCACGGCTCGACCAGCGGCACGTGGCTCGCACAGCAGCGTCTGGCCGCTGACGTGCCGCAGGGGCTCGATCCGCAAACGTTCGTCGCCTTCGGGCCCGTCGCGGTGCCGGTGCAGCTGCTCTTGCAGCTCGCCGCGGCCCTGAGCGCGCCCGCGGCTGGCTTCGCCCCCGCTGCAGCACCTGCCGCAGCGCTCGGCGCGGGCCCCATGCCCGGCACTGCCGCGGTTCCCGCGGCCCCACCCGCGCAGAGCCCTGACGGCGCGCCGAGGCCGAAGCACAAGACCGTAATCGGCCAAATCCAAATGGATTCGGCCGGCCCCAAGCCGTTCAAGACCATCGGCCGCACGCCGGACAACGACATCGTGCTGCCACAGCCGCAGGTCTCGAGCCGTCACGCGATTTTGCACGTGCAGGGCGATCAACTGTTCCTCGAAGATCGCGGCAGCGCCAACGGCACCTTCGTGCGCGGCCAGCGCCTGGCGAGCGGCCAGCGCGTGCCCGTACAAAACGGCGAGAAGGTCTTCATCGGCCCCATGCCGCTGTTGATCCAGGTCGCCGGCCGCGAAGTCGCGGTGGTGGTCGAGGATCAGGCCAATTGGGAAGGCCGCCCGCTGTACGAGATCGAAGCCTGGGATCTGGTGATGCAGGTCCCCGATCGCGACAACCCAGGTGAGCTCAAGACCCTGCTCGACCACGTGAGCTTCAAGGCGCTCCCCGGCGACCTGATCGCGCTGATGGGCCCGAGCGGCGCCGGCAAGACCACGCTGCTTCTAACCCTCAATGGTTATTTGCCGCCCACCGCCGGCCAGGTGCGCATCAACGGCGAAGATCTGTACGCGATCTACGACGCGCTGCGCGGCTCGATCGGCTACGTGCCGCAAGACGACATCGTCCACCCCGAGCTCACCGTCTTCGAAGCCGTGCGTTACAGCGCGCGTTTTCGCCTGCCCCCCGACTATTCGGACGAAGAAATCGATCGCCGAGTGAACACCACGCTCGGCCAGCTCGGCCTCGAGAACGTCGCGCACCTGCAAATCGGCAAACCCGAAAAGAAGATCCTCTCGGGCGGTCAGCGCAAGCGCGTGAACATCGCCATGGAGCTGGTCACCGACCCCGTGATCATGTTCCTGGACGAGCCGACCAGCGGCCTCGCCGCCGACGACACTGCGGCGCTGGTGCAACTGCTCGCCGATCTCGCCAAACACACCGGCAAGACCATCATCACCACCATTCACCAGCCGGCCAAGGACGAGTTCGAAAAGTTCAATCTCGCGTTGATCTTGGGCCCCGGCGGGCTGACCACCTTCTTCGGCTCGCCGAAGGACGGCTATCGCTTTTTCGGCAGCTGGCTCGAGCGCCAGGGCAAGCCGAACACCGTCGACAATCCGCGCGACATGTTCGACATGCTAAACCAGCGCGAGCGCCCGATCTTCGAAGTCATGCGCTCGCAGAACCCGGGCGCGTCGCGTTACCAAGCCCGCGCCCAGGCCGCGCGCGAGTGGAACAGCGAGTACTTCAACCCGCAAAATCCGGTCTTTCAGCAAATGTTCGCCGGCAAGCGCGCGGTCGGCACCGGCTCCACGCAGTCGAACCACGCGAACCGGCCCAGCACCTCGGGTCAATTCGGGCTGCTCTTCAGCCGCTACTTCAAGGTCAAAGCGCGCGACACCGGCGGCACCGCGATCATGCTCTTGCAAGCGCCGATCATCGGCGTGCTGTTGGCCCTGGTCTTCGGCGGTCAGAAAGACGCCATCCCCTACTGGTGCCTCGGCGCGCTCCAAGAATTGGCGGGAAGGTCCGGTGGCCTCGGCGAAGGCATCGACAAGATGCTGAAGAACATGGCCACGACGCCCGACCACTCGGGCGCCATCTTCTTCTTGGTCGTGGCTGCAGTCTGGTTCGGCACCAGCAACGCGGCGCGCGAAATCGTGAGCGAGCGGGCGATCTACATGCGCGAGCGCATGGTGAACCTCAAGCTGTTCAGCTACGTGCTCTCGAAATTCCTGCTCTTGAGCCTATTTTGCCTGATTCAATGCACGGTGCTGCTGGCCATCGTGTTCTTCGCGCTCGGCTTCAACGGCGGACCACAAGCCTTCGCCTGGTCCCTGCTCACGCTGATCGTCACCGCCATGAACTCGGTCGGCATCGGCCTCTTGCTCAGCACCCTGGTCATGAGCAGCGAAGCGGCCATGGCGCTCACACCCATCGCGCTGATTCCGCAGGTCGTGCTGGGCGGCTTGATGGTGCCCATGACCACCAACCCGCTGTTGCAATGGCCCATGTACGCCATGCCGGCGCGTTGGGGTTTTCAAGGCGTGGTCGCGCAGGAGCGACTGGCCATCGCCAACGACCCGGCCTGGGTGCTCGATTTGAATCGCCCCGACGTGAACAGCCCCGACAACTTCGTGCTCGCCGGCAAATTTCACTGCGCCGAGGCTCAAATCTCGAGCCTCGACTTCAACGGCGCCTGGGGCTTCACCAACTATCAACTCCCCTGGTTGCCGCCCGCGGTGCTGATCGGCATGACCGTGTTCGCGCTGATCGCGATCTTGATTCTGCTCAAGCGTCGCGACTCGATCTGACCGAGCAACACGCGGCTAGCCGAAGCTTGGGTTTGGGGCACCGCTGAAAAGGGCGCGCTCGACGACCGAGCGCGCGTTAGGCAACCAAGCCGCTCTCACTCCGCCCCTGCAGCCGCGCCTGCCCCCACTGAAACGACCGCCCCCCGCGTTCGCTACCAGCCGCCCTCGTCCTTCTTGTCGCCCTTGCCGTCCTTCTCGTCGTCCTCGTCGTCGTCCTTGTCGCCGTCCTTGTCGGCGCCCTTGTCGTCGTCCTTCGGCGCCTTCGCTGCGGCGGGGGTCGCTGAGCCAGTCCCTTCGGCCGCCGCGGCCCCGTCTTTCTTGTTTGGACAGCCCAGGCTCGAAAGCGCGAGCAGGCTCAAAAAGACGATGGAAAGAAGGGTGCGACTTGTCATTCAGCTCTCCTTGCGGAGCGCATCATAGCTCGACGTACGGCGAAAGAACCAGACCCGAGCGCACGGAGCGCCGATCTACTCACAGCTCAGGTCTTGCCTGCAGACGCCACTCGGGCAGTCCTTGTTTTCCATGCAGGACTTGACCTCGGTGTCCACGTCGCGCTCGGTCGACGAGAACATCGAAAGCTTCACCTGGCTCGCCGTGTCGGCAAAGGCGGCGGAATAGCGGCTGACGAACACGGTTGGAAAACCGCCGTGGTGGCCCAGATCGAGCTGGATGGAGATGCGACTGACGCTCGAATTTTCGGGCGGCACCCAGGTGATCGAAACGCTCTTCCCGCTGCTGACCGAGATCGGGGTCGGGCTCAGCAGAACGAGCGGCGCAATGCAGCGGCTGTCGATCCGAAACTGCTCCGTTCGCACGCCGATGGGAGCGCCCTCGCCGCAGGGCGGATTCGGCAGTCGGTTGTCCCCGCTCGGTTGGTACACGAACGCCGGTAAGAGCTCAGGGTCGCCCGTAGGCCGCACGGCCAGGTCGGTACGTCGGCAGCGGCGGATCGGGCCCCGATCCAGGCCCGCGCACCGAAATCGAGCGCGCAGTGTTACGCTGCGTCCGCTCAGCAGATGCCGAGAAAGCGCTACGCGGTGATCGGTGAAGGCGCGGCCGGGTTGACCGCAGCTGAGGAGTTACGTCGTCTCGAACCGCAAGCGGCCATCGGCGTATTCAGCGAGGAGCCGCACCCGAGCTACTTCCGCGCCGCGCTCACCAACTACCTTTTGGGTGAGCTGCGAGAAGATCAGCTGTGGGTGAATCCGCCGAATTTCTTCGAGTCGCAGTCGATCCGGCGCGCATTCGCGCGCGTCGTGCGCGTCGATCCCGCGCGCGGCGAAGTGTGGGACAGCTCCTCGTCCGAGCCCACACCGTTCGACGCGCTGCTGGTCGCGAGCGGTGCGCGCGCCCGCACGCCGAGCTTCGAAGGCGCGGGTCTGCTCGGCGTGGTCACGTTGCGCACCCTGTTCGACGCGCGGGTGGTGATGGACTCGGTACGCCTGCGCGGGCTTTCGTCCGCGGTCATCCTGGGGGCTGGCCCGCTGGGGCTCGAGTGGGCGCACGCGCTGCTCGAGCGCGGCAGCCGCGTCACCCTGGTCGAGCGCGCCAATCGACTGATGCCGTCCGCGCTCGACGAGGTCAGTTCGGATCTCGTTGCGGCGCGCCTGCGCCAGGCCGGCATCGAGCTCGCCCTGGGCGACGAAGTGCAGGCGGCCAGGCCCGGACGGAACGGCAGCGTCGGCGGGGTCGTCTTGCGCAGTGGCCGGCAAATCGGCTGTGAGCTGGTCGCCGCCGCGCTCGGCGTCATCCCGAACAGCGAGTTCTTGCATTCGAGCGGAATCCGCTTGTCCTCGACCGGAGCAATCGCGGTCGATCGCACGCTGCAGAGCTCATTTCCCAACGTCTGGGCCGCCGGCGATGTGGCCAACGTCGATGGGCAAGAGCTCGCGCTGTGGGAACCGGCCAAGCACCAGGGGCGCATCGCGGCGCGCAACATGGCCGGTAGTCGCTTTCGTTACGAGCCCGGGGCCCACTACTTCGCGACGCGGCTGTTCGACCTGGACTTCGCGCGCATCGGAGACATCCGTGCGGCACCCGGGCGCGAAGAGGTGGTCGACTTCCCGCGTGGCACGGGCAAGATTGCCTACCGAAAGCTGGTGTTGGAAGGCGGCGTGCTGGTGGGCGCGTTGATGCTGGGTGAACGCGCGCTGCGCGTGCGCGCGGCGGGGCGCGCGCTCAAGGACCTGATCGACGCCAGGGCCAACGTCGCGAGCATCAAAGATCGCATTTTCAGCGCCAATTTCGACTTGGCAGGCTGGTTTGGAAGCAAAAAGCTCGTGCTCGAATCGGTGCGCGGTGAAAAGACCCAAGCGCACGCGGCACCCGTAGCCAAGCTGCGCGGAACGCAAGCACTGCGGCTCCCGAGCGGCACCGGCTCGATGGCGATGCCCATTTTGGCACCGGCCACCGGAGCGACCGGGACGCGACCGCTCACGAGCGGGACTCGCGCGCTCGTGCCGCCACAACTGGCGACCGGCAGCACGGGGCCCGCCAAAGCAGAGACAGGCCCACGCGCAACCAGGATGCTCTCGATTGGGCTGCACGCCGAAGCGAGCGTGCAAGCACCGGTCCCCACTTCGCTCCGCGCGAGTCTCGAGTACGGCGGACAGCAGATCGTCATTTCGCGAGCGATCACCAGCCTTGGGCAAGGCGCCGACGCCGACGTGCGCCTCGCCGATCCGAGCGCGGCTAGCCTGCACGCGCAAATCGTGGAACACGAAGGGCGCTTTTACGTGCGCGACCTGGGCAGCCAATTCGGCACCTGGGTCAACCAAAAGCCGCTGAACCCGGCCGAACCATTGGCTGACGGCGACCGCCTGCAAATTGGCCAGCAAGTGCTGGTATTTCGCAGCGCCTCCGCGGTCGCCGCGCACAAAACCAGCGCGCTGGTTTCCGCGGCGCGGCTCACCGTGCGTTCGGGGGCCAAGCTCGGCCTGTCGTTGCGCTTGCCCGAACACGGAGTGCTGATCGGCAGCGCGCCAGGCTCCGCGTTGTGCCTCACCGATCCCGGCGTCTCTCCACAACACGCCCGCGTGCACAAGCGTGGCGCGAGCTTCGTGTTCGAAATTCTCGATGGCACGTTCGGTAGCTGGCTCCGTGGACAGGCTCTGTCGGTTGGCGCCGCCGAGCCGCTGCGCGAAGGCGACTGGCTGCGACTCGGCACCGTCGACTTTTCGTACTCCGAGCTACCCGCCGAGGACGCGTCGCGGGCGCTCGCTCCTTCAGCCAAGCTGACCGTGGACAGCGGTCCAATCACGGGTCAAAGCGCAGCGGTGCCCGAACGCGCGCTGGTCGGCAGCGCGGCGAACGCCACCTTCGTAATCCCCGGCGTTGCCCCAAACCAGCTGGAAATACTACGCCACGGCCGGGCCTTCTTCGCGCGCGACCTCACTGCCGGACAGACCCTGCGTGCCGGGCGCCCGCTCGGCGCCGAGTGGGCCCAGCTCGAACACGGCAATCTACTGCTACTCGGCGGCACCACCCTGCTCCGCTTCGAGGAAGTATGACCATCGGCGCCATTTCTTCTTCGCCGCTGAGCGCGTACGAAACCGAGCTGGTGCGCCGCGTCGAGGCGGAGGCGCTCGCCTGCATCGGCTGCAACGATTGCCTGCTCGCCTGCCCGATCCCGGAGTCGCGCAACGTCACCATCGGGGAGCTCAACCGCGCGCTGCATCTGCCAGTGATCACCGCAGAGAGCGTGGTGAACTTCGTGACCGCGTGCACGCAATGCAAGCAATGCGTCCCGGCCTGCCCGGCGGACCTCAACCGCGCCGAGATGGTCCTGCTCAACAAACTGAAGGTCGAAGACAACGTACCCGACCACGAGCTCCTGCTCACGTCGCGCACGGTGACCTTCCCCTCGGGCATGACGCTCGAAACCCTTTCGCGCGGGCTCGAGCAGATCGAGCTGTTTCACGGGGCCTCCACGCCAGCGCTGCGCCGCCTGGTGCAAAAGAGCACGCTGCGCCTGCTCGTGCCGGGTGAATCTTTGTGCGAAGAGGGCGAGTTTTACGAACGCCTGTGCGTGGTCTTGTCCGGCTCGCTGAACCAAATGACGACCGGGCCACGCGGTGAGCCATTGCACTTGCTCACGCTCGGGCCAGGAGCTTTCCTCGGTGAAATGGGCGTGCTCGGCGGTGCGCCCGAACCCTTCGCGGTGTCCGCCCACGAGAAGAGCATCGTACTCGATGCACCGAAGGCCGCCGTGCTGCGCCTCATGGATCAAGCCCCAAGCGTGAAAGACACGCTCGAGGCGCTCTACGCGCGCCGCGCGCTCTGGACCTACGCCAAGAGCCCAGGCGCGCTCGGTTCGCTGCCCGATCCGGCCATCGCCGAGCTGTTCGGCGAAGCGCGGCTCGAGCTGCTCGCGACCGGGCAGGCCCTGTTTCGGCAAGGCGACCCGCCGCGCGATTTCTTCCTGGTTCGCAGCGGTTTTTTGCGCGCGGTGCGTAGCGACGCGCGCGGCGAGCGCGTTCTCACCTATTTCCGCGAGGGCAACCTGTTCGGCTTGCTCGGGCTGCTGCAGCGCGAAGTCGCACAACCCTACGGAGTGATGGCCGCCAGCCGCTCCGAGGTCATCCGCGTGCCTGGCGAAACCTTCGCGCGTGTGCTGTCCCGCTACCCGGATGCGTACGCGGCGCTCAATCAGGTCACCTTCGAGGCCGAGCGGCTGGCGCGCGCGGCACACGTCGGCATGGGGCCGCTGCCTTTCGCCGACCGCCACTCGACCAGCTTACCCCCAGGCTCGCTCTCGTCCTCGGGCGAAACCAGTCTGCCCGGGGACCGCGCGCCCTTGGAGGCCGCGGTGTTGGTGGAACGAGGCATCGCCAGCGGCCGCGAGGTGCTGGTGGTCGATCAAAACCGCTGCACCAGCTGCGGCAATTGCATCGACGCCTGCCAGCGCCGGCACGGGATGTCCCGCCTTCAGCTGCGCGGCATTCAGGTCGGTCACTACTTGTTCCCGAGCGCATGCCGGCACTGCGAGGATCCGGCCTGTCTTTTGTGCAGCGTCAACGGCATCGCGCGCCTGCCCAGCGGCGAGATCCAGATCATCAGCGAGAACTGCATCGGCTGCGGCGCGTGCGCCGAACGTTGCCCGTACGGCACCATCAGCATGCACCCCGCGACCCCGATCCGGCGCGGCTTCTGGCCCTCGCTCTTGGATTTCTTGGCTGGGCCTTCCGAGCGGGCTCGGGCACAGCACGCGCTCGACCCCAGCGTCGCCCAAGTCGCCGTGAAGTGTGACCTGTGCGCCGGTCACGCCGACTACGCCTGCGTTACGGCGTGCCCGACCGCCGCTGCATTTCGAGTCGACCCACAGGTCGCGCTCTCAGGGGGCGACGCGAAGTGAGCAGACCGCGACTGCTACGCCGACGCCGTTGGTTCGAGCGGGGTCTCGGTTGGCTGGTCTTGGGGACCGGCGCCGCGCTCGCCGCCTTTGCCGCCGCGCTGGTGTCGGCTTCGGGCCTGCTCCGCGAATACGAGCTGTTTCCGCCCTTGCTTCGCGGCTACACGCCGCTCGGCACGCTGCTCGGGCTCGGCGCCGCGGGCGCGTCCCTCGGAACGCTGCTCTATTCACTACGCCGCCGCCCGCTGCAGGAGACCATGCCGCTCGGGCGCGGCACGATGGCCATGTGGCTCTGGGGCCACGTGACCTTCGGTAGTTTGGCGTTGCTGTTTGCGCTCGCACACGGCGGCTACGGCGTCTTGAGCTTGCAGCCCACGACCGGCAAAGTGCTGTTCTACTTGCTCGTGGTGAGCGCGCTGAGCGGGCTGGTTTGGCGCGTGATCTACGCTTTCGTACCGCGCGCGGCCGCGCGCAGCGTCGGTAACTACTCGGCCGAAGAGAGCCTTTTGCGCGCGCGCGCCCAGCAAGTCGAGATCGAAAAGCTGGCCGCGGGGCGGTCCGCGACGCTGCAAGCGCTCGCCAACCAGGTGCTGGCGACGCGGCTCGACGCGGCGGAAGCCGGCCGCGCCGCAGCCCAGCTCTCGCCCAGCGACAGCGCCACCTTCGCAGAAATCGCGCGCCTCGCCGGCGAGCGGCACGACGCGCTCGCGCGCGCGCAAAAACAACGCCGCTACGTGGCGCGACTGCAGGGGCTGCGAGTCGTGCACGTACCGCTCAGCCTGATCTTCATCGTCGTGTTGCCGCTCCACGTGCTGCTCGCGTACGACGTACCCGAGCGGTTGCTAGCGCAGAGCGCCGCGGGCGCGGCGCTGGGCGGCTTCGAGCCTGCGGCCACCTGTGAGCGCTGCCACGCCCGGGTCGTTGCGGAGTGGCGCACTTCGATGCACGCGCACGGCCTCACCGGTCCGGTGATGGTCGCGCAAAGCAACATCGCGGCTCGCACCACACTGTCCGAGCTGAAAGCGCCGGATCCGAAGAACTTGTGCATCAACTGCCACGGCCCGGTCGCCGCCCGCATCGCGCCGCAGGCGACGCTGCCGTTGCCGTCCCCCGCGCTCGGCGATCCGGATCTCACGAGCGAAGGCATTACCTGCGTCGTTTGCCATACCTTCGCGGGCGAAGCGCAGACCGGCGGCGCGGCGCTCACGGCCTTCCAGCACGCGCTGACTCCCGGGCGCACCTACGCAGGGCCGTACGAAGAGCCCGTCGGTAACGCCTTTCACCGCAGCGTGCCCAGCGCGGAGTTCGTCGCCCCGGAGCGGCTTTGCCAGAATTGTCACTCGGTCGTGTACGACCGAGACGGCGATGGCCGCATCGAAAAGGGCAAAGATCTGGTGCTGCAGGACCTGTTCTCCGAGTGGCAGGCGTATCGCGCGTCCGGTGGCGCCCACTGCATCGATTGCCACATGCCCGAGCTCGCCCCTGGCCGCGCCGCCGAGGCCGCGCTGATCCCATTCGAGCAAGACGAGCACGCTCCGCCGCGGCGGCTGCGCAGTCACCGCTTCATTGGCCCCGATTTTCCGCTGGATGATCCGAGCGCGCGCAACGCCGGGCGCGCCGAACGCGAGGCCCTGCTCAAACGCGCGGCGACTTTGACACTGGAGCCTGGCTCGCTCGCCATCGCCGAGGGCAAGCTACGCGTTCGACTCAGCGTGACCAACACCGGCGCGGGACACAACCTGCCCGGCGGGTTCGCCTTCGTGCGCCAAATGTGGGTCGAGCTGAAATTGCTCGACGCCCAGGGCCGACTCATTTCGGGCTCCGGCGTGATTGGCTCGGTGGCGGATGACCTGTGCGATCCCGAGCTATTGGCGGCGGGCCGCAGCCTGCGAAACTTCGCTGGCAATTGCGCGAGCGTCGACAACCAGCTGGTCACCTTTCAGCAACGCTTGCTCGACCGCGTCCAGCCCGCGCGCGACGCGAGCGGTGCGCCGCGCAAGGACGCCCGCGGTCAGGCCGTCCTGGAAGCGGCTCCCGGCGCCGATGAGGTCGTCGTGCAGCACGTTACCAGCGGCCCGGTCGCGCGCGTGCGCGGCAGCGACAAACGCCCTATTCCCCCACTGATCCCGGGTGAGAGCCGCAGCTTCGACTACTCGCTCGACGCCCCCGCCGCGGTAAAGCCGGCGCGACTCGAAGCGCGGCTCTTGTTTCGCGCGGTGCCGCCCTATTTCTTGCGTGCGATGGCAGCTCGACAAGAGCCGGCGGATGGCCCGCGCGTCGACACGTTCATCCAAAACCTGGAAGTGATCGAGATGGCGCGTGCTTCCGCGACGCTGCCGTCGCGCTAGTTGGCTGCGCTCGGCGGTGCTCGCTCAGGTTCGAGCCCCGTGGCGCCATCGGGCAGCGGCGGCAGCGCGCTCGCCGCGGTCCCCTTGCCCACCCAGAGCACTTCGGGAACCGGATAATACTTACTCGGATAGCGCCGCGTGAGCACGGTTCCGTCGTCGCGGGTCAGCGTCACGACGCTCAGAATGTCGTAGCCGTAGCCGCCCTTCTGCTTGCGCTCGAAGCTGCCGCTCTCGAGCTCCGGCTTTTCGACCACCCGGCGCAAGAATGGATGCCGCTCGATCACCTGAGCCGCGTGCTGCACGTGCCCGAGCGGTGGGTGCCCCAGAATTTCCACGCGAACCAAGGTCGAGCGCGGGAAATAGGCGTGTAGCATAACCGGCGTCGAAAACGGGTTTCTGAGCCGCAGATCGACCTTGCCCTCGATCACGGTCGCGTCGAGGCCGAGCGGGGCGTAGCCGCTCGCGCGGCTGTGACTGCGGCGCTCCAGGATCTCCAAGCCGGCGAACACCGCGGCGGCGTGCAGCGTGGTGGCTGCTTGGCACACGCCGCCGCCGAGCCCGGGCTCGGTCTCGTCGTTCACGATCACCGGCGCCTTCACGAAGCCGCGTTCCTCGCTGCGCGGGCCAACCGTACGATTGAAGCTGAACATAGCGCCGGGCTCGATCACCACGCGATCCAGCGAGCGAGCAGCGCGTCGAATATTGACCGCGCGCGGGCCGGCGCGGCCCCGGAAATCGGTCTCGTACTGCCCGAGCACCTGGCTCACGTCGACCGGCGGCAACGCGGCGAGCGTCACCGCGGCGGGGATCATTCGGAACGCCGGCCTGAACAGCGCCCCCTCCTCGCGCGCCCCACTCGCGATTCGCTCGACCGTTTCCGGCAGCAACAGTTCACGACCCGGCACGTCATCGACTCGCTGATGAAGACCAAGGTCGAGACGCGCGTTCTCCGGAGCGCGATTCAACACCGCTGACAGCGGTGTCAGATAGGCGAGCGCTCGTTGGCCGTCGAATCGAAACACCGGCTCGACCCGCGGGACTTCCTCCGGCGGGCCCGAAAGGGCGCGCCGCGCACGCTCCCACGCCCCTCGGGGTCGCGGCAGGTGCTCGACCAACTCTCGCGTCGCGGCGACGTCGAGCGTGACCCCGAGCTCCGCGAGCGTGGTCGGGATCCGCTCCGATCCGAGGTCCAGAAAGACTTCTCGATTCGCCACCTCACGCGCCCGGTTTTCGAACCAAGCCGTAAGATCGGCCTCGGCCGGTAGCGGTCGCGCTTCGAGTGTGGCGTCGATCGGCGGGTTCAAGCGCCGTTCCAAGCTCGACGCGAACGCGGGCACCGCCAAGGCCGAGCCAGTTCCTACGAGCGTGGCCAGTAACCAGTGCGTCGGCTTCAGAGCGCCTCGAGCACCCGAAGCTCGCGGGGCTGGCGAAGCGCGTCGGCTGACTTCGCTCGCGGGGTCCATGCAAGGCATGGAGCTTAACGCCGAGGGCGCTAGAATGCGACCTATCGGCGCGGCCGCGCCGCACCGAAGCAGGTCAAATTGCCGATTTCACGCCCAGATCCGAGCGAACGCGCCAGAGTCGGCCTGTGCTTGGAATGCCAATTCAC
Organism: Polyangiaceae bacterium; assembly: GCA_035549735.1. Lineage (GTDB taxonomy): Bacteria > Myxococcota_A > Polyangia > Polyangiales > Polyangiaceae > PMG-095. The sequence goes on along the minus strand of DASZQI010000013.1, from coordinate 58,848 downwards.
CCGCAGCATCACCTCTGCGCGTGGCAGCCGATTTTCGCTTTGCGCCCGGGCCGCGGAGGACCCGGCGTTTCCCAAGTACCCGCGCCTGCCGGTGATTCGTTGCAGCGGTTTTCTGCAACGAGACGAGCGATGAGAGCTCGTTAACCGTCGGGCGCTCGGGCCCGACCAAGCGCTGCCTGGTTCCGAGTCAGGGCAATGCCCAAGAAGCACGCGCAAATGGGCAGTATCCAGCAAGCAAAGTTGGCGATTTCCAGCCAATGCATGTGACGGTGATAAAACTCGGAGTGGTACTTGAACCACAAAGACAAGAGCGCATCTCGCTCGCGAAAGTCTGCGTTCAAGGCTCGAACGGTCAGCACCACGCAAGCCATTCCGAGCAGCGCGACGGCTGAAACGAGCTGAAGTCGCCGGCGCGAACAACCCCCGGCGCACCACCTCTTCAAAGTCGCCCACCAAGCGCCGTAGAGCGTCGCCAGGAGCACGAACAGTGGCTGAATGGTCAGCACGAAATAGTGCTCCCAAGCCCAGGCGTTCAGAAAAGCAGAAAGAAGAACGAACAGCGCGAACGGCAAGTCGATCGCGCGGGGGTCTCGATCGCGCGCGTCTGCGAGCTGGGCGCGCGAGCTCCAGGCAGCCAGCGCGACCAGCACCAAAGACAAGCCGAGAGAGATCAGGGTAGCGCGGCGGGTCGGATGCCCCTGCGCCACGCAAGCGGGCGTGGCAAACCTCACGACCAAGCCCGGCAGGCTCGAGTTCTGCAGTACCCCTAGCCAATCGTCGGAGATCTTGCCCTGCTGTCGAAAGAACTCTACCCAGCTGCCAAAGCCGTAGGCTCGGGTCATGACCAACGCGACGGCGAGGTAGCTGGCCACCGCCGCGAAGAGCGCGCGGAAGCGGCGCGCTACCAGGAGAAATACCAGCATCAGCCCCGGAAAAAGCTTCAGTGTGAGCGCTGCACCCAAGAGGCCCCCGGCCTGCGCGTCGCGCCCTTGGCGCAAGAACAACCAGGCCAGCACGTAGAGGAAGGCAATCGCTTCCGAGTACTGGATGACATCGTAGTGGTACTTGAACCACGCCGTGCTGAACACAGCGGCCGACACCAAGAGCCCAGTCGCGAACGGAACCGGGAATCGAAGCGCGCGCGCGCAGAGAATCACCTGGAGCGGCAGCAGAAAGAGCGTGAGCGCGCTGCTCACCTGCGCGGCGACTGATTTGTCGAAATCGGCGAGCGGGAGATACCAAAACGGGGTGGTCGGTGGGTGGCCCATCGAGTCCTGCCCCATGAGCGCCAGGCCCTCCTTGGTGTACGGGCTCTTTCCCTGCAGCAAGAGACGCGCGCCCTTCCAATCGGCCAGCGCGTCGAATTCGTGTGCGGCGGTGAAGTCGCGCGGCAAGTACGCGGAGAGCGAGCGTTGAAACAGCTGCACGCTGAGCGCGAGGCACGCAAAGAAGAACAGAACTCGGCAGACTCGGACGATGGGCGACGCGCGGAAGCGTTCGATCATCTGAAAATCCTCTCGCACGAGCTCAATCGTAAATCTCTATTTCGCCGACCACGACTTGACGCGACTCTTGCGAATCAGTCGAGATCCGCACGTAGCGCGCGGTGCGCCCATGGATCACGAAACGCCACGGAACGTCGGGTGTGGCTGGCTCCGACTCGGTGCCAGCCGATTCGAAGCGTTGATTGTCGTCCGACAGCTCGACCCCAATCGGAAGCGCGAGTTCGCCGAAGCAGCAATCCGCACGCGGATAGACGACTACCTCACGAATGGCGTGGGGCCCGCCGAGATCCACCGAGACCCAGGGCTTCGGCTCGACTTCGGTACAAACCGCGAACGACGGCTCTCGCCGTCTGCCGTCGACGACCCGCTCGAGGCGAGGCTTTCCCAACGGCGCCGGAGGTGTATACCCGCACAGGCTACTCGAACTCACCGGCTTGCCCCGAGCAATGTTGGTCGGAGAAAACAGCAGCCAGAGTAAGCCCAAGCAAGCGCCGGCCAGCGCCGCAAAGCGAGCCCAGCGCGTCAGCACGATTTCGCGCTCGGTCCGCGTATCGATCCGGCGCTCGAGCCAGGCGAACAGATCCGCAAGGGCCTCCCACTCGCGCTGCGCTCGCGCCGGCGAACCGTCCGATTGCGCGTCTGCGAAGATCAGCGCGAGGGCGCGAGCATGGCGTCGAGAGCCGGGAAGAGCTTCGATCGCGGCCAGCGTTTCGCGCTGCAACGCGCTTTCAGTCTGCCCGCGCTCGCCGCACGGCGCCGCGGACAGTGCGTACGCTTCCACGAGCGCGCTGAGCGCCTGCCGGCCTAGTCGAACCCGGCCGTCACCTGGCTCGCTCTGCTCCGCCCTGCGCATGGTCAGAACGGCGTCTTCGACCTGGGCGCGCAAACGCCGGCAGCGCATCGGGTCGCGCCGTTCGATGGCTCGTTCCGCGCCGCGCTGCAGAAAAAGCTCTCCGATTGCGGACCACGCGTTTCGGCACCTTCGTACCCCCTCGACTTCGAAAACGGAGGAGAACTTCAGACTGCTCTGGCTGGCCAAACCACACTCCCGAAGCAGCACAAGCAAGCGCTGCGCCAAACGGAGCGCCGCGGTGAAGCGGCGACGTTAGTGCTCGCTGACCAGCGTTTGGCGCTGTTGCCCCAGAACCGTCAGCAGATCTTACCCGCCCTTCCGAATGTGCCGGCCTGTGCCGCCATGTGCCGCCGTGTGCCAGCAATGTCCGCCCTGCCACGGGGCGTGCCGCCGTGAGCACTGGGCTCGGCCCGAACCGCGATTCAGTGGACGCGCGACATGATGCTGGCGTTCAAGCGCTTGCTGTAGCCGCGCTTGGCGAGCACGTACGGTTCCCGCACCTCGACCACGCCGAACGCGCCATTCAACGCGGGCCGGAAATTGGCCGCTTCCTCGCCCGAGCAGGGCAGCGAGAACAAGAGGTATTCGGCGTCGAACACGCCCACGCGAGCCGTATAGGAATCCGCGCGGCTCGACACGTGCGGCACCAAGTTTTCCGAACTGCTGATCTTCGCGTTCGGTGGAACCTTGGCCACCAGCGCCATGACCTTCTGATAGTTCGCGCGGTCTTCGGGAGAAGTCGTGAAGTTGTAGGGCCCGAACCCACCGCGCGCCGTATTTTGCTGAAAGATGGCGCCGTACTGATAGCTGGTGAACACCGTGAGCAGCACGATGGTCACGAGCCACGCGCGTTGACGCAGGGTGCCCGTGACGTCGCCGGCAAACTTGGGCGTCTGAATCCAACCGAGGTTCGCGATCAGCGCGATGAACAGGAACGCGCTCCAGTGCGCGGTGTACTGAAACGAGATCTGGATCAGCGGCGCGTACCCGGTCGAGAGCAGCGTGAAGAAGAAACCCGGTAGCGAGCACAAAATCCCGATCGGACGCCGCCACGGAAAGAAGCAGAGCGGCGCGCCGATTTGCACGATGTAGAGCAGCTTGTCTTGCTCGAGCAGGCTGGTCAGCGTGTAGACCGGGTTGGCCAGCACCGTCTTCATCACGCCGCCGAAGCCGCGCTCACCCGCGGGCAAGAGCCCGGCGTACTGGTGAATGAACGACTCGTCGCCGTGCAGAAAGCGCGGCATCACGATGCCCTTCATGATGAAGAAGTAGATGGCCGCGACCGTCGCCACCACCACGCCGCCGGGCGGGTTGCGCCCCGAGAAGATCAAGTACGCGCCCACGATAATCAGCGAAGCGGACACGTCTTCGCGAACCGAGAGGGTCAGCATCACCGCCAAGATTGCCCAGCGGTAGCGGCGCGCCTCGAGCAGATACAGGCATAGCCAGAGGAAGAAGACGCCTAGCGGGATGTAGTGAAAATCGTACAGGTTCGAGCCGTGCGCCGGCGGATACAGCAGGTAACAAAGCGCGACGAAGCACGCGGACCAGCGGCTCATGTAGCGCGTAGCCACCCCGAACAGGGGTAGGGCTGCCAGCCCGATCATGAAAGACTGGAACGCGAGCAGCATCTCGGGGCGCTGGTACAGCGCGTAGAAGGGCGCGATCACGTACGCGAAGAGCGTGGCGTGAAAGCCGAAATGGCTGCCGACCGGGCCGACCAACGGCGAGCTCTTCATGAACTGCCCGCCGTGCACGACGTTCCACAGCAGGTTGTTCTCGAGGCCGAGGTCGAAGCTCGCGGTGCGCAACGCGCGATGATTCGCGATGGTGAAGTAGGAGAAAAAGACCGTGTAACCGAGCGCGCCCAGCAGCACCAGCGTCACCGGCAGCCAGCGCTCCGAACGCGCCAACGACCGAGCGAGCCAGCGAGTGAGCGGCGCGAGCCGCGTGCCGAACAGGGGTGGCGCCTGCATCGACTTGAGCACCGCGGCGTGAATCGCGAAGCCCAACACGGTGACCAAGATGCCGAAGGTGAGCTCGCGCTGCTGCCACAGCCGCCAGCGGAACATGAACGGCAGGATCCCGGAGACCAGGAGCGGCGCCAGACGGTCCGCAATGCCGCTCAGGCGGCTGAGCGAGCCGCTGGCCACGCCGAGATAGAGGGCTCCGAGCGCGATGCCGATCGCGCCCGAGCCGAACGCGGTCGCGAGCAGCTCGAACCGCTCACGCAGCGGCATGCGATTTTCGAGCGCGTAGGGCATCAAGCTGGGGCTGGAGAACAGCGCCCAACAGCACAACCCGAAGGACATGCCCTCGCCGAAAATCAGGCTCAGCGTGCGCACGAGCGCGCCGAGCGAAATCGCCGAAGGTGCGCTGTTGGAGACCGGACCTGGCTCGACGACTGAATTCTGGATCATGTCGCGCAGCTCGCTCTCACGGCAAAATCCGCACTCTCTTCAGGTGCAAGGTCCCATACTTCGGGATTCGCAGCCGCACCCAACGCGCCGTCACGGACGCGAAGCTCGCCTTCCATTCCCGAAACGGCTGAGTGCTGCGAATCACTTCGCGCCATTTCTTGTGATCGGTGCTGACCTCCAAGACCAGCGGGACCGCGCGCTCCGTACAGCAGTCCACCCGGTTGACCACCTGAACACCGGAAATCGTCTGCGGAGAGCGCAAGTCGAGCTCGAACCACGGCTCGTTCTCCGGCTGGGTGTGCACGAAGTAGTTGCCATCACCTGGACAGTCTTGCAGCGGCGATTCGCAACCGCCGCCCCAAGTCGAGCTCGCGACCCACGGCTTTCCGACCGCGAGGTCGCGACGCGCGGCCCACAAATCCGGAAAAATCAGGACGAAATTGAGCAACCCGAGCACCAGCAGCGCTCCGGCAAGCCAGCGCAGTGAACGCGAGGCTGCTTTGCGATCCAGCCGCCCACGGCTCAGCTCGAGCTGACGAATGAGCGCGCGGGCAAAGGCGCCCAGCTCCTTGGCCAGGGCGCTCGCTTCGGCGGGTTCGCGCGCGGCAAAGTCCACGAACGTCTCCGTGCACAAGCGCTGCTCCAGCAAAACCGCACGCTCGGGGCCGCCAGCCGCGCTTTCGAGCACGGCCGTCGGCGCGGCGCGAAACAGCGCCGTGAAGGCTTCGTGACTCGCGCCCGCACCCGCAGTTTGCTCGGGCGTTGCAGAGGGCAGCAGCGCGAGGGCGCGCAGCGAGCAGTAGGCCGACTGCCGATACAGCCCGCAAGCCAGGTCGGAGGTGAGCGACGGAGCCTTCCGACGTCGTGGCTTTGCAGCCTCGTCACCGAGTCGCTGGGAGAGGCGCGCGCTTCTTTCCAGCATCAGCGCCAAATTCGCATCTTGCGACGTGACCCAGCCCGGTTCGAGCGAGCGCCCACCGCCCTCCGGGAAATCTGTGGCTGCCTTGGGATCCACGCGGCCGCGGACTCTAGCCTGAAGCGTCGACCGCGCCAACCCGGACCGCGCGCTCGACCGGCTCTTCGGAAGAGGTGGTCCCGTTTACCTCACGCGCGACGATGTACAGCGGACGACGCTTGATCTCCTCGTAGATACGGCCGACGTACTCCCCCAAAATCCCGGTCATCAACAGCTGAGCCGAGAAGCCGAAGGCCAGGGCAACCATGATGCCCGTCCAGCCCGGCAGAGAAATGTTCGGCACGACCAGCTTGAGCACGACGATGGCAACACCCGTGATCACCGCGATCACGCCGCCGACCAGGCCGAGCCAGGTGGCAACTCGCAAGGGCACCACCGAGAACGAGGTGATGCCATCGATCGCGAACTTCACCATCTTGCGCAGCGGATATTTGGTTTCTCCGGCGAACCGCCCCTCGCGGTCGTAGAGCACCGCGGTTTGGCGAAACCCGACCCAGGCCACCATACCGCGCACGAAGCGGTGCTGCTCGCGCAGCGCGCGCATGGTGAGCACCACCGGGCGTCGCATCAAGCGAAAGTCTCCCGCGTCGACTGGAATCGCGACGCCGGTCATCGCGCGAATCAAACGATAGAAAGCGGCGGCGGTCGCGCGCTTGAAGAACGTCTCTCCCTCGCGCTTGCGGCGCACGCCATACACGACATCGAACCCCTCGCCCGCGCGCTCGAGCATCGCTCGCACCACCTCGGGCGGGTCTTGCAGATCGGCGTCCATGACCACCACCGCGTCGCCCTCCGCGTGGTCGAGCCCGGCGGTGATCGCAATCTGATGGCCGAAGTTGCGCGAAAACCCGACCAGCCGATAGCGTCGCTCGCGCTCGGCGAGCTCCGATAGCAGGGCCGCCGAACGGTCGCGCGAGCCGTCCTCCACGAACACGACCTCCCACTCATCGCCAATTTCGGTGAGCTGCCCCAGGAAAGCCGTAAGCCGCCGATGCAGCTCCGGAATGGTCTCTTCCTCGTTGAAAACGGGAATGACGATGGAAAGCTTCGGGCGCTTCATGATGGCTTTCTTCTCTCCGAACTAGCGCTGCGTGCCGACGGTCATGGTTTGGCCACCCAGGAACAACCAATTGAGCCGCGGCTCGAGCGGGCGCAAAGCGGCCAGCGCGCGCGGAAAGAATACGATGAAATCCTGCGTCACGTCCTGATAGCCCGTGTCCCGAAATAGCGTTCGTACCTCACCCGGCCAGAGCAGGATCGCGTCGTCATCGAACGGGCACGCGGCCACTGCGCGCCGCGTGACCGGGTTCCAGGGGTTGTGTTCGAAGACCACGAGCCTGCCACCGGGCACGAGCTTCTGGCGCACGTTACTCATGATCTGCGCGCGCTCGGCGGGTGGGATGTGGTGCAGCACACAGGAGAGCACCGCGACGCCGAAGTGCCGGTCGGGAATCGCCTCCGGACTGTCGTGAAACAGCGCGGTCGGCGCCTGCTCGCGCGCCACCTTGAGGCTCTCGGACGAGGGATCGTAGCCTTCGACGCGCTGAAAGTAGCCGGCTAGGCACGCTGAAAGGTTGCCGACGCCGCAGCCATAATCGAGCACCGGTAGCGAGGGATCGGCCCCGATGCGCTGCAGGCAACCGAGCTTGTACTCCAGGAAGTATTGCGACGACTCACCGCTCGCCCGAATGCTGTCGTCGACGAGGCCGCCGTAGCGTCGCGCGTAGGCGTCGAATTTCTGGCCGGAGCCACCGACGTCGTTCATACCTTCACCATTCTGCCATCCATGCGCGGCAACCAGAAACGCCGTTCCTCGGGCCGGCGGCGCGAGATTGGCTAGCACGGCCCCCCGAAGACGTCCCAAAGGTCTCGCTGAAGGACGAGCGCCGCAGCGGAGACCGCGATTTCCACGCTGGTCGGCGCGCAGCGACCGCGAAAATGCCGGAAGACGGGAGCGAGCCGAGAGGCAGTGTTTCGCGAAAGCCGGGCGATGGAGTATAGCAGCGGCCACGGTCTTGGCGATGGAAACGCAGGCAAGCGCAGGGCAGCTTTCGGCGAAGGAGCCGGCCCTGACCGATCAACCCGAGCCAGCCGCGCCGGTACCCCCGAGAGTGATTCCTCGCAAGCGCTGGCGACGGTTTTTCGGTTGGTTCTGGTGTAGCAGTGAGTTTGCCGAAGCTCGCGCTGCGCTCGCCAAGCAGAGCGACGCCGAACGAAGGTATCGCACCCGTTGCAAGCAAGCCATGACGTTCGCGCGTAGAGCCAGCGAACCGAACTTCGCGGATGGAGGCGGCAACCCCGACGCCGTCGCCTGCGAGCTCTATCGCGAAGCCGTGTACTGGGCACTGCTCACGCTGCGAGCCCACGAGTTCGACTCGAGCGTCACGCCCGCGTTCCCCGAGTTGGTCGAAGAGCCCCAGGCGCGCGCGCTGCTCGGCAAGGCACTCGCCGAGACCAGCCCGGTGCGCGAGCTCTTTTCGCGCACCGATTTCGTGGATATCAGCGCGCGAACCCCGGCAGAGCAATCGCAAGCGCTGTTCCTGATGCGGGAAACCGCTGAGCGCTTGCAGCTGCTCGTCGAGCAACCCGAGAGCAGGCTCGGCACGCTCTGGCTGCGCCGCTTGGTGCGCGTCAGCGTCGTGTTCTTCGTGCTCGGTTGCTTGGCCGCCAGCGTCTTCACGCTCCGCGAGCTGCGCGAGCAGCGCGCCGATCTGGCCCATGGCAAGAATTGGCGCGCGAGCTCGAGTGCGGTCAGCGGCTGCACCTCGCCTCAGCAAGACTGCGACGACAGCCCGTCCTTCTTCGTCCACACGTCGGAAGAGAAGGACCCTTGGGTCGAAATTGATCTGGAAACGCCGACTGATTTTTCGTCGGTTCGCGTCATCAACCGCCGGGACTCTTATCAAGAGCGCACGAGCCCGATCGTCATCGAAGTGAGCGCCGACCAAACTCACTGGAAGCCAATCGCTCGTCACGAAGGCACCTTCCGGACCTGGAAGGTGGACGTCGGCAAGCAGCACGCCCGCTACGTGCGCGTGCGCGCGGTCGGCTTCAAAATGTTGCACCTGGGCGCCATACGCATCCTGCCATGAGGAGAGCCCCGTGAACGCCGATGCTGACTCCGCCGTTGAATCGGGCAAACCTGCGCCAGCCGCGTCGTCGAACAGCGTCGGGCCGAAAGCGCGACGAGCGCTCGAATGGGTCTGGCAAGGCGCCGCAATGGCGGAGCTCGGCAAGAGACAGCAAGGCGCGCGAGCGCGCGAGCTACGGCGCCGAGCCAAACTTTGCCTCGAGCTGGCTGAGGTCGCCCTAAACCCCGCGCAACGCTTGGAATCGGGCCCCGCGCTCGCTCAAGCCTGCGACCTGCTTCGCCAAGGCGTCTATTGGGCTCTGCTGGCGACCCGCGCGCAGGCCGAACCCGTGAAGGAAGCAACGGGCGATCCGAGCGAGAGCTCCCTGGCGCTCGATCCGGAAGCGGTTTGGGCTAGCGCCGATCGCGCTGCGCTCACGGCGCTGTTCGGCGACGACAGCGTGTCGACATCGGTAACTGACGCGCTCAGCGGGTCGTTCGCGGACCTGGCCGAGCTTCCGGAGGCGCGCCTGCTCGCTCTGAGCGAAAGCCTGCGGGTGTTCGCAGAGTCACTGCTCGGCAGAGTGGACCCTGACCAGCTCGAGCTCGAGCGCATTTGGCTGCGCCGGGTGGCGCGCTTGGCCTTGGTCGCCCTGGCCGTGATCGCGCTCGCCATCGGGGCTGTCGCCCTTCGAGACGGCGCCGAGCGCAGCCGCGACGTCGCGGCTGGCAAGCCGTGGCGCGCGAGCTCCCACTACGGCGTAGGCGGCTGCCCCTCACCGCTGCAGAAGTGCCCCGAAAGCCCCAACTACTTCTTTCACACCAACGAAGAGAGCGATCCCTGGCTCGAAATCGACCTCCAGCAGGTTCAGCGCGTCTCCGCAGCTCAGGTCGGCAATCGCTTGGACTGCTGCGCCGAGCGCATCGTGCCGTTGGTTCTAGCCGTGAGCGTCGATCACGAACACTGGACAGAAGTCGCTCGCAGTACGAGCGAGTTCAAGCGCTGGAAAACTTCGTTTTCCCCAGTCGACGCACGTTGGGTCAAGCTCTATGTCCCGCACCAAGGCTTGCTTCACCTTAGCGAAGTACGAATACTTCGCTAAGTAGCGCGCACTCAGGCGAGGATGAGCCCGGGAACGCGAAAGCGCTCAAGCAGCTTACGAAGGCGACGCAGCATTGGCACTCCACGGGGGTGAGAACGTGTAGGCAACGGTACTACCCGACTTCCATAAACGAAGCAAGTTTTTCCGACGCTGAAACCTGTCCTGTCCCTGATGCTGGTGCTAGCAGCAGGCCCGACCGCCCTTGGACTTCCATATTTCTCAAGCTTTCACGCGACGCGCGCTGCTCGCCGGCTCGGTGTCGGTATTCGCCGGTTGCGGTCGCAGGCCGGAGCTGCCGCGGCTCGGACACGTTCCGGCGTTCGGGTTTTCGAACCAGGACGAAAAGCGCGTCGACGCGAGCTCGCTCCGCGGTTCGGTCTGGGTGGCTGCGTTCATGTTCACGCGCTGCCCCACGATCTGCCCGCGTATCACGCGCCGCATGCGCGCACTGCAAGAGCGCGCGGCTGCGAACCAGGTCGCGCTGCGCTTGGTGAGCATCAGCGTGGATCCGGAGAACGACTCTCCGCAGGTGCTGCGCGAGTACGCGCGAAAGTACGACGCCGACACCAGCAACTGGTCGTTTCTAACCGGTGATTTTGCCTCGATTCAGAAGGTCGCGGTGGACGGCTTCAAGCTCGCGCTCGAAGGCCGCCCCGACGCCGGCGCTTCCGATCTCGGCATTTTGCACGGCTCGCACCTCGTGCTCGTCGATCGCGAGCTCGAGATTCGCGGCTACTACCAAACCGATGACGACGCAGCGATGACCGCGCTGCTCGCCGACGCGACGCAGCTCTCCGGGTAAACGACTAGGCCCCGGCGCGGACCGAGCGCGGCGCGGTGTTGGCGAGCGCGGGCGCGAGCGAAGGGCGATCCGCGCTGGTGCCCACCGCGGCCTGCACCGAGGTAAAACCAAAACTGCGCGCGCGCTCCAGCAGCCCGCGCGCGATGCGATTGGCGAGCGTGGGCCCCTCGTACACGAAGGCGGTGTAAACCTGCACCAGCGTCGCACCAGCGCGAATCCGCTCCCAGGCGTCATCGGCCGTCTCGATGCCGCCTGCAGCGATCAGCACCATTTGATCGCCGACGCGCCGGCGCAAACGCCGTAGCACCGAGAGCGAGCGGAGCCGCAGCGGAGCTCCGGAAAGCCCGCCCGGCCCGCACGCATTGACGATGCGCGCGGGCGTCGCCAGCTCTTCGCGGCTGATGGTGGTGTTGGTGGCGATGATGCCCGACAGGCCGAGATCGACCGCGAGATCCGCGATCTCGTCGACCGCTTCGTCGGAGAGGTCGGGCGCGATTTTCACCAGCAACGGCGGCGGCGCGCCTGGCTTCACGCGCGAGAGGGTGGCCTGAACCGAGCTGAGCAACGGGCGCAAGCGCTCGACCGACTGCAACGCGCGCAGGCCGGGAGTATTCGGCGAGCTGACGTTGACTACGAAGTAGTCGGCGAGCGAGCCGAGCGACTCCGCGCTCTGCACGTAGTCCTGCACCGCCTCGTCATCGGAAACGACCTTGGTCTTGCCGATGTTGACGCCGACGACCGTGGAACGCGCGCCCCGCAAGCGCTCGGCGACGCGCTGGGCGCCGTCGTTGTTGAAGCCCATGCGGTTGATCAGTGCGCGGTCCTTGGGCAGGCGGAACAGGCGCGGCCGCGGGTTACCGGGCTGCGCCTGAGCCGTGATCGTGCCCACCTCCACGCCACCGAAGCCGAGTGCGCCGAGCGCCTCGAAACCTTCCGCGTTCTTGTCGAAGCCCGCTGCCAGCAGCACCGGGCTCGACCAATCGAGCCCGAGCGCGTGCACTTTGAGCCCCGGCTCCCGGGTCACGAGCAATGCGCGGCACGCGCGTCGCAGCGCGGAAAATCCGAGCAGAAAACGCAACCAACCGAACGCAAAGCGATGCGCTGTCTCCGGCGAAAACAGGAAGAGCAGCGGCTTTACCAGGTACCGGTACATTTAGCGGCGGGCTTAGGCCGCGTTCTGCGCCACCGTGGCTGCTGCCCAGCGTTCGAGCTTGCGCGCGTCCTCGTAAAACACGCGGATGCCCTCGCTCAGCTTTTCGACAGCCATCGCGTCCTGATTGTGCTGGAAGCGGTAGGTCTTTTCGTCGAGCGAAATCTGCGCCACGTCGCTGGCCTTGGCGGCCTGCACCGTGAGCTTCGCGCTCAGGTCGCCTTGTGCCGCCTCGAGCTTGGCCAGCAAATCCGGGCTGATGGTCAAGAGATCGCAACCGGCAAGCTCGGTGATCTGCTCGACCTTTCGGAAGCTCGCGCCCATCACCTGCGTCTTGTAGTCGTACTTCTTGTAGTACGTGTAGATGCGCTGAACGCTCGCAACCCCGGGATCTTCGGAGATCGGAATCTCGGCGCCGCGCGCCTTCTTGTGCCAGTCGTAAATGCGGCCGACGAAGGGCGAAATGAGCGTGACCTTGGCCTCAGCGCAGGCCACTGCCTGGGCAAAGCTGAAGAGCAGGGTGAGATTGCAGTGAATGCCCTCGCGCTCCAGCTGCTCGGCCGCGCGAATGCCTTCCCAGGTGCTGCCGATCTTGATCAGGATCCGCTCGCGGTCGATACCTGCCTTGCGATAGAGCTCGATCAGCGAGCGCGCCTTCTCCAGCGTGCCGGCCGTGTCGAAGCTGTAGCTCGCGTCGACCTCGGTCGAGACACGGCCGGGGACCAGCTTCAGAATCTCAAGCCCGAAGTTCACGGCCAGCTTGTCCATGAACAGCGCAGTTTGCAGCGAGCGATCACTGCTCTGCTTCGCCGCATAAGCGGCCGCCTCGTCCACCAAGCTGCGGTATTGCGGCAGCTGGGCCGCCTTCAATAGCAGCGACGGGTTGGTGGTTGCGTCTTGAGGGCGGTGACGCGCGATGGCTTCGATATCGCCGGTGTCGGCGACGACGGTGGTAATTTCCTTCAACGACTCGAGCTGCGATGACATCGTGACTCCGAACCTCGTCATCCCGGCGAAAGGATACAAGAGGTGTCATGAATGCTCCCACCTAGGCCTGGGTGGCGCAAGGGGGTTATGCTGCGACGGCACGTGTCGAACGCCGCGCTCAGGCTCGTTTTCGCCACTCTGGCGGGCACGTCTTCTGCACTTTTCGCCTGCGGCAGCGTGAGCGTCGAGCCGCTCGACGGGCCGGACGCAGGTGCAGCCAGCGAAAATCCGCGCGCACCGCTGCCGGTCGGCAGCACACCAGCACTGGAAGGCGTACCGATCGACGCCTTCGCGGCGCGCCTGGGGCACGCCTTCTGTGAGGCGATGCAGTCCTGTTGTCAGGCTCTTGGGCTCGGCTCGGGCCCCGCGATGTGCGAAGAACGGGCTAAAGCCAGCTACCAATCGCAGTTGAACGCCAACATCGCGCTCCGGCTCCGCTATCAGCCGCTGGCCGCTGCGCGCTGCGTCTCCGCCTTCAACCGCTACTTGCAGGGTTGCTCCTACGAAGGCCGCGCCGCGTCGGACGCAGCCTGTCGCGACGTGTTTCAAGGCACGCTCGCGCTCGACGAAAGCTGCGAAAGTGACGCCCAGTGCGCCAAGTTGAGCGGCGCGACCGTGTACTGCGCAGGCGATCTCGGCCCACGCGCGCACACGTGCCAGAGGGCCGCGGGCGAAGGCGAGCAATGCCTGCTCGAGGGCTGCGACGAGGGCCTGTTCTGCGATTTCTCACAGCTCAGCTGCGTGCCGCAACAGACGACCGGCGAGTGCTTTCAGTTCGAAGCCTGCGCCGCCGGCACCGCGTGTTCACCGGACGGCGCGACCACCAGCTGCGCCCCACTGCTCGAAAATGGAGAACCCTGCACGCTCGACTTACAGTGTCGGAGCGGTCGCTGCGGAGACGACGGCTGCTCGGCTTCGTTCGCGAACCCGAGCAGCTGCGCGCCCTAACGCGATTTGTTGTTGGTGGCGGGCTGCGGTAGCACGCTCGGGATCGGGCGGAAGCCGCCCTTGACGGCAGGGGGAACGTACACGCCCCAGACGTCACGCGCGTAGCCGAGCACCGTGCGATCGCTTGAGAAACGGCCCATCTGGGCGACGTTGAGGATCGAACGGCGCGTCCAACCCGCGCGATCGTAGTACGCCATCTCGATGCTGCGGTGACAGTGCACGTAGCTCAGAAAATCCGCGAGCACCATGTACTGGTCGCCGCCGTACAGCAGCGAATCGACGATGGGCCGGAAGCGCCCTGGCTCGTCCGGCGAGAACATGCCGCTCGCCACCGCGTCGAGCGCGGCGCGCAAGAGCGACTCTGCATAGTAGACCTGCTGCGGGTCGTGGCTGCCTTCCCGAGCGTGAATCACTTCCTCCGCGGTGAGGCCGAACAGGAACATGTTGGCCTCGCCGACCGCATCGCGAATCTCGATGTTGGCGCCGTCGAGCGTGCCGATGGTGAGCGCGCCGTTGAGCGCGAACTTCATGTTGCCCGTGCCGGAAGCCTCCATGCCGGCGGTCGAGATCTGCTCGGACACGTCGGTGGCGGGGATGATGTGCTCGGCCAGCGTAACCCCGTAGTTCGGCACGAACAGCACGCGCAAGAACGGACGCACCGCGATGTCGTGGTTTACGACCTGCGCGACCGAATTGATGAGGTGAATGATGCGCTTGGCCATGTCGTAGCCAGGCGCGGCCTTACCCGCGAAAATGAAGGTGCGCGGCACGGCCTCGTGGGGCGGCTTGTTGCGGTAGGTCAGGTACAGCGAGACCACGTGCAATATGTTGAGCAGCTGCCGCTTGTACTCGTGGAAGCGCTTGATTTGGGCGTCGACCAAATGCGTCGGATCGAGCTCCATCCCGAACTGACGCTTGAGTAGGTTGGCCAGGCGCTCCTTGTTCTCGCGCTTGACTCGCTGCCACTCGCTCTGCAGCTCGGGATCGGACGCCAGCGGAACCAGCTGTTCGAGCTGCTCGAGATCGGTCACCCAGCCGTCGCCGATGCGTTGAGTGATCAGCGCGGACAGACCCGGGTTGCACTTCAAGAGCCAGCGCCGGGGAGTAACGCCGTTCGTCTGGTTGATGAACTTGGTCGGTTCCAGCTCGTAAAAGTCGCGGAACAGCCGCTCGCGCAACAAGTGCGAATGCAGCTCGGACACGCCGTTCACGCGGCTACCGCCGATCACGGCCAGGTTGGCCATGCGCACGGAGCGCTCGGGCCCTTCCTCGATCAGCGACATGCGCCGTAGCCGCTCGTCTTCACCGGGGAAGCGCTTCTTCACGTCGGCCAGGAACCAGGCATTGAGCTCGTAAATGATCTGCAAGTGCCGGGGTAAGACGCGCTCCATCAACCATACGGGCCAGCGCTCCAGCGCCTCCGGCAAAATGGTGTGGTTCGTGTACGCGCAACAGCGCCGCGTGAGCGACCAGGCGTGATCCCAAGGCATGCCGTGCTCGTCGACCAGCACGCGCAAGAGCTCGGCCACCGCCAGCGCCGGGTGCGTGTCGTTCATCTGGAACACGGCCTGCTCGTGCAGGTTGTAGAGGTCCGGATGGTAGCGGAGGTGCCGAGAGATGACGTCCTGAAGCGTCGCGGAGACCAGGAAATATTCCTGCTTCAACCGCAGCTCTTTACCCGCGGGCTGCTGATCGTTCGGGTAGAGAACGCGCGAAATGTTCTCGGTCGAAAACTTCTCCTCGACCGCTTTGATGTAATCCCCGCGATTGAAATAAGAGATGTCGAAGTCGTGCGTGGCCTTGGCGGACCACAGGCGCAGCGTGTTGACCACGTTGTTGCGGTAACCCGGCACCGGCACGTCGTAGGCCATGGCGAGCACGTCGTGCGTGTCGATCCACTCGTGCGTCAGGCGCCCGGAATTGCCGGTGTACTGGATGACCCGACCTCCGAAACGAACCTTGTAGATGCGCTCCGGCCGCGCGATTTCCCAAGGGTTACCGTGCTGGAGCCAGACGTCGGGTGCCTCGGTCTGTGTGCCGCCCACGATTTCTTGGCGGAAGATGCCGTAGTCGTAGCGAATACCGTAGCCCATGCCGGCGATGCCCAGCGTGGCCATCGAATCCAGAAAACACGCTGCCAGACGCCCGAGGCCACCGTTGCCGAGGCCCGGATCGGGCTCTTGCCCGACGACCTGATCCAGATCGATGCCGAGCCCGCCCAGCGCGTCGCGCATTTCGTCGCGCACGCCGAGATTGATCAGACCATCCTCGAGCAGGCGGCCCAGCAAATATTCGAGCGAAAGGTAGTAAACGAGCTTCGGCTGTTGCCGCTCCCGGCGATGCCAGGTCCGCGTCCAGCGGTCGAACATGCGGTCGCGCGCCGTGCGCGCCACGGCCATGAAATGGTCGAGCCGCGTGGCGGCAACCGGGTGTTTGCCCTGGGTATGCTGCACATGACGCACGAAGCTGTCGCGCAGTGCGGACGGATCGAGCGGTAATTCTTCGACGGGAATGTTGTGTTTGCCCGAAGTCACGATGCCAGCTTGAATACCAATCCCTCCCGCCGTTTTCCAGCACACTCGGCGCGGCGGGCCCGAAAGTCGTGAGGCTTTCGCCACGAAGAGGCCAAGGTTTCGGCTTCAATTCCTACGTGATCGTGGTTTCTGCTTGGTGTAGAAAACCGAGCGGATGCGAGCGTTTCCAGTCGGACGAATTTCCGGTCGCACCCTTGACGCGCTCGTGACAGCGGTACGCAAGACGCCCGCGCGCGGTGTCCTCGCTGGCTTGTTGCGTGCAGAGCTCGGCATCGACGCGCTGCGCGCGCTACCGCACGAGCTCCGTGGCCCGCTGCCGTTCAGCCATGCACCGCTTGCCGCGCGCGCGAGTCACGAGCGTTCATCGCAAGGTTTGGACGCACCGGACACTCAGGGCACGGAGCGCTCGGCCGCCGCACTCGCTAAAGCCTATCGCAGCGGCGAAAGCTCCCCGGTACAGGTCGCGCTGCGCGCATTCGGATTCGCGCGCGAGCTCGCCGGGCGGGTTCCGACACTCGGCCCGCTGTGTGGTTACGACGACGCGCGGGCCCTGCGCGCGGCACAAGACAGCCAGGAGCGCATCACGCGCGGCGCCGCGCGCCCCCTCGAAGGCATCCCGATCACGGTGAAGGAAGAGATCGACCTCTTCGGCTTTCCGACCCGCAAGGGCACCGGCTACGCGGGGTTCCAGCCTGCGGCCGCGGATGCCCTCGCGGTCGCGCGCTTGCGCACTGCGGGCGCCGTCATTCTCGGTCAAACGCCGATGACCGAGTTTGGCCTGTCGCCGCTCGGCGCCAATCCGCATCGCCGCATGCCGATGAACCCGCACGACACCAGCCGTCTTGCTGGTGGCAGCTCGACCGGCGGCGCCGTTGCGGTCTCGCTCGGGCTCTGTCCGATGTCACTGGGCACGGATGGCGGCGGTTCGATCCGCATCCCGGCGGCACATTGCGGCATATTTGGCCTGAAGCCCAGCTACGGTCGCATCCCGAGCAGCGGCCTCGGCACGCCTTTCGCCACCTCGGTCGTGCACTTGGGACCCCTCGCCCGCTCGTCCAGCGACTTGGCGCGCTTCCTGGAAGTGGCGTCCGGCGCAGATCCGGCAGACGACGCCAGCCGCCTCGCGCCCGCCTTCGCTACCGATGAGCTCACGCAAGCGCTCGGTCGCGGCGTGCGGGGGCTACGCATCGGGGTGGAGCCCGATGAATGGTCTGCGGCCAGCCCCGCCATCCGCCGCGCTGGCGAGGCCGCGCTGCAAGCGCTCTCGCGGGAGGGCGCAACGCTGGTCGAGGTTCGCTCACCGCTCATGCGTTGGGCTGGCGCTATCGGCTATCTCACCCTGGGCATCGAAGGGTTCCTCGCTCTCGCGCGAGTTCGCAAGGAACACATGGATGAGCTCGGGCTCGACGTGCAGCTCGTGCTCGCCGGCATCGAGACGTTCTGCCCTGACGACTACCTCGACGCTCAGCGTCTGCGCTCGAGCCTACGACGCGAGCTCGCCGAGCTCCTCCGGGACGTCGACGTGCTGGCGCTACCCAGCACGGGGCAGGGTCCACTCTCCGTGGCAGACGAGGAGGCGCGCTACGGCTTCATCGATCCCAAAGCGCTGCAGGCTACCTGTCGCTTCGCGTTTCTCGCAAATGTCAGCGGTCTGCCCGCGGCTTCGGCGCCGGTTGGCCTGGACGACGATGGCCTTCCGATCGGTCTACAAATCATCGGGGACGCCTGGGATGAAGCCTGCGTGCTGCAGGTTCTCGCGCATTTGGAGCGAATCGGCGTCGCTCGGCCCCCCCGCCCGGCGTCCGCGCTAGATTTGCTCAGCCGCTGATGATGATCGCACTGCTGCTCTGCGCGCTCGCGTTCACCGCGTGCAAGCTGATCTTGCTGGCGCTCAACTTGCGCCACCTTTCGCGCCACGGCGGAGAGGTTCCCGCCGAGCTCGCAGATCAAATCGACGCGACCACACTCGCCAAGAGCGCCGACTACACTCGTGAGCGAACCCGCGTTCAGCTAGTGTTCCTGGTGGTCTCGCGGCTCGTCGTGCTTGCCGCGTTGTTCGGCGGTGTTCTGGCCAGCTACGAGCGGTGGGTCGTGCGATGCACCCACTCGTTCGTGCTCGGCGCGCTGCTCTATGCGGTCGGCCTCTCGCTGGTGAGCGGTGCCCTATCGATTCCGTTCGCCTGGTACCAGACATTCGTGATCGAAGCGCGCCACGGCTTCAATCGCATGACGCTGCGCCTGTGGCTGTCCGACTTGGTCAAGGGCGCGCTGCTCTCCGCCGCGCTGCTGAGTGCGTGCGTTGCCGCTGCAGCGGCGCTGGTGCAAGCGTCACCCGAGCGCTACTGGCTCTGGATTTGGGCGCTGCTCGCCGCCCTGGGCCTGCTGCTCACGCTGCTCGCACCGCACTTGATCGAGCCATTGTTCTTCAAGACCACGCCGCTCTCCGTGCCCGGCCTCGAGCCGCGCATCGTCGCGCTTTCGGAACGCGCCGGCGTGCAGGTGAAGCACGTCTTTCAGATTGACGCCTCACGCCGAAGTAGCCACTCGAACGCCTACTTCACCGGCATCGGCCCGGTAAAGCGCGTGGTGCTATTCGACACGCTGCTCGAGCGTATGAGCCACTCCGAAATCCTGGGCGTGTTGGCGCACGAGCTCGGTCACTGGCGGCGGCACCACATTGCCCAGCGCTTCGTGCTCGGGCAAGCGCTCACCCTGGCTGCTTGCTACGGCGCGTATCGTTTGCTCTCGTGGCCGGCCTTGCCCTCCCTGATCGGGGAACCCGGCGGCGGCTTCTTCTTGCGTGCGACGCTGGTCGCCTTCTTGGGGTCGTTGCTCGATTTCCTGACCACTCCCCTCTCGAGCGCCTGGTCGCGCAAGCACGAGTGGGAGGCCGACCAGTTCGCGACAGAGCTCACGGGGGACGCGCCCGCGCTGGCGAGCGCGCTCGGCAAGCTCGCGCGAGACAACCTTTCGAACCTGCACCCCCACCCGCTGTTCGCCGCGTTTTACGCGTCCCACCCGAGTATGAAGGAACGTGTGGCTCGACTCCGCGCGACGCGCGCCCACGCGGGCTGAGCCGGCCTCAGACCGCGCCCGATTTGGCCTTCTCGATCCACTGCTTGATTTCGCCCTCGATCACGCTCAGGGCCTGACCCTTGAACGGTCGAAGCAAGAACGGCACTTCGAGATCCATCTCGATCGTCTTGGGCAAGACTTCGAGCGCGCCGCTCAACGTGAAGCCCTTCACCTGAAAGGAAATCTGCGCGGTGTTCGCCGAAGTCCAGTTCACTTGCGGAGAGTACTTGGCAAACTTCTTGGCGTACGCACCGAAGGCCGCTTCAGCCGCGGCCTTGGCGCGCTCTTGACCGAGATCGTGAGATACGACGTGCTTCATTGGCGGGCCGATCTTGGCAAAATCGGAGAGCCTCCGCCAGCTCCAGCTTTGATCGGCAATTTTGCCCCGGATTTAGGCTCAAGGGCTGCGGGGCGCGAAGAAAACGTCTGTCACCAGCCCGAAATGGTCGGAAGGCCATACGTTTCCGGAAGGGCCGGCCTCGGCGGTGGCGAACGCCAGCTCGGTTTTCATCGGCTCGCCACGCAGCTGTGCG
Organism: Polyangiaceae bacterium; assembly: GCA_035549735.1. Taxonomy (GTDB): domain Bacteria; phylum Myxococcota_A; class Polyangia; order Polyangiales; family Polyangiaceae; genus PMG-095. The sequence continues at coordinate 38,892 of DASZQI010000013.1, read as the reverse complement.
TCCGGACCGCGCACGAAAATGTAGTCGATGCGGCGCGAGGGCTCACGCGCCACGCGCGCGTAATCGTTGCCGCGATCGAAGGTGGCACCGGGCAGACCCGCGTCCGCGCCGTACACCCAAGCGTCGGCGAAGAACACGCTCTCCTCATCGACCACGGCCAAGCCGCGCAAGTATCGGATCTCGTCCGCGTCCGGCTCCGCATTGAAATCACCCATCAACACGGGCGGCAGAAATCGACTGCGCACCGGAACCAGCTCCGCCACGCGCTCCGCAATGAAGCGCACCTGTCGCAAGCGCACGTTGCCCTGGTGAAGCTTCCAGTTGAGGTGGGTGACGAACACGGGCAGCTCGCCAAAAGGCGTCTCGAGCCGCGCATACAGCAGCGAACGCGACTCGCCCGTCTCCAATCCGGGCAAGGCGAAGGTGCGCGTCTCCAAAATCGGGAATTGGCTGAGCAGCGCGTTGCCGAATTTCAGCCCATGCCCGTAGTCGGACGCCAACGCATAGGCGACGGTGTAGTCAAACTCGTGCGCGATCTCGGTCGCCTGGCAGGTCGAAGACGTGGGCACGAACTGCTCGAGGCCCTCGGGCGCGAAACGCAGCACCTCCTGAAGGCCCAAAACAGCGGGCTTTAGTCGTTCGAGCTCACGGCGGATGAGCTTCAGTCGCTCCGGCCACGGCCCCGATTTGTTCCAGATGTTGAGCGTGCTCAGGCGAAGCGTCGACATGCAATGAACTATAGGTCGACCCGCCGCGGAGTGACCTCAACAACTACATGTTCACCGGGGGGCATCCCCCCCGCGGAGAGTGGCCTCGTTGCAGTCGGTGCCACCGTCATCTATTTGTTTGAGGCTCCATGTTAATCGGCGTGGATTTCGGAGGGACTCACGTCAAGGCCGGCGTGGTCGAAGGCGGCGAAGTACTTCGCTCGACGACGGCTGCGACACGTGCGGGTGCAAGCCCCGGCGACGTGCTCGATCTGCTCGCGAGCACCGTGCTCGCGTTGAGCCAGGAACCGGAAGCGGTCGGCATCGCCATTCCCGGTGAGGTCGACGCGGAGGGCCGCTGCTGGCGGCTGACCAACGTGCCCGGGTTCGCAGGCATTCACGTAGCCGAAGAACTTTCGCGACGGCTCGGCGGTTGCCCCATCGCCGTGGAGAACGACGCAACCAGCGCCGCGCTCGGCGAGCGCCTGTACGGACACGGCCGCGAGCATCCGAGCTTTTTGATGGTCACGCTCGGTACGGGAATCGGCGCCGGCTTGGTGCTGGGGCACATGCTCTATCCCGGAGCCAACGGTTTTGCGGGCGAATTCGGCCACCTCAACATCGACCGCTCCGCCGATGCTCCGCTCTGCGCGTGCGGTCAGCGCGGGTGCGTCGAAGCGTATACGGGAACCAAGGCGCTCACCCGGCGCTACAAAGAGCTGTCGGGCGTCGAAGTGGACGGCGTGCTGCCCATCGCACAGAGCGCCCGCCGCGGTGAGCCCGCAGGGCGCGAAGTGTTCGCGATGATGGGCGACGCGCTCGGGCGCGGCCTCGCTGCCGTCCAGAATCTGCTCGACCTGAACGCGATCGTCTTCACCGGAGGCGTCTCGGGCTCGTTCGACCTGATCACACCGCACGTTCGCACTGGTTTGCGGGCGCACACGTTCGCGCCGCCGCTGGCCGAGGTGCCCTTGCTGCTCAGTGATTTGGGCGAAGTGGCGGGCATCATCGGCGCCGCCTATTTGACCACGCTCTGATGCGCGCGATCGTCGTCGCCAGCCCTGGCGGGCCCGAGCAGCTCAAACTCGAAACCCTGCCCGATCCGAGCCCGGGCGCGCACGAGATCTTGATCGAGGTTCACGCTACCGCGCTGAACCGCGCTGACCTCTTGCAGCGCCGTGGGCTCTATCCGGCGCCAGCGGGTGAAAGCGAAATCCTCGGGCTCGAATGTGCGGGCATCGTGCGGGCGTTGGGGCGGGACGTGTCGCGCTTTCGCGAGGGAGATCGGGTCATGGCGCTGCTCCCGGGCGGGGGCTACGCGGAGCTCGCGCGCGTCCACGAGAACCTCGCGCTGAGCATCCCCGACCCGCTCTCGTTCGAGCAGGCGGCGGCGGTGCCCGAAGCATTTTTGACCGCGTACGAAGCGCTGCTGCGCACAGCCAATCTCGCGCCGGGTGAGCGCGCGTTGATCCACGCAGGAGCGAGCGGCGTGGGCACCGCCGCGGTTCAAATCGCGCGCGAGGTCGGCGCCTATGTCTTTTCGACCTGCCGCGGGAACGAAAAGCTCGAGAAGCTACGCGAGCTCGGGGTGGAGCGGCCGATCGACTCCACACGCGAGGATTTCGCCGACGTCATCGCGCGCGAGTCGCGCGGCGCCGGCGTGGACGTGATCGCCGATTTGATCGGCGGCGCGTACGTGGAACAGAACCAGCGCGCGCTCGGCTCCGGCGGGCGCTGGGTGGTAATCGGGCTGCTCGGCGGAGCGCGGGCCACGCTGAACCTCGCCGACCTCCTGATGCGCCGCCAGACCGTCGCCGGCATCGTCATGCGCAGTCGACCGCTGCCGGACAAGACCGCCATCGTGCGCGGCTTCTCGAACGACTTCTTGCCCTGGTTCACCGAGGGGCGCTTGCAGCCGGTGCTCGACCAAACGTTTGCGCTTGCGGACGCCGCTCGAGCTCACGAACGCATGGAAGCAAATTTGAATTTGGGAAAAATCGTGCTCAAGGTGCGCTGAGCTCCCACTTACCCGCCGAGCACGGCACGGAGCCGAACCACACCGGGCCCTGGACGCACGCGCGCTTGACACGCGAGCCGATGGTTCCCGTCGCCACCGAGCAGCCCGAGCAGCTCTGCCTCCTCCGGCCTCGGCGGCTCGAGCAATTCCGCCCCTTCCAGAACTTCCACGTGACAAGTTCCGCAGCTCGCCGAGCGACACGAAAAAGGGATCGGCGCCAAATGCTCATCGCAGATGTCGACGAGCTCGCCGCCGTCTGGTGCCTCGACCCGCTTCAAGCGCCCGACCGCGTTGGCCAAAAATTCTAGGGTGGGCACGTCCTGAGCCGAAATAGCGCTGGCAGGGCACCCCGGCAACCGGAGGCGTCAGTGTGCGGAAAGTACGCCGTTCAAGGGTTAAGCGTCGGTGTCTTTCGTCCGTTTCCTGAGATAGGCTAGAGGCTCCGTCAGATGGAGGAATCGCACGATCTGTTCGGCTGGGTCGGCGCGACGCTCGACGGAAAATACCGAGTCGATGCCGTGGTCGGCCAAGGCGGTTTCGGTATCGTCTACCGCGCGCACCACTTGGGCTTCGACCAAACCGTGGCGATCAAGTGCCTTCGCCTGCCCCAAACTCTGAACGGCGCCGAGCGGGACCGCTTCCAAGAAACCTTCTTGGCCGAAGGGCGACTCCTACATCAGCTCTCGCGAGCCACTGCCGGCATCGTGCAAGCGCTCGATCTGGGCGCGGCGGTGTCTCCCAACAAGCGCTGGACCCCTTACTTGGTGCTCGAGTGGCTCGACGGCCGCCCGCTCGATCGTGATTTCAACGAGCGGCGCGCAGCGAGCCTGGGCGGCCGCACACTGAAAGACGCGATCGAGCTTCTCGGCTCCGCAGTGCGCGCGCTGGCCGTTGCCCACGCCCAAGGCATCGCGCACCGCGATATCAAGCCGGCGAACCTGTTCATCACCAACGTGGCCGGCAAGCACGTGCTCAAGGTGCTCGATTTCGGCATCGCCAAGGTGATGTCCGAATCCGAGAGCGTGACGCGCGCCTTCGAAGAGACCGGCGCATCGACGCAAGCGTTCACCGCTCGCTACGGCGCGCCCGAGCAGTTCAGCCGTCGTTACGGCGCGACCGGGCCTTGGACCGACGTGTTCGCGCTGGCGCTGGTGTTCGTGGAAGCCGTGACCGGCGCGCCGGCGCTGGACGGGCGCGACGCGACGCAGCTCTTCGTAGCCGCGGCCGACACCGAGCACCGCCCCACCCTGCGCGCGCACGGCTATGCGACCTCGGACGCGGTGGAAGCAGTGTTGCTCCGCGCGCTGGCGGTCGATCCGCGCCAGCGCTTTGCCAGCGCGGGCGAATTCTGGAGCGCGCTCGAGGCGGCCGCGAACAATTCGCCGGACCTGGCCGCGCAGAATTTCCCTGTTTCACGCGGTAGCCTGCCGACCGCCCCGGAGATCGCGGCTCCAGCCGCCACCGAGCTGAACTCGAGCTCACAAGTCGAACGCTCCGCGCGGCCGCAGTCGCCGAGTTCGCCGCTCAAGCGCGCGCTGGTGATCGGAAGCGCAACCCTGGTCATGGGTGGCTCGCTCGCAGTCGCGGTTCGCTTGTTCACTTCGCGCCCGTCGACGGCCCCCGTGTCCGACGCCAAGAACCTGGCCGCGGCCAGCATTGGCGCGGCCAACCCGGCGTCGAGCGCAACGGGCGCGCCGAGCGCGGCCGCGTCGACCGCAGCCGTTCCTGCCTCGAGCGGCCCCAAGCCGGTTTCAGCCGGCGAAGCTGCCGCTGGCAGCAGCAACGCCGTTGCCCGTGCAGTCCCCTTCGCCGGCTTGCCGGCGCGCGACGTCACTGCCGGTCCGGTCGGCCGGGGCTACATCGGCGCGTACCGCTTGTTGGCACGCGACGCGGCCGTGGGGCTCGATTTCTACGGCGCAGCCAAGGAGTGTGCGGACGTCGGGATGACCCTGTGCACCGAGTCGCAATGGGTCCACGCCTGTAGCCTGTTCCCCGAGCTCGGCAGCGTTCCGAGCTGGACCAGCAGCGTGAAAGGCGAGGCCGTCGTCGTGCGCGGGGGCGAGACCTGCACGAGCGAAGGCCACGCCGCGCCCATCGAGCGCGCGCTGAATCGCTTCGGCATGTGCTGCGACCGGGCCATTGCCATGACCACCGGCAATCTGCAGAAGCCGTACCTGGTCACCACCGCCGACCGCGTGCTTTCGCTCGAGCGGTCGCTGAATCAGCGCAACGTGCAGGCACTGCTCGACCTCTCCGAGGCGAACATCGTCATCGATGAGCAACAAAAGAGCGCTGCCGAGCTGAAGAAGTCGATCGAGGCCGACTTTCGGGCCGCGCCAGATCTCGTGGTTTTGAACGACACCTGCGACGTCTCGGTGCAAGCCAAGAAGGTCACCAAGCAACAAAAGCGGAAAAAGAAGAAGCTCGTCGTGTACCAGACGCAAGGCTGGACCGCCGAATGCCGGCAAACCGCGATTTTGCCCAACAACGTCAGCGGCCGCGACGTCAGCTACAACTTCAGCGCGGCCAGCAAGCTGCGCGAAATCAGCACACAACAAGAAGAGTGAGTCCCTAGACGGGGCCTTGCGGTATGCACGCTCGCGCGCGCCTAGAACAAGCGCGCACTATCGACGAGCAAGGTCACTGGACCGTCGTTTAACAGCTCCACCTGCATGTCGGTGCGAAAGCGTCCGGTCTCGACGCGGACGTTGAGCGCTCGGCAGGCTTCGCAGAAACGCACGAAGAGAGGCTCGGCCGCTTCGGGAGGCATGGCCGCGCTGAAGCTGGGCCGCCGCCCGCGGCGCGCGTCGCCGAACAGGGTGAATTGCGAGATCGCGAGCAGCGCGCCGTCGCAGTCGGCGAGCGCGCGATTCATCTTGCCCTCGTCGTCCTCGAAAATCCGCAAGCCGATCACCTTCTCGGCCAGCGCAACCGCGTGGGCATCGTCGTCATCGCGGCCAACGCCCACGAACACGCACAAACCTCGGGCAATCGCGCCCACTACCGCGCCATCCACGCTGACCTGGGCTCGCTTTACCCGCTGCACGACCGCTCGCATGGCCCGGCCACCTCTATCACGGATTTGCGTTCACCCGGCAAAGCGACACACTCGCCCGCGTGACCTCTCGCGCTGAGCCCCGAGCTCGACCCACGTCCCTGACCTCGCCCCAGGGCTCCGAGATCCCGGCTTGGGCCGAAGGGCTGGCGCGCTTCCTCGATCACGCGCTGGTCATTCCGGGCACGCGCATCGGCATCGGCTTCGACTCGCTGATCGGCTTTTTCGTACCCGGCGCGGGCGACGCGGTGGGCGCGCTCGCAGCCTTCGCGCTCTTCTACTTGGGGTTCAAGCTGCGCGTACCCAAGGTCATCTTGCTGCGCATGTTGGTCAACGTCGCGGTCGACGCGGCAATCGGCGTCATCCCCGTGGTCGGTGACCTCTTCGACGTCGTATTCCGCGCCGCGGATCGCAACTTCGCCCTGCTGCGAAAGCACGCGGGTCAAACCCGAACGCCGCCCGACTTCGGCGACTACGCGGTCGTCGCGCTCGCGCTACTCACCGCGCTCGGCCTCTTGCTCTTGCCGCTCGTGGTCGGCCTCGCGCTCGTCGACCTCGCGGTTCGCCTCAGCGGAAAGGGTTGAGGTTTCCGCGAGCACACCGAGGCGATTGGCAAGCCAAACTCGCTCCTCGGGCTCCAGCTCACCGCGCAGCACGCCGACGCGCCCGTCGGTCGACCAGATCACCAACGCATCTTCCACCAGCTGGGGAAGCAGCGGGCCCGAGCCCGAACGATGGATGGGGCGACCGCCGGCGACCGCGTCCACCGCCCAGCGAGTGTTCGAGATTTCGAACCTCAGGCGATCCGAGGGTGCGCTCGCCACTCGAAATCCGAGAATGACGAGTAGCGCCGCGAGTAGCCCGAGCAGCGCCCGGTCCCCACTCTCGAGTAAGGCACCGCCCGCCGCCGCCGCGGCCGCCGCAACCCAAACGATGAACGAATCGGCCGTCCAGGGCTCTGTTCCCGCTGCCGGCATGACCAGCGAGAGCGAGCCATCCGTAGCTCGCTGCTCGACGATTCGACCAGGGGCGGCTTGACCCGCGCGGAGCCCTGCGCGCGCCACGCGCCGGTAGGCCCAGGCGAAATGCGAAAGCGTGACGCTGCCGCACCAGCCTGCCGCAAGCGAAAGCAAGAGGCGCGGGCGCGCCGCGTTGAACAGCAAGGAGAGCACGATCAAACCCGCCGCGCCGAACAACACGTTCGCGTAGCGGGCGGGCTGTGGCGGGTCGGCCCGCGTCGCGTTGCTCATCGTTCGGCGGGCCTCAGCGTCCTCAAAGGTGGTAGAGCATCAAATACACGAGCACTCCGGTGACCGAAACGTACAGCCAAATGGGCAGGGTTTTCCGCGCGATCCGGCGATGCTCGAGCACGCGACCGGAAAGCCCTCGACGAATCGTGGTCAGCGCTAGCGGAACCACGGCCATGGCGAGGAGCACGTGCGGGATGAGCAGCACGAAGTACAGAACGCGCCACGCCCCGGTTCCGCGGAAGGGAACCGAGCCGACCTGCGCGTGATGCGTCAGGTAGACGGCCAAAAAGGCGACCGAGAACCCGAACGCCGACAGCATGCTGGCGCGGTGGGCTCGGATGTTCTTACGCCGAATGAAAACGTAGCCGAAGACCAAACAGATCGTCGCGCAGGCATTGAACACGGCGTCGAGCGTCGGGAGTAACACGGCCAACGCATAGCACTCACGGAGCGCGACCGGCAGCCCGGAAAGGGCGCGCTACGGCGAGGCAAACGCCCAATCGAGGGAAATCGAGGAGGTTGCCAGCGCGACGACGACACGCGCGCCCTGACCCTCGACCCGACTATTGCTCACCAAGGCGCGCAGGCGGCTGGCGACGGCGGTTGCGCTGGCCTCGTCGGCGAGCTCGATCTGCCAAACCAGGGCCGTTCCGGCCGGGGTCTCCGGGCCGGAATAGACCGAGAGGCCATCGCCTCGCCAGGAAAGCGCGAGCGCGCGGAACGGCTCGGCACTCTTTTCGCTGCCAGCAAGGGCCACGAGCAAGCCCAGAGCGCCCAGCGTGTCCTGATAGAGGTGCGTCCAGCCTTCGGGGGGCGCCGGGCCGAGCAAGTCACTTCCAGGCAAAGGCTCATGCGGTTGCTCCGAGCTTGCCATCAGCACCCAGCTCGATAGCGGAGGGCTCGCAAACAGCTCGAGCACGGCTTCGTGGCCGCCGGACTGCCAGGCGAAATTCGCGAACCGTTCCCCATAGTCGTAAGGAAACAGGCGTTGCAACGCCAGCAATGGAGAGGGCTGCTCGAGCGCCCACTCCTCGGTGTTGGCGATCCGCTTTCGAGACAAGTCCGGCCAGTCCACGGCAGCCGGATCCAGCCCGCTCAGCGAAGCTGCGTACCGATCCTCATGAAGTCGAGCTTCGCCCTCGACCACCGATCTCAGCGCGGTCACCTTGTCGGCGGTGTCCTTTCGCGCGTCGACGTAGCTGGCGAGCGGCACATCCCGATCTTGAAGCGCGTGCACCAGCTCATGCACCAAGACGGCGTTCGAGCGCGCGTCCGCGGCGGGCGATCCGTGATCAATCAGGGTAATACTCCGAGCGTCGTCGTCGTAAAACGCCCAAGTCTGCTTGACCTGAGTCATCACCGACGTCGCCGGCAGGAACGCGCCAGGCGCCACCAAGCCCAGCTTCGAGAGCGCCCGCTCGAAGTGATCCGGGTTCGGGCGCGGGTTTTCGGTGGTCCAATCGGTGAGCGACTCGGCGTACTCTGCTTCGCTAATCAGCATGACCGGCGGCAGCTCCCCCGGCTCAGTGCCCCGCAGACACGCGGCGAGCGCGAGCCGTGACACCTGACAGCTCGTTTGCAGCGTGTCGCAAGGGGCGTAGTCGAGGTGTTCGCAGCCAGGCACCGGAATATAAGAGACTCCGGCAGCGCCCGAGTCGTCCGCACCGCAGGCCACTGCGCCAAACGAAAGCGCGCCGGCGACCAGCCAAATACGAATCACGGACCGACCTCCTGCGCGGCTCGAGCACAACTGCCGAGCTCGTCGCACGAAACCGCTTCGCAAGCTGCCACCCGATCCAAGGCCGGACCCGTGAGCGCCGCCCAAGACCGAGCGCATTCGTCCTGGAAATAGGAGCTTGCACACTGGAACCATTTTTGAGACCAGCCTTCACAAAACGCGACCGTCTCCTCGCTCGGCGGCAAATCCACGGCGGCTTCGGTCCAGCAAGGTTCGAACGCGCCGTCACCGAAGTACATCGAGCAGTCGATTTTGCCGATACAATCCGCAACCCGCTCCACGTACTCCGGTCGATAATCGGACAAAGCCGAGACACGATCCTCGCACTGCGTCGCGCAATGCGAGTCCACTAGCCCCCCACATTCACTTGAGCGTCGACACATCGCAGCGCAATAGATCTCCGCAGACGTTTCGGGATCGCCCCCCGCGCAGCCGATCAAGAAGCTCGCGACCAGAAGCAAGCCAGAGCCTCCGCGCCGCCCGAGCTCGAACCCACCAGAATCCACCATCATCGCCCAAGCTAAGGCAAAAGCCGCGCGGCGAACATGGCAAATTCAGCTGGCCGCGGCGCGCCCATCGAGAGCCCGCCGGGTTTCAGGCGAAAAACGTCACTTCGCGCTCCACCACCGCTTCCCCGGGATCACCACGCTCGGCCTGTTTGAGCAGGCGCCAGATGTGCGGCCCCAAGAAGTCGAGCTCGGTCGACTGATATTGCTCGCCACCGAAGCGCTGCACGTTCTCGCTCTGCTTCTGCAGAATGCGCGCGTCTTGCGCGAAGATGCGCAGCGCCACCGGTTCCAGCACTGCACGCAGCAAGCGACCCGGCAGCGGCGTACGGAAGGCCGCGACCGCGGTGAGGCGCGTTTGAAAGTCGCTCACCGGCGTACACAACGCAGTGATCAAAAAATGCGTCACCGGGCCGAGGCGATACTCGACCTGGGCGATCGACGGCAAAAAGAAGCGATCCCAATGCTCGATCGTGCCAGCGGCGCCCGGCGCCAGGATCCGCCCCGCGAGCCCGCTCGGTCGCGGCTCGCCCACGTACTCGGCCTCCACGCTGCGCGGCGTGCGCCGCACGTGCACGTGTATTTCGTTCTTCTTTCCCCCGCGAAACAAGCCGCGGTGCAAAAACGCCGTATGCGGCACGTCGAGCGCGTTCTCGACGGTCGCGTGCAGCGTCCCTGGTGCTTCGACCTCGCGCACGACCAGAGTATGATCGGCGATCGAATCGAGACCGATGCGAAACGGCTCGCCCTCGGCCGGCTCGTCCAACGCGCCGAACACCCAAACCAAGCCCTCCTGCTCGCGCACCTCGACGCGCGGGCAGCGCCGCTCGCGCGGCAAGTTGGTTTCGACCAGCCCGGGCACGCCGCGGCACTGACCGTGGCCATCGAACTGCCAGCCATGGTAGGCGCACTCGAGTCGCCCCTCGTTCGTCACCCTTCCGAGTGATAGCGGCGCGTTGCGATGCGGGCAGCGATCGAGCAACGCCTGCGCGCGCCCCTCGGCGTCGCGGAAGAGCACGAGCGGAAGACCGACCACGGTGCGCGCGAGCGGCTTCTTTCTGAGCTCTTTGCTTTGGCAGGCGACGTACCAGTGCCGCGCCAGGCGAGCCACCGACACGTGCCCCTTGGTAGGCGGCGGGACGAGCACGGGCTGCACGCGCTGAGCTTGCCACGACCCGGGATCCCTCGCATAGTGAAGCGAGTCGACGCGCCCTAGGCCGTCCGAAGGAGGACTCCGTGGTGGACAAGGACACAGCGAGCTTCATGCGGTCTCTGTGCATGGGACAGATCGAGGAAGACATCATCCTGCCCTTCCCGGAGGTCCCCGAGGCCGAGCGAGAGACCCTGGTCGGGGTCATCTCCTCGCTCGAGCAGCTGCTCGGCCCACGTGAGAACGACTTCAGGAAGTGGGACCGTAAGGGCGAATTCCCGCCCGAGTTCGTGGAGGAGCTCCGTCAGTTCGGCCTGTTCGGCCTAGTCATTCCGGAAGCCAATGGCGGCATGGGTTTCGGCAGCGCGGCCTACTCGCGCACGCTGCAAGAGGTGGCAACTTACGACGCCTCGGTCGCGGTCACCATCGGCGCGCACAGCTCGATCGGCATGCGCGGCCTGCTCCTGTTCGGCAACGAAGATCAGCGCGCGCGCTACTACGACAAACTCGCCACCGGCCAGATGATCGCGGCCTTCTGTCTCACCGAGCCGGGCAGCGGCTCCGACGCCGCTTCGATCAAGACCACCGCCGTGCGCGACGGCGACGACTGGATCCTGAATGGCAACAAGATCTGGATCACCAACGGCGGCATCGCCGACTTCTTCACGGTGTTCGCGAAGACCGGCAAGGCGGAAGATCGCGGTCACCTGAGCGCGTTCATCGTCACCCGCGACATGGCCGGCGTCAGCAGCGGCCCGCACGAAGACAAGATGGGCCTGCGCGCCAGCTCCACCACCACCTTTCACATGGACAACGTGCGCGTCCCCGGAGCCAACTTGCTCGGCGAAGAGGGCAAGGGCTTCAAGGTCGCGATGATGATCCTGAACTCCGGTCGCACCGGCCTCGGCGGCGGATCGGTGGGCGGCATGAAACGCCTGATCAAGCTCGCTACCGCGCAAGCCAAGGGCCGCATCCAATTCGGCAAGCCCATCTCGGAGTTCGGCCTGATCAAGCAGAAGGTCGGGCAAATGGTGGTCGATTGCTACGCGACCGAAGCCGCGGTCTCGATGGTCGCCGGCCTGATCGACCAAGGCTACAAGGACTACGCCGTGGAGGCCGCGATCAGCAAAGTGTTCGCGGGCGAAGCGCTCAACCGTGCCGCCGACGAGGCGCTGCAAATCGCGGCCGGCAACGGCTACATGTGCGAGTACCCCTACGAGCGCATCGTGCGCGACAGCCGCATCAACCGCATCTTCGAGGGCACCAACGAAATCCTGCGCTTGTTCATCGCCCTCACGGCCATGAACGACGTCGGCCAAAACCTACGCGAGCTCTCGAAATCGCTGGAAGGCGTGTTCACGGACCCAATCAAGGGTTTCGGCGTGCTCAGCGAGTACGCTTTGCGCCGCGTCTCGCTCGCCACCGGCATCAACCGCGAAGGCACGGTGTTCACGAAACTTCACCCTGCGCTGAAGACGCACACCACCGTGTTCGAAGACTCGACGCGCGACCTGGCCTCGGCCGTCGATCGCATCCTTCGCAAGCACGGCCGCAGCATCATCGACAAGCAATTTGCCACGCGCCGCCTGGCCGACATCATGATCGACCTGTTCGTATTCGGCGCCGTGCTCTCCCGCGTCGACGCCACCATTCGCAAACAGGGCGCGACCAAGTCCGCACGCGAGCTCGACATCGCCTCCACCTTCGCCGGCCAAGCCCGCAAACGCATCCGACACAACGTCGCGGAAATCGACTCGAACGAAGACGAGCAAATCAAAGCGCTCGCGGATCACGCGTTCGAGCTCGAGAAGTACGCTTGGGATACGATTTGAGGAGGGGCGCCGCCATGCGACTCTCCTTCAGGTGATTGCTCCAGAAGAGCTACGACGCGATGCGTGAATCGAGGTCACGCTTCCGCTGTCGCTGAACGACGCGCCCGCTCGGTGTTCGTTCCTTCTCCGAGATCTAGGCATCCACTAAGTTTTTTGGATTAAGCGCCCGTCTCACGAAGGTTTTGCGCGGTTCCGGGCACTGACCCTTAGCCTGGAGCTTGAGCTTGAACTTCGTCCGATCTCCCTGGCCGAGCGCGTTCCTCCTGGTCCTGTGCCACTGGGTTTCGCCGGCCACCGCAGCAGCTGCGTGCCACCCCGCCGTTATTTTGACGGGTGACCGGCCTTTGGTGCGTGAAATCGCGCAAATTCTGGCCGCGCGCGGCATTGCCCATGATTCCGAGCCGGGATGCTCGCCCGCGCGCGGCGAGGTTCGGCTCTTGGCCGAGGCGATTCAAGTTCGCTACGAAGATCCCTGGCGCCGGGCCAACGAGCGGCGAGTTCTCGCGGTGGACACCGCGGCGACCTTGATCGAGTCGTGGGCGCACGCCGACTTCGAGGAAGCTACTGCCGAGCGGAGCGAAGACGGCGAGCTCGCCGAGCGAGCGCAGTCCGTGATTGAAACGCCGGACACGGTGACGCGCGACCGCGGCGTCCAGACTAGCCCGCCCCGTCCCGGCGGAAATGCTGGCCCCTTCGGCGTCGCCCTGGGGCCGGTCTTCTCGGTGGCCTCGGATCGATCGCTATGGGCGGGTCTGGGCGCTACGGGCTGCGGCGAGCTTGGACCCTTGTGCGCCGGTGTTGCGCTGCGTGGCGCGCTCGATACGCGCTCGTCCGGAGCTTCCAGCGAGCTCCGCGGCTCGCGCAGCGAGGCCGAGGCTCTGCTGCGAGCCGGTATGCCGCTCCGCGCGGGGCGCATCACGGTCTCGCCGGGCCTCGGCGCGGGAGTCGGCTGGCTGCGCACGAGCGCGCAGGCCCCGAGCGACGGCGCGGACACCATGTCGGAAGCCGATGCCGAGACTGAGGATGCGCTCGGCGCGACCACCGAAGTCACGCGCGATAGCGTGGGGCTGCGCGTGGCCGCGGATGTGGTGTGTTCATTCCGCTTTGCGTCCGCGTTCGCGCTGGAGCTATCCTCGGGCGTTGGCGTCGCGCCGTTCGCGAACGTGGCGACGATTCGTAAGAGCGGCGCCGCTCTCGGCGGGGAGCCACTCGGTCAGCTGAAATTCGGGCTCGCCCTGCGCTACGGAGGGCCCTAGTGACGGCGCGCGTCATCCCGTTACGGCAAGTGACCAGAGACGCCGAGCCCCCTACCGACGAAGCGCTGGTGGCTGCGTGCGCGACGGGCGATCGCCGTGCGCTCGGTGACCTGTTCGATCGCCACCAAGCCGCTGTATATCGCTTCCTATCGCGCATTTCACGGGCGCGCCACGACGACTTGGACGACCTCGTGCAGACGACGTTCGTCAGCGTGCTGCAGGCGGCGAACAGCTATCGCCGTGGAAGCACCGTGCGCACTTGGCTCTTCGGCGTAGCGGCGAACGTGGCGCGACACCACGCGCGTAGCGGACAACGGCGTAAGACGCTGTTATCGCGAGCCAAGGAGGAACCAACCGAGTTCGCGTCCGGGCCGGACCAAACGTTCGAGCGCCGTGAGCTCTTGCGCCGCCTCGACCGAGCCCTGAACCAATTACCGCCCGATCAACGCGTCGCCTTCGTGATCTGCGATCTCGAGGAGGTTCGCGGTGTAGAGGCCGCCCGCGTGCTCGGCGTCCCGGAGGGAACGCTATTTCGGCGCCTTCACGAAGCACGCAAAGCACTCAAACTCGCGATCAAGGGCAACCAAGCATGAGCCACCGCCTCGCCGCCAGTTGTCCCGAGCTCGCCGTGCTGGAGCAAACGCCGCTCCCAGACCTGACTTTTGCCCAACGCGCGCATCTCAAGGAATGCGCGAGCTGCGCGTCGAGCCTTCGAGAGCTCGAAGAGGTTCTGACGCTCACTGAGGAGCTAGCGACCGATACGCCGGATCGATGCCGTGTCGAGAACGTGCGCGCGCGCGTACTGGCGGGCGGCCCCCGACTGCCGCTCGAAACTCGCAGGCACCCGGGCGCGACTTGGCTCGCGGCCGCTTGCGTCACGGTTTCGGCGGTTGCAGGCGCAGCCATTTGGCATCGCACCAGCGTGCCAGCCGACCCGATGCTCGAGGGCCCGGTGGCGGCGGTTCACGACGTCGGCGCACGCTATAGCCGCATGGGCTCGGGCAGCGACCGCATCGTGCGGCTCTTCGACGGCTCGATCTCGGTCGAAGTCGAGCAGTTGACTGCCGGCCAACGCTTTCGTGTGGTCACCGGTGACGCCGAGGTCGAAGTGCGGGGCACCGCGTTCGACGTCGTGGCGAAGAGCGACCACCTCGAGAGCGTGCGAGTTTTGCACGGCAAGGTAGAGCTCCGTACGGTCTCTGGGCTCACGACGCTGCTGAACGCCGGGCAGCGCTGGGACCTCAGCGCGCCATCGGCAAGCAGTGGCGGGAGCGCAGCGCCGCGCGCCGCACTCCCCGGCAACGATTCCGAGACGGTCACCGACGTTCCTCGCGCGAACTTGATTGCGGCGGAGCGCGAACGCGCCCCGCGCGCAACTACCGAAGAAGCGCCGTCGTGGTCGCGTGCGCCGGCAACGGGGCACGCGGTAGGCCCCACGCAGGCTCAGTCGAGCGCGCCGTCGCGCGAATCGGCCAACCGCACGCCGCCGAGCAACCCCACTTCCAGCTCTGCGGCGCCCTTGCCATCGGTGCGGGCGCCTCGAGTGAGCGCAGGGGAAACGGCGTTCAAGGCAGGCTGGGCGGCGCTACGCGCCGGAGACTTCTCGGTCGCGGCGCGAGCCTTCGAAGAGTCGGCGCGCGATCCGGCGAGCGGCGTCGGTGAAGACGCGCAGTACTGGCGAGCGGTCGCGCTGGCGCGCGGGGGCAAGAGTGACGCTGCAATCAGCGCGCTGCGGCAGTTCTCGAGTGATCACCCAGGCTCTACTCGCAAGGGTGATAGTCTGCTGCTGCTCGGGCGACTGTTATCCCAGCGTGGCGATCGTGAAGGAGCGCGCCGGAGCTACGAGGCCGCTTCTTCGGATCGCAATCCGGCCGTGAAGACTAGCGCCCTTCGCGAGCTCGCCCGCCTCGACGGCAGGTAGCCGCCGCGTTGGTTCGGGTGCTTCCCGAACTAAGCCCAATCGATTCCGACAAGGTAGCGAAGAGTTTTCTCGAGCTGGGCACTCACAGCTACGAATGCTCGGGAGTCGCTTACGGCGGGCCTTTGCTGCCCTGCTCAGCCTACGCACCATGGTCCTCTTGCTCGTGGTCGTGCCGCTGGCAGTGGCAAGTTACAAAGTCCGGAACCTTGGTTTCGACGTCGAAGATCTACTGCCACAGAAAGTCTACCGGGTCAGCTACGAGATGAGCCTGGACGGGCACGGCGGAGACGCCACGATCCGCTCGTTTCTTCCAGTCTCGAGCCCGCATCAGACCATCAGCGACGAACAGGGTGAGTCCGATCACTTTACGCTGACCAGTCAGAGCAGCGGACTGAACCGCACCGCGACTTGGACCGGAGATTCGGTGCCGGACCATGCACGCATCGAATACTCGTTTTCGGCACTGGTCCGCCCAGTTCGGTTCGAGCTTTCACCGCTCATGACCGTACCGACGAGCTATCCGGAGTCGATCGCCTCGGCGCTGCGACCGGAGCCGGCGATCCAAGTCGACTCGCTCGAAATTGCAGCGACTCTCCGCAAAATTCGCGCCGATCAAGGTCCGATTTTGGCGCGACTTCGTAAGATTTTCGACTTTACCTCGTCGCTCCGCGCTCGAAAGTTCAAGGGCACGACCGACGCGCTCACGGCGCTTCGCCTGGGGGAAGCCAGCTGCAACGGCAAGAGCCGCCTGTTCGTGGCACTCGCGCGCGCCGCAGGCATTCCCGCGCGCCTGGTGGGAGGATTGATCCTCGGAGGAGAAGCCAAGCGCACGTCGCACCAGTGGGTCGAAGCATGGGTCGCCGGGCACTGGGTTCCGTTTTGTCCGACCAACGACTACTTCGCGAGCCTGCCCGAGCGCTATCTCACGCTCTACTATGGCGACGAATCGCTATTCACGCACACCTCCGATCTCAATTTCGACTACAAGTTTTCGACAACGGCGAGCCTGACGCCGTCACCCAAGGCAAAGCAGTGGGCGCCGTCGATCAACGTGTGGGCGCTGTTCGAGCGGCTACACCTCTCGTTCGCTCTCTTGCGAACGGTGCTGATGCTGCCCATCGGTGCGCTGGTCGTAGTTCTATTTCGCAACGTGGTCGGCGTTCCCACGTTCGGAACGTTTCTGCCCGCGCTCTTGGCGGCTGCCGCCGGTGAGACCGGCGCGAGCTGGGGCGTGTTCGGCGTGCTCGCGATCGTGTTCGTGACCGCAGTTCTGCGCGGAGTTTTTCAGCATTTTCGCCTGCTGCACTCGCCCACTCTCGCCATTTTGCTCGCGGGTGTGACCACGACCATGCTCGCAACCAGCTTGCTCGCCGAGCGCTTCGAGCTCGGCAAGCTAACTTACGTCGCGCTCTTTCCGATAGCGGTGCTGGCCATCACCGCGGAGCGTTTCTACCTCGCGGCCACCGAGCGCAGCTTGACGGACGCGGTCAAAGAGCTGGGAGGCACGTTGCTGGTGATGCTGTGTTGCTACGTGGTGATGAACTCCCTCGCGCTGCAAGCGCTCCTGATCGGGTTTCCGGAGGCTCTGCTCTTGGTCGTGGCCGCGAACATCTATCTCGGTCGCTGGATCGGCCTCAGAGTGTCGGAGTACCTGCGTTTTCGCCACGTGCTCGTGCCAGCGAAGGACTTGGCGCGATGAGCTGGGCCAGCTCGTGGCACGCCGCCAAACGGGACCTCTACGGCATGAATCGCCGAAACGTGGCGCTGATCTATCCGCACAACCAACGCCGCCACTACCCGATCGCCGACGACAAGCTGCTCGCGAAGCAATGGCTCGAGCGGGCCGGGGTTCCTACAGTGGAGACGCTCGCGACTTGCGCCGGCCTGTTTCAAGTCCCGGAGACCGTGACGCGTCTGTTTCTCAGCGAAGATTTCGTGGTGAAACCCGCGCAAGGCGCTGGGGGCGACGGAATCCTGGTGGTCTCCGAGCGCATCGCTCCGGGTAGATGGCGCACCGCAGGCGGCGAGTTGCTCACGGCGGACGCGCTCAGGCGACATCTGGCGCACATCGTGTTCGGCGCATTCTGCAAGAAGGGTGACGACCGCGCTTTCATCGAACGCAGGGTCACGCCGCCAGCATTCTTTGCTGAGCTTTCACCGGGCGGGCTCGCGGATCTGCGGATCATCACGCTGTTTGCCAGGCCCATCGTGGCCATGCTCAGAATTCCGACCTCGCTCTCGGGTGGGCGCGCCAACCTATCTCAAGGTGGGTTGGGGGTGGCCATCAACCTCTCCAGCGGGCGGATCACGCGCGCGGTGCTGTCTGGAGCTTCCGTAACGGAGCATCCGGATACGGGCGTCGCGCTGATTGGCCGCGTCGTCCCGGGCTGGCCCGCTTTGCTCGACTTGGCGCGCCGTGCCGCCCGCGCGGTGCCACTCGAGTACCTGGGCGTCGATTTGGTGGTGGATGAGACGTTTGGGCCGCGGGTGCTCGAAATCAACGCACGACCCGGGATCGAGATTCAAAACGTTCATGGAGTGGGCATTGGCAAGTTCTTGGCGGAGGCCGGATGGTGAGCGAAATCTACGTACGGGACCGGCTCTGGCCGGTGCTCACCGCCTTGTTCGTGCTGCTAGGCGGCGCGGCCGGGGTCGACATCGCGGCCCGCCAACGCGATCCGCGACCGCTGGTCATCAGCGTCGACAGCGGCGCTGCGAGCGACAGCTTCGGTGACGATTCCGATGCCGACGGGGAGCCGGCACCCAGCGATGAGTCGGCGGTTTCCCCCGAGCATAAAGAGGCGCGAACTCGAGCGCGCCGGGGTGAACTCGAGGCCGCGCTCGGCTTGTTCGCCGAGGCCGTGCAGAGAAACCCCGACGCGGTCGCGCTGCGCGCAGACTATGGCTACTGGCTTCTCCGAGCCAACCGCCCCGATCAGGCGCTGAGCCAACTGGATGAGGCCGAACGGCTGGCGCCGAGCGATCCGCGCGTCGCGTTCGTGCGCGGCGCCGCCAAGAAGAAGGCGAAGGACCCGAGCGGTGCCGAGGCCGACTATCGCCGTGCGCTCGCGGTAAAGCCTGCGTACGCGCTCGCGCGCATCGCTCTCGGCGGCTTGCTGGTCGAGCGCAAAGCGTTCGCCGAGGCCGAAACCATGGTCGACCCCGCGACGCAAACGGGAGACAACCCCGACCGAGCGCGAGCCTACGTGGTGCTAGCACGGGCACAGCTCGGCCTCGGAAAGCGGAAGCAAGCCGCGCTCAGTTTCGACAAGGCCATCGAACGCGCGCCGTCCCACGCGGAGCTGTGGGTGGCGATCGCCAATGCTTGGCTAGACGCAGCCAGCCCGGACGACGTGAAGCGGGCGAGCGCGCTCTTGAATCGCGCGGCGCAGCTCGCCCCCGACGTGGCTCAGGTGCGTGGCGCGATCGGACGCGCGTGGGAAAGGGCCGGCGACACAGCGGCAGCCGAAGCCGAATTCGAACGCGCTCTTTCGATCGATCCGTCGCTCTCCTACGCGCGGCGCCGTTTGTTGCGCGCCGCGCTCAAACGCCGCGAATACAAGCGTGCGCGCGTTCAGCTCGATACCTTGCTCGCGCGCGCTCCCGAGGATCCCGAGCACCATTTCTTGGCTGGCTTGGTGGCTGCACGCGAAGGCAAGAGCGAGGAAGCGGCACAGCACTATCGCGATGCGCTGGCGCGCGCCGGCGGCACCTATCCCGAGGCATGGCTCAACATCGGCCTGTTGGAGAAGTCACGCGGCAACTTCGACGCGGCAATCGCGGCGTACGGAAAAGCCATCGAACAACGCCCCAAGTACGTAGCGGCTTTCAACAACCTCTCGCTCGCGTACTCGGCGGCAAATCGCGACGCAGAGGCGGAACGCCCGCTCCGTACCGCGCTGGAAATCGATCCGAACTACGCCGCCGGGTGGGTCAATCTCGGAAAGCTGCTGTCCGGCGCAGGCCGCGCGGACGACGCTATCGCGGCGCTTCAGCGTGCGACTCAGCTTCGCAAGGACTACCCCGAGGCAAGCCTCAACCTGGGCGTTGCGCTCGCGCGGGCGCAACGATTCGATCAAGCCATCACGGCCTATCGCGCGGTGCTCGAGAAACACCCGAACTACGTGAATGCCTGGCACGATCTCGGCATCGCGCTCGACGCTATCGGCAAGACCGATGAGGCACGCAAAGCGTATGATCAAGCGCTCGCGATCGACTCCGAGCACGTTCCAACTCAGAAGAAATTGGCCGAAATGGCCGCTCGCCTCGGCCGCAACGCCGAAGCGCAACAAGTGTACGAGGACGTGCTCGATCACGATCCCTCCGATCGCGGCGTGCGCCTCGCGCTTGCCGAGCTCGCCCGCCGCGCGGGTGACTACGCCGGTTGCACGCGGCAGGTCGAGGTGGCGATCGCGGTCGGTCCGGCCGATGACGCAGCCAACCGCTTGCGGGAGCAATGCCGTCGCTCGAGCAGCGCCCGCCCCTGATCGTTTGTCGAAGAATACAGGAGATCGCCAGTATGAACTTTCAGCAACGCCACACACGCTTTGCCTTGCGAACGACCTTGCCACTATTGCTCGCTGCCCTCGCGGGTTCGGGTTGCCAGAGTACTGATGAGACCAATCCGGCTCCGAGCACGGGTGGGACACGCAATACCGGCGGTTCGTCGGCGAGCGGCGGAGTTCCGAGCACGACTCAGACCGGCGGCGCTTCGCAAACAGGGGGTGCATCGAACAGCGCGGGCAAGGGTGGAGGCCCGTCCTCGGGAAACACCGGGGGCGTGACCGGGAATACGGGTGGGTCGAGTCTGGGCGGCGCGCTCACAGGTGGCGCTACGGGGAGCGCCGGGCGCGGCGGAACAACGAGCGGGGGCAGCAGCGGTGGTAGCGCCTCGACCGGTGGCACGATCGGTATCGATCCGAACGCGCCGGACGAGCTCTTGTTCCAGCAGGGTTTGGCGCTCTTTCAGGCCGCCGACTACAGCGGGGCCAAGGCCAAGTTCGACCAACTGCTGACGATCTACCCGAATTCTCCGCGCCACGACAATGCGGGCTACCTCACGGGTCGCTGCCGCTATGAGCTTGCAGACTACGCCGGCGCGATCGACGCGCTCGGCAAGATGCGCACGCTGCATCCTTCTTCCACGTACGTCGGGTCAGCCGCCTACTTCAGCGGCCGCGCGCGCTTTCAACTCGGCGACTATGCCGCGGCGGCGACTGACTTCAAGGCGTCGGTCGCCGACGCGCCCATGGGCACTTTCGTCGACAACGCAGCGTACTTTGCGGCCCGCTGCGAGTACGAGCTCAAGAACTTTGCTGGAGCTGTCAGCCAGTTCGCCGCGTTCGAAACGGCCTACCCGAACAGCACCTACATCGACAATGGTCGCTACTATCTCGGGCGCTCGTACTTCGACCAAAGCAACTACCAAAGCGCGCTCGGGCCGTTCCAACGCGTATTGATGACCGCAGGTTCGTCGTACGAGGACGACGCGCGTTACTATACAGGGCGCTCGAACTACGCATTGACTGCGCTCGCCACCGCCAAGTCGGACTTTGCTGCGCTGCTCTCTGCCTTTCCCACTTCGCAGTACGCCGACAACGCGCTCTACTATCAAGCGCGCATCGACGCCGACCAAGGCAACTGCGCCGGCGCTCGCACGACCGCGACCAAGCTCGGCACTCAATTCCCGCAGAGTTCCTACGTTTCGCTCACCACCAGCTACTTGTCGGGGAAGGGCTGCTGATGCACGCCTCAAGCATCGTTCGCCTTCGTTCGCATCGCGCGCTCTTGTCGCTGCTATTCGCGTTGGGTTTCGCCCCAGCGTGTGCGCACGAGGAGAGCCCGCTCGCTAGCACGGCCGTCGACCCGAACGCTCCGGACGAACACCTCTTTCAGCAAGCGCTCGCCCTCTTTCAAGCATCGGACTACGCGGGAGCGCGCGCCAAATTCGAGCAGCTGCTGACTGCGTATCCAAGCTCACCACGGCACGACAATGCCGGCTACCTGGCGGGGCGCTGCGCCTACGAGCTCGCCGACTACCAGGGTGCCACTGCGACGCTCCTGAGCATGCGTATGCTCCACCCGACCTCGCCGTACGCAGGCTCTGCGGCGTACTTCACGGGTCGGTCGCGCTTTCAGCTGGGCGATTATGCGACCTCGATTGCCGACTTCAAGACGGCGGTTAGCGCGGATCCCGTCGGCACGTTCGCGGACAACGCCGCCTACTACGTCGGGCGCGCGGAGTACGAGGCCGCCAACCTACCGGCCGCGATTGTAGACCTCAGGAGCTTCGAAACTGCGTACCCGGCCAGCAGCTACCTCGACAACGCTCGTTACTATCTCGGGCGCGCGCACTTCGACCAGAATGACTTCACGAACGCGATCGAGCCGTTCCAGCGCGTGCTCTCCCTGGCCGGTTCGAGCTACGAGGACGACGCGCGCTACTACACCGGGCGCTCGCACTACGCTCTCGGCCAGCTCGACACCGCGAAATCCGATTTTGCGGCCTTGGTCTCCGCTTTTCCGAGCTCGCAGTACATCGACAACTCTCTCTACTACGAAGCCCGAATCGAAGCCGATCGAGGCAATTGCGCCGCAGCTCGCACGCTGCTCACCACCCTCACGTCGCAGTTTCCCCAAAGCACGAACCTCTCGCCTGCAAACTCTTACCTGTCTGCGCACGGCTGCGGATGAGCGCTCCGCTGGTCGTCTTTGCGCTCCTGCTCAGCCCGCCCACCGCTCTCGAAGGCCGAATCGCAGAGACTGCTTCACACCCGAAGAAGCCCAAGAAGGCTCGAGTCAAACGCAGCAAAGCCACTTCTACTCGTCCGAGCCCGCCGCTCTACGCCTTTTATGCTTCCGCCGAGCTCGCCGCCGGATTTTTCGACGGTGTCGGGACCCGTGACGTGCATGGCCGGGTCGTCGAGGGCGCGTTGAAGCTCATACCACGACTGGAGCGCGGGCCGTTTCGAGCGGACTTTGCTGCGTCAGTCTCTCACCGCCAGACCTTTGCAGCGCACCTCTCCGAGACGCGGGCAGGCGGCGACCTCGACCTACAGTGGCGCGCGAACGCTCGACTGCGCGTTGGCGCAGAGGGTGGCCTCGACGTCGTGCATCGCCCCTCCTGGCCGGACCCATATCAGCCACATGCAGACGGCACTCTTTCGCAAAGTGATCGGTTCGGATTTTGGACGCGGCGCGTGGGCGTTCAGCTCGTCGTGATTCCGCTGCGTCACCACCACGCGAACCTTGTGTATCGGTACCGCTTGCTCGACTACGTGAACGACCCGAATTTCGAGCCGATTTTCGAGCCTACGCACCTCGTCCCGAGTGACCGGGACGAGCATGAGCTGCGCGCGCGTTGGGAACGGTGGTTCGACGACGTACGAATCGGTGCAGGCGGGGCGCTCGAGCGCAGGCACTACTTCTACTCCTTCGCGCGCGACCGGGGGACGGGGCTCACCCACGCGGCGCTGGGCGGCGCCCCGCCCAACCCACTCGCAACCTATTGGATGGCCGAGCCCGAGGTGCATGCCGAATGGCGACTGGCGGAGAGCTACTCCACGAGTCCCGGCGTGTCCAACGAGCTGCAGCGGCTCAGCGTGCGCGTGGCTTATGGCCACGAGTTCCAGAGCGACGCCTTCCAGGGCTACTACTCCTACCAGGGAGCCCATCCTTCGCTCACCATCAAGGTGGGCGCTTCGCACGCTTTCGAGCTGCGCGTGCGCGCGGATATGCGACTCCGCCGCTACGGAAGTGACAGCTATGCGGTGGGAGGCGGCCATCCGCCCCTCGAAGACGGTACGCGCCTTTACGATCGCCGATTTTCTGGGGAGTTCGAGGCGCGCTATCAGCTCACGCGGCACCTCTTCGTGTTCGGCTCGTTCGCCGTCGATTCTAGGAGGAGCAATTACCCCGACTATCGGCCCGGGGTATTCCCTGCGTCGCGCAGCTACTTGATCGACTGGGACTACGACAACGTGAAGGGCCTGGTTGGAATGCGATTTTTGCTCTTGCCCACTGGCGAATAGCGCCCCGTCCGAAGAAAACGCCTTCGCCCGGGCACTACCGAGAAGCCCAGGAGGTCTCATGAGACGAGGAAGCATTGCAATCTTGGCCGCATCGGTCGCGCTCACTACTTCCAGTTGCGGCAAAGTGGAACGCGATACGGTCGTCCAGGGCCGTCTCGAGCTTTCGACCTTTCCGACCCGACCAACCGCAGTGCGCGCGACCACCGAGACCGGTGCGTCGCGCTCATTCAGCCTCGGCGAAAACGGCGCGTTCCGTCTGCCGCTGGCGCCCGGGCACCGCTACACGCTCGACATCGTGAGCGCAGAGCGCTCCGCGCCCCTGATTTTCCCGAGGGCCACAGCGCTTTTCGACAGGACCTTCAGGGTCACGGGGCCGAACGCGACGGTCGACCTCGGCAGGGTATCGTGTTTACCGTCAGCGCCCGCGAGCTTCGCGTTCTCAGCAGAAGCTCAGGCCGGTGATCGCGAAGCGGTTCGCATCGACGACGAGACCCGCGAGCAGTGCGGAGATGAAGAAGAGCGCGAGCGCGAAGGAGACGAACACGAAGAGAGCAAAGCCTCAGAGGCGTCGGAACCCGAGAGCAAGGCGGTCGACGGCGACGTCGGCGTCGCGAGCGCAGATCCGTCCGCGCCGATGGCGGTCGCCGAGCACAACGCGCCTGAGAACATTGGCAACTGCGGGCAGCAAGGGGAGTTCGAGGGCGAACACGAGGACTGAGCGGTTCGCGGCCAACAGACCGAGGCGCCCGAGACGCTCGCGTGGCGGAAGTCCAAGCAGAGCGCTCAGTGCACTCAAAAAACGCCTCCCAGCGTGAGCAGCCCGCCATCGCTCCAGCGCCGATCGGCCGGTGCGTAGCCGATCCAGACGCGCCGTTGCTCGACGGCGTCCGAGCGATGAAGGTGCGGGACGATGACACCGATACCCGCCCCCGCGATCGCTCCCGCCAGGACGTCCGTTGGAAAGTGCTTACCGGCGCGGACGCGCTCCACTGAAACGAATGTAGTCAACGCGCTCGCGAGCGCGAGCGTTGCCCAAGGGCGCCACGAATGCGGCGCGCGTACGAACGCCAAATAAGTTGCGGTCGCCCCGATGCTCGCGGTCGTCGACGCATGCCCGGAAAAAAAGGAAAGAGCGCTGTCGGTGCTGACGTTGGAGTAGCTGGGGTCGTCTTTGTGAAGCTCGGCATCGATATAAGCGCGCGGACGCGGTCGACGAACCGCCAGTTTCACCATGTCGGTAAGCGCCAGGGTGAGGGACGTCGTTTCGGCGTAGAGCATCGCGTCGACCAGGCCGGTTTGCAGGCTCTTCTCCCGCACCGCGCTCAGTACCGGATCGATGACCGCGAAGGCGACGGCGACCCCCAAACCGATGTTCGAGCGCGGACCAGCTTTGGAATCAGGCGTCGCGGTGATCGCGCCCCGGTCGATTCCGAGCAGCTGATTGCGGTCGAAGTTCGAAGCAATCTGCTGGGGGCGAATCTCTCCGGTCGAAGTGATTTCGTCGAGCACCAACGCGGTGCCGAAAGCGACGATGATCAAGGCACCGTCCGCAATCGGATCGACATCGAAGGTTGCAGGCGTCGAAAACCCGGGCTCGGCCGCTTTAGGCTCGATCGAGCCTGCCCGCTCTTTCGACTTGGGAGGCTCGATGTCGATTGCCTTGCTTGCAGGGGCTGCTGGTGGCGGTTCCTGGTCAACTCGGGATGACGGCTCGGTTACCGCTGGCGAAGCTTCGTTGGCCGCGGGTGTCGTCGGTCGAGCAACGGCGTGAGCGGCTACGAGCGCGAACGAAAGAAGATAGCTGGATGACCGGAGCAACATGTGAATACCCGCGTCCTCGCGCACACTACATCGTTTGCTCTTTTGATTGAAGAGCGCGTGAGATGCGACACGTGAGGCGCTCCGCCTCACGTGTCGGCGGGAGTGTGTCGCTCTAGTATTGCTCGCGGTGACATTCACGCGCCGACGACAACGCTAATCGGCGCTGGCTGCCTGCCGCGCGGCGCGTTGCGGAATCAACAGGATGCAGAGCACCATGGCAACGACCAAGACGGCGGACGCAGTGAAGCGCCCAAACTCGAGCCCGCCTTGTGCGCGGGGCTTGTCCAAGAAATCACCAACGGTAGCGCCGAGCGGACGGGTGAAAATGAACGCAGCCCAAAACAACAGGGTGCGTGATACGTGCGCCAGCTTGTAGAGCGCAAAGACCACGGCAAGGCCCGTTGCAAACACCAGAGCGCCGCCCGCGTAACCCAGGCCCGTGTCGTCCGCGATCCAATCACCGAGAGCCGTGCCGAGCGTCTGCGAAAAGAGGATGGTGATCCAGTAGAAGAGCTCGGCTTTGGCCGTCGACACTCGCCCCACCGCAACGGAGCCGCAGCTCATAAACCAGGCGAGGAGTGACGCCAACACGAGGCCGAACAAGATCAGTGAGCCTCCGAGGTAACCTACGCCCAGCGATCGATCGACGAAGTCGGCCAGCGTCGTGCCGACGGTCGTCGTGGCGACGATCACGGTCCAGTAAAGAGCCGTATTGAACCGCTTGGCAAACAGCTGGAATGCTACGGCGAAAACGACGATCGCGCCGAAGATCGCAGTTCCGACAAGGTAGCCGAGGTTCAGGGTCATGGTGACCGCGTCGCCGCCCGTTTCGCCCAGCGTCGTGGCCAGAATCTTGATCAGCCAGAATCCCCACGTGACTTGTGGAACCTTGCTCGGCTTCTCTTCCATGTTTTTCTCCAACCAACTGCGCCGGAGATCGTCGCCGGACACTCTCGCGCGTGAAGACCTGACGCTCCGCCCGGTAGAACTGTGCGCCTTCGAACTCCGTAGAGGGTCAATCATGCGCCGCGGGCACACGAGAAGCCCGACTATTTGCTTCCCCTCCCCCGCGCGTCGCTAGACACCGCTAGCGCTGCGCATGCTGAAGCGACGAAAGCTAGGATCTGTTCTCCGGCACCCGATCCGTCATCCGAGAGACAGGGCGAGATGAACAGGACCGCCGCGCCTAGGAACACCATCGCCTTGACGCAGCTGGGTGGTCACGAAGTAGCCTCGCTTCGCTACCGCACATCCCGGTCATGAAGGCGGCAGCGGCGAACGGGGCGCTTTTCAGCTACTATCAGCGGCTAAGAAAGCCGCGCTGGCCAACGGGCCTACGAAGTGCTCACCCCAGGCAGGTCACCCTTGAAACTCCGAAAATTGCTGGTATTGTCGCCGGCCTTTCGAGGCCAGGCCGACTTAGCTCAGTGGTAGAGCAGTGCTTTCGTAAAGCACAGGTCGTGAGTTCAAATCTCACAGTCGGCTCCAAACTGTCCCGCGCACCGTCCCGACGCCAACGAGGCCGAGCGCGCGCGGCCCCCCCGACACTTCCGGCTGCAGCCACTGTCCGGAAAGTCGCACAAGCGTCTGAACTCTCGCTCAGCCTGTCCGAGCATTCGGACAGGCGGGCTCGACCTCGTGACCCGCGGTTTCGAACGCCAGAACCAGCGCGAGTTCGAGTCGTGAGTGCACGCCGAACTTGCGAAACAGTCCCGCTACTTGGTTGGCGACCGTGCGTACCGACACGTTTCGCCGGCGAGCGATCTCGCGATTGCGCAGGCCAAGCAGCAGGTCCGAGCTTATCGCGCGCTCCGCTGGAGTGAGCGCCGCAGACTGGCAGTCCCCAGCGCGCAGAGGAAAGCTGAGCAGCAATAGGCGCCCGGAAGGGTCGTCCGCGAGCTCCTGCACTGCGAGCCCTTCGGGCGCGGCGAGCGCTGCGTCGGTTTCCAGCGCGTTTTCAGCGGTTTCCATGGCCCAACACCGCCGCTAGATCCGAACTGGATTCGAGACCGAGCTGTTCCATCGCGCGCGAAAGGTCGCGCGCCGCGGTCGACATCGAAACGCCGAGCTCGTACGCGATCACTTTCAGGGCCGAACCGCGGGCGCGCAGCGCGAGCACGCGCCGTTCGCGGGGCGCCAGGGGGGTGGCGCTGTTCTTCGGGTTCGGCTTGGTGAGGATGTAGCGCCGACCTGCGCGGTCGTACCAATCGACGACGCGCAGGCGGCCGTTCACTACCTCTTGCCAGGCCTGAAGCGCCCCCGATTCTGCCGGCGAGCGCGTTCGTTCGTTGGACTGAGTCGAGCTTGGGTTCTGCATCGACCTGATAAAGAGCACGTTGCGTGCCAGCACCGTGCGCGTGGCCCGCGAGCGCGAGCCACGCACCGATTGGCGCTCTACTGCGACGTGTCGACGAGCAGCGCCGGCGGAAGCGCCTCGCCGGTCAGCGTTGCAAGGAATGCGACCAAATCGGCTTTTTGAGCTGCGGTCAGGTTGAGTGGCTCTATTTCCTTGGTTCCCGATGCCGGTGTGTCGCCGCCCCGATCGTAGAAGTCGACTACCTCGGCGAGCGTCGCCAGTTGACCCGAGTGCATGTAGGGCGCCGTTTGCGCGACTCCGCGCAAGCTGGGAGTACGGAACGCAGCACGGGAGGTCTCGGGAAGCGGATCTGGAATCGCGGCGCGGCGCGCAGCGCCCGCGGTGGCGTCGTCACTCCACGTGCTGCTCACGTTGAAGGGCGCGCCGAGCGGCGCGTCGTTGAAACGTCCATTGTCCATTGCTGGCACGTGGGCTCCCGTTTGGGCCACGCCGATGTTGTGAAACCCGCCATCCGACAAATGCGGACCGCTATGGCAGGTGACGCAGCCGGCTTGTCCGACGAACAGCTTCAGGCCGTTCCTCTCCGACTCACTCAAGGTTGAGGAGCAGGCCGCGAAGCGGTCGAACCGCGAATTGCGGCTCACGAGCTTGCGAGTGTACGCCGCCAGCGCCTTGCCGTAGTTGACGAAGATGCGATTCACGATGGTCTGATCAGCGGGGCTCATGCCCTCCCACGGTCCATCCGCCGCGCCGCTGGCTTTCGGCTTACCTGCGGCTGGAAAGCGTGCGGCGTCGCTCCCGAGTGCGGGCTCCAGCGCGCCAAAGATGGCTTCGTAGTCGGCCTTGTATTTGTCGAAGATGACGTGCGCAACGCGCAGGCGCGTGGAGTTCATGATCACCGGAGATTCGGTGACCGGCATCGGCAACTCCCATTGTGCGGCGAAGCGCCCGCCCCAGTTAGTCCAAGCATAGAATGAGCTATTGACCATGGCCGGCGCGTTGCGGGAGTGAAAATTCGCGCCCAAGGAGACGTTTGCCGGGCGCGAACCGTCTGCCATCGGGGAGCGATCGTCGGACATCATGGGTGACAAGTGGCACGACGCGCAGGCGACCTTGCCCGTCTCGGAGGTCGCGCCGAGGTCGTTCACCACGCCAGTGCCCAAGTCCGCGAGCGGTCCGGAGAAACTCTTCTCGAAGAAGAATTTCTGGCCGAGCGCGGCCGCAGCCGCGTTGTCCGCATAGGCATTGGTCGTATCCGGCGGAACCGCTGGGAGCGGACTGAGCCCCTGAATCGCGTCCCACTCGGACGACGCGAATCCGTTGCCGCAGCGAGCGACCTCGCCGCCCGCACCGCCCTCCGCGCCGGCGCCGCCCATCGGCTCTCCGCCGACCCCACCTTGCGACCCGCCGCCTTCACCTGCGCCGCCCATACCACCCTCGGGAGTTCCCGTTACCCCTCCGGTGCTTCCTCCGGTGCTTCCTCCGGTGGTTCCGCCGGTGCTGGCGCCTCCTGTCTGCGCACCGCCGCTACCGCCGCTCGCGCGGCCTCCGCTGCCGCCCGTGGTCGAACCTCCACTTGGGCTTCCGCCGCTTGGTTTTCCTCCGGTCGCGGCGCCGCCCGCCCCGCCGCTTGCGCCGCCAGCGTCGTCGTCGTCGCCGCAACCGAGCGGAAATGCCGCCGCCGTTAGCGCGAGGAGCCATGCTGCCGCCGCGTGTGTGGAACCGGAACGCCTTCCCTTACCGCCGTGAGTCTCCATCCTTTCCGTGTATAGGAAGCGGTCGAGCCTTCGCTATGGGCACTTTTCTCAGTGTCTCGTCGGAGGTACGCTGCCTGGATTGGTTTTTCTAGCGGGAACTCGATGAGCGCAATCGCTGGCCAGTGCGCGGTGTTGGTGGTGGATCCGGATCCGTCTGGTGCGAAAGAGCTCGCTTTGCTCCTAGCCCAGCAAGGGATGAGCGTCGCGGTGTGCGGCGCCGGGGCCGAAGCGCTCGCTCAGCTCGATCGCGCCGCGGCCCAGGTGATCCTGTGTGAGCTGGTGCTCCCCGACATGAGCGGCATCGACCTCCTGGTGCGGGTGAGTGAGCGCTGGCCCGGGTTGCCGGTGGTGCTGATCGCCGCTGACGCTTCCGTGCCGCACGCGGTTTCGGCGCTCAAGCACGGCGCCGCTGACTTCATCCAGAAACCGCTCGATCCCGAGGAGATTCGCTACGTCCTGACCAAGGCGCTGACCGCGGTCGAGCGTCGCGCCGATCTGCCGCCCCCACCGCCTTCCAGCGAACGAGCAGGCCTTTTGGGGAACTCTCCGGCCATGCGCCAAGTGTACGCCACCCTGGAGCGCGCTGCGCCCGGCAACGCCACGGTGCTCGTCCGGGGTGAGAGCGGCACTGGCAAGGAGCTGATCGCGCGCGCCATTCACGACGCGTCGCCGCGCGCCAAGGAGCCGTTCGTCAAGATTGATTGCGCGTCGCTGCCCGAGCATTTGCTCGAGAGCGAGCTGTTCGGCTACGAGAAGGGCGCGTTTACCGGTGCGGTCGCCCGCAAGCCCGGTCGCGCCGAGCTCGCCGACCGCGGCACGCTCTTCCTCGACGAGATCGGCGAGCTCAGCTTGCCGCTCCAGGCGAAGCTGCTGAGGCTTTTGCAAGATCGCCAACTCGAGCGGTTGGGCGGCACGAAAACCATCAAGGTCGACGTACGGGTGGTAGCAGCGACCCACCGCGACCTCGATGGGATGATCGAGCGCGGGGAATTTCGTCAGGACCTGTTTTATCGCCTGAACGTGATTCCGCTATGGTTGCCGCCGCTCAGGGCGCGCCGCGAAGACGTCGAGGCTCTCGCGCACCACTTTTGCGCGACTTGCGGAGCGCTCAACGGCAAACCCGACATGCGGCTCGACAAGGACGCGGTGCGCGCGCTGCGCTCCCAGAAATGGCCCGGCAACGTGCGCCAGTTGCAGAACTTCATCGAACGCCTGGTGGTGCTCACGCCGGGGCGCGTGATCGGTGAACAGGAGGTGCTGGCCGAGCTCTCGCGGCACGTGCGCTTCACGACCCAGCCGGGCACCCACGCGAGCTTGCCCGCGGCCCTCGTTCAGGCGTCGCGTCCCGAGTCGGACGCAAAGGCTAGCGAGGAAGCTCCGGTTCAGATTCTCACCCTCGATCTCGAGCTGCGGGCAGCGGAACGGCGAGCGCTCGAGCGTGCGCTGACATTTTGCAAGCACAACCGCAGTTTGGCCGCGCGGCTCTTGGGCGTGAGCCGTTCGACCCTTTATGCAAAGCTGAAGGAACACGAGCTACTCTGAGCGCGTAGGCCGTTATTCGACGTTGCCCTGTTTGGCACGCGCGGTCAGTCGCGACACGTCGTTTTCGAACAACCCGCTGTTCGCCTTGAGCTGCAGCGGACCGTCCACCCGTGTGAGGCGCGGAAGCAGCCCTGATTGCGCGCAAATCCGCGGGTTTCCTTGAATGCGAACCGAGCGCGCCCGCGTCAGGTTGCCGAGCCCACCGAGGCTGATCAGGGTGCGGTTCTGGGTAATGACCAGATCGCCGACCTCGCGCAGGCCGTCCAGGCCGCTGGTGCTGTAAAGCCCGTTCTTGCTCAGCACGAGCGAGTTCAAGAATTCGAGGCCCTCTAGCCCGGTCAAGCGGCGCAGGTTCGGGTTCTCGACGATCGAAACGCGCCGCGAAGCCTGCAGTGATTCCAGCCCTGCGATGTTGCCGAGGGCCGGGTTGTTGCGGATTTCCAGGCTACCGGCCGCACGTAGCCGAGACAGCCCGTCCAGATTTTCGAGCACCGGGTTGTCGCGAATGACCAGCGCACCCGTGATGGTCGAGACGTTCGCGAGCGCGTCGAGCGTCGTTAACGACGCTCGCTCGATGCGCAGGGCCCCACTGATCGTGTCGCACATTTCGTAGCGCGCAGCATCCTGTGCGCTGTGAATCGAACCGCCCGGGCAGGTCTCGAGCGCGCGGGCAGCAAGTGGAGGCTGCGAGGTCGTTGCGGCGCACGCATTGAGACCTGCTGAGACCGCGATCAAACTGAGAAACGAGCCAATTCGAAAAATCATTGTCAACTCCGCCGGGTGATTGATGGCTGGGGTCGCGAGTGGATTCGCGCCCTCCTCGAGTCCGGCTAGAGCACACGGCGTGCCACGCACCTTTCGCCGAGGTTTTTTCGGCATTTTGCGCGAGACTCGGCACGTCCGGGTGCGGAGCAGTCCGAGCTCGGGCGGCGGCCCGTTCGGCGTTCTGCACAACTGTCCGAGTTCTCGAACACTGGGCCTTAGCCGGTATCGAGTTTACGGCGCCCGCTCGGATGAGACGGTGCCCCGGACTAGCGGCTATCGTGGCCAGTCATGAGTATTTTTCGCAGATTTTGAGGGCTGCTCTTCGCGTCCGATGGAAGCGAAGGTATAGGGATTCCGATGGTTTGGTCTCACTTCCAAGGGTCGTCGCGGCGCGCCCCCGCCCGGAGGCTCGGACTCGGTATGGTCAGCCCTGAGGCTGGCGCGATCCTGCGGTTTACGCTCGCGGCAGTGCTGTGCCTGCCGGCGTGCAATGCGATCATGGGCATTGAACCGGCGGAGCTCCGTGGCACTGGCGGCGCGGGTCAGGGCGGCGCGGGTCAGGGCGGCAGCTCGAACCTCGGCACCGGGGGAGCAGTGGTTACCCCGGTCGTGAATACGCCGTGCGGACTGTGTCTCACAGCCAAATGCAAGGAACCGATGGACGCTTGCTTGGCACAGACTGATTGCCGTGCACAGCTGTCGCGAGTCACCAATTGCCTCGCCGCGGATCCGAGCGACTCCGGATGCATCGAGAAACTGGCGCAAGGGGAGCTATTCGACTGCATCGTCGGAAACTGTTCGTCTGTCGATAACTCCGTGTGCGCGGGCAGCGCGTTGATTTCCACCTGCGAGCTTTACTGCGCGTGCATGAGCACGCAGTGTTCGGCTTACCCGCTCGAGGGTGATTGCATCGGAGCTTGTAGTAAATTGGGCGAAGCCAAGGCTTCGTGCCGGCTCACACACTGCCAAGTCGCTTCGGGCGTCAAATTGGAGACGCACTGCAACCACGCGCGCGCCCTCGGCCCGGATCCGTGCGGGCCTGTCAACGTCGCGGAGCCCTGCACCGCGGGAATCAACCTCTCTGGCTCACCCCGTGGCGGCGGTTGCAACGTGAACAAGGACTGCTGCTTCGACGATTGCAACAGCAGCGGCTTCTGCACCCGCTAGCTGCGCGGTTACCGCGGCGGCAGCTCCGACGGACACAAATCACTGCCAGCTTCGGGTGTCACGGTTTCCGTGTCGTCGTCGAGCGACAACAGAAACGCAACCAAGTCCTGGATCGTGTCCACTCGGGATGAAGTCGCCTTCAGGAAATCCGGCGAGAGCGCCTGGTAGTGCGCAAAGAACAGCGAGTCGAAGGCTTCCTCGAGGCTGCGCGCGTTGCCCGCATGGAAATAGGGTGCACCGACGCCGAGTCCGAGCAGGGAGGGTATGTTGAACCCCGTCTCGCCGAGCGCAGGCGTTGTCATATCCTGCCGCACCTCTCGCAGCTGGGGTGCGTCCTGCTTGGCAATACCCGGCCCAGGCTTCTTCGGAAAGGTTCCGACCGAGCGCAGCACGCAATTGATCTGATCTTCGAGCGCAGTCTTCTTGTCGTATGCGTACTGGATGAGGGGGTCTGGAGAGGGGACCGGATTGGCATCGGTCGGCGGCACCCAGCGCCGGAGCGAAGCAGTGCCGCCGCCGGTGGTCGCAGGAGGATTCAAGCTGACGAGCACTGGATCTTGGACGGTGTAAGTGGTCGTCCTGAGCGTGCCTAGGGCGGAGGTTAGAGCTTCGCGGGTCAGCCCGCTCGCGCGATATGGGAGGCTGCCGTTAGCCTCTGGCCCCGGCGAGTAGAACCGCCGCGAGAGAGTCCAGGCGGGCCCGGCATGGCATCCGGCGCAGCGACCTTCGTCGAACAGCGCGCGGCCGCGCTCGACGCGCACCTCGTCGAGCCCCACGGGGCGTTTCGGCGAGCGCACCGAGGCGAGGTAGGCTTCGATTGCGTTCCAATCTTTAATCGGGGTTTTCGGCTCGTTCACGAGTTCGGCGAGCGAGCCGTTCAAGTTATTGAGCAGTTCGGGAGTGCATTTCGGGCTCGTCAGGGCGGCCGCTGCGTCACACGACTCTTGAGTCATGGCGCCATCATAGGAGATGCGGAGGTCGTTACTGGGCGCATCGTTGAGCGCGTAGTCGCGTAGGATCGCGCCAGCGCCGCCGGCGACCGAGCGCACGATGCCCTCGACGTCGTGGACCTCGTCGACGCTCGCGGTCCAGAGCAAAATGCGCTGCACGAGATCACCATTCGACGACCTTGCGAACGTGCCCGCCGTCGATAGAGTGCGCCGTGGACCGCGCGGAAAAAACCAGGTGACCCCATCCGAGAGCCCGTCCGGGTGACAGCTCTCGCAGGAAGACCAGGCTTGGCCCTGGAACGACCAAATGCCGAGCCCGGTGGCGAAGAATCCGCGGCCTTCGTTGTGCGGCGCGCTCTTGGCGTCGGAATCGCGGTTGGTGGGCCGAGGCAGACTTAACGCGCCGCTCGCTCGGTCGACGATGGATAGGTTTTGCGTGCCGTCGTTTGCGACCAGCGCGAACGCCGGCAGCGACTGGTTCGAAACCGCGACTCCGATCGGCAAGCGCCCCCCTTTGGCTTGCAGATCGATATAGCGAGCGCCGGGTGAGCCGAGCGTCCACCCTGCGCCGTCTCGCCGAAAGCAGAAAAGTGCGTCCGCGCCGAGGGCGGTCACGCATGCCTCGACCGGCTTCGACACCGGCGTGACCGGGATGATGATGTCGTTCGGAATCAGCGGCATTCGCCGCGCCTTGATTAGGCCGTTGGCTTCGTCTTCGGCGTAGAGCTGCTCGAGTTTTTGAGTCAGGATGAGCCGCTCTTCCGGCACTTCCTGATTCGTGGCGCGGTCGATCACGAACACGACCGGGTGAGATAGGGTCTTGAAGTTGCTGGTGTTGTCGGGCTGACCGCTCACCGCCACCGGGCCGATCGGTCCCGCCGGCGAAGCGCACACCGCCGTAACGTAGACGCGCTGCTCGTCCGCAGCAGCCGCGTATAGCTGGTTCGGAAAACAGCCCGTCGGTTTGCCGTCGGAATCGCTGAAGCCGGTGTCCAAAACCGGCTCGAGCGTGATGCGACCGACACCGGGGGTTCCGAGCTTGAGTGAGTAGACGAGCCCCTGGCGGTTCCGATCGAACTGGCTGGGGTCGTTCGGATCTTCCTTCCGCCACAGCGGCTGAGAGAAGAACTCGGTTGCGTAGAGCGTTTCGTCCTCGTCTTCGTCATCGCCGTCATCGGTGACGACGAGCGCGCGAGGGTGCGCGAGCCCGGGTCTCGCGACAGAGACGCCGAGATCCGACAGTCCACTCAGCGGTTCGTTCAAATCGAGCGCGCCCTGAGTCGCGAACGGCGCGGTGGCGACCACGCTGATCGTTCCTTCGCCCCAGTTGGCCACGAACAGCCGACGACCGCTGGGCGCGATGGCGATCGCGGTCGGCTCCGAGCCGACCGCTGCCGAACTCGGGTCGAGCGCCGGCTCGGTGTGCAAATTCACGATGCGCCGCACGGTTTGAGCGTGTCGCAGAACCACGAAGGCAGTGTCGTCGTCCTTGCCAAACACTACCGCCCATGGCTCTGAATCAGCGCCCAGGTCGAGTTCGGTACAGGAGGACGGAGCTCCGCCTGGGGAGGCGCAGTTCGCCTTCTCGGAGAGCCGATCGAGCGGAGCCCCTGGCGAGAGCGAGAACACGGTGACGAGCCCGGCGCTTCGGTTCGCCACCACCGCCACGCGCTCGTCGCGACTGAGCGCCACCGCGCTGCCGTGGCTACTTCGGCGCTCGCCGATGGCCGGGCCGAGCTCGGTCGTGGGAGTGCACGCCGAGAGCGCTAGGGCGAGCGCCAAACCGTAGCTGCTGCTGTCGCGCATCGCTCACTGGCCTCGCTCAAAAGCGCCCGTTCAAATACATCGCAGCAGCGCCCGGCCCGACCTGCGCCTCCGCGCTCAGCTTGCTCTCACGCGTCTCCGACGAGCTGCCGCCCAAGAGCCAAACCAAACCCGCCCCCACCAAGCTGGCGCCGCCAGCGATGAAGGCGACGGTGGCCACGTTGCCTTTGCGAATGGCGCTGTTGCGCAGCTCCACGCCGTGCGCGCCGCACTGGTTTGGCGCGCCGGGCGTGCAATCGTCCTTCGACTCTTCGTTTTGCGAGCGCGCGAGCAAGGCGAACGTGGACCCCACGCCGACTCCCACCAGGCCGAGCCCAGCCAGCACGAGCGGCACGGCAATTGAGCGCTTTTCAGGGGATTCATCATGGGCGATCGCCGCATTTTCGCTGTGCACGGGGCCCGCGGTCGGGCTCGGCTGGGTCGTTGCAGCGGTCGCCGTGACGTCGTCGGCGAGTGGCGGCACCTCGAAGGTGAGCGCCTCCCCCTCGCGCGCGTCGATGCTCCGCGAAATTGGTCGCTTGCCGGCGGCGCTCACGGTGAGCTCGTGCTTTCCTGGATCTATGGGCACTGCGTTGCCCCACTGCGCAGAACCAACCAGCAGTCCGTCGCGGCGGATCTCCAAGTCGGCTTTGCGGCTGGCCTCCGGAACCAGCACCGTGAGCCTCGGCAGACGTGCTTCCAGGCGCGCAGCCCGGGCCGAGGCGGCCTGCTCGCGATCGCGCTGACCAGCTGCACCGGCGACCGAAGCGACATCCAGGAATGCGGCCCAGGCGCTGGCGAGCCGACCGCTCTGTTCGTAGCAATTGGCCAGATGAAACTGAGTGCCGATGCCAGGGTCGAGCCGTTGACTCTCTTGCAGCTTGGGACAAGCGTCGACATAGCGGCCCTTGGCCATCAAATCGCGAGCCGCGTCGAACAGAGCTTGGGCGGCGGCGGGATCACGCTCTTCGGCCCTTGCGCCGCTCGCCAGCAGTGACAGCGCCAACAGGCCCGTTGAGAACGCTGCGACTCTCAGCATGAGCTCCGTCCTTCCTCGACCGACTGCGGAACGTGCGAATCGAGCCTGTGCATCCAATTCATTTACGACCTCTAAATAGGCTATCTTCGTCAGTCGCGGCGGCGCTGGTG
The DNA here is from genome assembly GCA_035549735.1 of Polyangiaceae bacterium. Taxonomy (GTDB): domain Bacteria; phylum Myxococcota_A; class Polyangia; order Polyangiales; family Polyangiaceae; genus PMG-095. The sequence continues at coordinate 2,159 of DASZQI010000013.1, read as the reverse complement.
GCCGGTGCGCCAACGGCTGTAGGGCGTTCGGCGATCGTCTTGGTCGCGTTGGGACCGTGCGGCGAGGGAACCTTAGACGCCAGGCCCGGTTTGCGTCGCGCTGACGCGGCAGGCTCGTTCACGGGTGGCCTCGCTTCCGCCGGGGTGGGCGGAATCGCTGGAGCGGCCGCGGACGGGAGACTGGGCGGAGAAGATGCAAGCGTCGGCATCCCAGGCGTCATTCCCTCGCCAACGGGCTTGCCCTGCAGGCGGAACGCCACCACGAAAGCCCCAACCAATGCGAGCGCGACCGCTGCCACGATTGCCCGGCGCCTACCCGGTGCACTGGCTGATTTATCCGACTCGTCGACGTGAACGGTGACCGAACTCGGGGACGGAGGCGACGAAAGCAACGTGGACCCGCGCGGATCGACACCCGGGCTTGCAACCACTTGAACCCGCCCCGGGGCTGGCCCGAGCGATTGGCGGGGGGGTGACGACACTCGCGGCGGCGCCGGTTGCAAGGAGGGCGGTAGCGAGGTGCGATCCGTACCGGCCGCCGGGGGCCCAAACGAAGGCACTTGTACGCGCGTGTGGTGGCCCAGCACCCTGCCAATCTCCAGCAAGTCCGGCGCGCGGCGTACTGGATCGCGCGTGAGCATTTGCATGACCAGCGTGGTCACCTCGTGCGGCAACTGCGGGGCCAGATTCTCGAGCGGAATGATGGCCGCACTGACCAGCCGTGTCACCACTTGCGCCAAATTGTCGCCCTCGATCGGGCGCATGCCGGACAAGCATTCGTACAAGATCACGCCCACGGACCAGACGTCCACGCGATGGTCGACGATGCCCTCACCAGTAGCCTGCTCCGGCGCCATGTACGAAGGCGTGCCGAGCATCGAGCCAGTATCGGTATGCAGCGCAGAGGCCCCGCGCTCCTTGTACTGCTCGGTCATCAACTTCGCGATTCCGAAGTCGAGCACCTTGACCAGTGGCTCGTTGCCAGTGTGCACCAAGAACACGTTCTCGGGCTTGAGATCGCGGTGCACGATGCCGAGCGCGTGAGCCGCGCCGACTGCAGACACGACCGGCAACACCAGGGCTGCAGTTTCTTCGAGGCTTAGCCGCTCGTCTTTCAACAGCTTGCTGCCGAGGGTTTCGCCGCGCAATAGTTCCATCACCAGCACGGGCATTCGCTCCTCGAAGTCGAACACATCAAGGATCTCCACCACGTGCGGGTGGCGCAGCGCGCTCGCCGCCGAAGCCTCACGCAGAAAGCGCTGCCGCAGCTCGGGCTTGTTGCGCAGCGACTCCTTCAAGAACTTCATCGCGACGCTGCGGCGCGTGACGGTGTGCGTCGCCTCCCACACCGTGCCCATGCCCCCCTCCCCGAGCTGCTGCTCGAGCAGATAGCGACCCGCGATGAGGGCGCCTGCTCGGAGGGGAGATTCGGACATGAGGGCGGACTCTAATCGAGGACAATGGATCTAGGAAGCGGTGCGCCCCGGAGACCGCGGCATTTCGCATGGTAAGAGTTTCGACTAAGGTCCGTGCGCGGCCCGGCGACGGGCCTCCGGGGGATCGTTTACTGCGCTTGGTAAGCGCCCAGGTCGCAGCGAGGGCCCTGCACCCGAGGCTCGCCACGCTGATCGGCCGAGCTCGACACCCCGTGGAATTGCCGTTCAGCGACCCGGCCGCGCACGAGTTGCTGCTGACTACGCGACATTGAGCTCGGTTGACTCGCGACCGGGGCTCTCGCGCGATGCTCGACGCGTACTGCCAGTAGTGACCCCGGCGGCTGCCTTGGCTATTCGCCCCGCCGCACCAACAGAAACCCCACGCCCGCCAGCACCGCGAGTGCGACAGCCTGATCGAGTAGCGGCCATTTGAAAATCTTGCCGCTCACCAGCGCCACGCCAATGAGGGTGACCGCAAACCAGGTCAGAGTCTGAATCTCGGGGGCCACCACGCCGAGCTCGCGCAGGTAACGGAGCGAGAGCCAGTAAGATCCGATGCCGGCGCTGAACCCGAGCGCGGACTTGCCCAGTTGGTCCCAAACCAACTTGCCGTCTTGCCAGATCTTGGACGCGTGAACGAAGCCTTGCGCGTCCGCGATGCCGGAGACCAAGGTGATGGCGATGATCAGGGCGAGGGACTTTAGCTGCTCAGCCGACACGAGC
>DASZQI010000012.1:0-456490 GCA_035549735.1 Polyangiaceae bacterium | reverse complement strand
ACTGTCGTCTTTCGCCAACCGCCGGGGCAGGCGACTTCACCAAGACGTCATCCCGCTGCGAGGGAGCCATGAACCACTCCGAATCGCGCGTTCTGATCGTGGCAGGCGAGGGTCAACGGGAGCTTCTCGCCAGCACCGTGGCGCGAGTGGACTCGACGATCGCGATCGCATTCGCAGGAAATTCGGCCGAGGCGCTGTCGATTCTGGAGCGAGAGCCTTTCGCGCTAATGCTGCTGGATTCCGCCATCGACATTCGAGCGGTCGAGTTACTCGCTCAACTGCGAGCGAAAGAGGGCGCGGTGGGCATGGCGATAATCGTGCTGGTTGCGCCCGGAGAGGCCCACGCCCGCACGCTGGCGTTCGAGGCCGGGGCGCTCGACGTGCTGGTCAAACCAATCGATCCGCTCGAGCTCGGCTACGAGACGCGCGCACTGCTCCGGCTTTCGCAACATGCCGAGCAGCGCGCGCAGCAAGCCGAACTGGCGGCGGAAGGAAAGCTCGCTCAGTCGCAGAAGATGGAGGCCGTGGCCATGCTGGCCGGCGGCATCGCGCACGACTTCAACAACATTCTGGCAGTCATCCTGTCATTCGCGGGCTTCGCGAGCGAGGGCCTCAGCGCCGGAGACAAGCGCTACAGCGACATCAACGAAGTCATCAAGGCCGCCAATCGTGCGGCACGTTTGACCCGTCAGTTGCTCACGGTCACCAGTCAGCAACCGTCGGAGCTCGAGCCAACCGATCTGAATCAACGGCTTGGCGAGCTCGGCAATCTGATCAGCGCGGCCGCTGGCCCCGCGGTCTACGTGACGGTCGCGCTCGGCGTTGCGCCAGCCGTGGTCGAGCTCGACCCGGCCCAGTTCGACCAGGTGGTACTAAACCTCGTAGTCAACGCGCGCGAAGCGATGCCGAACGGCGGCAAGCTCCAGCTCTCGATCGATAGCGACTCCGACCGCCAGGATCGCAAAACGCGCTCGGTTCGACTCGTCGTCACCGACTCCGGTATCGGGATGGATGAGCAAACCCAAAGGCGCATCTTCGAGCCGTTTTTCACCACCAAGGGTAAGGGCAAGGGGCTCGGCCTGGCGAGCTGCTTCGGCATCGTGGAGGCCTGCGGCGGCAGCATTCGAGTGAGCAGCGAGCCCGGGCAAGGGTCGACCTTCAAGGTGGAATTTCCGCTCTCCACTCATGTGCTCGCCAAGGCCCCGCGTTCGGCGCAGACCGAACCGCAGGGCTCTGGGGAAAACGTACTGCTCGTCGAGGACGAGGCCACGTTGCTACGCGCGCTGGTGCGTGTGTTCGAGAGCGCTGGTTATCACGTTCACTCGGCCGCAGACGGCGAAAGCGCGAAGCGCGTGATCGACGAGCTCGGCGGCAGGCTCGACGCTGTCGTCACCGACGTCATTCTACCCGGTGTCGGCGGCGACGAGGTCGCTCTACACGCGGCACGCGCGGCCCCGAACGCGGTGATCTTCCTGACCTCCGGTTATCTGGACGGCGCGCGCAACGACGGCGAATTTCCGATCTTATGGAAACCAATCCCTCCGCGCGAAATCGCCCGCTCGGTGGCGCGCGCGCTGGCCGAGCGCAAAGGTAGCCAGCGGCAATCGAGCTCGTCCCCCTCCGCGACGTCTCCGGTCGTGCTGGTCGTCGAGGACGACGAAGCCGCGCAACAAGCGCTCAGCCGAATCTTGTCGAGCGCGGGCTTCACGACCAAGCTCGCGGGAAGCCTGCGCGAAGCGCGAGACGTGTTGGAAACGCAGGGCGATCCGGAGATCGTGCTCTGTGATCTGTCGCTGCCGGACGGCTCCGGCAGCGAGCTGCTGAACTGGATTCAAACCGCACGGCCCGCGCTACGTGATCGGGTGTTCGTGCTGACCGGCAGCGCCGGCGCCGCGTCGACCCGTCAGCTGCTGGCGGGTGGCTCCTTCCCGGTGCTTTCGAAGCTCACCCCACCCGCCCAGCTGCTTTCGCTGCTGAACGCTGCATGCCGCGCGACGACGCCAACCGTAGAGAGCAAGCGTCCCTCGGCGGGTGCGCTCAGCCTGCCCGCAAAGGGCGACGACATGCACCGCGAGCGGGTTCTGATCGTCAACGACGACGAAGTGCTGGTCCAGGCCAGCAAGCGCATGCTGAAGGTTGCCGGGTTCGAGGTGGCGAGCGCGACGACACGCGCCGAAGCCGTACGCCTCTTGAACTCGCGCGAGTTCAGCGTCCTCGTGGTCGACGCTGCGATGGCAGAGAGCGATGACCCCGGCTCGTCCGACGAGCTTCGCAACGCGCAGCTCCCCACGGTTGTACTGACCACGTCGCCCGTTCAGCCCGCCTCGATCCGAGCCGCGCGTCGGCAAGCGACCGAATACTTGATGAAGCCGTTCTCGGCGGAAGCGTTGCGCACCGCAGCCCGCCGGGTGATCGACTCGGAACGCGCCGCCAGAATTCGCAGGCAGCTCCTGGCCGCCCATCACGGTGGGGACGATTTCCAAGCCGACCTTGCGGCCACCGCCGCCACGTTCGGCCGCGCGCTTTCACGAATCGAAGTGGCGTTTCAGCCCGTGGTGCGCAGCGGCGACTGCTCGATATTTGGATTCGAAGCCCTGCTTCGCTGCACCGAGCCCGATTTCATCTCACCCGCGCGCCTGCTCGCAGCCTCGCAGGTCCTCGGCCGCCAGCACGATTTGGGTCGAGCCGTTCGCACGGCCGTGGCGACCACCCTGCGCGACCACCCGCAACACGAAGAAATCATCTTCGTGAACATCGATCCGGCCGAGCTCGGCGATGGGCTGCTGATCGAAGAGAGCGACCCGCTGCTACCCTTCGCGCGCCGCGTGGTGTTCGAAGTCAGCGAGCGAGCCGCGCTGGTGGGAGGCGACAGCGGCCTCGAAAAACGACTCTCGCGTTTGCGCGAGCGCGGCTATCGGCTGGCCCTCGACGACCTGGGCGAGGGGTACAGCGGCCTTTCGAGCTTGGCCACCGTCCTGCCGGACATCGTCAAGATCGACACCTCGCTGGTGCGCGACATCCATCGCTCCGCGCTGAAGCGAGACATCGTGGTGTCGCTATTACAAACCGCGCGCCGCGCGGGCATCATCGTGGTCGCCGAAGGCGTCGAAACCGCGGGTGAACGCGAGCTCCTGTGCCAGCTCGGTTGCGACCTCATGCAGGGGTATTTGTTTGCCAAACCGGGACCCGCGTTCCCGGTGCCGGTCTTCCGCGCCGAGTAGTGCCATGACCACGCCTCATCCGGTATTGGTGGTCGAGGACGACGAAGGCTTCCGCGAGGCGCTGCGTCGCTGGCTGGAAGCGCTCGGCTATGACTGCATTCTGGTGAGCTCGGCGGAGGATGGAACGCGCGCGTTCGCGAAACAGCCGTTGCACGCGGTACTGCTGGATCTGCACCTGCCTGGCCGCTCCGGCCACGTGTTCTTGCGACAATTGCGCGGCATCAATTCGACCACGCCGGCCATCGTCGTCAGCGGTGGCGCTCAAATCGACGACGTGGTCCTGGCGCTTCGCCACGGCGCAGCAGATTTCTTGCGCAAGCCGTTCCGAATCGACGAGCTTGCGGCCGCGCTCGAACGCGCCACCAAATTCGCAGCGCCTTCCCGACCGAACGCGCTCGTCGACGCGGTCTCGGCCGAAGCTTCGAGCGCCCAGCTCCCAACGGCGCCCGCAGGCACCGAAGTCGGAACCCAGGCGGCACGACCCACCCTTGCCACACTCATCGACCACATCCGAAAGGGCAGCGTGGCGCTGCCCGTGCTCGACACCCAGGTCGGTCGCATCGCCAGGCTTCTGGCTTCGCCCGAAGTCGACGTCGAGGAGCTGCAGGCTTTGGTCGAAAGTGACGCCAATCTCTCTGCCACCCTGCTCCGAACGGCGAACTCGGCGTACTACTCACGCGGCAACGTGACCAAGACCCTGCGCGAAGCGTTTACGCGGCTCGGCTCTCGCAGCGCGCTGAACGTGGTGACGGGGGCCGCCTTGCAAGCGCGCCTCCGCGTTCGCGGCCCGCTCGCCGAGCTCGCGCGCAAGCAGTGGGTCAACAACGTCGCGACCTCGCGGTTCTGCGGAGAAATTGCCAAAATGTTGCGCCGCTCCGACGGAGAACGCCTGCAGCTGTTCGGACTGATTCACAACCTGGGCGAGCTGGTCTTCGTGCACCTGGCCTCCGAGTTCGAGCTCGGTGGCGATCTCGAGTCGCTGGCGCAGCAGATGAGCGCAGCGCATGAAGAAGCCGGGCTCGCGCTGGTTCGTTCCTGGCGAATGTCGACCGAGATTTGTCGTATCGTCGGGCACCACCACGGCGAGGGCAGCAGCGATTACGACTTCGAAAACGATCGCTACATCGTTCTGGCGAGCTGGAACCTGGCCATCAAATGCGGCTTCTCCTACGTCCCCGATCAAGTCGGAGATCCGCGGGACGCGCTGGCCGAGCTGGGGCTCACCGAAGATTCCCTGACCTCGGTTTGCTTGGACGCCAAGCAATGGACGTTCGATTGAGCCGGACCCGCTAGGTACGGAGAGCGAACGCTTCGCGTACCTTCTCGACCAATGAAGTTGGCGTGAACGGCTTTTCCAGGAACGTGGCCTGCCCACGCCACACGCTGTCGATGGTCGCGCTCGACCCCGCATGGCCCGACATGAACAACACCCTGGCGTTCTCGCACAGCACGGAAAGCTCGGCCGCGAGCGCCGCCCCATTCGTGCGCGGCATCACCACGTCCAGTAGCAGCACGCCGACCTGCGCCGGATGCTCCCGGCAAAAGCGAAGCGCCTCAGCGGGCTGCGCGGTGTCCAGCACGGTGTAGCCGCTGTTCTTGAGAATGCGCGCTGCGACCTGGCGAACGGCATCGTTGTCTTCTACGAGCACGACCGTGCCGGTACCGCTGCTCGTCTGCTTCTTCACGGGCTCCTCCTCGGCGCTCGGCTCGTCCTCGACGCGCGGGAAATGCAGCGTGAAAGTCGTGCCCTGGCCCAAGCTACTTTCCACGGCAATGTGCCCACGCGCTTGCTGCACGATGCCATATACCGTCGAAAGTCCGAGGCCCGTCCCCTTGCCGACCTCTTTGGTGGTGAAAAACGGTTCGAAGATGCGCTTCTTGGTTTCGGCGTCCATCCCCGTCCCGGAGTCACTCACTTTCAGCGTCACGTAGTCTCCAGCCGAAACGCCCACCGCGTGCGCTTCGCTCTCGCCGAGCGTCACGTTCGCCGTCTCGATGACGACCTGGCCACCGTTCGACATGGCGTCTCGCGCGTTCACGGTCAGGTTCAGAACGATCTGATCGATTTGTCCAGGATCCGCGCGCAAGACGCCCAGGTCCGCAGCGAGCTTGGTGGAAAGCACCACGTCCTCTCCGAGCATCCGGCGCAGCACGTTCTCGATACTGGTCACGACCGCGTTCAGGTGCACGAGCTTCGGCTTCAGCTCTTCACGCCGGCAGAACGAGAGCAGCTGATGGGTGAGCGTGGCCGCATGTTGACTCGCACGCACGATTTGACCGAGGTCGTCGCGCACCTTCTCTTTCGGCGACGCGCCGTTCAAAATCAGCTGAGCGTAGCTCTGAATCACCGAGAGCAAATTGTTGAAGTCGTGCACGACCCCGCCCGCGAAACGCCCGATCGCGTCCAACTTCTGCGAGTGAAGAAACTGCTTTTCGAACGCGCGCTGCTCGGTGACGTCGCGCAGCAACGCCACGCTGCCAGCGACCCGGTTCGAGTCGGTCAGTGGAGTCGCGGTGATGGCCAATAGCCTCTCCGGCACCATCGGCTTTTTGACCAGCACCTCGAGGCTGACCGCTCGCTCCTCCAGCATGGCCCTCGGCAGCGGACTTTGCTCGTAGAAAAGCGGTCGATCTTCGTCCAGCGGTTGAATGCCGAAATGTTCCCACGCTTCACTCAGCGGACCGCTCGGCGCAGTCCCGAGCAACGCCTCCGCCTTACGATTGTAGAGCAAGAGATTCGCGTCTCGATCCACGACGATGACCCCGTCGCCCATGCTGTCGAGCACCGAGTTCAATACGCTAGTCTGGCTGCGCAGGCGGTTCTCGCTGCTCTCGAGCAGCTGGCGCTCTTCCACCAGCTGACGCGAGAGTCGAAAGCGCTCTGCCGCTTTGGTCACGGTCAAGATGAGCTCGTCCGCGTTCCAAGGTTTCTTGACGTACGCGAAGATCTTACCCTCATTGACGGCGCGGATGACCGCTGCCAGGTCCGCGAAGGCCGTGATCAGAATGCGGGTCGCGTCCGAGGTGTCGCCGAGACGAACCAACAGCTCGTCTCCACTCATTCGTGGCATGCGCTGATCGGTCATGACCACCGCAATCCCAGGCTCCTGCTCGACCAACTCGAGCGCGGTCGCGGCAGAGTCCGCAGTGAACACCGTGAATTGATCCGACAGCAAATCTTCGAGCGCGACCAACACCTGCGGTTCGTCGTCCACCAGAAGCACTCGGTCCCGCGAAAGCTCTACCATCGCGTCCACACTCCGCGTCCGTCGCCGAAAAATAGCGCAGCCGGCACGACTGCCTTGGCTTGAGTCTACATCTACACAGGGCCTCGTAAAGCGTGCTGCTCGCGACTTCACCCATCGGTCTTCGCCCCAATCGGCCTCAGAGTGTGACCGGAACAATCACGCGCAGTTGGAGGCACGACTCGCGTGGCAGTATCCGCCACACGGCAAAAGCAAGCTCGTCACACGCGCGCTGCAGCGCGCGAGTGTCGCGCAGACAAGCACTGAACTCGCTCGACTGCACCGTCTCTGCGTGCCGGGTCTGTCAGCAGGTGTGGGGGCCACACTGAAACGGGCGCGCTCTCCGTGAAGTGCGCCGCTAGGCAACTCGCCCGCGCCATGGCTTCACCAAGCAGCCGCGCCTGCCCGTCCCATTCACGCCGTCGCGCTCCGCGCAACTCTTCACAAGCTGCGACCACGCCGGTGCACACAGGGTGGCGCCGCGGTGCGCAGATTCCGCTGAGCGCCGGCAAAGCGCAGCAAGTGTAGTTCCGCGTTGCACCGATCAATCCTCTATCCGACACACACCCCTGTTAAAAGACGACGATCGTCGGCGCATTTGGACAGCGAGTCCTTACCCTTCGGGCTGATGCGAGGTACACTCGAATGTTCGAACTTGGAGTCGTCGCCGATGTCGCGAGTTTCCTTCAAGAGTGCGCTGCTTGCGCTCGCCGTTGTTCCCTTCGCCTGCGCAACGCCAGAGGATCCGCCATTCCCAACGGGCAACACCGGCGGTGACACGGCCAGCAACGGAGGCAGCGGCGGCGGCTCGGGAGGCGTTGGAACTGGCGGCGCTAGCAACACTGGCGGGGCAATCAGTACCGGCGGCGTGGCCACGACCGGCGGCTCGATTGCTACCGGGGGCATGGCCAGCGGCGGCGTCAGCACGACTGGCGGCGTGAACACCAGTACCGGCGGATTGACGGGCAAAGGTGGCTCCGTCGGCATGACGACGGGCGGCACCAGCGGCAAAGGCGGCTCCACGAGCACGACCACGGGCGGCACTAGCGGCAAAGGCGGCTCCGCGAGCACGACCACAGGCGGCGCGACCGGCAAAGGCGGCACCGCTGGCACGACGACGGGCGGCACCACCGCAACTGGCGGCGTGACTGGCACCGGCGGCGCGACCGGCAAGGGCGGCTCGGGCGGCACGACCGCGACCGGCGGCACGACCGCAAGCGGCGGCGCGACCGCAACCGGTGGCACGACGGCCACCGGTGGCACGACCGCAACCGGTGGCACCAGCGCGACCGGCGGCGCGGCAACTGGCGGAGCGACCGGCTGCGGAGTGTGCGTCGTGCATCGCTACAGTTTTGGCGGCACGGGCACCACCGTCACCGACTCGGTCGGCACCGCTCACGGCACCGCGATGAACACGACCCTCGCCAGCGGCTCGGTCGCGCTCGCCGGAACCACCAGCGATCAATACGTCGATTTGCCTCCCAGCGTGCTCACCGGGCTGACGAACGCAACCTTCGAAGCCTGGGTGACCTGGGGCGCGGGCGCGGCCTGGCAGCGCATCTTCGACTTCGGCGACAACGATGGCACCGGGGCTGGCAGTCAAGGCGCCAACGGGCTCACTTACTTCTTCCTCAGCCCCAAGGCCGTAAACAACTCCGGGCATTTGCGCGTGGCGTACACACTTTCAGGCCCCAGCGGGGAGACTAAAATCGACGCAGCCGCCGCGCTGCCGTCGGGTGCCATCGCGCACGTCGCGGTCGTGGTCGACCAAACTGCCTCGACGCTCGCTCTCTACCTGAACGGAGCCGCAAGCGGGTCCACCACGCTTTCGAGCCCACTCTCGTCGATCAACAACGTGAACAACTGGCTCGGCCGGTCCCAGTTCTCCACGGATCCCGAGTTCGCCGGCAGCATCCAAGAGTTCCGAGTGTACGGCGTGGCGCGCACTGCAGCCCAAATTCAAGCGAGCTACAGCGCAGGCCCCGACGCGCTGCCTGCGAACTAGCGCGGCGACTCGCCCGCGGTTGAACCGCGCGGGGCGCGGCGTCATGCTCGTCGCATCGAACCCGAAACGCCCGCCACCGTCTTGCTGCTCTCGCCTGCCAAGCTGAGCGGGCGGCGCGGGCAAATGCTCCTCGACCCAAAGTCGGCGTTTCCGCTGGCCGAGCAGCTGCGCTCGCCGGAGGGCGCCCCGTTGGGGGTCGTGTTCAGCTTCGTGAGCGGCCTGTATTTTCGGGGCAAAGCCGCGTACGCGCAGCAATTCGCGCCCGGGTCGGGCGGTCTGCCCCGCGCCTTCGTGATCACCGCCGGAGGTGGCCTGTGCCAGCTTACGGATCGTGTCGACGAAAGGCGCCTGCGCGGCTGGGCCACCGTCTCGATCCACGAGGATAATCCACATTTTACCGCGCCCCTGGTTCGGCACGCCAGCGGACTTCTCGAAACGCACGGCGAGGCCGCGCGCTTCGTGCTGCTTGGCAGCGTGGCGACGGGCAAATACGTGGCGCCCTTGCTCGAAGTGTTCGGTGAACGTCTGTTCTTCCCGAGTGAGTTCAAGGGCCGCGGCGACATGAGCCGCGGCGCGCTGCTGCTCCGCGCAGTCCGCGAGCAGCGCGAGCTCGAGTACGAGCCGCTCTTGTTCCGCGAACTCGAACCCGAGCGCTGAGCCCTGATTCCGGAGGTCTTGCTGCGTGCGGGACGCGCGCAATCTGTTGCCGCGGCACGCTCTGAGCTACACAGGGACCCGCAAATCGGATGAAGGAGGCCGGACAGCCAGCAGAGCAATCACGGCGCGGGTCGGCAGGTGCGACGCCGCGAAGCCACGGCCCGCGCACGGTCGTGGCGCTGTTCGGTGCGCTCGCGGCCCTGCTCGGCATTTCCCCCGCTTGGGCGTTCCCCAGTGCGCGCCTCGATTACGCACGCGAGCCGGGCGCAGAGTCGTGCCCGGACGAGGCGGCGCTACGCCAGGCGGTCGCTGATCGACTCGGCTATGACCCCTTCGACCCGAGCGCACCCGAGCTCTTACGTGCGCGCGTCAGCGCGAGCGCCGGTCGCTTCAGCGCCCTGCTCGAACTGTTCGCAGCTTCGTCCGTGGTCCGGGCTCGACGAACGATCGACAGCGTCGAAAATTGCGGCGAGCTCGTGGCCGCGCTGGCGCTCTCGATGAGCATCGCGATCGACCCCGAGCATGGCGGGCCAGGCGAAACGAGCGAGCCTCGACCCGCAACGGAAGGTTCGAGTGCGCAGGGCGACGAGCAGACCAAGCCCCCGGAAGAGCAATCCAAACCCCAGGCCGCACCGCCAGCGATAGTTGCCCCGCAGCTCAGCCAATCACCCTCTGCAGTTAAACCACGAAGTCTTCGCATTCGGGCCGGCGCGTCCGGGCACCTCGCCTTCGGTGCGGAGCCGGCGCCGGCGCCTGGCGTGGAACTCAGTCTTGGGGTGCGCCAAGCGGCGTGGTCCCTGACCCTGGCTGGGCGGTACGATACCGAAACGGGCCAGAACATAGCGCCCCGCGGCGCCGTTCATGCGCGCTTGCGCGCGGGGTCGCTCTCGCCCTGCTTTCATGCGCGCCCGGCGCTGTTCTGCGGCGTCGTGACGCTCGGCAGCTTGCGCGCACGGAGCAGCGGACTGAGCGACGGGCGCACCGATTCTGCGCTGTTCGCCGCCGTCGGCGCGCGGCTCGGTGTGGAATGGCCGCTGATATCCGCGTTCGCGTTACGAGCGTTCGGCGAACTGCTCGTGACCGCAAGGCCACTCACCGGTGAGGTAAACCAGGCTCCGGTCTGGGATGTGCCGCCGGCGAACGGTTTGCTGGGCGCCGGATTCATTGCGGAATTCTGATTTTTCGCGCTGGCGCGCGCTTTTTCCATGACGGGTTCGACGAGACCCGGACAATTTCCTCGCGAGGTGAACAGAACCGAGCTCCCCGCGCAGTCGCTGACCAGCGTGCCACCGCCGGTAACGGGCGAGCTCGACTTTCGCTCGCTGTTCAGCACGCACTTCGCGTACGTGTTTCACACGCTGCGCCGGCTCGGCATTCCGCCGCGCGATTTGCCGGACGTCACGCACGACGTGTTCCTGCAGGTGTACCGCCGCCGAGACCAATTCGATCCGGCGCGGCCCCCGCGAGCCTGGCTATTCGGCTTCGCGTTCCGCGTCGCCTCGCGCTATCGCCGCCTTTCCTACAACCGCCGCGAACAACTCGATGCCCTGCCGGAGCTGCCGGATCCCGCGCCGAGCGTGGTCGAGAAGTTGGTTCACGAGCAGGAGCTGGAGCTGGCTCTGGCGGCGCTCGACTCGCTGGAGCTCACGCGTCGTGCCGTGTTCATTTTGCACGAGCTCGACGGTTGTCCGATCCCCGAGGTCGCGCGCACCGTGGGCATTCCGCTCAACACCGCTTATTCGCGGCTGCGCTTGGCGCGAGAAGATTTCAAGAAGGCGGCGCGACGCTTGAGCCTCCGCCGAGGTGAGCCATGAACGAGCACGACCCGTCCGTCGAACTGAACCTCCTCGCCGCCTTGAGGCGCGAGATGCAGCGGCCCGCTGACGAGGCGGTGGCGAAAGACGTCGCGACGCGTCTTGGCGCGACGCTCGGCATCGGCTTGTCCGTGGCCGCCCCGGCCATGGCCGCAGGCAGCGCGTCGAGCTCGCTTGCTGGCGCGGCATCCGCTGCGGGCACGGTGGCCGCCAAGCTTTCGGCGGGAAGTCACCCGCTGCTCGCGCCGCTCGCCGTGCTGGTGGGCTCGGCGGCTGTGACCGGTCTGTCGTTGTTCGGCGTTTTATCGTTTTCAGAGCCGCCGGCGGCGCCTTCGCTCGAAGTACGCAAGGCGCGCTCCGTCGTCGCGAAGGGCGAGCGCAATAGCCCCAAGGCGCAAGCTACGAGCGCGGATTCAGCCGCAGCCGTGAGCGCGAGCTCCGACTTGCGCGAGCCAGCGCGCGCGCCGACTCGCCCGGCGAGCACGGCGGGCGTACCCCTGACGTCGGCTGCTGCCGCGAGCAGCACGGCACCAGCGGAGGCGTCGCTCGGCACGCAACAAGCGCTGCTCGATACGGCCCGACGAGCCCTTTCGCGCGGAGCCAGCGCCGCCGCGCTGGAAGCGCTCAGCGAGCACGCCTCACGCTTTCCGCGAAGCGTGCTGGAGGAGGAGCGCGAGGCCTTGACCGTGAAAGCGCTGCGGGCCGCCCAGCGCAACGCCGAAGCCGATCAGCGGGCAGCGCGCTTCGCGTCCCGCTATCCGTCGAGTGTGTTTTTGCCCAGCGTTGCCCCTTCGATTCCGTGACGGAATCGCGAAGCGCGTGGGAACTACTGATCGGGCAACGCGAAAGGAACCAGCGAATGCAACGCTTTAGAATTTTGGGGACCCTCTTGGTCGTAAGCTGCGGAGGGCATTTGGACCTGGGCAAGGACGCGAGCGGAGGCACGGGTGGAAGCGACCCCGTGCAGACAACCGGAGGCAGCTCGAGCAAAGATCCAGACACGGGCATGAAGGCCGAAGGCGGCATGACGGCGCTCGGCGGCGCGAGCGGCATCGCAGGTGGCAAAGCGACTACCGGCGGCGGCAAAGCGACCTCGGGCGGGTCGCTCGGTTCAGGCGGGGCTTCCGGCGGGGAGGTGGGGACGCGCTGCGCACAACTCAAGTCCGTGGGCGCGACCGGTACGTGGGAGGGCTACAGCGAGGACTTTCTGTTCAAGCCCATCGATAAGTATCGAGTCGAAATCGGCGGTATGGATGAGACCGGCTCCCTGTGCGGTTCAGTTACCTTCGGCGACGCGGACCCTTTGCCTCCGGCAACCGATCCCGAAGCGGCATACCCAAGCGGACGCGATATCGTGGAGCTGAAAGCCGGAATCTTCGAGCTCTGGCCCGGTGCAACCTATTCGATCACGGACGGCGCCGAGCGAGATACGGTGGTGCGTTTCCAAGTCTCCGCGCAAGAAGTGATGAACAGTTGGTGCGCGCTTCAAACCGTATACCCGGGGGGACTTGGTCAGGAGTATGGCTGTCTTCCGGGGAACGGTTACGCCATCTCGTGGGACCCTGCGACCCAACAGGGTAGCTGCAGCGTGACCAATCCCGACGGCACTCAACTTCAGACGACCGCGGCGCTTTGCTATCAATGCGGCAGCGATTGCGCGTGCTCGGAAAGCAGTTGTACCTCGCGCATGGATCGCTCGGTCGTGTTCGATCTCACGCTTTCCCAAGACGAGAAGGAATTGACGGGCAGCGTAGGCGGCACCTCACTACGTCTGACGCGCGTGCTGTAAAGCGTCAGAAACAGTTGTCGCTTCAGGCATACAGTTCGCGTCGTTCGTTGGTGGAATGTTCCGCTCACAGGCTCGCCGGCCCGTGAGCGGGCATTGACTCGCGACTCGAATGGGACGAAAAGCCAGCGAATGAGGTGTTTCGCTACGTGGTTCGTGATCGTTTCGCTGTCTGCCGTTGCCTGCAATCAGAAGCAGGCTCCTGTCGCGTCCCCGTCCGGTGAGCAAGCTGGCTACGCCGAGCGCTACCCGGCCCGGCTGCAAAGCGTGCGTTCCCACTTTGCGAGCGACGAGACCAAAGCCAGGGGCACTCTAGCCGAATTCAAGGGTTTCCCCGACGCTTTGCGCAACCCGAATTTCGAGCAGACCCGCGAGGTGGTGCTGCACGCGGACGAGGCCGGAAGATCCAGCGCCTACACCGAATCCTCCCTGGAGGCCGAGACGGTGACTCGCTTCTTCGACGAGGAGAAGGACGGTCTGCGCCAGAAAGTCGGCGGAGCGGTGAACTACACCGCCAAAGAGAAACAGTGCTCGGAGGATATGGGCGGCGTCGCGGTCGGTGCCATGGAACGCGGCGTCGACAAGCAACTGGAAGAGCGGCTACGCGCACACAACGAGGCCCACCGCTACATCGAGGATCACCAGGACGAGCTCGGAAAGGCCAACGTCGACACGCTCGAGAAGCAGGCCGACAAGATCTCACACACGAGCAACGTCGCCTACGTTCGGCTGGAGCTGTATCGGCGCGAGATCGAGGCACTGCTCGCCGACTCGAGCAGCGTGGGCTCGACGCTCGATCGCGTCACCCAGGAGAGTGACAAGACGCTGGCCGATGCCTCTGCCAGCAAGAGCAAGAAGGCCGTGGCGCAAAAACGAAAGACTGCAGCCCAGTCCGCGCGCACGGCGCTCGACGCCGAAGTCGACCAGGGCAAGCGCTCGGTTGAAGAAATGCAGCAGCGTATCGCGACGCTGCAGAAGGAATATCAGACCGCGCTGGACGCCCTGACCGATGATCTCAAGCAGCGCGCGGCGAAGGCGGCGGAGAAGAAGTAGCCGCCCCGGGCTCGGGCGCGAGGCGAGGAAACTTGTTCATCAACCAAACGCCGAGCACGGCGGGCAAGGTGTTGAGCACGAATTGCGTGACGTAGCTCACGAACAAGAACGCCGCGCCCGCGTCGCGCACCTCGGACAACGTGAAATACAGCGCCAAAGCCGAAAAGCCAGCGATCTGATAGGCGCCGAAGAAGCCTGGACCCGAGGGTACGAGCGATCCGATGCCCATTACACCGAAGGTGACGCAGGCCTCGGCCAAACCCGCCTGAAGCCCGCTGGCCCGCAGCAGCAACCATTGCGCGGCGATGGCGAGGGCCCAGTAGAGCCCGGTTTCGCGTAGGAAGCTGAACAAGTTGGCGCGAGAAGGCAGAAAGCTGAGCCCCTCTGCAATCCGCTCTACCTTGCGGGTGAGAAATTCGGCGAGCGGCCGCGAGACCACGCCCACCACCGCAAGGGTCAGGCGGCGCGCCAGATCTCTGGCCCAATAAAACAAGGCCATGGCGGCGAAGGCACAAGCAAAGAACACGAGCGCGCTGTACACGGCGGCCGGCAGCGCGCTGACCGGAAGCGGAAGGTCACCGAGCTTGTCTGGGAGCGGTGAGAGTGGCGGGGCTAACCAGAGCGCGAAGAACGTAACCAGCGTCAGCACCAAGCCGTCCACGACGCGCTCGGCGCCGACAGTGCCAGTCGCTTGAAAGAAATCGACGTCCCCGTCGTTGGCAATGAGGTACGGCCGAACCACTTCCCCGCTACGCAGCGGCGCGAGGAACACCGCGCTGAAGCCGATTAGCCCCATGCCGAACACCCGCCAACGCGAGAGGTTCGGTGCGATCGGTCGCAGCAGGTACAGCCAGCGATAGGTACGGAGAAAGCTGGCGGCGATCCAGAGCGCCGCATAAACCGGAATCACCGACCAACTCATGCCGCGAAAAGAAGCTTCGTCCGGCATCAGCGGCAGGCCTCCGCGCTTCAGCACCCACACGAACCCCGCAGCGATCAGCAGCGAAACCACGAGCCGCGGAAGAAGCTTCTTCATACGGCTAACTTCGGTTCTCGGCATGGGCGAGCGGGCAGCTTGTTAGCACGGCGTGCCCTCGTTGACACCCTGTAGAAGGCGAGCTATCGAGGGAGAAACTCGCTCCAATCGCATCGGAGAGGTTCTTGTGACGGACATCGAGCGAAGCACCGAGGGCGTCGTCAAACGGGTCACCAGTCGGCGTTCGAACCGCCGCATTGGGTCATTGCTCGTGCTCGCCGCTCTCGGCGTGGCCTGCGCCGGCAAAAACAAGACCGAGGCCGAAGCGCCCGAGCGCGAGGAGAAGAGCTACTACGACGACACCAAGAGCAGCTCGTCCCATTCGGATAAGGCGAGTGACGACTCCTCCGGGTCGATGACTAAGGTCAGCGACAAGGATCCGGGCGAGCCGATTTTCACCGAGGGCATGAGCGTGGATGAAGCCATCCGCGCCGTGCCGCCGGGCATCGAGCGGCGCAACATCGATCAAGAAACGCTCGGCAAGCCGCTGCAGGATCTGTCCCTGTACGAGCCATGCAAGCCTGGCTCCGCCCGCGTCAAGGTGAAGGTCGCGGTGTGGAACGGCAAGGCCGTGGGTATCGACCTCACCGTCACTCCGAAGAACGACAAACTCGGCGCCTGCATCAAGGGCAAGATCGCGGAAGTAACCTGGGAGAAAAAGGTCAAGTCGCTGAACACGATCGAGTATCAGTTCTAGGTCGCTGCTGTTTCCGATCTCCGAGCAAGACGATGGTCGCGACTAGCGGCGTGAACGACGGTCCCAAAACCCAAGAGTCGACCCGGCAAGCGCGCTTTCGCGCGCTGGCAGCGCGCTTTCGCGAATGGGTGACGCGGCGTGATGCAATCGCCGAAGCACAGCGCAACGACGCAGCGCTGGAGCGGCCGCGTCGCGCGCTGGCCCTGTCTCGCAACGCGGCCCGCGCGGGCGACCGTCTGCTCGACCCGCCGGATGGCTCGAGACAACAACCCGAGCTGGCCATGCCGCTCTATCGCGAAGCCGCGCTCTGGTTGCTCCCCGCCCTGGTTCCCGAGCTCGAGGAGAATGGCTCGCTCGCCGAGCGGCTCACGCGCGCCGAAGAGCTCGCCGCTCCGGACCGGAAAGCTTGGCTGACTGCTAACCCCGCACCGCCGGAGCTTTGCGCGACGTCGGCGGATTTCAATGCGCGCCCGCGCGAAGCACAGATTGGCGGAGCGCGCGCCTGCCAACGCTGGCTCGAGATCTTTCTCGCAGCGCTGACCAGCGAGCAGGAACCGCTCTTGCGCCTACGCCTGGAGCGCGCCATGCGCGCGAGTCTCGTGCTAGCCGTGAGCACCGCCCTAGTCTGGTTGCTGGTGTGGGCGACGGTCAGCCTAACGCGAGGGCCGGATCTCGCCGCCGGCAAGCCGTGGCGAACCAGCTCCACCGGCGCAGTGTGCACGCCGGCCGCCGAAACGTGCGGGGGCGTCAAGACCCGGATTTTCTTCCACACCACGGAGGAAGAGAAACCATGGTTCGAGCTCGATTTGCTGAAGGCAACGCCCGTCGCGCGCGTCGAAGTGGACAATCGCACTGACTCGGAAACGGACCGAGCGGTGCCCTTGCGCGTCGAGCTGAGCCTGGACGGTCAAAGGTTTTGGACCGTGGCGGAGACCGATGAGCCGTTCACCACTTGGACCGCGAGCTTCACGAAACAACCAGCGCGCTACGTACGCTTGACGGTGATGCGTCGTAGCATTCTCCACCTCGAGCGAGTGTCCGTTCGACCATGAACTCGAACGGGCCCAGCGTCACCGGGCAGACGCGAGTCGGGGCTAACGTGCGCTCCGCGCTGGTCTTGGTTTCACTATTGGTCGCGACCGTGGGCCTGTCACAGATTTTCGGTCGCACCTTCGCGTTAGAGAACTGGCTAATTTGGCGTTACCTGCGAGCATGGGCCGCGGTGCTGGCCTTTTCGCTGGCCGCGCTCAGCGTAGGAAACTTCATAGTTGGCTTTCTGAGCGCACCTGGCGAGCGCCAAGACGCACACATCACCTTCTGTTTCGCGACCGGAACTTATGCCTTTTTCCTGGCCGTGTTCTTGGTTGGCATTCTGGGGTTACTCGGACGCTTGTCGTTCTTCGCGATTCCTTGCGGGCTGTTCGCGCTCGGCGCGCCCCGCTTGAGCCGAGACCTGCTGGCCTACCGAGCGAGGCAGCGCGAACGACCGAGTGATTTTCGGCTGTCTCTGGGCGAGGCCGCCGCGAGTGCGCTGGGGCTGGTCGGGCTGGTCGCCATCTTCTTACCCACGCTGGTGCCCGAAAACGTGGCTTACGATGCGCGCTGGTATCACCTGCCGCTCGCCGAGCACTACGTGGCGGCCGGCGCGATCCGGCCTATGGGGGAAGGCGCGTTGGCTGGAACGGTCCCCCACCTCGCTTCGCTGCTCTACACCTGGGCGTTCAGCGCGCCGGGAGATCTGTTCGATCACGTGGAGCTTGCGGCGCAACTCGAGGTCGGCATCTTTCTCTTTACGCTCGGCGGTATTCCGGCGCTGGTTCGGCTGCTCGTACCGGCGTCACGCGGTCGCGCGTCGTGGGCCACCTTTTTTCTATTCCCCGCGATCTTGATTTACGACTCCACGCTGCTGACCGCGGCGGACCACGTCGCTGCGCTGTGGACGATTCCAACCTGGATCGCCTTCGTCCGCGCCGTTCGTGACTTGAAACCCCGTGCGTGTTTACTGCTCACCATTCAGCTCTGCGGGCTGATGATGACCAAGTACACGTCGGCGATGGCGGTCGTCTTTCCGGTGTTGGGAATCGCGCTGCGCAGTGCGGTGCTGGCGTTCGAACGCGTGCGGGGACGGACGTCGAGCAACGCTTGGTTTTCGGGACCGCTCGTAGCAACGGGCGCCGGCTTGGCCCTGACCGCTCCGCACTGGCTGAAGAATTGGCTCTGGTACGGGGATCCCGTGTACCCGCTGCTTCGGCACCATTTACACGTACGCCCCTGGATCCCGGACGGCGAACGGCTCTATCAAATCTTCTCCAACGAAACCTTCCACGCCCGCGGCACCTGGCCTGAAAAACTGCGCGGCGCGTTGCACGGGCTCTACGACTATTCCTACGGACTTTACACTTGGCAGATCTTCCACGACCTGTTCCCGGTGTTCGGTTCGCTCTTCACGTGTTGCCTGTTCGCGCTACCGTTTCTGAAGGGAACGCGCCGCGTGTGGCTGCTCGCCGCCGCGGTTCACCTCGGGCTCTTCACCTGGTACTTGTTTTTCAGCGAGGACCGCTATCTGCAAGCACTGCTGCCCTGGATGGTCGGCGCCACCAGCGCGATCTTCAGTTTGGCCTGGAGCGCGGGGCTGGCGGCGCGGGCGGGCGTGGTGGCTCTGGCCGGGCTGCAGCTGGTGTGGGGCGCGGAGACCGTGTTCTGGCCAACGCATCAAATGCACGGTCGATCCGGCATTTCGCTGGTCAACGACTTTTTCGCGCGCACCATGCGCAAAGATACCGAATCGCGCACGAAGCCTTTCGAGGAGCTCGCGCGAATCGGTCGTAGTATCGAAAAGAGCTCGAAAGTCTTGGTGCACGCGGAGCACTTGCGTCTCGGCATCGGAGTGCAGACTGCGACCGACGCCTATCGCGTGCAGTATGGCATCAGCTACGGATATTTGGATTCTGCCGGCGACGTGTACCACCTGTTCCGCAAGCTGGGCATCACGCACGTGCTCTGGGCACCGGAACAGACTAACGAAGAAAACAGCCTGGCCGCCGAACTCGTGTTCCACGGCTTCGTGAGCCGCTACCTGCACAACGTTCAGAACTTCGGGTCGCGGTCGCTCGGCGAACTGCCCCAAAAGGCGCCACCGACCGAGCGCAGCGAAGTGCTCTATTACGGTTGCGACGGGAAGTACGAGAACGGGCTCTACGAACTTTCCGATCTGCGTGTTTCCCCGCTGCTCGCCCCCGGCGAGAAGCTGAAGGCGCCGCCCCTACCCCGAGTTCGCATCGACGACAAGAACCGCGATACGTTGGTGCGGCGCGCCAACTACGTAGTCGTGAGCCGTCAGTGCGGAGAGGCCTTGGCCCTCCAGGACTTCGAACGCATCGCACGCTGGCGGTCCGCCGAGCTCATGCTGCGAAAGCCGTAGGCGGCGCGAACGCCCCCGCGGCCGGTGTGTGGAAGTCCCCCAAGTCCTGTGGTACCTAGCTGACGGTCGGTGAGACCGCCCCCGGGTCCCGAACGCCATTCGCCATGACTTCCGAACCGCTCGATCTATCGGTCATCGTTCCTTGTTACAACGAAGAAGCCAACATTCCGGAGCTCGTGCTGCGCGTGCTCGCGGTCTTGGATGCGGGACAGATCCGCGGCGAGCTCTTGCTGGTGGACGATGGTTCGCGAGACAGAACGGCCGAGGTGATTCGCGAGCAAATGCGGCTCCACGGCGAGCGCGTGGTGGGGCTGTTTCATCGCAGCAACCGCGGGTTGGTCGAGGGTTGGCGGACCGGTACCAAGGCTGCACGCGGCGCGAACATCGTCATCATCGACGCTGACCTCCAGTATCTGCCCGAGGACATCCTACGGCTCTACCGCAAGCTGATGGAGACCAGCGTGGACATCGTCCAGGGGTCGCGCAGCTCGATCGGGCGCCCCAAAGACGACCGCTACAACCTCTCGCGCGCGCTGAATTGGCTGCTCAACTCCACGTTCGGAATGAACCTACGGGACAACAAGTCCGGGTTCATCTGCTGCGCTCGCGAGGTAATGCTCGATCTGCTCAACTACCGCGGCGGCTACTCGCACTGGCAGTCGTTCTTGATGGTGGCGGCGCACGCCAAGGGTTACTCGTACACCGAGGTGCAG
Source organism: Polyangiaceae bacterium (assembly GCA_035549735.1). Classification (GTDB taxonomy): domain Bacteria; phylum Myxococcota_A; class Polyangia; order Polyangiales; family Polyangiaceae; genus PMG-095. Next base: position 436,842 of record DASZQI010000012.1, on the reverse strand, counting down.
ACTCTGTTCGAGTCACGCCTGCAGGGCAAATCGTCGCTCGACGGCCGAGCCTACCGCGTCGCTGCGGAGAACTTGGTCGACCTGGCCAAGGCGTTCGTCGAGTATCGCGTCCAGGCCGAACCTCACGACGTTTCGCGCCAATTCTTGGCCCGAGCCGACGTAAAGCCGGAGGAGCCGCTCTCGCGTCGCGCGGACCCAGTCCGCTGGCGCTCGTACATGTCGACCTTCGAGCGCAGCCACTGGTTCATCACCAAGAACGTGGAGCGCTACTACGAGACGCTCAGCACCACGCAGTGGTTGTCCGCGGAGCAAATTCGCGAGTTGCAAAACGAGAAGCTGCGCCGGCTAATCCGCCACGCCTACCGCAGCGTCCCCTTTTATCGGGCTCGGATGCAGGAGCTGAAGCTCAAGCCCGAAGACATCCGGACGCAAGAGGATCTCGCGAAGCTGCCGCTGCTCACCAAGGACCACGTACGCAAGCACTTGCACTTCGACATGGTGGCCGACGGCGCGTCGCACGCCGACATGCTGCGCATCTCTACCTCGGGCAGCACGGGCGAGCCCTTCATTTGCTATGCCGACCGCGCCCAGGTGGAGTTTCGTTGGGCGGCCACGCTGCGCTCGCAGGAATGGACGGGATACCGCTTCGGCGACCCTTGCGTGCGCTTGTGGCACCAAACCATCGGCATGACCGATTCACAAACCGCGAAGGAGAAGCTCGATGCGTGGTTCGCGCGTCGCACCTTCGTGCCAGTGTTCGAAATGACGGAGGACGGTCTCGCGGAAATCGTGCGCCTGATGTCCGACAAGCAGCCCGTGCTGATCGACGGCTACGCCGAAGCGTTCAACTTCCTGGGCCAGTACCTGGAGGCGCGTGGCGGGCTGAATTTCAAGCCGAAGGCGCTGATGTCCAGCGCGCAGACCCTGCCCCGCCGCAGCCGCCAGCTGATCGAAGCGGCCTTCGGCTGTCCGGTCTTCGATAAGTACGGCAGCCGTGAGTTCTCAGGTGTGGCGTACGAGAGTGAGGCACACGACGGTCACCTGATCGTGGCCGAAGGTTACGTGGTGGAGGTTCTGGTCGACGGACGTCCGGCCTTGCCCGGTGAGGTGGGCGAGGTCGTGATCACCGACCTGAACAACTACTGTATGCCCTTCATTCGTTACCGCATCGGTGACTTGGCGGAGGCCGTGGACAACTCGCGGCCGAGCAGCTGCGGGCGTGGGCTACCGCGTCTCGGTGAGATTCAAGGGCGCGTGCAGTCGATCATCCAAGGCACCGACGGGCACTTCGTGCCTGGTTCGTTCTTCCCCCACCTGTTGAAGGACTACGACCATGCCATCAAGCGCTTCCAGGTGGTGCAAGACGAACCGGGCGCCATCAAGCTGCGTTTGGTGAAGGCGCCACGCTACACCGACGACACGCTCGAAGAAATCAAGGCCTGCATCCATCGCTATCTCGGCGAAGGGCTGAGAATCGACGTGATCTTCGAGGATCACATCGAGATGGTCCGCACCGGCAAGCACCTCGCCAGCGTGTCGCGTCTGCCGATCGATTTTCAGAAGCAAGCGCCGAAATCGGCCGTGCGCATGGCGTGACCCGTTCAGGGCACGACGGCCGCGAGATGTCAGCCAAGGTCCTGGTCACCGGCTCGGAAGGCTTCGTGGGCCGCCATCTGCGCCGCGCGCTGGTGGCGCGCGGCGCGCAGGTCATCGGGGTCGACCTCGAGGGTCGTGGCGCAGAGCTCTCCCGCAACTTGGCCGAATCGAATTTCTCCGCCGAGGAGCTGGCCGAAACCGTGGGCGCGGTGGACGGCATCGTGCACCTGGCTGCGCGCATCACGCGCGGCTCGAGCGTCGACGCCAACGCACGCCAGAATCTGCGAGCCATCGCCGAAGTGCCGGTGCGACTGATGGAAGCGTTCAGCGCACGTCACGGCTCCACCCACCTGGTGTTCTGCTCGAGCATCAAGGTCTACGGGCCGCAAGGCAGCGCGCCGATCGCTCCGGAGCTGTCGCCGCTGCGACCCGAAGCGCATTCCTACGGTTCGGCCAAGGCGCTCGCGGAACGCTTACTCACGATCAGCGCGGCGCGCGGCCTCGGTAGCTGCGCCGTGGTTCGACCGAGCTTCGTCTACGGGCCTGGACAGCCGAAAACCACGGCGATTCCAGCATTTTTGCGCTCGTGCTTTCAAGGCACCGCGCCGACGGTGTTCGGCGATGGCAAGCAGCTCCGCGACGACGTGCTCGCCAGTGACGTCGCGGCTTGCCTGGCGGAGGCCTGTCTACGGCGCGCCGAAGGCGCGTTCAACGCCGCTAGCGGCCACGCTCGCACCCTGCTCGAGGTTGCCGAGGCCTGCTGCCGCGCGGTCGAAGCGCTCGGTGGCCCCCGTCTCAGCCCTTCTCTCGACGCGGGGCGCCCGCCTGCGCGCTGGATCGACCAAACATTCGACATCTCTCGCACTCGAACCGCGCTCGGTTACGAGCCCACCGCTTTTCTGGAAGGGCTCACGCGAGAAGCCCGCTGGATTGCGGACGGCGCGGATCCGCTGAAGGCCGTCGAGTTCGATGCTCAATCACCCGAGCGGGTGACGTCATGAAGGTAGTCGTCACCGGCGCGACCGGCCATATGGGGGCCTATCTGTGCGAGCGCCTGGCGAGGTCGGGCGCGACGGTGGTTGCCGCGTCGCGAGCTGGCCTCTTGCCACGCATCGCGTTCGAACCCGCGTCGAGAAGCCCGAACGTGTGCCCCCTCGCCCTCGATCTCGCGTCGGAGACTGCGGTGTCCACGCTGGCGGCCGAGCTCGGGCCCGATGTCGCCCTGGTGCATTTGGCGGCCTGGCATCCACCCGCGACGGCCTCTTCCACCCCTGCGGATCGCGGGCAGCTGCTCGAGATCAACGTGATGGGTACCCTGCGGCTGCTCGATGCGGCGCGCCAGGCCGGGGCGAGCAAGATCGTGTACGCCTCGACCTTCGAGGTCTATGGCATCCCGCCCTTGGGCGTGCCGGTGACCGAGGACTCGCCAACCCGACCGTTCTCGGACTACGGCGCCAGCAAGCTCTCCGGCGAAGACCATCTGTTTGCGTTTGCCGACGAGCAGCCGGGGGTCCCCGTGTTTGCGCTGCGCATGCCGGCGATCTACGGCCCCGGCGAGCACGTGTCGCGCGCGCTGCCCAATTTCTTACGCTCGGTGGCGCGCGGCGAGCGCCCTCGAGTCTACGGTGACGGGCTCGACAGGCGCGACCAATTGCACGCGGCCGACGCCGCTCTGGGCGTCGAGTGCTCGCTCGGAAGCACGCTCTCTGGCGTCTACAATTTGGCTGACGGCGAGCCCCACACCATCCTCGACCTCGCGCGCACTGCGCTCGAGATCTCCGGTTTGGGCGGCGAGCCCGAGCTGCTTCCCGCGCAGAAGCAGCGCTTCGACTTCCACATGGACACCGGCAAAATTCAGCGCGAGCTCGGGTTTCGGCCGAGCTATCGGCTCGCAGACGGCATGGCGGAGCAGCTGCGCTGGCTGCGCGCTCAGGCCTGACCGGCCACCACGGCGTCGATGAAAGCCGCAAATTGCTGGCAAAATTCCGGGAAGTCGTGCCCGAGCTCGGCGACGCGCTGATTGCCGTGAACGACCGAGATCTTGGCGTCGAGCTCGATTGACTGGTCGGGCACCGGCACGCTCCCGAGCCGCTGGCACGCAGCGCGCGCGAATAGCTTACGCTCTTCGGCGCTACTGTTCACGTATTCGGAAAGCGGTGCCGCGCTGAGCGGCGAGCCCGTGAGTCGCTTCACGAACTCGGTGAAGTTGACGCTGTTGCCGGGCTGCCACCAAACCCGACTGAGCTCGGGACCGATGCGCGGATTGTCGACCAGGTGCCCGTCGCGCGTTTGAAAGTGCTTTCGTGCTTGGAACACGGCCATGCGCGCCAGCACGTAGCCGTGGTAGTACGCGCTCGCTTCACCCGAAAGCAAGTGAGGAACCGACAGCGTGGGGCGCGGGCTGCCTTCATCGAGCATTAGTAGCCGACGCTCGACGTCGCGCAGCGCGCTCAGCACACCTTCCTTGGTCAGCTGGCTCTCCGGCAGCTCGTAGATGGCTTTCTCCGCGTAGCACACGGCGAGCATGGAGCGGGTGGTCCAGGCGGCGAACGGTTGCCCGAGATCAATCGCGCGTTCGATCAAGGCGAACGGGAGCGAGTTGCCCTGGGCGTCGATCGCGTAACGTTGCTGCCAATCGGCGTCCTCGAGCAGGCTGTCGCAGAACATGCTCTGCGTTTCGGCGAAGGCCGTCGAGGTCGGCGCGAACTCTTGTCCGAAGCACGGGCTCGGCATGTCGATGTTGGCGAAATGCGCGGCGTGTCCGCCCTCGTGAAACAGAGTCTTGAGCGCGCGCGACCCGGAGCCCACCACGCCTGGCATGGCGTTGGCCGTGAACTGAATGCGGGCCGGGATACGCTTGCCATGGCGTCGCCAGGCGACCACCGGGCCATGCATGAAGCCGTTTTCGTACTTTCCACGGCGATCCAACAGATCGAGCACCAGCTCGGCCCCTGCGTAGCGAACACCGAGGCCGGCGAAGGACCGGCCCCAGCGCTCGACGGCTGCGCGAAAAGGAAAGTACGGGTCGGCCTCGCGCGTCGTGCTGCCGGCGATCAAGTAGCTGTAGTTCCAGGGCGTGAAGTGATCGCGGCCATATTTGCCGAACGCGGCGCTCACGGCACGAGCGCTCGCGTCGCGGGTGCGCTGTTCCAGCTCGTCGAGCAGCGCAAACACCTCGTTCTTGCTCATACCCTCGACGCGCCGCGTCTTGAAGTCGTAGTAGTCCTCGGCGCCCAACAACCTTCCGAACCGATTGCGCTTCTTCACTATCTCGAGAAACCCATGATCGATCACGAAGGGCTCGATCGAGCGCAAACCGTCGAACGCCGCTTTCCGCCGAGCCTCGTCGGCCTCGACGACCAGCATGTTGCCGAGCTCGATGCTGCTCGCGCGCACGAACGTGCCCGCGTGGTGGTAGCCGAGCAGCATCTCCCGGCGCGCGTTCTCGAGCCGCCCTTCGTCCGACGTCAGTTCCTCCAAGAGCGCGCGAGCGGCGGCGCTAGGAATGGCGTGGGCCTCCAAAGTGCGAAGCCACCCCTGCGCACGCAGCTTGAGGTCATCGCCCGCAGCGAGCGACGACAGCTCCCGGGTGCGTGAAAGCCGCTCCGGATCGCTCAAGAACCGCTGCAGGGCGATCTCGCGCTCGTCGAGCGCGGCCTGACTTCGCTCCCCATCCGCGCCGAGACCCATCTTGGCGAACCAGAACGCATCCTCCTTTTCGGTGTGGAGCCTCTCGTAAGCGGAGTCGAGCTCATCCAGGTGCGCGGCGAGCGTGTCGGAAACCATGCTGAATGATAGCCGCAAAGCCCCGGCTTCTCGGCTCGGGGCGGCGCCTGGGGCCTGGCGGGTTTGGACGGTCGGTCGACGCCCGCCCCGCTTTTCCCCTCGATTCGCCGAAATCTGCAAATGGGCCTCACCCGGGACTTCCGGATCGCCGTTGGGGGACTATAGAAGCCTCGGCTCAATAAATGCCGCCCCACCCCGCTCGTACCGAAACGCAGGCCGCCCCGCTGCCTGCGCAAGCGCAGCGTCCGCGCGGCCGCCCACGGCTGATTTCGGACGCACACTTGCTGGAAGTCGCACGCGAGGTCTTCCTCACCCGCGGCATTCAGGCGACGGCGGAAGAGGTGGCGGAGCGAGCCCGGGTATCCGAAGGCACCATCTTTCACCGCTTCAAGAGCAAGGACGCGCTGTTTCGCGCTGCCATGCGCTTCGATCCCGACGCGCTGCCCGCGTTCGTGGAAGGGTTGGCCCGCCGCGTCGGCAAGGGGGATCTGCGCGAGCGCCTACTGGATTTTGCCAATCGCATGCTAGAGCTCGGACGCACTGCGCTGCCGGTGATGATGATGTCCTGGTCGAACCCGACCGGCGAATATCGATTGGAGAAGATGGTAGGCCGCAAGGACGGCTACCAGCGCGCGTTCCGCGCGGTGCGCGAGCTTTTCACGCGTGAGCTCGCTGCGCGCAGCCTGCGCGAAGACAAAGCCGAATTGCTCGCCCGCATCTTCATGGGCAGCCTGCACCACTACTGTATGTCCGAGTTGTTCACTGGAGCCAGCAGCTCCAGTCAGTCTCGCGCTCAATTTACGGAGGGGCTAGTCGACGTGCTGCTCACGGCCGCCGGCTACAACACCGAACCCGAAGCGCGCCGTCCCAAGGTGCGCCGTCGGGCTGTTCGGCCTCAGGAATAGTATGAAATCATCGCTTCGTTGGTTGAATTTGGTAGCCGTTTTTACCTCGATTCTGGGCGCGCGCGCAGCTCACGCCACGCAGCCGCTGAGCGCGTTTCTGGAGCGCGCCGCGAGCCAGAGCTACGACAGTCGCGAAAGCGCGGCGACCTTCCGCCAGCGTGAAGCGGAGTCGGATGCGGCGCTCGGGAGGTTGCTACCCGCTCTCTCTGCGCGCGGTGTTTACACGCGCAACCAGTACGAAGCCGCCTTCAGACCGCCCATTGTAATGAACGGCAACGTAGTGGAAGGCCCCTCGGTGGTGATTCAGAAGAAGAACCAGTTGGACGGCTATTTGCAAGCGGACGTGCCAATCTTGGATCTCTCGAGCTATCACCGTTATCGCTCGCAGCGAGCGCTCTCCCAAGCTGCGAGTGAGCAGCAAACGGTCACCGCGCAGGATGTCGGGCGCTCCGTCGCTCAGGGTTACTTCCAATTCATCGGGTCTGCCGCGGTAGCGCGCTCAGCGAGGCTGAGTGTGGAGAGCGCGGAAGCGAACTTGAAGAACGTCGAGGCGCGACGCAGCGCAGGGGTCGCCACCGATCTGGACCGCGAGCGCGCGGTCGCAAACTTGGAGCGCGCGCGGCAAGACGTGGCCGACGCGGAGCTTGCGGCTGACCTGGCCGCGCGCTCGCTGGAAACACTGAGCGGGCTCGCGCCCACCCCCGCCGAAGATTTCGCCATCGACGACCTGCAGGAAGAAGCGCCCCTCGAGCGGTGGCAGGCGCTAGCCGCAAACTCCGCGCAGGGACGTTCTGCTCGCAGCTTGGAAGATGCAGCCCGGGAGAGCCAAAAGGCCGCCTCGAGAGCGTTGGTCCCCACTCTAGCGGCGACCGCGCAAGAGCACTTCTCCAACGCAGGCGGCTTCTCGGGCCACAGCGCGGTTTACACGATTCAGCTCGTGGCTGCGGTTCGGCTCGACTACGCGACCCTGGCCAACAATCGCGCCCAAGAAGTGGCAGCCGAGGTGCAAGGCATTCGCGCAGAACGCACGCAGCGCGCAGTCTTGGACGCCACGTATACCGCTTTTCGCCGGGTCCAGACGGGGATTGTCAAGAGTCGCTCGGCGCGGGCGCAGGCCGCGGCTGCGCGGCGCGCTGCGGAGCTCGCCGCGGATCGCTACACGGCAGGCGCAGCGACTCAGCTCGACGTTACCCTGGCGCAGCGCGACGCCTTCCTGGCGGACGCCGCGCGCATCCAAGCTGACGCGGATCTCGCGCTCTGGCGCGTGCAACTGAGACTCGCCGTGGGGCAGAGCCCCACTTCTGGAAGGACACCTTGATGCTCAATCGGAGCAACCCCTCGCCCCGACTCGTCCGACTCGCCCCCATCTGCCTTTTGCTCGGCCTCTCGCCCGCCTGCAATCAGCAGAGCAGCGCTGCCCAAGACGCTGGCGTAACGCTTCCCCCGGTCGCCGTGCAAAGCACGGCTGTGACCGAGGTGGAGGTACCGATTACACTACGCCTTTCCGGCACTCTGCGCGGAAATCAAGAAACCGACTTGGCTGCCAATGCCGCCGGACGCGTGCTTTCGACGATGGTCGAACGTGGCGCGGCCGTTACGCCCGGGCAGGTGCTGGCCAAGCTCGACGTTCGCGCCGCGGCGCTCTCCGCGGTCGATGCGCGAGCCCAAGCCGACAGCGCCCGCGCGCAGGAAGCTCAAGCGCGAGCCGAATGCAGCCGCTACGATCAGCTAAAGGCCAAGGGCGCCATCAGCGATCTGGAGTACGACCAGAAAATGGCCCAGTGCCGAACGATGCCGTTCTCCGCGGAAGCGGCGAGCGCGCGGGCGCGTCTGGCCGCGCAGAACGTCGGCGACGGCGTCATCCGCGCCCCCTTTGCGGGCGTGGTCACCGAACGCCAAATCGAGGTGGGGCAATACGTGCGGCAAGACACACGCGTCGCGACCCTGGTCTCGCTCGATCCGCTGCGGCTCGAGCTGGCCGTGCCGGAGTCGGAGGTGTCCAAGGTCAAGCTCGACGCGGAGGTCCGTTTCACGGTCGCCGCTTTCCCGAATCAGCAATACCGCGGCAAGATCCGCTTCGTGTCCGGTGCGCTGCGTTCGACCACGCGGGATCTGGTGGTCGAAGCGCTGGTGCAAAATCCCGATAAAACGCTGCTTCCCGGCATGTTCGCGGACGTCGAGCTGACCACCGGCACGCGCAAGCTGCCGAGCGTGCCCCGCGCGGCGATGATCGAGCGCGATGGCCAGGCCCATGCGTTCGCGATCGTCGACGGGCGACTCGAAGAGCGCCTGCTCTCGCTCGGGCCGGCAGCCGGTGATCGTGTGAGCGTGCTGAAAGGCGTGGTGCTCGGCGACCAAGTGGCGCTGCCGCCCCTCGATAAACTGTCCAACGGTCAACGCGTGCGCTGAATACGGAGACCAGTCATGCAGTGGCTAGCTCGTGTGTGTGTGCAGCGCCCGGTGTTCGCGGGCGTGCTGATGTTGATCGTGGTCGTGCTCGGCCTGGTGGGTTACACGCGGCTCGGGCTCGATCAATTCCCCAACATCGATCTGCCGTTCGTGCTGGTGACCACCCGCCTCGACGGTGCGGCGCCGGAAGAGGTCGAAACCGACGTCAGCGACAAGATCGAGGGCGCGGTCAACACCATCGACGGCATCGACGAGCTGCGCTCCACCTCGAGCGAAGGCTTTTCGCAGGTCGCGATCGCCTTCAAGCTCGACAAGAGCGGCGACGTCGGCGCACAAGACGTGCGCGACAAGGTCAACGGCGTGCTGCGTGATTTGCCGAAAGGCATCGATCCCCCGATCGTGAGCAAGGTCGACCCGCAGGCAGCGCCCGTGCTGCTCGTCGCGCTGCGATCGAAGCAGCCGATCCGCGAGCTTACCGAAATCGCCGACAAGCGCGTACGCCGGCAAATAGAGAGCATTTCCGGGGTCGGCCAGGTCAGCATCGTGGGCGGTAGAGCGCGCCAGATCCACGTCTGGATGAACCCGGTTCGGCTCAAGAGCTACAACTTGAGCGCGATCGACATTCAGCGCGCGATCGTGTCGCAGAACCTGGCCACGCCCGGCGGCAGCCTGGACACTGGCCCGGAGTCGATCACGCTGCGCATCGCCGGCCGGGTCGAGAGCGTGGAAGCCATCGAGCGCATCGTGGTGCGCGAGCAAAATGGCCACCCAATCCGCGTCGGAGACGTGGCCCGGGTCGAAGACGGCGAAGAGCAGATCGCCAGCGTGGCCAGCTACGACGGCCGGCGCACGGTCGTGCTTTCGATCCGCAAGCAGTCCGGCACCAACACGGTGCAGGTCGTAGACCAGGTCAAGAACCGGCTCACCGACGTGAAGCGGGCACTACCCCCCGGGGTAGAGCTCGAGATCGTGCGCGACAACTCGCAGTCGATTCGCACCGGCGTCGACTCGGTCAAGGAGCACTTGGTGGTGGGCGCGCTGCTCGCCGCGCTGGTCGTGTTGGTGTTCTTGGGCAACGCGCGCAGCACGTTCATCGCTGCCATCTCGATTCCGATTTCGATCATCGGCACCTTCGCGCTGATGTGGTCCCAGGGCTTTTCGCTCAACATGCTGACCCTGCTCGCGCTGGCGCTGTCGGTGGGCATCGTGATCGACGACGCCATCGTGGTCCTCGAAAATATCGTGCGCTACGTCGAGGAAAAGGGCGTAAAGCCTTTCCCCGCGGCGGTGCTGGCGACACGCGAAATCGGTTTACCCGTACTCGCCACCACGCTGTCACTGATGGCGGTGTTCGTGCCGGTGGCGTTCGTGGGCGGCATTCCGGGCCGCTTTCTCAAGAACTTCGGCTACACCATGGCCTTCGCGGTCGGCGTGTCGCTGCTGGTCAGCTTCACGCTCACCCCAACCTTGAGCGCGCGCCTCTTGCGCAGCGACGGCTCGAAGAACAAAGTGCTCGGGCGGCTCGTCGACTGGTTTTATCGACCGATCGAGCGCGTCTACATGGTCATCTTGCGCTGGTCGATGAGCCACCGCTGGGCCGTGGTGGTGCTGTGCGCGCTCGCGCTCGGCTCGTGCGGTCCGCTCGCAAAGCGCGTGCCCACGGGCTTCATCCCGGTCGACGACCAGGCGCAATTCGAGATTAGCCTGCGCTCACCCGAGGGGACCAGCGCCGAAGAAACCGCGCTGATCGCCGAGCGCGTCGCGCAGGACGTGCGTGCGCTACCGGGGGTGGCCCACACCGTGGTCACCGTGGCTGGCGGCGATCAGCAAACCGAAAACCTGGCCAGCGTGTACGTGGTGCTGATCGATCCACGCCAGCGTAAGCAGTCCCAGCTGGATCTGATGGACATGACGCGCAAGCAGGTGCTGGCCAAGCTGCCGAAAGAGCTGCGCGTCAGCGTCGGCGAAGTCGCGATGATCTCGGCCGGCGCCTCGACCGCCGCGGTTCAGTACGTGCTGAGTGGCCCCGACCTCGGCAAGCTGCAAGAGTTTGCCGCGCGTATGTCGCCGGCGATCAAGAGGCACCCCTCGGTCGTGGACTTCGACACCAATTTCATCTTCGGTAAGCCCGAAATCCGCATCGATATCGACCGCAACCGCGCGTCCGACCTGGGCGTCAACGTTTCCGACGTCGCCGACACGCTGCGCATGCTCGTGGCGGGCGGAAAGATTTCTACCTACGCCGAGCTCGGTGAGCAGTACGACATTCGCGTGCGCGCCGATCAGGACTATCGACGCGACGCCAGCGCGCTTTCGCTGATGACCATTCCCTCGAGCAAGTACGGAACCGTACCGGTCAGCTCGGTGGTGAAGACTCGCGCCGCTACCGGCCCGTCACAGGTGAATCGCCTGGGCCGCCAGCGCCAGGTCACGTTCATGGCCAACGTCGCGCCGGGCTTCGGTGAGAGTGACGTGGTCAAAGTGGTGAAGCAAGCCTTCGCCGATCTGCACGCACCGCCGGAGTATCGCCTGGTGCCGACTGGTCGCTCGAAGTCTTCCTCCGAGCTCGGGGCCGGCTTCATCCTGGCCTTCAGCATGTCGTTCGTGTTCATGTATTTGATTCTGGCCGCGCAATTCGAGTCGTGGCTGAACCCGATCATCATCCTCATCTCGCTGCCGCTGACCGTGCCCTTCGCCCTGCTCTCGCTGATTATCTTCGGTCAGGGCCTCAATCTGATGTCGGCGCTCGGCCTGCTCGTGCTGTTCGGCGTGGTGAAGAAGAACGCCATCTTGCAGATCGATCACACGAACCACCTCCGTGCGCTCGGCCGTCCACGGCTGGAGGCCATCTTGGAGGCCAACCGCGATCGTCTGCGCCCGATTCTGATGACCACCATCGCCTTCGTGGCGGGCATGGTTCCGCTCGCGCTCTCGCGCGGGGTCGGCTCGGGCAACAACCGCAACATCTCTGGTATCGTGATCGGCGGTCAGACGTTCTCGCTCTTGCTCACGCTCCTGGCGATTCCCGTCGCCTACTCGCTCTTCGACGACGTGCGCGCCTGGATCGCGCGTCGTAAGCAGCGCGGAGCCATCGACCGCGGCGAAGCCGAGCTCGAAAAGCTGCTCGGCAGCGAATCCGTTCACGCAAACGGCTCGCCCTCGGTCGCCGAGTAGCGCGCGGCTCAGGGCGGCTCGGCGTGAGCGTTCGCGGACGATCGCGAACGACCGCGAACGGTGGCGGCAAAGGACCGACCGATAGCGACACTCGCGCCAAACGCGCTGCACGAAACGCGGCTTCATCGAAAGCGCCGAGCCGCACCAACCGGCTGACGACTTGGTACGTGCGTTGCTTAACGACGTTCCGCACGGGGGGCGGCGGACGTCTCTCCGTCGAGCAACGAGCGGAGTGCGTGAATGGATCGGTGGTCAGCGGAGTTCTGGGAGCGGTTCCGTCAGGGTGACCGAGGGGTCATCGAGGAGGTGTATTGGGCGCACGTGGGCCTGATCGAACACGTGCTGAAGGCTGGATTCTGGCTCAAAGGCCGAGCTGTAACGGTCCCTGGGGTGCGGGACGCGGACCAGCGTGCCGATCTCGTTCAAGAGGTCTTCGTGCGCGCCTTTTCCGACGGCGCGCGACGGAGCTTCGACGTGCTGCTCGACTACCGTTCCTACCTTCTGGGCATCAGCCGGAATCTACTGATCGACCATCATCGACGCATCAGAAGTCGCCCAATCGCTCGCGATGTTCGGCTCGATCGGCCGCAGGAGGACGTTCCGAGCCCCGAACAGCTGAGTTGGCAATCTTCGGATCTGATCGAAGTGGTCGAGCTCTATGTGGCCGGCTTGAAATCGCCTCTGCGCGACTTGTACCACGCACGCTACGTGCTCGGCCGGTCACAGCGCCAGGTGGCACACGGCCTGGGCTTGTCGCGGCAGAACGTGCGGACGCTCGAAGAGCGCGTGAAGGCGGGGCTGCGTTCCGCCCTACACCGGGCCAGGCACACCCAGCGTTCAGTGCGGAACGCGCTCGAAGGCACGAGCTTTCTGGAAGGCTCCGAAGTCGCCTAGTTGTCGGCTGCCGGGCGACGAACCGCGCCAGCATCCACTCATCACGGCGGCGCTCATTTCCCCGCGTATAGTCGCCAGCGGCCGGACTGCAGCAGCAAACTGGGGCGCTTGCCGTTGGCGTCGACCGCTTTCGCAACGGGGTCGCCCTTCTGAAAGCCCTGCACCAGCACATAATCGTACTTGCTGCCGTAAACGGACATTGAAAAGGCGCCGTCCCAGCCCGGCGCGGGCAACTGCGGGCCGGCGTAGTACAGGGGGTTCGCGCGGCTGTTCCACAGGTACGGTGAATAGCCGTGGTTCACGGCGGTCACGTAGGCGAACAGCTGGTGATACGGGCCTGGCACCTTCACGAAGGGATCTTGATCGGCGTCGTCGAGAACGATCGGCAGCACGGAAGTCCTTGGAGCGACCCGCGCGATCACGTCGAGGAGCGGCCGTGTCTGTGCCCCGTACGCAAGGAACTGCTGAACGACCACGTAGTCGAGCCACAGCGCGCACAGTACGCCTGGCAACAGGGCCAGCGCGTATCGCCCGCTAAGCCGGGGCGCCGGGATCAATGCCAGGTAGAGCAGGGTGACGACCGCGTAGCGCGGGTAAGTGTACCAATGCGAGATGGCGCCGTAGATCTCCCACCACAAGAGCGAGTACAGACCGCCGGTCACAGCTACTAACGAAAGAGGTGACCAGCGGTCGAATACACCGCGGTTGGGTAGCACGCACAGCGCAAGCGGGCCGACCACCATCACCACGAACGCGACGGCCGCCGCACGTTCACCGTCCGGCTGCGTGAAGCTATCGATGGTGTAGTAGAAGAACTTGGAGAGCTTGTAAGCGGGCGAGTGCCAGCCGAAGGTGAAGCTACCGCCGCTCGCCTGGGGGGCGCTCGAATCCAAAGGCACGAGTAACCACCCCGCAGTGACGAGGGCAGCACCAAGCCCGGCTGCAGCGTGCACCAAAAATCGATGCAGAAAGCGGCCAGTCGTCAAGGTGAGGGCGATCGCAGCGAGCCCGAGCAGGGCAGTCCCTTGCACGTGCGTCAGCGCGACCAGCGCGGTCAGGGGCGCAAGCCTGAGCCCATCTCGGATGGTTCTGGCTTCAATCAGCCATGCAAGCACGAAGGAGACGAGGCAAACGGCCAGCATGAACGCCAGCCAGCCCGCGTAGAGATTCTGCTGCCAGACCAAGGCGAACGCCCACAGCCCAAGCCGCGGATCGCGCCCGAGCGCCAACAACAGCCGCATGATGGAGAGCGGCAGCAAGACCAACACCAGCGCGGTCAGCAACTTGGCGGCGACGAGCGGCCCTACCAGCCGCCCTAGCAACATCGCCAGCAAGTATCCGGTCCAATACGGCACCGGCGCCCAGTTGACGTGATGATGGGCTGCGGCCGGCAATCGTCCGAGCAACGCGTCCCAGAGGAGCTCGGCCTGCGTGGTGTTGAGCGGAAGATCGCAGAAAGGCAGAAACGGCGTCAGAAACAGCGGGAGCCACGCGCAAAGCGTGAGTACCAAAGTCGCCGTGAGCAGCAGGCGATCGTGCTTGAACGCGCGCCTCAGCGCCGAGCGCAAAATGAAAGCGGGCAACGACCGGGGCCCAAGCCAAACGAAAGCCACGCCCCAGGGGGATAGTACCGAATCGCCCGGAAACGCAAACCGTATTGACGGCTAGTTCTGCTGAATCCGATCCACCGGATCGAACGCTTGAATCGGAATTCGACCCTGAACCTGCTCCGAAATCATGCCGAATCGGCGCTCTTTCTGGCCGTAGGCTTCGATGGCAGCGAGCAGAGTTTCGGGGCGGAAGTCGGGCCACATGATGGGCAGGAAGGAGAGCTCGGCAAAGGCCGCCTCGAACAACAAGAAGTCACTGAGTCGGGTTTCACCGCCGGTGCGGATGAGCAGGTCCACCTGCGGCAGATCGTGCGTGGTCATCTGGCGGTGGAAGAAGTTCTCGTCGATCTCTTCCGGCAAAACCAAACCGGCGCGGGCGCGGACGGCGAGCGAGCGCGCGGCCTCCACGATGTCTTGGCGCGCGCCGTAGGAGAGCGCGAGGGTGAGCGTCATCCGGTCACCGTCGGCCGTGTAACGCACGAGATCTTCGACCGCGTGGCGCGTCGCGGTGGGCATGTCATCGAGCACGCCGATCACGTTCACGCGAATGCCATTTTGCCGTAGCTCGGCGCGCTCGCGTTTGGCGAAGTCGACGAGCAGGTTCATCAGCGCTTCGACTTCCGCGCGGGGTCGGGCCCAGTTGGCGACGCTGAAGGCGTAGAGTGTCAGGTACTTGATGCCGACCCGGGTCGACGTCTCGACCGCGTCCCGCACAGCGCGGGCGCCCTCGGCGTGACCTTCGACGCGCTCGAGCCCGCGTGCTTTCGCCCAACGGCCGTTCCCGTCCATGATGATTGCGACGTGCTGAGGGATTCGTGTCAGGCCGTTGTTGCCGTTCTTCACCACGCTAAGCTCCGATGCTTCGCCCTGAGGTCAGCTCAGGGTGTTGCAGGATATCTCCCACGACAGCCGGCGGGTATGTGAGGAGGTTTCGAGGAGACGCCCGCGAAAATGCGCCTTATTTCGGAAATTTGCGCCACTTGGGGTTTACGGCCCCCGACTACGCTGCAGGCAGACTGAAACGAAATGAAACCGTAGGCGGTCCAGGCGCCTCGAGCTCGACCTGGCCACCATGCGCCTCGGCGACCGCGCGTACGATAGCAAGGCCGAGTCCGGTCCCGCCCTTGTCGCCACGCGTGGTGACGAAGCGTCGAAAGAGCCGTTCGCGCACGTAGCTCGGGATCTCGCCGGCGTTGCTCACGGAAAGCAGCACGTGAGCCTCCCTGCGACGGACCGAGAGTTTTACCGGCGCGTCCGGCAGCGAATGGGCCAAGGCGTTGTCGATCAAGTTCTCGAGCGCGCGCTGGAGCCAGCCCGCATCGCCGCGAACGCGCGTGTCGCCCTCGACCTTCACCGCAATCCGCGCCGCGGAGTCGCCCACCGAAGCGACCGTGCGCGCCGCGATCTGACCGAGGTCCACGCGCTCGAACGCCTCAGCGCCGCGTGCTTCGATGCGAGCCAAGCTGAGCAGCTCCGACAGCAGCCGCTCGATGCGCTGGGTGGCTTCACGAATGCGGCCGACGAAGCGCCGGGCTTGCTCGGGCTCCTCGAGCGCGCTGTCTTCCAAAACTTCCGCGCTGGCGCGGATGGCAGCCACCGGATTCTTGAGCTCGTGCGAGAGATCGGCCGCGAAGGTTTCCACGAATGGTCGACCTTCCAGCTGCCGGCGCATGGAATCGAGCGAACGCGAGAGGCTCATGACTTCACGCCCGAAAACCGGGGGCGGCGCCGCGGAACGTTCGCCGGTGCTGACTCGCTCGCTGAAGGCGCCGAGCGATTCGATGGGTTTGGCGATTTCCCCGCCGATCCAGGCAGCCGCCAGCGCGGCTGCCGCGCCGAGCACGAGGCTTATCACCAACACCGAGGGCGCCATGTCAGAGAGCAGGTTGCGCATGACCACGGTTGGTTTCACCACGCGCACGCTGCCCCAGGCCTTGCCGCGCACGATCACCGGCGCGTCGACCGCGACCATGCCCGGCTCCAGCGCACTCGCGCCGGGCTGCTTCGGGAACAAGCTGTGACCTCGCTCGTCGAGTAACAGCATACGTAGATCGGCGCCGCGGACGCGCTCGATTTCGAGTCTCTCGGCGATGCGCTCGAGCGCGATGCCGGTGCGGTCCATCTCGCCGGCCATGATACCCGCAATGGCCCGCGCTTCGTCTTCTGCCGCTTGGGTAGCGAGGCGCACCGCGCGCGCCTCGATGCGATCGATCACCATCACGCCCAAACCGAAGGCGAACGCGCCCACGATCACCGCCAGCGCGAGGAACACCTGCATGCGGATGCTCATGCCCCGCGTGCGCGTGCCGAGCAGGCGCGAGACCACGAAGGCCACGAACAGAATCAGCCCAATCGCAGCCGCAGCGACGACGATCAGGCGCAACATTCAGCGCTCCGTGGGCTCGTCCACGACGCGGAAGCCCACGCCGCGCACGGTTTCGATCAGGCCAGGATCGGCACCGACCTCGGCTACCTTGCGGCGCAATGCCTTCACGTGTGAGTCGACCGTGCGATCGGTGAGCGCGAAGTTGTCCCCCCACACGCGACCGATCAGCTCGCTGCGCGTGAACACGCGGCCGGGGCTCTCCACCAGGCACGCCAGCAGCTCAAACTCCACACGCGTCAGCTCGAGCTCGCGATTTTCGACGTACGCACGCCGGGTGACCGCGTCGACCTGAACTTGAACGGGCTTCGGGCCGAGCTCTGGCTTCGCGGTCTGCACGCGGCGCAGCACGGCGCGCGCGCGGGCTACCACTTCGCGCGGCGAGAACGGCTTGGTCACGTAGTCATCAGCGCCCGTCTCGAGCGCCGCCACGCGATCCGCCTCCTCGTCACGACTGGAGAGGACGATGATCGGCGTCGAGAGGCCAGCCTTCCTCCAACCCGAAATCAGGTTGAAGCCGCTATCGTCCGGCAGCATCAGGTCGAGCACCACGAGCTCGACGCCAGTCACCGCCGAGCGCGCCGCGGCGGCGCTCGAGGCGATCTCGACAGTAAAACCGTCGCGGCTCAGCGCATAGGCAACGGACTCGGCGATGGCCGGCTCGTCTTCCACGACTAAAATGCGGTGGCTCATCGTGACGGTCGGGTGACGCTGCGACTATAGCGCCCCCCTGGAACTCCGCGAGCCCCCAGCGCCGAGCCCGCGGCCGAAGCAACCCGCAGAAAGACGGCAAAGTTGCAGCGCCCGCGCGAAGCGGCGATGCTGGCCGGAATGAAGACGCTGCTCGTCTTGCGCCATGCCAAGGCCGATCGCGAAGAGCCGCTCGGCTCCGACCATGAACGCACGCTCACCAAGAAGGGCGCCAAAGCCGCGCGCAAGATGGGTGAGATCCTGCGCGAAAAGCGCTTGGTTCCCGAGCTCGTGCTTTCGTCGACGGCCGAACGCGCGCGGGGCACTGCGGAGCTTACGGCGAGCGAAGCCGGCTACCAGGCGAAGATCGACCTACTGCCCGAGCTATATTTGGCCGAGCCTCCCGCGTACCTGGAAGCGCTTCGTCGCTTGGGGGGAGAAGCCGCGCGCGTGCTCGTGGTCGGACACAACCCGGGTATCGAAGCGCTGATCTTTCGCCTGACGGGCGAAGCCGAGCACATGCCCACGGCTGCGCTCGCCGAATGCGAGCTACCGATTGAATCGTGGTCGGAGCTCACGAGCGAAGTTCGCGGCACGCTTTCAAACGTGTGGCGTCCACGCGAAGTGGACGAGTGACAGCGCGCGCGACCTCGCAGTGGCGAGAACACGAACGCGAACGCGATCTGCGGAATTCCGACGCTGAGGTTGGTACCGGCGTGCCGCATAAGCGGAGGCCGACTCGAGAGCACGAGAGGCACGCTCGAACGAAACGTCGAGCGGGCAAGCTGCACGAGCACGAACAGCGACTGGCGCGACCGGGCAGACCGCTGCCCTGGCACGACTCGTAACACACTGTATTAATTGGCTATTTTATGCATCGACGCGGGCGCCAGCGTCGCTTGCCCGGCCCTCCAGCGCCGGCAGCGCTGGGGACGCAGGCGACACCCGAGCCGTCGCTCACGAAATGAGAGTCGAAACGGGCGGCTAGCTGTGGCAAGAGCCGGGGTGTACTTAAACGCTTAAGCTAAATCTCTGGGATCGTTCCCACATTGAACTGGAACGCGCGCCACACGCACGCGGCTCTCGCGCGACTTGCGCGCAAAGCAGCAACGAATGCGGGGTCAGCGCGTAAGGTTCGTTGCACTCGAACCCTTCGCGCCAACTTGGCTAGCGCTGCTCCGAGCGGGAATATTTGGATGCAAAGCGATGACCGGATCTGGTAAGAAACGCGCCGCATGTCGCCGAAGGGAGAACTGAACGGTCGCGTCGAACCGAGCCGTACGACGCGCTTCTCTTCTTTCGCTGTGCGCGCGCTCGGCGCGCTGTGTGTCGCGGGTTCGTTGAGCGGTTGTCTCAAGACTCCCGATCGTTTTGCGGCGTCGAGCCTCGACGTGAGCATGAACCCGCCCGCGAACTTCGAGCTCGACGGCAAGCCGCTCTGCTTCGCCGGCGCGAACAACTACTACCTTGCGTCCAAGCCAAGGCCGATGGTCGACGACGTGCTGCAATCGGCCAAGGCGCTCGGCTTCCCAGTGGTGCGCATCTGGGGCTATCTCGACATCGGCTCGCTCGACGGCAGCGTCGGTCACGTCGACCCATGGGGCGACAAAGTGACGGGCAAGAAGGACGGTATCTACTTCCAGTACTGGGATCCGCAGCAAAAGCGCCCTCTCTACAACGAGGGCGAAGATGGGCTGCCGAAGCTCGACTACGTGATGGCCAAGGCGGGCGAGCTCGGCATCAAGATCATCTTGGTGCTGACCAACAATTGGTACGACTTCGGCGGCATGGATCAGTACCTCACCTGGTACGGCCGCAAGAAGCACCACGAGTTTTACACCGAGCCCGAGGTCAAGCAGGCCTTCAAGAACTGGATCCAGCACCTCGTCACGCGCAAGAACACGGTGAACGGCAAGCTCTACCGCGACGATCCCGCGATCTTCTCGTGGGAGCTCGGCAACGAGCCGCGTTGTAAAGGCACTGGCCCAGCGTCCACCGGCTGGACCACGCAGACCCTCGTCACCTGGGCAGACGAAATGTCGAGCTACATCAAGTCGCTCGATTCGAACCACATGGTTTCGGTGGGCGACGAAGGGTTTTTGAACGGCGGCGGCGAGCACTGGGCGTACAAGGCCAACGACGGCGTCGACCACGAAGCGCTGACCGCCCTGCCCGGCATCGACTTCGGCACCTATCACTCGTACCCCGAGGACTGGGGCGCGAACCTTTCCTGGGGTGATCGCTGGATCGTCGATCATCAGCGAGTGGCGCGCCGCCTCGGCAAGCCCACCGTGCTCGAAGAGTACGGGATCAAGGTTACGCGCAACGACAACGCGGTCATCACCTCGGGCCTCGAGTCGCGGCTGAAGGTGTACGAACGGTGGAACGCGCTCGCGCTCTCTCGCGGCGGCAACGCCACCATGATCTGGATGCTCGGCGGGCTCGACACGCTGTATCCAGCGCCGAACGGGCTGTATCACGACTACGACGGTTACACGGTGTTCCGCGGTGACGAGAGCGCGAACCTGCTCGCCGACGTGGCGCGTCGCTTTGCGACCGAAGCGCCCGCTTGTCGCAGCGCCGCGCCGTCCACCAGCCCGCCTTCGCCTTTCGTGCGAGCGCAGCGCACGCGTGAAGCAGGCGCGCCAGTGGCATTCGGATGGGGCCTCTCGGACGGGTGAGCATGCGACGTTTCGAGCTCTTCTTCGTTTCGCTGTGCTGCCTGTCCGCGTTCGGCTGTCTCACGACTCCCGCGTCGGAAACCGGCTGGACCAAGCGGGTGCGGCAGCTCACGCCGGGCGCGTGCGCGAGCGACAGCGCCATCGAGGACGCTGAAGACGGCGACAATCAGTCGCTGAAGCATGAAGGGCGCGGCGGCTACTGGTACACCTCGGTCGACACCGAGGGCTCCACCATCGAACCGGGTGGCAACTTCAAGATGGACGCCCCAGGTCACAACGGGTCGCTGCACGCCGCGCACATGCACGGCCAAATGGCGTCCGCTGGTTGGAGTGTGTACGCCTCCATGGGCTTCGCGCTGACCAACCCGAACGGCGCCTACGACGCTTCGAAGTACGCCGGCGTCACCTTCTGGGCCAAGGGTCCGGCACACGTGCGCTTCAAGATCCCGGACATGTACACCGCGCCCGGCGGCGGCTACTGCAAGGATTGCTACAACGACTTCGGTATCGAGCTCGCGCTCACCTCGGAGTGGCAGCGCTACACGATTCCCTTCGCCTGGCTTTCACAGCAGTCGGGCTGGGGTGATCCGCGGCCCGAAGTCGCAGCCAACGCCATCTACGCCTTGCAGTGGCAAGTGGGGTCGCGCGGCAGGAGCTATGACGTGTGGGTCGACGACATCTCGTTCTTCTGCGGCAACGAGGGGACGACACCATGAAACTGCCCACAATCTCGGGCTTGCTGCTCGGGTTCATCGCGCTGTCCTGCGGTGGTGAAGACAAGGGGCCGCGTGTGATGCCGGTGAACATCGGCGTCGATGGTCAACCCCTTCCGCCGTATTGTCGACCGATCCTGCCGGTCAGCGACGCGCCCGATCCCGGCAGCGGTCCAGTCGATTGCAGCGCGCTCGACGGCTACGAGCTGCTGATGATGGATGACTTCGAAGGTGCGTCGTCCACCGGCTGGTACGTGAACAGCGACCGCACCGCGGAGCAAATTCCGGTGCCCGACGAGGATCCGCCGCGCACCAGCGTAATCCCGAACGGTCGCTGCGTGAACGCGACGCCGACCGCTGAAGCGCCCACGCTGTGCACTTCTCCCACGGAAGTGCGCGGGACCTGCACCCAGCCTGCGCGGCTCTCGAGTCGTGCAGGCATGCACGTCCGGTCCGGGCTGCTCACCAACAACGGCGGCCAGCTCGGGCGCGATTTGCCGAAGGTCGGCTGCGGCAGTGAGCCCTGCATGAAGCAGGGTACGAGCGGCAAAACCGAGGTCGTCGTGCCCGGCTCGCCCGAGGTCGGCCCGTGTTCGTTCGGCTTGGGTCCGTCCCAGCCCACGCAGGGCTGCCACGCGAAGGAAGACTACAGCGACTGGGACGGCGTAGTGCTGTGGGCGCGCGTCGCGCCGGGCAGCGCCGCGGGCGTTCGCGTTCGCTTCGGCGACGGCAACACCGACGACAAGAGCTGCGCGTGCGACCCGTACACGGATCAGAACGACAGCTCCACGGGCTGCGACAAGTGGGGCACGTACCTGACCTTCGACAGCACCTTCCGCGCCTACTTGGTGCCGTTCAAGTCGATGCAGCAGGGCGGCTGGGGCCGCAAGGCGCCGACGCCGATCGACCCGAGCAACTTGTTTTCGTTCGCCATCGAGTGGAGTCGCGGCGCGTGGGATCTGTGGATCGACGACGTCGGATTTTACCGGAGCCGCAAGTGAAGCGTCCGACACGCGCTCTCGCCGCGCTCACCGCCTTTACGAGCGTGCTCCTCGCTTCGGCGTACGCTTTCGCCGAAGCGAGCGACTCGAACGCGTCCGTCGTCGAAGACGACACGATGCCGCCGCCTGGTTACGTGCGCGGGCACCGTGAATACGAAGGTCTGAGCCTTTCTCCGCACGCACCCGGACAATCCTCGGTGCTCCCGGGTGGGCTCGTGCCCGCATTCGGCGCACCGCTGCGCCCGGCCGAGGGCGCGAGGTTCGATTTTCACGGCTATCTGCAGGCGGGCGGACGCGCGAGCCTCGGCAAGCGCCAGAATCCCGGCGAGGATCAGAGCTCGCTGATCTGGCACGGCGATCCGGTAGTGCCTCGCGGAAACGTGTTCGAGAACACGAACACGGTGCCTTACACCTGGGCCGAGCTCAGGTTTTCGTATTCGCTGCCGTCGGTGACGGCCACGGTCTCGCTCGGTGCCTGGTCGCTGTCCGAGTCGATGCAAGCGGCTGGCTCGTTTCAGGCCAATGCGCAGCTCTGGATACGCGATGCGTTCCTGACTTACGTCCCAAAGGGCCTGGGCAAGCTCAAGCTCAACTGGAACGTCGGCGTCTATGAAGAGCGCTACGGCGGCATGGCCGAGTACAGCAACGGCGCCTATGGGACTCCGCTGGTTGCCGCGCTTCCCGGCGTCGGTGAAACGCTGTCGGTCGGGGTGCCGCTGGCGGAAGGCGTCACCCTCGAGCTCGAGCACGGCATCAAGTCGTACTTCGAACGGCCACCACTCGATATCCCGACCGGGCCTGCCAACAACTGGCAGAAGCCGTGGGAAGGGCAAACCTTCGCGACGCACGCGCACGTCGGCCTGAACTACAAAGACGTGATCCGGCCGACGTTCCACTACATCAATGCGATCGCTCGCGATGATCAAGCGGACCACGTCCCGCTCGGAAACCTGCGCGCAGCCTATCCACACTACGATTTCAACGACGGAATGCCTGGCATCCCGATGGATGCGGTCGGCTCGCAGAACTACGACTACTGGCAATCGCTCGACCATGCCGACGGGCGGATTCGCATCATCGCTGGCGACGTGCGGCTCGGATTGAAGCGCTTCGGCTATTTTTACGGCGGGGTCTCGCACACCTCGGTCAACCACGCGCGTTCGCTCAGCAACGTCGTGCAGGTGTTGTACGCCGGCGGGGGCCGCGACTTGATGGATCGTTACATCGGCCGCAACAACGACCTCGGGCGCGGCGCCATTACGCTCGTGGGCGCGCAATACGACGTCAGCCTGGGCGAGCTCTTGCGCTATCCGGACGAGTTCTGGGGTGAAGGGCCCGATTTGAAACTCAGCCTATTCGGCATGTACGCGCACATCACCAGCGATGATCCGGCCCGCGACGGCGAAGACAAATACAAATTCGGCGCCGAGGGCACCTACTCGCTCTTGCCCTGGCTCGCGGCTTCGTTGCGGCTCGACCGCTCGGTGCCCTACGCGCACAAGACCGACAAGTTGATTTACCCGACGCAGAACGACAACTCGTTTTCCGTTGCCACGCTGAAGGCCGTCTTCCGCAGCGACTGGCAAGCGCGTGAAGCTTTGACTCTTCAGTATTCGAGATACTTCTACCGCTCGAATTTCCATCTCGTGTCGCTGAACGCAGGCGGGCAAATCAGCTCACAGTCGGACGAGCCGGATCAGAACGTTATCGCCCTCTTCGGGACCCTTTGGTGGTGACCATGAAGCATCGTACGGTTTTAGTAACTGCGGCTTTCACGTGGGCTTTTGCTTCACCCACTCGGGCGGAAGAGAAAGCTCCCGCGACCGCGCAAGCTCCCGCGACCGCTCCGGCAACGCCGCCAGCAACCACGCCAGCTCCCGCGCCCGGTGCCGGCGCTGCCGCGAGTTCTCCCACTCCCGCCGGCGCGCCCGCTCCTGCAACCACCCCTGCCCCAGCCACGGCGGCCACGCCGGCGCCCGCAACCCTCCCGGAACCAGCGTCGGTCGCCGCTCCACAACCAACGCCGGCCCCTGCCCCAGCCCAGGCACCGGCCGCGCCGGCGGCCACCGCGCCGACACCGGCCCCGCCAAGCCACCAGGTCGAGAGCAGCACGCGCCCAACCGCCGAACGCGCGCCCTTCCTCGGTCTTGCGCTCGGTACGCCCGACACCGGCACGATGCCCGGCCGCTTCCGCCCCGCTTACGGCGTGTTACCGAAGTCGGCCAACGACTGGCGCTTCGATTTTCACGGCTTCGTGAACGTGCCGTTGCGAGTGGGCATCAACTCGCGTGAGCGGGCCTATTCCACGCAGCACAAGACCGTATTTCACAGCGCGCCGCTCGTTCCCGACGACTTCGAACGCTTCGAGCATACCGGGATTACACCGCAGCCGTGGGTACAGCTGAACTTTTCGTATGGCAACGCCGAGGTCGTCGCCAACGTCATCATCGCAGCGCGCACGGTGAGCAACGCCTCGGGCTACTTCAATCCGCCATCGCAGCTCGGCATCAACGACGCTTTCCTCTCGTTTAGGCCCAAATTCCGAGGTTTCACGTACGAGATCGACGTCGGTGGCTTCGCCAACCGTTATGGCAGCATGGGTGACTACGACACTGGCGCCTACGACACGCCGGTCATCGCGCGCGTCGGCGGCGTCGGCGAAACCATGCGCTTCCGCGTGCCGCTCGGCCCTGAGCTCACCTTCCTCGCCGAGCACGGCTTCATGGGCCAATGGGATCGCGCGTCACTCGGCGTCGAGCCGGCAGGCTGGAACGGTTACGCCGATTCCAATGTCGGAACGAGCTTCGCGCATCATGCTCACCTCGGCCTCGCGCTGCGCCACCGCGGCCGCGTCGGGCTTCATTACGTGGGCGCCTTCACTCAAGACGATCGCACCGCCCCAACTCAGGGGGATGGAAGCATCAACGTGTTCGGCCTCGATTTGAACACCGAGTTTGCTCCCTACGGCCGTCTCTTCCTCGGCGGCTCGCTGACCAATGCCGACTCCGCGCGCGGCGTGTCTCCGGTCATTCGCGTGCTCAACACCTCGGGCGGCCCTGGCCTCATGCGCGAATACCTCGGCCCGAATTCGAATGGTACCGGTACGCTCAGCACGCTCGGCGCGCAATACGACGTCAGCATCGGCGAGATCGTCCGAGGTTCCGAGCAGTTCTCGGGCTACGGCCCCGACGTCACGGTCACCGCATTCGGGTTGTTCACCCACGTGGGCAGCGACGACGCCCAGTATGACGGCGTCGACAAGCTGAAATACGGGGGAGAAGTCGGCTACAGCGTGCTGCCTTGGCTCGCCTTCGCCGGGCGCTATGATCGGGTCGTGGCGCGCACCAGCGACGCGAGCAAGACCTACGCTGCGATCACCCCGCGCATCCTTCTGCGCACCGACTACAACAGCACCGATCAAGTCGCCATCAGCTACTCGCACTGGTTTTATGGTTCGAACGTGGTCGTACGCAACGGCTACGCTCCCTGCACGCCCTCGCTGGTCGGCACCTCGCCGGATCTGGCTTGCGGTGACCCCTCGATTGTGCCCGACGCCGACACGCTGTCGGTCACGGCCAGCATGTGGTGGTGAGCGTGATGCCTTCCTCTTCCAGCCAATCGCACAGTTGCCGCACCCTTCGTTTCGGTTCGGCCGGCCTGGGGCTGTCGCTCGCGGTCTTGGCGGCGGGCTGCGGTGGGGAGGACAAGGGCAGGGTGAGCGGCCGTGAGCCGATCGTCGAGGCGGTCGACCAGTGCAAACTGGCCGAAGCCTACGACTATCAAAACTTCGTCGATTTCGAGCCAATCGGAAACGACAAGCACGCCTACTGTGATCCGGAGATCGCCAGCCTGTGCGACACGTCGGCGCCAGTGCCGTTCTACTTCAACTACGATCCGTGTCCGAACGAGCTCTTCGACAGCAACATCAGTCAACGAAACGTCTACGGTGAGCCGCTGAAGGATGGGGCTCGCTGTGGGGTCTCGGAGAGCGCCTTGCACGTCCGGGCAACTCACGTTTCGGAGTGTTACAAGGAGAACGGCAGGCACGGCTGGGGCGCTGGTCTGGACTTGATCATGAGGCCCACGGGTCTCGACGCCACTGCACTCGACGGAGGACCCTACGAAGGAATCTCTTTCTGGGTGCGTAAGGGCGCGACTCCCACCAAGCCGAGCATCATCTTCTCCGTGGTGGATACGGCCAACACCGGCTCGGACCGGGAGTTCAGCAGCGACGAACTCGAAGACAAATTGCCGTGCGGCTGCGTCAAGCAGCCGACCGAGAGCGATCTCAATCATGTCAGATGCTATTCGGATCCCCCATCGACCGTGCCTGACGGGAGAAAGTGCGATGCCTTCGGTGCGGCGGTCACGCTCACCGACGAATGGACCTTCGTCGCGGTGCCCTTCACCTCGCTGAGGCAGAAAGGGTTCGGCGCGGCGGGCGCAGAGCAGGTCGACCCCACTCAGATCCGGCGGCTGCAATTCCTAATGGTCGCGGGTGACTGGGACTATTGGATCGACGACCTGAAGTTTTTCAAAGCCAAGCCCTAGCGCGCAAACCTGGCGCTGGCGCAAAGCCACCTGGCGCATTGCCCACGGAATGATATGTGACCGACAGCGTCGGCTCGATGCGTATACGCGCCGTCCCGATCGCTTCTTTGCTTGGGAGACGAGCGCCCGATGATTGGGTCAAGACGGACACGAATTCTGGCAGCACTGCTGTGCACGAGCGCGAGTCCCTCCTGCACTGATTGGGAGGGCGACGCGAATTCGGCATCGACCGGCGGCACGTCGGGTAGCCCTGCAGCTAGCGGCGGCACCAGCACGGGAGGACGCTCGTCAACCAGCTGCGCGATGCCGGAAGGCCCGACGCCGGACCAACTCCCCGCGAGCTACCCAGTCGGCTTGCACGTCGTGGGCGCCGCCATCGAGGACGGAAGCGGCAACCGGGTCGTGCTCCATGGCGTCAATCGCTCGGGCACCGAGTACAAGTGCGCGCAGCGCACCGGCATTTTCGATGGACCGAACGACGAGGAATCGGTGCGAGCAATCGCATCCTGGAACGTGAACGCGGTACGCGTCCCGTTGAACGAGTCGTGCTGGCTAGGGGTCAACGCCGACGACGACCCGCGCTTCATGGGTGAAGCGTACAAGCGCGCGATCCTCGACTACGTCGCGCTTCTCCACAAGTACGCGCTGATCCCGATCTTGGAACTCCATTGGGCCGCGCCCGGCGACTTGCTTGCCGAAAAGCAATGGCCGCTCCCGAACCTCGACAATACGCCGGCCTTCTGGGCAGACGTCGCGACCACCTTCAGCGCGGACGACGGGGTAATATTCGAACCTTACAATGAGCCCTTTCCAGGCAGCGACAACGCAAGCAATTGGTCGTGCTGGCGAGACGGTTGTAGCCGCGCCGCGGTCTACGACCGAAAAGGCGTGGAGCTGTTCGCAGCCTACGACGCGGCCGGCATGCAAGCATTGGTCAACGCAATTCGCGAGGCCGAGCGCGCGAGCGATAGCGGCGTCAGTCACCTGATCTTACTGGGAGGCCTCGCCTACTCCAACAACCTGTCGCAGTGGCTCAGCTATCGACCCACCGATCCCGCCGAAAACGTGGCAGCGGCGTGGCACGTCTACAACTTCAATGCCTGCATGCGATTGGACTGCAGCGCTGCTTCCGATGACCCAGGGGCCGTCGCGGCCGTGGTCCCGGTGGTCGCGACCGAAATCGGGGAGGATGATTGCGCGGGGCAAATGATCGAGCCGCTGATGAAGTCGATGGACGAAATCGGCATGGGCTACCTGGCCTGGTGGTGGAACACTACCGCTGGCAGTTGCGTCCCCGCTGACTCGACCAACCACGGTCACGGTGACCCCTTGGCGCTGATAGAAGACTACGCTTGCCCGGTGCCAAAGGGTGGGTACGGCCAGGCCTTCTACGACCACCTTTTGGAACTCTCCCGCTAGACGAGGGCCATGCTGCACTCGCGACGTGCGCTCGCCTTTCTATGGCCGCTGCTCATGAGCTGCGGCGAAGCGCCCAGCGTGGTCGGGGTCGCGCCCGAGGAAGAGCCCGAAGACGCCTGTCCGGCAAACCCCGCGCTCACCGCCGATCTCTCGGACTACCCCAGCGGCCTCCATGTCGTCGATCATCACATCGAAGATGCACAGGGCAACACCATCACACTCAGGGGCGTGAACCGCTCGGGCACCGAGTATCGCTGCATTCAGAAGTACGGCTTCTTCGACGGGCCGAGCGACGAAGCGTCGGTGCAAACGATTGCGTCGTGGAACGTGAACGCGGTGCGCGTGCCTCTGAACGAAGGCTGCTGGCTGGGCATTCAAGATGCGCCGCCGCAGTATTCAGGCTGCAACTACAAGAACGCGATCCGAAACTACGTGGCGCTCCTCCACAAGTACAAGTTGGTGCCGATTTTGGATTTGCACTGGGCGTCGCCGAATGGTTTTCGCCCGACTCGCCTGCAGCCGCTGCCGAACGCCGACAACTCGGCCACGTTTTGGAGCGACGTGGCGAAGACGTTCAAGGACGACGACGGGGTCGTGTTCGAGCCGTACAACGAGCCGTTTCCGGGCGCGAACAACGATAGCCCGTGGGCCTGGCGTTGCTGGCGCGACGGGTGCGAGGAGGAGCTCGCGCAGGCGGCAGGTTCGCCGCAGGTCTACTACCAGGGCACGGGGATGCAGGCGCTCGTTACGGCGATTCGTGACGCGGGCGCGCCGCACCTGATCCTGCTCGGTGGCGTGCGCTACTCGAACGCACTGACGCAATGGCTCGCCTACAAGCCGGAAGACCCGCTTTCGAACCTGGCGGCCGCGTGGCATGTCTACAACTACAACGCTTGCATCGACAGAACCTGTTGGGACGACGCGGTCAAGGAGGTCGCTGAGCGGGTTCCGGTGGTGGCGACCGAAATTGGTACGAACGACTGCAAGGGTTCGTTCATCACGCCGCTGCTCGACTGGCTCGATGAACACGGCGACGGCTATCTCGCTTGGTCGTGGAACGCCTATGGGCCATGCCGGCCTGCGGGAAGCGCCATGCGCGGCTCACCGTATTCGCTGATCACGAGCTACGAGACGGGCACGCCGAATAGCGAGTATGCGCAGACGTTCTACGATCGACTCGAGGCAGCCAAATAGAAAACGCCCGCCGCTTCGGCTCGCAAGGAGCCAGAAAGCAGCGGGCGCGCACACCCAACGCTGAGCGAAGCTCAGTTCGGAGTGACGGTGATGTTGTCCACGTAGATGGTGGTGGGCAACGCGGCGTCCCACTTCGGGCAGGTTGCCGTAGGCTCACCCTTGAACGCCGCGTTGTTGGGGTCGCCGGAGGCGCTGTCTGGACAATGCGCGCCGCCGCCGCCGGAGCTGAACTGAAAGCCCATCTGCACGACGTTCGACGGGTCGAACGTCGCCTTCGAGCCGGCGTCTAGATTGTCCGCGTTGAACTTGACCGAGAACCAGCTGCCGTAAGTCGTCACGTTGACCCAACCGGCCTGGCCCCAGTCATAGGCCGAGCCGCTCTTCATGTAGAAGACCACGCCACCCGGCGCGTCCATGAGGTCGCCAAAGCCGTACGGCGAAAGGCCCTTCGAGTCGACGAAGATACGCGCGGTCACGGTCTTCCCGGTGAAGTCGACGGGCAGGCCGTTCTTATCCTGCGGCGGCGCTGCCTCGACCGAGACCGACTGATTCCAGAACGTGAAGTTGGCGGCCACCTTCAACGAACCGGAGTTGGGATCTTCCCCCGCATCCTTGGTGGACACCCAGCTCGCGGTGGGAATCGGGTCGGTCGTCAGAGCCGCGAGGTTGGTGTAGGGCGGCGCGCTCGCGCCCTTGTTCAACATGAAGCCTTCTTCGTCCATGGCGAAGGTGAAGAGCTTGCTGGTCCCACTCGGGCCACCGGCGTTCGAACCGCCGGTGTTGCCGGAGCCGCCGGTGTTGCCGGACGAGCCACCCGTGCCAGCCGGATCATCGGACCCTGAGGAGCAACCCGCGAGTAGCGAGCCGATCACGAGACTTGCGCCGAAGCCTAAGAACTTGAAAGTGCTGTCCATCGAAAGGTCCTCCATCAAACCGTCGCCGAGCGAGAGCAGGCACCGCGCCGGAATGCTCTCAAGTGACTGGCCTCGGGGACATACCGCACTAAAACGCTTTAGCCAAGGTCTTGAACCAATTCAGGCCGCATCAAATTCACCAGCACATTCAACCACTTAGAATTAGCCTCCTGCGAATTTACTCGCTTCTGAGCCAACGGCTTCGGCGGCAGAAAACGGGGTTGGCTATTTGCCCCGGCACTTTGCACAAATGGCGTGAAGGAACCGCGCGTCGTTCCCCTTCTGGGAGATCACACTGACCCCCAGCTCTCATTTGTTGTGCCGGACGCAAACGAATGAGAACACTGGATCGACAAAGGGATCGTGAGCTGGGTAGCGTTCGACCGACATGAAGCGAAACTTTCTCGATCGCCGCTTGAGAGCATCGTGTCTCCTCACCACGCTCAGCCTCTGCGCGTGCAGCTCGGGCACGAACGCAAGCGCCGGGAATGGCGGGGCTGGCGGCCTAGGCAGCGGCGGGGCCGGCGGAAAAGGCGGGGGCCCTTCGCTGTCACTCTTTGCGGTGAGCAACGCCGAGGACGACTTTCCGGTGCCGAAAGCCGAAGGCCTCGCGCCCACGCCGCCGATGGGCTGGAACAGCTGGAACAGCTACGCCAGTAGCGTGTCGGCCGAGCTCGTGATGAAGGTCGCCGATATCCTGGTCGAAAGCGGCATGAGGGACGCCGGCTACGTGTACGTCAACATCGACGACGGCTGGGCGCTGCGCACGCGCACGCTCAGCGACGGAGCGGAGCCAGGCACGGATCCGGTGGACGATCCGAACAGCACCATCGAAGCCAACCCGGTCACCTTTCCGCCGGGCGAGGACGGCACGCCAGGGATCAAGGTCGTCGCCGACTATGTTCACAGCAAAGGCCTGAAGCTCGGCCTTTACTCCGACCGCGGCACGGCAACGTGCGGCAGCTTCGCGGCCTCCGGTGGTCACGAGCGGCTCGACGCCCAGGCGTTCGCGGACTGGGGCGTCGACTACCTCAAATACGACAGCTGCTTCGCGTCCAGCGAGGCGCCGGTGCGGGAAGCCGAGTACCGAGCGATGGGCAACGCGCTAAAGAGCGTCGAGCCGTTCTGGCCAATCGTGTTCAGCTTGTGCAGCTGGCAATTCGACGAGTGGAACGGCGAGGTGGGTCACCTCTGGCGCACGACGGGTGACATTGCCAAGAGCTTCAACGACACCACCGCCGTGACCGCGCCGAGTCGCACGATCATGCAGAACGCGAGCAGCAACGCGGCCTATGCTGCCTACGCCGGCCCCAACAATTGGAACGATCCGGATATGCTCGAGGTCGGAAACCTCGGCACCTCCACCCTCGCCAATACCGAGTCACGATCGCATTTCAACCTGTGGGCGATGATGGCGGCGCCGCTGATCGCCGGAAACAAGCTGGAGGGGATGACCGACGAGACGCTCGCGATTCTCACGAACCGCGGGGTGATCGCGATCGATCAAGATCCGCTCGGTTTGCAGGGCGTATTGGTGAAGAGCAGCGAGTCGACCAGCGTGTGGGCCAAGCCGCTCGCGCGTGCGGGCCAGCGCGCGGTGCTGCTGCTCAACACGGACGAAAAGCCACAAGTGATCTCAGCGGCGCTGAGCGAGGTGGGCCTGAGCGGTACTGAAGCCGTAATTCGCGATCTGTGGAATGGCGACGACACCGGTCGCGCCTTGGCGG
Source organism: Polyangiaceae bacterium (assembly GCA_035549735.1). Taxonomy (GTDB): domain Bacteria; phylum Myxococcota_A; class Polyangia; order Polyangiales; family Polyangiaceae; genus PMG-095. The sequence goes on along the minus strand of DASZQI010000012.1, from coordinate 405,195 downwards.
GCAGCATCTCGGCCACCGTCCCCGCTCACGGCTCGATGATGTTCGAGGTGCTGGGCGAGGAGCCACTGCTGCCCAGAGGCACGGCCTACTTGAGCGATCTCGGCTGGACCTACGCCGCCAACGGGCTCGGCCCGGTCGAGCGCGACACCAGCAACGGCGGCCGCGCTGCGGGCGACGGTAAACCGCTGCGCCTGCGTGGCAAAGCTTACGAAAAAGGGCTCGGTGTCACTGCGGGGTCCAAAATCATCTATCGCCTCGCCAACCGTTGCTCGCGCTTCGAAGCGACGGTCGGTGTGGACGACGAGACCCAAGGCGCAGGCAGCGTGAAGTTCGAAGTGTGGGCCGACGGCGAGAAGCTGTTTCCGAGCGGCGACTCCGAGATCGCGACCGGCGACAGCGCGCCTCAAACCATCGACGTCCAGCTCACTGGCAAGTATCGGCTCACGCTGCTCGCCACCAGCGCAGGTGATGGCCCAGCCGGCGACCGCGCCGATTGGGCCGACGCCAGCGTCACCTGCGCCGAATGAGGCGAAGCGACTACCGACGCGTGCGCTGGCTCACCAACCCATGGTCGCTTTGATCGGATCGAGCAGCAAGGTCGCCGGTAGCGGATCTGCGGGCTTGTTCGCATCGAAGCCGGCCATGATGCCGTGCTCGTACGCGCTCGGATGGGTGCCACAGCCGCGACCTGCCATGCGGGTCTTCTTGTATTCAGCGAGCAGCACGTGCACTTTCTCGCCCTCGGTCGCGAGCGCGTTCACTTCGTCCGCCACGCGCGTGATCGCGGCGCGGTGGCTGGTGTCGGAAGTGTAGGTCTGGTCAGGCCAGCCGTCGTTCAACATCGGGCTGGCGGCGAGGAAGATCTCGGCCTCGGGGTAGTAACCCCGGAGCACGCCCAGGAAGTCCACCATGTTGCTGATGTAAAGCTCGTAGTTTTCGGGATCGACGGTCTCGTTCAGGGCGATGTTGTTACAGCCGTCGGGCGAAAAATCGTTGGTACCGAGGATCATCACGATCGCGTCCGGCACGAACGCGCTGTGATCCCACACGGGGGACGTCGAGCTCTCGAGGAACACGCGGTCGTACACCTTGGGCATGGTGTCGGGGTCGCTGCAGTTGTAGTTGCGAAGCGCTCCGATGCCGGACACCGCGGTGACCTGGTACTCGGCGTTCAACGCGCGAGCCAGCAGCGGCCCGTATGACTTACTAGCGTTGGAATAGGGCCGACCGAAGTCTTCGTTGCAACTGGGCCGAACCGTTCGCTGCCTCGTTGCCGGAGCCAGCGCTGATCGAATCCCCGATGATTTCGATTCTGCGCGAAGGCCGCTCGAGCGCTTCCAGAATCTCACCGCCGAAAGTGAAGCTCTTGAAATCGACCGAGCCGGTGCTGGCTTCTGTGCGCTTCACGACCTTTATCTCGTGCTCACCGTAGGGCAAGTCAGTAAACAGTTCGGTCGGGCCAGCGTCGGCGGGTTTGACCTTCTTGGCGTTCGCGAAGTCGTTGTCGATGATGGCGTCGAAGTAGTTGGCGGAAGCGGCGTTGTCGAACACCGTCATCGCCGCAGACACGCCCTTGAAGCGAGCCGAAATGGTGACCGCCGGCGCTGAAAAGCGCGGCGGCTTACCGTCCACGTTCGAGATGCGGCCCGAATACACGATACCGGGATCGTCGTAGTTGTAGGTGTGGCTGGTGATGTCGCCAGTTTGGCCACCGCTGCCAGCGCCGCCGCTGTTTCCTGGCTTGCCGCTGTTGCTATCGGAGCAGCCGAGCGAGAGCGCGCTCAGGAAACCAGAAACCAAGACCAGACCCCGAATACGACTCTTCATAGTGTGCTCTCCGAGCAAAAGACGGACGCGACTCTTAGCACTGCTCCGGCGCCATGTCGTCTCTCGACCAGCGTGCGCTGTGTGAAAGACCACGGTTGACCGCCTTCGAGCGTCGTGAAACCGTCCCGGTCTCGCGAAGCCCTCGCCCGCTGCCGTGATCCATTCTGCCCCGCGAAAGTTTTTGCATCGTGTTTGCCGGCTGGCGACATTGGTCACGTTCGTCGCGTGTAGCGCGGGCCGACGGAGCTCGCAGCCTCTGGCCGCGTCGCCGCAGCCGGCGAGCAGCGCGCTGGCGACCAGCACCGGGGTCGAAGGCGACGGAGAACGAGCCCGGTTAGCCTCGCTCAAAACTCGCATGGACCAGCAGGTGCGAGAGCTAATCGCCTTCTGGAAGGTGCACGGTCCGGACTCGAGCGGGGGCGGATTTCACGGCACGTTGAATCGAGAGGGCGCCTCCGTGCCGCCCACCGACAAGGGCGTGATTCAACAAACTCGCCACCTGTTCACGTTCTCGGTCTGGTACGCACGGCGCGAGCAGTCCCCCGAGATTAAGGCGATCGCGGACGACTTGTACCGCTTCGTCGTGACCCGACTACGCGATCCGAACGATGGCGAATTCTTCTGGAAGGTGACCCGCAGTGGAGAGGTAGTCGATCGCCGAAAGATCCTGTACGCGCAGAGCTTCGCGATCTACGCGCTCGCACACTATGCCGAAGCGTTCGGCTCGGCCGAGGCCCGCGCGCACGCGCTCACCTGCTTCGAGTCGATCGACCGCCGCGCCCACGACCAAGCCGAGCTCGGCTACGATCAGACGCTCGACCCGGCCTGGTTCAGCCCTGGCACGCAAAAAGAGACCAACACCCACATTCATTTGTTGGAGGCGTTCACGGAGCTTTACCGCGTAACCCACGACACCCGGGTGCGCGCGCGCCTCAGTGAGCTGGTCGAAGTGGTAGCGCGCAGGATCGTCCAACCGGAGGGATACGCTCGCAAGGAATTTCGCCGCGATTTTACGCCCATCGGCGAAGCCGTGGTCAGCTACGGCCACGACATTGAGACTTCGTGGCTGCTGCTCGACGCGCTCGACGCGCTCGGACGAAAAGACGACCGCGCGTTCTCCGACATCGCGCTTCGACTCGGCGAATACTCGGCACGCGCCGGCTTCGATTCGGCCCAGGGTGGCTATTTCGAAGAAGGCGTACCCGGTGGCGCGCCGGCCAAGCGCGAGAAGATCTGGTGGATTCAGGCTGAAGCGCTGAGCGGGCTATTTCACTTGTACGCGCGCACGCGCGACCAGACCCAGCTCACGCGCCTTGAAAAAACTCTCGACTTCATCGAACGCCACCAACGCGATCGCGAGTACGGCGAGTGGTATTGGGGCGTGCTCGACGACGGCTCGGTCGGTCCGCGCGGCAGCAACAAAGGCGAGGAGTGGAAGGCGAGCTACCACGACGTGCGCGCCCTGCTATTCACCAGCGACTGGATCGCGCGCTTCCTGGCCGCGCCACGCTGAGCCGCTCACAGCGTGGCGCGATCGAGGAAACCGATGTCAACCCGCGGGCGGCAACCAGGTCGCGGTGGCGCCGGTCACGGGCATGTACGAACCGACGTGAAGATCGGTCGCGTTGGCCGTGAACTTCCACGGCCCAGCGGTCGCGCCGGCCACGGTAATTTCGTCGATCTGCACGGTCGTGGGGTTCACCAGCGCGGTCTGGTCGACCATGGTCATGGCCATGTCCGAGTACCAGGGGTCACCAGCCGCAATTTGAACTGCGATGATGGAGACCTGGGTCTTGTCGAAGACGTTGGTCGCATCCATCGACGGCGGGGCGGCCGCGTCGAGCGTCACGGTGGTCCAGTCGGCCTTGACCGTGTCGGTGATACCGAGCCACGCGGTCTGAGCCCAGGCAAACTTGTTGGCTTCCGGGTTCTTGAGCACGACCTGGATACCACCCGCCTTGCCCGCGGTCGTACGGAGCTTGACCGTCACCACACCGGCGCTGAAGTCGACCGGTGCGGGCAAGTAGATCTCGAATGCTTGAGCCGACTTATAGGCGGTAAAAGGCACCTTCAGTTCGGCGCAGCCGTCCGAGCAGCCCACAGCAGCACCGCCGCTGCCGCCGGTCGCGCTGGCTCCGGCGGTGGCAGTGCCGCCGGTCGTTGTCGTCGAGGTCCCGCCGGTCGTGGTCGTGGAGGTCCCGCCAGTCGTGGTCGTCGAGGTCCCGCCAGTCGTGGTCGTCGAAGTCCCGCCGGTCGTGGTCGTCGAAGTCCCGCCGGTCGTGGTCGTCGCAGTGCCACCCGTAACGGTTGTCATGCTGCCGCCCGTGGTCGCCGTGGTTCCGCCGGTGCTCAGCGAGGGAGTACCGCCCGTCGAGACAGAATTCGTGCCGCCGGTGCTGACCGACGTGGTGCCACCGGTGGTGACCGTGTTGGTGCCACCGGTTCCACCGGTCGGCGATCCGCTCTCGGCGCTGCAGCCGAAAGCCAACGCCGAGAAGGAAGCGAACAAACCAATCGCGTACTGCGCTCTTTTTTCCATGTTTTTCGAGTCCCCTAAGTCACTCGGCAGCGGGCAAAGTCGGGCGTTTTGCTGCCTTCGTGAGCAAGCAAGAATGACTCTGTCCTCGAGAAGCGGTCAACCGCCCTCGCTGAGATCCGCCGACGATTCTGGGGACCCCGGGCCGCAGTGGGGTCGCGAGCCCGCCGGGCGGATCCGTCAGCCCCGAGTCTCCACTCCCTCCTCGACCAGGCGCTAACCTGCGACCCGCCATGCGCATCGTCTCGCTACTGCCTTCGGCAACCGAAATGGTCTACGCGCTCGGCGCCGGTCACCAAATCGTGGGCATCTCCCACGAATGCGACTTCCCGGAGGCGGCGCGACGTCACCAAGTGCTCACGCGGGCTCGCATCTCGACATCGGAGTCCAGCGCTGCAATCGACGGCGCCGTGCGCGGGGTAATCGGCGAAGCGTTGAGCCTTTACGCGGTCGATGAGGCCCGCCTTGCCGCGCTGGCTCCGGACCTGATTGTCACCCAGGACCTGTGCCAAGTGTGCGCGGTTTCGTTGGACGACGTCCGCAGCGCGGTCGCGCGGCTCTCGAGTCACGATTCGGTGAACATCGTTAGCCTCAGTCCCACGCGGCTCGCGCACGTGTTCGACGATGTCGAGACGGTAGCGCGAGCCCTGGGCCGAGTCGCCGAGGGTCAACGACTGCGCGGCGCACTCGAAGCGCGCGTCCGCGCTATCGCCGAACGAGCGCAGGCCGCGACCACGCGGCCGCGGGTCGTCTCCATCGAGTGGCTTGCCCCAATCATGCTCGGCGGCACCTGGATGCCCGAGCTGATAGCGCTCGCTGGGGGCATCGCAGCGGGCGCCCGTGCCGGAGAACCGGCTCCCACCCTCTCCGTCGAAGCGCTCTCGAACCTGGATGCGGACGTCGTCCTGGTAAAACCTTGCGGCTTCGACATCGCGCGCACGCTACGCGAGCGATCTTTGATAGAGCAAAGCCTGCTCCCGGCGTTCGGCCCGAACACGCGTGTGGTCGTCTCCGACGGCAACGCCTTCTTCAATCGACCCGGGCCGCGCCTCGTGGAATCGCTCGAGATTTTGGCGGCGTGTGTGCATCCGCAACTATTTCCGGACTTCGCCGAAAAACACGCGCGCGAGCTGTTCGCACTCACCTCCGCTTGACGCGAAAACGCAGATCGCCGAATCGTGGCTTCTATGTTGCCGAACGCGCGACTCGGGGTCCTCTTGGTGCCGGTGGGGCTGTTGGCAGCGCCGAACGCGCTGGCCGCGGGGGCGAGCGTAAACCCGGGTCTCTTGGTGTCGGGCGTCGTCGGGGACAACTCTGCGTTCGGGCTCGGGGGCGAGCTCTCGTTCATGGTGTTTCCTCAGCATCGCGTGATCAGCGAGCAGGTCGGGTTCGGCGCCTTCGCGCAAGCCCAGTCGTACAACTTCGACCATGGTCGCTACGCGCTCGGCCTGCAATTCGGCAGCCTGATTGGTGGCGAGATCGGTTGGGCTTACCGCGAGGGGACCAGCTCACTCAACCCTTCGCAGGGGCTACATTTAGCCCTGTTCCTCTCCGCTGGTGTCGCGGCGCTGTCGCTGCGTTCGACCGTGCCCCTGCAAACGGACAATCGACCACTGCGTGAGGATCCAGGCTTCGAGTTCGCGTTTTGCCTCGCCCTCAAAGTGCCGTTGAAAGTGGGCGACATCGATTTCATCGGCCCCATGCAAATGGGGCGCCCGCTGCGCGATGGAACGCGACTGCTGCTTCCGGAGCTTCTGCAAGCGAGCTCCGCGCTCACGCCCGCGTCGCTCACGCCACGCGCGCGGCGCTGGGCCGAAGACGCTCGCGCCGAGTGCGCGTCGGTGCCCGCGTTTCTGCGCTTGGCGGCGGAGCTCTCCGCGCACGGCGCCAACGCGCTCGCGGCGCGAGCCCTCCGCGCGGCGCGCGACGAAGTGCGCCACGCGCGCGCTTGTCTGGCCGTCGCCCACAGCGAAAGCGGCGTTCACCTCGAGCTTGGCCCGGTGCCGCTACCCGGGCCGCGGGTCGCGGATCTGGAAACGCTCGCACGCGAATCGGTGATTGAGGGCTGCGTCGGAGAAGGCGCGGCCGCGGCTGACGCCCGAGCGCGTTTGCAGGCAGAGCGCTCGCCCATCGCTCGGCGCGCGCTGACGCTGATTGCGCGCGACGAACGACGTCATGCGAAACTCGCAGAGGACGTGGTGCGGTTCTGCGTGGCGCGCGGCGGTCGCTCGGTGCGCCGCGCGGCGCTCGACGCCGCCGAATCAGCGCGACTCCGGCTTTTGCTGTGAACCCGCGCGCTGCAGCCTCGTCGTAGTATTCCGCGACGCAACGCGCACGGCCCCGCCAAGCTCAGGTTAAGCGACTTAACTCGACAAGCGGCCCGCGCCATCAAAGGAAATCCGGGCAGCTACCCTTGGTTGATCACGCCTGCTGTTACACGGTAGCGGCGACGACCTTGAAGAGCGCAATCATGACTTCCCTTCGCTTCGCTATTTCCGCGTCCATCGTCTTGGGTTCCCTGGTTGCGGCCGCCTGCAGCTCTCCGGAAGACCCGGGCCTCGGCACCGGCGGCACCTCGAGCAGCGGTGGCGCTCCCCCAGCGACCGGCGGAACTGCGATTGCGACAGGTGGTGTCACGACCACCGGCGGTAGCGTCAACGCCACGGGCGGCGTTTCGAACGGCGGAAGCGCGACCGGCGGCGCCCAAACCGGTGGCTCGAGCAGCGGCGGGTCCGCCAACGGTGGAAGCGGGACGGGCGGCAACGCCTCCGGCGGCAACGCGCCGGGCGGCAAAGCCAGCACCGGCGGAACCACTTCGACGGGTGGCACATCGAATGGCGGTGGCAAGGCGGGGACCGGCGGCTCTTCGACGGGCGGCAGCGCATCGAGCGGTGGCAAAGCCAGCACCGGCGGCGCCACGGGAACCGGTGGCTCCACCGGCGGCACTGCCTCGACCGGCGGCAAAGCCAACACTGGCGGCACCCCTTCGACCGGCGGCACGTCGAATGGCGGTGCCGGCAACACCATGTACCCCTGCGACGGCACCACCACGGGCTACAACGCGGTCGCGACCAAGTCCGGCTCCACGTGGACCGTGATGAACGGCACACGCCAAGTCTACTCGGGCTCGGATTTCCAAGCGGCCCTCACCGGGGCCTACGGCAGCCTCACCTCGGGTCGCACCAGCAAACAAAGCATCTTGGTGCAAGGCGACGGCGACATCCCGGCGAGCGCCCAGGTCTCGATTCCGAGTTACACGATTCTCAACGTGTGCGGCACCATCAACGTCAGCGGCACCCCGTCCGGCTCCGATCGCTCGCCGCTCTACGCCCGGAACGCGCGCGACATCGACATTCCGAACCTGAAGATGACCGGCGCGCCCCAATACGGCATCTTCTTCCGGCAGACCGACAACATGTATCTGGGCCACATCGAGCTGCGTCTGAGCTCCGCGGCCGGCATCGGTATTCGCGTCGACAGCGGCTCCAACGCCCAGAGCACCACCACCTTCAACAACAACCTGACCATCGACTACGTGTACGGCTCCGGCATGGGCAGCCACGTGGTCGAAACTTACGGCATCAGCAACATCAAGATTGGCACGGTGGAGGGCAGCTCGGTCGGGGAGTGTGGCCTACTCTTCAACCGCAGCATCAACGCCGAGGTGAGCCTGGTCACCTGCAACAACTGCGGTACCGGCACTGGTTACGCCGCGTTCCGCGTCGCCAACAGCGTCGGCAAAGTCGGCAGTGACTTCCCTGCCAACAACATTCACGTCGGCAAAGTGTACGCGCGCGGTGGTGGCCGAGGCATCTTCTCGGTCTCCGGCTGCGGCGGCCTCACCATCGACGAGATCGACATCGGCAACACCGGCAGCACCTCGATTCTGTTGCAGAACACCTACAACACCACCATCGCCGCCAAGTCCGGCACGGTCGCGGGCGGTTTGGTTCAGATCAGCAACGACACCGACAACACCAACAGCGGCACCTACCCGCCCTCCAAGAACGTGGCCATCAAGAACCTCACCCTCACGGGTGGCGCCTCGGTGCGCCAAGACTGGTGCGACCAATACGGCAAAAACGGCTGCAGCGCGACCAACGTCACCGGCGGTACCGTGTCGATGTGCCCCTAAGTCAGGTTCTCCTATTGTTGGGGGGCCTCGCGGAAAAGGGCGCGCTTTCCGTGGAGCGCCCCCCAAGGCAACCCGGCTCGGCGCATCACGTCGCAGCAGCCGCGCCACCCCGTCCCTGTAAAGTCCGCAAAAACGCGCTCCTTGCCCCCGGTTCCGCGACCGGCCGCGACCAGCCCGCCCAGATCGCGCAGTGCTGGTCGCTCGCGGCACCTGGAGGCATGCTGAGAGAGTGCCGCCCGCGGATGCAACCAAAAGCGTCGCTCTGCTCGGGCCGACCAACACCGGCAAGACCCACCGCGCCGTAGAGCGGATGCTCGAGCACGACTCGGGCATGATCGGCCTGCCACTGCGGTTACTCGCGCGCGAAGTTTACGACCGTGTCAGCGCGCGACTCGGCGAAGATCGGGTTGCGCTGGTGACCGGCGAAGAAAAGCGGGTGCCACGCCGGCCCGACTATTGGATCTGCACGACCGAAGCGATGCCGATCACGCGCGAGGTCGATTTCCTCGCGATCGACGAGGTTCAGCTGGCGGCCCACGAGGAGCGCGGCCACGTGTTCACCGATCGCCTGCTGCACGCGCGCGGCCGGCGCGAGACCTGGTTTCTGGGCGCGGCGACCATGCGTGAGGTGATGGCGCGCCTGGTGCCCGCCGCGCAACAGCAGGAGCACCCGCGGCTCTCGAAGCTCGCCTTCGCCGGTAGCAGCAAGCTGTCGCGCCTGCGCCCGCGCAGCGCGCTGGTCGCCTTTTCGTTGAAGGAGCTGTACACGCTGGCCGGGCGCCTGTGCAGCTTGCGCGGCGGCACGGCGGTGGTGATGGGCGCGCTCTCGCCGCGGGCGCGCAACGCGCAAGTCGCGCTGTTTCAATCCGGCGAGGTCGATTACTTGGTGGCCACCGACGCCATCGGCATGGGGCTGAATTTGGACGTTTCGCACGTCGCGTTCGCGTCGCTACGCAAATTCGACGGCCAAAAGCCGCGTGATTTGCAGGACTCGGAGCTCGCCCAGATTGCCGGTCGCGCTGGCCGTTGGCTACGCGACGGCAGCTTCGGCACCGTGCTCCCGCTCGAGCTCGATCGCGGGCTCGCCGCGCGCATCGAGACGCACCGCTTCGATCCAGTGCGGCGCGTGCGTTTCCGTAACTCGGATCTCGACTTCTCCTCGCCCGAAGCGCTGCTCGATTCACTAAGGAAGCCACCCCAGGCGGCGCTCTTGAGCCCGGTCGCTGGCGCGACCGATCTCGAGTCTCTGCAGTCATTGCTGGCCCGCGATGACGTGCGGAGAGAGCTCGGCGACCCAACGCGCGTCGAGCTCCTGTGGCGAGTTTGCCAAATTCCAGACTTTCGCAAGCTGCTGTTCGAAGGTCACGTGCAGCTCTTGCGCGTCATTTTCAGCGAGCTCGTGCGTGGCCCACTCGACAACGACTTCATGGCCGAAGAGCAGCGCGCGCTCAGCACGCTGGACGGCGACGCCGACACGCTGATGGCGCGCATCGCGCGCTTGCGCACCTGGGCCTTCGTCGCCAACCAGGCCGACTTCGTGCGCGAAGCCGAACACTGGCGCGGGCAGTTCGCCAGCTTGGAAGACCGCTTGAGCGACGCGCTGCACGTGGCGCTGGTGCAACGCTTCGTCGAGCGCGGTGCGCGCACCCGTCCGGGCGCGATCGCCCGGCCGCGCCCGCGGCGCGCGCCACCCGAGTCGCCGAGCGTCGGCGACTCGTTCCGGCCATTTGCGGCGCTCGAATCCCTGCGCGAGCGCATGACCGAAATGCGCGCCCCGGCTGCCGCGGAAGCGCCGAAGGAGCCACTCGAGTTGGTCGAAGCGGCCCACGAAGCCTTCGCGCTCGACGCGAGAGGTCGCATCTGCGCGGGCGGCGAAGCCGTGGCCGAGCTGACGCGCGGCGCTTCGATCACACTGCCCGAGGTGCGGCTGCTCGGGCATGGCGAAATCGGCGCCGGCCTGCGTTTGCGGCTGCAACGGCGCTTGCTGGCCTTCGCGCGCGACGCGGTCGGACGCTTGCTTTCGCCGTTGCGTGAGCTCGCACGCTCGGAGCGCGGCGCGGTGCGCGCGGTCGCGTATCAACTCGAGCAAGGGCTCGGTACTGCGCTGACGCACGACCTCTCCGAAACCTTGGCCGGGCTCTCGAGCGACGCTTCACACGAGCTCGTCGCGGGCGGCGTCGAGCTGGGGCGTCTCAGCGTGTCGCTACCGGCGCTCGCTCGACGTCCGGCGCTCGAGCAGCGCGCCGCGCTACTGCGCGCCTACGCGCCGTCAGGCAAGGTACCGACCGCTCTCGGGCGGCCCTCCTATCCGAGCGCGGGGCTCTCGGTGCCTACCTGGCTCGCGCTCGGTTACGTTTCGCTCGGGCCCTGGGCGCTGCGCGCCGATCTCGCCGAGCGCGCCGCCGAGACGTTGAGCGAGGGGCGCGACGTGGCACGCGTCCTCGCCTCGCTCGGGGTGCCGCGCGCCGAACGGCCACGCGTGACGCAAGCGCTGCTGCGACGCGTCGCCGCCCCGGTCGCTGCGCGCTCGCACGGTTCGAGCGACTAGGCGGTGGCCTACGCGGCAGAAGTCCCCGGTTCGGGGCGGATGGCCGATTCCGATCGCGCCCGACCAGCAATCCGGCAGAACCGCAGGGCTCCGCGAGCGCCGGGGGAGGACTCTGGCCTTCCGGGCGCGGCGGCGCTATTGGTGCAGGTGAATGGCCGCGCCGACTCGGCTTCCCCCGAAGAAGGACGTTGCGCTCGCGTTGCTCGAGCAGTCCACGGTGTACGTGCACCTCGACCCACGCAGTGAGGGTGTACGGGTCCCGGACTGGTTCAAGAAGCAACCGCAACTCGTGCTGCAGATCGGCCTGAACATGCCGGTGCCCATCCAAGATCTGGACGTGGGTGACGAGGCGGTCTCGTGCACGCTCAGCTTCAGTCGGCGTCCTCACTTTTGCTGGATCCCGTGGACCTCGGTGTTCGCGCTGGTAGGCGAGAACGGGCGCGGCATGGTCTGGCCGGAAGACGTGCCCAAAGAGGTGGCGGCGCAAGCTGCGCAGCAGCAGAAGAAGGAAGCCGCTCCAAAACTCCGCGCGGTCCCCGCCGAGGCGAAGCCTGCGGAAGGCAAGCCGGCCGAAGAAGAAGCCAAGCCGAAAAAGAAGCGCGCCCGCAAGACCAAGAGCGCTGAAGCGGTGAAGACCGAGGCGGTCAAGACCGAAGCGGTGAAGAAGCCGAAGGCAGCCAGTCCACGGCCGAGCCCAGCTCGTGAAGCGGCCCGGCCGCAACGTCCAGAGCCGGCGCTGGCCCAGCCTTCGGCCGCATCGCAGGCTTCGGAAGGGTCGTCACAAGCGAGCGACTCGAAGCCGCGCCGTGAGCTGCCCCCCTACTTGCGCGTCATCAAATAGAGCCGCCGGCGCCACCGCCACCCGACTCGATGCCCTGACCGCCTGCGCCGCCGTTGCCGCCGGAACCACCGGGGCGCACGCACTCGAACTTGCCACTTTGGCTGGAGCATTCGTAGCCAACGATGCAGCCAATGCTCGCCCAGCTGCAATCTCCTGCATGGCAAAGCCCGTCGCGCCCGCAGGTTTCGCTGCTCGCGCATTGGCTCGGGCTATCGCACAGCACCGTGGCCGAGGGCCGACAAAGGCCGGTCACGTCATCGCACAAATAACTATTCGGGCAATCCGAGTCCCGGCTGCAGGCCGAATCGTCCCCGTAAATGGGGCAACCTGGCAGCATCAACGCGACCGCGAATAGGCAAAACAGAAGGGCAAAGCGTTTCATTGCGGGGCCGTCTCCCGGACCTCGGCGCGCGAAAACGAGAGCGCTCGCGACCATTCGGAGGGTAGCAAGCGGCGCGGCGCTGACAAGCGTGCGTTCAACATAGAAAATCCCGTTGCGAAGCTCGGTCATGCTACCTTTCCGCGGACCTAATAGCCCCCCGAGCGCAGGCTTCTCAGGCTCGGGACGACCTCCGGCGCTGGCCCCTGCGCCGCGCCCGAGCGAGACCCCGAGCTTCTGATGGACGTTCGTTGCAACCGCTGCGCTACTGAATACGACTTCGACGACGCGCTCATCTCGGAGCGGGGCACGACCGTCAAGTGCACGAACTGCGGCTATCAGTTCAAAGTTTTTCCGCCGGAGGCTCAGGCAGGCGCACCCGAGCGTTGGCTGGTGAAGACCGCGGCCGGTGCCGAAGTGGTCTTCACCTCCCTCCGCGAACTGCAGCGCGGCATCGCCGACCGACGCGTGGGGCCCAATGATTTGCTTTCGCGCGGAAACCAGCCAGCGCGGCCGCTCGGCTCGATTGCCGAGCTCGAACCTTTTTTCAACAACAGCGATGCCGCCGCCGCGAACGCGAAACCAGTGCGAACGCTGCACGGGGTCGCACCAGTGGGTCGAGTCAGCGCTGCGCCTGCGGCTGAAGCGCTCTCCGCCGCTCCGCCCGCGGAGCCGCGCAGCGCCACGCTGCCCGCTCCGGGTTCACCGCCCGAAGCGCCCTCCACGCAGAGCGTGGGCGCAAGCTCAGCGGCCTTCGCTCCTACGGTTCGCGCTGCGCAAGTCGAGCCGGGTAAGGCTGCGGTCGTGCCGCGGCGTCGCCCGCCCGAGGCGGCACAGCCCGCCGCACCAACACGGAACCTCACCCCAGCGGGGCCGAACCCCGTGCCCGCACCATCACCGTCAGGCGCTGCGCCGGTCGCGGCGGTCATCACGAAGGCCGACGACGCTTACCCAACGCCGCCCGGCGGCACATCGCTGGAGGAGCCAAGGCCCACTCCGCAGGGTGGGTCGCCGATTTCAGTCGCGGCTCCGGTCACCCCGCGCGCGAACAGCTTGGCTCGAACGGAAGCGGTGGTGCTCACTCCGAGCCCGGCGCGCGCCGCCCTGGGCAGCTCGCCATTTTCCTCACGCGGCGGTAGCTCGCCCGAGCTGCGCTCCTCCCCCAACTCGGCCTCGATGGCCCTGCGTGGCAGCTCGCCCGAGCTGCGCTCCTCGCCCAACAGTTCACCATTTTCGACACGCGGCAGTTCGCCCGAGCTGCGCTCCTCCCCCAATAGCTCGCCCTTCGGACGCCGCGATTTGCGTTCCTACGACGAGCTCTCCAGCGACGAGCTGCCTGAGGTCGGGCGGCGCGCGCGCTCGCGTTGGATCGCCGCGGTCGTGATCTTGGGCGTTACCACGCTGTTCGCGGTCACCGTCGGGCGCCGCTACCTGCTCGAAACCGCGGGCCCAGCAGCGCAGGCCAGCGCTACCAGTTCGGCGCGCGTCGGCGAGCTGCTACGCGAAGGCACCCGCCTGATCGAGGAAGGCGACCTCGACGGCGCGAGCGAGCCGCTGCTCCGCGCGACCGCGCTGGTCGAGCGCGATCGCGGCGTGCTCGCTGCAATTGCGCGGCTCGAAACGCTGCGCGCGGACACCACTTGGCTGCGGCTGCGTCTGCTCGACCCGCAGGTGACCGAGCTGGTGCAAGCCACCCATCGCGAGCTCGGCCGCCGCGTGGGCAAGGCGCGCTCGGCGACCGATGCCGCGTTCGCAGTTGGGCCGGAAGACATCGTGGTGCTGCGCGCCCGCGTCGACACGCTACGGCTCAGTGGTGAGGCGGACAAAGCGCGCGAGTGGATCAAACCGATCGCCAACACTCCGAGCGATCCGCAAAACGCCTACGTGCTGGCAGCGTTGGATCTGGCCGACGCGAACCCATCCTGGTCGAGCATCATCGATCGCTTGCAGGTCGCGGTCAGCGGCGAGCGCGTGCCCGGCCGCGCCCACGCCGCGTTGGTGTATGCGCTCGCGCGCGGCGGGCGCCTGGCCGAGGCCGAGGCCGAGGTCAGTAAGCTCGACGCCAGCCCGAACGCCGCCTTGTTGATCGACGAGCTCAAGAGCTTTCTCAAGCGCTACGGCAAAAGCAGCGATGGTGGCGCCAGCGCGGCCGTCGCGGCGGTCGATCCGCGCAAGCTCGGCAAACTCGACACCTCCCCGGCAGAAGAGCCCCGCCCCGCATCGGAAGCTCAGCGCGCCCCCAGCGGGGAAGAAGCCCGCGGCGGTGATTTCCGAAAATCGTTGAGCGACGCCGCAGACGCGATGCGCAAGGGCGACGTCTCGCGAGCGCAAGACCTGTATCTCAAGGTGCTCAGCGACCAACCCGGCAACACCGAAGCGCTCGCCGGCCTGGCCGACGTCGCGCGTCGCCGCAACAACCCGGGCGAGGCGGCGCGCCTTTACGATCGTGTTCTCGACAACAATCCGAGCTACCTCCCGGCGCTGATGGCGCGCGCCGATCTGCAATGGGAGAGCGGCAATAAGAAGGCCGCCGTCGCACTTTACAAGCGCGTCGTGGATCAGGCCGGCACCGGCACCGAGTACGGCCAACGCGCGGCAGCCCGCATTGCGCAGGACAGCGAGCACGCGGCGCAGGCCCCGGAGCCCGCGGCCCCGAGCAAATCCGCCGCTCCCGCGGCCTCTACCGCACCGGCCGCGCCTGCCCCCGCCCCTGCCGCGCCCGACGGAATCGACACGACCGACTTGCCGGGGTTCAAGTGAGGCGGCTCTTGTTCGCAGTGGGGCTCGCGCTCGGGCTCGCCAGCTGCGCCCGGCCGCGCCACACGCACGGAGACAGCGGGGATGAGCCCGGCCCACACGACCGCCGCCTCGTGGAATTCGATCTGAGCGCCGGTTTCCCAGAAGCCTCGCGCAGCGCGCTCGTGCAAATGCCGGCAACGCGCAGCTACACCGGTCTCGTGCGCGCGCTCGAACGCGCGCTCGACGACTCGCTCACGGCCGGCGTTTTGGTGCGGCTCGGTCCGCAAGTGGTCGACTACGCGCGGGCCGAAGAGCTCGGGGAGTTGCTCGGTCGCTTCCGCAAGAAGGGCCTCAGCGTGGTTTGCCACGCGCACGGGTTCAGCAACGCATCGAGTTGGTTGGTAGCGCGCGGCTGCAGTCGCATCTGGCTGAGCGCCGCGGGGTCGGTCGACAGCGTCGGCATCGCAGCCGAACTCGTGCACTTGAAAGGCCTGCTCGATCGCTTGAAGATCGACGTGCAGTTCCTGGCCATCGGCAAATACAAGAGCGGTGCCGAAGCGCTGACGCGCGAGTCTCCCAGTGAAAATTCGCGTGAAGCCCTCACTTCGGTGCTGGGCTCGCTGCGTGACAGCTGGCTCGCGGGCGCAGAGCTCGGGCGACCGGGCAAGGAGCTCGATCACAAGCTCGAGCAAGGGCCTTACAGCCCCGAGGAAGCCAAGAACGCCGGCATCGTCGACGCCATCGGCTTCGAATCCGACGCTCGCGCCGAAGCGCGTCGGCTCGCGAAGACCTCGCTCACGAGCCGCGCTTTCGGCCCGGGCAGCGGCAAGGGCGAAGGCTTCGACGTCGGGGACCTGATTCGGCTGATCTCGGGCACCGACGACAACGAAAGCAGGCCGCACATCGCGGTCGTCCCGGCGGAGGGCGCGATCGGCATGGACGCGGGTGGGCCGCTCGATGGTCCCGGCATCACCGCGCAAGCGCTGAACAAGACCATCAAGCGCCTGGCCGCGGACGACTCGGTCAAGGCCGTGGTGCTGCGCATCGACTCCCCCGGCGGCTCTCCGCTGGCCAGTGATTTGATCTGGCACGAGCTGATGGAGCTCCGCAAAAAGAAGCCGATCATCGCCTCGGTGGGCAGCATGGCCGCTAGCGGTGGCTACTACATCGCTTGCGCCGCACAACGCATCGTGGCCGAGCGCACCAGCATCGTCGGCTCGATCGGCGTGTTTGGTGGCAAGGTGGTGATAGGCCCGGCGCTCCGCGAGTTCGGCGTCAACGCCGTGGCCATACCGGCCAACCCCGAACCCAGCGTGGCGAGCCGCGCGACCTACATGTCGCCCTTCACCCCTTGGGATGATGCCACGCGCGAGCGCGTGCGCGCGCACATGCAAGGCATCTACGATCTGTTCATCGCGCGCGTCGCCGAAGCGCGCAAGCTGCCGAACGACTTCGTGCGCGGCAACGCCGAAGGGCGCATCTGGAGCGGCGCGCAGGGCCGTGACCGCAGTCTGGTCGACGAGCTCGGCGGGCTGTCCACCGCGCTCGACCTGGCTCGCAAGCTTTCGGGCTTGGGCCGCGACGCGACGGTCACCGTCGAAGGCGGCCGGGAAAGCCTGCTCGACATGTTGTTCGTCGGCGAGCACGCCAGCGCCGCCGAGATCAGCGCGGCCGTCGCACGCTTCGATCACGACCACGCGCTGTTACGCGAGCTGCCGAGCGAGCTCCGTTCGAGCGCGGCCACGCTGAGCCCGCTTTTTCGCGGCGAAACCGTGGTGGCCGCGTTGCCGTTCGCGCTCGACTTCAAGTAACAACGGAACCGGCTCGCGCGCTGACGTCGCTGCACGCGCGCGAGTCACGCCAAAGCGATCGCTCGCGCGCTGACGTCGCTGCACGCGCCGCGGGTTACGCCAAAGCGATCGCTCGCGCGCTGACGTCGCTGCACGCGCCGCGAGTCACGCCAAAAACGATCGCTCGCGCAGACAACGCTCTAGCGCTCCGAGGGCAACACGATTAAGGCTGAAACTGCCGTTTTTTCGATAGCAGAAGGATTCGGAGCGCAGGCGAATGAACTCAGGTGGCAAGGCGAGAGGTGTACGAGCAGCAAGGCAGAACAACGCGCTCGCGGGCTTGGGCGCCTCCTTCGCCGCAAGCTTGCTAGTGTGGGCATGCTCTGGCGACGCCACTCCTCCACCTTCGAGCGGAGGCGCCCCCGGCACCGGAGGCTTCAGCAGCAGCGGCAGCTCGAACCAAGGTGGCACTGGCACCGGCGGAGCAGGCTCGAGTAGCGCAGGCAGCGGCACCAACAGCACGGGTGGCATCGCTTCGAGCAGGGGTGGCGCATCGGGCAACGGCGGTATGGCTGGTTCGAGCGCGGGGGACGGCGCTGGCGGCGATCCCGGCGGCGCAGGTGAAAGCGGCGCGGGCGGCGCTGAAGCTGGCAGTCACACTGGCAGCGGCGGAGCCAATAGTCGTGGCGGCAGCGACGGCCGCGGTGGCACGGGTGGCAGCAGTAGCAGCGGCGGCGCGACCAACAGCGGCGGCAGCGGCGGCGATCCAGGAAGCGGCGGCGATCCAGGCAGCGCGGGCGATGGCGGTACGGGCGGCGCTGGACTGTGCCGCGCGATCGGCACCGCGCTCGAACAGAGCGTGCCCACGGTGTGGGTGATGGTCGACCGCTCGGGCAGCATGTTCGATTGCCTCTCGACCGTCGAAGTCGAGCCCGCCTGTGCCACGCAAGCCGACACTTCCTGGAGCATTTTGCGCGCCGCCACGCTCTCCGTGGTGCAAACCCTGCAAGGCCAGGTGCGCTTCGGTTTCGCAGCCTTCACCGGCACGAGCCCTGTCGGCGGCGGCACCTGCCCCATCATCGACGAGGTGGCGCCCGGAATCCGGAATTACTCGGCCATCTCCGCACTTTACAGCGGGCTCCCGTTTCCCGAACTGAACGTGACCGTTGGCCACAAGTTCGAGACCCCTGCGCGGCAGGCGCTCGATCTGGTCGGGGCGCAGCTGCTCGCGGATCCCGCGCCGGGCGACAAGTACATCTTGTTCGTCACCGACGGCCAGCCCGACTACTGCGACGACTCACAACCGCATTGCTCCATCGATTCAGTAGTGGGCGGCCTGCAAGGGCTAAAGGCCAAGGGCATCCACACCATCGTCATGGGCCTGCAATCGGCGACCAGCCCGCTCTATCAGAAAGCCCTGAACTCCTTCGCCACCGCAGGCGCCGGCGAGCCGACCGTTGCAGCGCTGGATACGGCTCAGACCGTCGAAGGCATCTACGACTATTGCAGCGGCACGGCGGGCTGGGTTGCCGATATGACCAGCGCCGGGCGAACGCTCGCGCGCGGCTCCAGCGTCGGCACCTACGCGAGCACGGCCGGTGCGACCAAGCCTTATCAGCCCAATGCAGCGGACCAAAACGCCATCGTTTCGCAGTTGAGTGCCGCGCTCTCCGGAGTGAAGAGTTGCGCCTTTGGGCTATTGAGTGCCACCGGCGACAAGCTCGAGGTCGATCTGGCCCAAATCGACGGCGCGCGCGTTCGCTTGGACGGGCTGGCTATCGCCTATGACGCGAGTAACGGCTGGTCGATGGCCTCATCCAGCGAACTTCGGCTCAACGGCGCGGCCTGCGACGCTTGGCGCATGCCCGCTGCCAGCGATCTGCACCTCGAATTCGCGTGCGACAGCCTCTCGCCTCAGTGAGCTGTCTGCGGCAACGCTCCCGCTCGGTAAATGGTGTCGTGGCGCCGGCGACCAGCACCGGAGTGCCAAACTCGCTATCTCACGCGCTCGGCATCACCTCCGGCACCGACCCTCGAAGTTTCGCAGCGAGCCGATGGAGCCGTGACGGACTTCGACGCAGCGACCGGCCCGCGCGACTTTTCTGGGCGAAATCGAGAAAACGACCACCCGCGCGTATAGTCCCCTATCCGCTCACTGAGCATTCGCAAATTCGGATCTATGCGCCGGAAACGCGCCCATGACACCTGACCAAAGCAGAAGCCACTAGTCATATCGTGACTTATTGCACCATGTGTGCGCCTGTGACTTGCTTTACAGAAGCGTTACTCGGTCTTAGAGTCTATTTCGAAGAGAGGGCGCCGCATGGTCAAAGTTGCACTCGTTGTCCGCCTGGTAGCCAGAACTGGCAAGGAAGACGAGCTCTCGGCCTTCTTGGCAGGGGCCGAGCCCCTGGCAAAAGCCGAGTCGTTCACGCCTGCCTGGTTCGCGCTCAGAACAGAGCCGGGAGTCTTCTACATCGTTGACGCTTTCGCGAACGACTCCGATCGAGGCAAACACCTGAGCGGCGAGATCGCTAAGGCGCTCGCCGCCCAAGCGCCGGCCCTGCTGGCAGAGCCACCCAAAATCGAAAAAGCCGAGGTGCTCGGCGCGAAATTGCCAGGATAGGCCTGGTTCCTTTTCCGGCCTCACAGTAGCGTACGGGCCCTTGCCGAGAGCCGCTACGATGATGCACCGTTTGGCCTTGTTTGCGCTCGCTACCTGCCTGGGCTGCGGCGCGGCGAGCGAGCCGCCGCCCCGAGCAAGCGCACCGCGTCCGAAGCACACGGCAAAGGCCCGGCCCAAGGTGAAGCGAACGCTGTCTCCCGAGCAGGTTCAAAGCACCATGCGTGGACAACTCGCGTCGATGGCTGCTTGCTACGAGCTCTCGCCCTCGAAGCAGAGCGAAATGGCGGGCGAACTCACGCTTGATTTCACGGTCGAAGCCAGCGGCTCGGTAAGCGGAGAGTCGCTGTCCAGCGACTCTCTCGACGACAAGGTGCTGCGCGACTGCGTGCTGGGCGTCGTGCGCAAGACCGCATTTCCAAAGTCAGAGACGCCCACCGACGTGAGCTGGCCGCTGCGCTTCGGCGCGCGTTAACCGGACCAACGCGCGTCGGTCAGCGACGACGAGATGGTGTAAACGCACGTGTCCGCGCCCTGACGAAAACACTGCCGCTGCTCGACGATACCGGGGCAGCCTACCGCGGCCAGCGCGGCGCTCAGAATGCCCTGTTCCATGACGCAATGATGCGGCGTGTTCTTCTCGAGCTCGGCCTGACCGGGCGCGAAAGACAGCACCTTCCAACCACCGATCTGCTTGCCGCGGTTGGCGTGGTGGTACATCGCGTCGATTCCGTGCACGATGTCGTGTGCCGACTTGGCGACCTCGAGCACCCGCTTCTCGTGCGAAAGTTGGAACAGCCGGCGCCCCATGCGTAAGAGGCCGTAGTGCCCCACCTCTCGGTCGAGTGTCTCCATCAAGTCGAGCAGCCAGGCTATCGGGTACCACTCGTTGGGATCGACCTCGCCGAGCCGCCGCGCGTTCGCTTCGCCGATCACTTGCTCGGGCAGCTTGAGGATCTGCAGCACCGAAAGAATGTCGGAACCGATCGTGATGTGATCGATGCCGACGTAACCCTTTGGACGGCGAACTCCCGACAAGGCCCTAGTTTCTCGCAGTTTGGTCACACCAGCAAGCGCCACCTCTAGATGGCGCTTGCCGTGGCTTTCGCCATAACCCGCGCGGATGTGGCACCAGGCCCTACTCGCGCATGAAGTGGCAGGTGTAGCCGCCCGGGTGCTTCTCCAGGTAATCTTGATGATAGTCTTCCGCGGGGGTAAACACCGAGGCTTCGACGATCTGCGTGACCAGAGGTGAGCGCCATTTTCCGCTCTTGTCGACGCGCGCTTTCACCGCTTCGGCCACTTTGCGCTGCTCCGGCGAAGTGACGAAAATCGCGGAGCGATACTGTGTGCCGCGATCGTTGCCCTGCCGATCCTTGGTGGTGGGATCGTGCATGCGAAAAAACCACTTCTCGAGCAGCTCCTCGTACGAAAGCTTTTTCGGATCGAAGACGATCCGCACCGCCTCGGCGTGCCCGGTGGTGCCCAGGTGCACGTCTTCGTAAGTCGGATTTTTGCTGGCGCCGCCCGTGTAGCCGACCTCGGTCTCGAGCACGCCGGGGATCTTGCGCAGCAGGTCTTCCATGCCCCAGAAACAGCCGCCCGCCAGCACAGCGGTTTCCAGAGTGGCTTCACAGCCAGGGGCCTGCCCTTCACTCGGCGAGTTGCAGCTGTTCGCTTGCACCGAGCCGCTCGCTGCGGGCGCGCTGCCCGAAAACAGCGAACGGTATTCGCCGTAGCCCTCCGCCTCCAACTTGGCGACGGGGATGAAGCGCAACGAAGCCGAGTTGATGCAGTAGCGAAGCCCGGTTGGGGCCGGGCCATCTTCGAACACGTGCCCGAGGTGAGAGTCGCCATCTTTCGATCGCACCTCGGTCCGCACCATGCCGTGCGCGCGGTCGACGTGCTTGACGACCCGTTCGCTTTCGACCGGGCGGGTGAAACTGGGCCAACCGGTACCCGAGTCGAACTTGTCCCGCGAGCTGAAGAGCGGCTCGCCGCTGGCGATATCGACGTACAGGCCTTCTTCGTGGTTGTTCCAAAACGCGTTGCGGAACGGCGGCTCGGTTGCGTCATGGCGAGCCACCTCGAACTCGAGTGGGCTGAGCCGCTTCCGCAGCTCGTCATCGCTCGGCTTCGTGTAAGTACGCTTCATCGCAGCCACACCTTTCTTCGCGGACGTGTCCGCAGCATTGAACCCCTTGCCAGCCGCCGCCGCAACGTCGCGACTCTCCGCGCTCACGCTCGGTCGCGAGCACGCCGCGACGAGCAGCGTGGCCAGAACGAGCAGCAGCCGCGAAACAGACACGAACCGTCGCAGCGGGTCAGGATCGACTGGGCGCATGGCGGAATTCCGACCACAAATGTACGAATCTCGAGCGCCAACGGTTACGGGCTGGAACACCCTTTTCGAGGCCCAGCGGCCGAATGGCAAAGTCGACTCGAAATGACAGGTCAACCCAACCCGATGTAAACCGCTTCGTTGCCATGCGGCGAGCGAGCTCGGTCGGTTTCACTCGGAGCGGCCGCGAGCGGCGGGTGACCAGCGCCCTTCTGCTCACACTGTTCTTGGGCTCGCTGCTCGCGTGTCGGCAAGAGGAGCATTCTCCGAGCGAGGCCGAGCGCCAGCTGGTGGTGTTCGCCGCCACGTCTCTGAAGGACGCCTTCGATGCGCTCGCCGCAGACTTTCGGCGCAGTCACCCCGGCGTCGAGCTGCGCCTGAACTTCGCCGGCACGCAAGAACTGCACACTCAGCTCGAACACGGCGCTGCGGCCGACTTATTCGCCTCCGCGGATCAGCGCCATATGCAAGAGCTGCTGCGGGCCGGGCGCGTGCTGAAGCCGAGCACCTTCGCACGCAATGAGCCGGTCTTGGTGGTGTCGCACGAAAAGCGCGAGCAAATTCGACGATTTTCCGATCTGCCGCTGGCGGGGCGCATCATCTTGGGCGTGCCCGAGGTTCCGATCGGGCGCTATTCGCTGCTGATCCTCGATCGCGCGAGCAAAGCGTTGGGCAGCGATTTTCGGGCACGGGTGGAGGCCAAGGTCATTTCGCGCGAGCTGAACGTGCGCCAGGTACTCGCCAAGGTCAGCCTGGGCGAGGCTGACGCGGGCATCGTCTATCGCAGTGACACACGCGCGGCCGGCGAGCACGTAGCGGTGGTACCGATTCCGAGCGAGCTGAACGTGATCGCCGAGTATCCCATCGCGCAAGTCAAAGGCGCACGACACCCCAATTTGGCGCGCGAATGGGTCGCGGCGCTGTTGTCCGAAGCGGGGCGCGGTAAGCTGAGCGCGGCTGGGTTCCTGGCACCAGCACCTGCGGCCCCGTGAAATCCGAACCCTCGCCACGCCTGGCCTCTCGTGACGCTGCGGAACGGCTCGGGCTCGCGCTGCTCGGCGGTGTGCTGGTGCTGTTCTTGGCCCTGCCCTTGCTCGGGCTGGCGCTGAGCCTCAGCTTCTCGGACTTTTTCGCGGGTCTCTTCGAACCAATGGTCTGGCCCGCGTTGCGACTGAGCTTGCTCACCTCGGGCGCGACTTTGTTGCTCACGGTCGTGCTCGGCGCGCCGCTCGCGTGGACCCTCGCGCGCGCAGAAACTCGCTTTTCGCGCGCGATCGAAGTCTTGGTTCAACTTCCGATCGTCATTCCGCCGGCGGTGGCCGGCGTCGCGCTGTTGTTTGCCTTCGGCCGACGTGGGTTGCTCGCCGGCGTCTTGTACGCGAACGGTAGCTCGCTGGCCTTCAGCACGACCGCGGTCATTCTGGCGCAGGCGTTCGTGTCGGCCCCGTTCTTCGTGCAAGCCGCGCTCAGCGCGTTTCGCCGCATCGACGAGCGATTGCTCTGGGTCGCGCGTTCGTTCGGGGCTTCTCCGCTGCGCGTGTTCGCGCGAGTGGCCTTGCCACTTTCGTGGCCCGGGTTGTTCGCCGGCGCCGCGATGACGTGGGCGCGGGCGCTCGGCGAATTCGGCGCGACACTGATGTTCGCCGGGAATCTGTCGGGCTCGACGCAAACGCTACCGCTCGCCATCTACGGTGCGCTCGAGTCCAACGTGCGCTCGGCTCAAGCGCTGTCGGTGCTGCTGGTGGTCATCGCTTTCGCGGCGTTGCTCGGAGTTCGGGCGCTGCTGCGACGCTTCGAGGCGCAGGGGCAAGCAAGGTCGTGAGCGCCTCGAGCCTGCGCGCCACCCTCTCGGGCCACGTCGGCTCGCTCTCGCTCTCGCTCGAGCTCGACACGGGCGAAGGCCCCCTGGTGCTGGTGGGTCCGAACGGCTCCGGAAAGACCTCGCTGATTCTGATGCTGCTCGGCGTTCTGCCGGTCGAGCGCGGCCGTATTCATGTGGGAAAAACCGTGCTGCTCGACACGGACCAGCGCGTCGCCCTGCCCATGGAGCAGCGGCAGCTCGGTTACGTGCCCCAGGACTACGCGCTATTCCCGCACATGACGGTGCAACAAAACCTCGAGTTCGCGGTCTCGAGCGCGCGCTCGACCGAGGAGAGGCAGCAGCGCGCGCGCCAGCGCGACGCTTTGCTCGCGGAGCTAGAGCTCGAGCCCTTGCTCGGTCGGCTCGCGACTCGGCTCTCGGGCGGTGAGAAGCAGCGCGTCGCGCTGGCGCGCGCGCTGTCGACCAGCCCGCGCGCATTGCTGCTCGACGAACCGCTGTCCGCGCTCGACGCCGAATCCCGCGCCGAGGTGCGCGCGTTTCTCGCGCGCTACCTGTCACGACTGCGGTTACCTACCTTGGTCGTGACCCACGACGCCGCGGATGCAATGGCCCTCGGACAGTGCGTGGCGGTGTTGGAGCGCGGTCGGCTGGTGCAGCAAGGCACTTGGGCCGAACTGAGCGCGCGCCCCGCCTCGCGCTTCGTCGAAGAGCTGGTCGCAACGCAGGTTGCCCGAGCCTCTACCGACAGTCGCGCACTGTAGGCACGGATAGAGCGCGGCGACTTAGGACAGCAACACCGAATCTTTCTTTCTCAGACGGATGCGTCGGCTCTCCAAGACGACGTTCGCGGGCGCGTCCCGGCCGCACGGCGCGTGCAGCAGAACCGCTCGATTCCGAAAAAGGCGTGGGCGTCGAGCCGTGGCTGCTCGCCCACGCCACTTGTCGAGAGCGCCTGCGACACTCGCCTTGTCGCGCTCGAGCCCGCTCGACAATCCCATGCGAATTATTTTCGTTTCGCTCTCTTCGTTGCTGATCGCCGCCTGCAGCTCGCCAACTGAGTCGAACGACGCGACCGGGGGCACCACCGGTACCACTGGCGGCGTTAACGCCAGCGGGGGTGCAGCGACCGGCGGCGCGAACACCGCGACCGGTGGTTCCAGCATCACCCCGAGCACGGGTGGCCTGACGAGTACCGGCGGCAGCGTGGCCTCTGGCGGCTCCGCAACCCCTCAGGGTGGATCTTCGACCGGCCAGGGCGGCAGCAGTACGGGTGCGGCCGGGCAGCAGTCGGGCGGGACGAGCAGTGGTGGTTCCGCGGTTGGCGGCAGCAAGGCGAGCGGTGGCGTCAGCGCGGGCGGCTCCCACACCGGCGGTTCGACCGCGGCGGGCGCGAGCGGGCAGGGCTCGGGAGGAACCGCGAAAGGAGGCACGAGTTCGACCGGAGGCGCGAGTTCGACCGGCGGCACGAGCTCGACCGGAGGGGCCCCGTCTACGACGGGGGCGCGCTTCGTATCCCCGACGGGGGACGACGCCAACGACGGCAGTATGGCAAAGCCCTACTACTCGCTGAGCAAGGCCGTCAGCGCCGCCCCGGCAGGCACGGTCATCTACATGCGAGGCGGCACGTTCAAGTACAGCGCAACCATCGCGCTCGCGACCTCGGGTACCGAAGCTGCACCCATCCAAATTCTTGCCTACGGCGACGAGAAGCCGGTGCTCGACTTTTCGACTCAGCCCTACGGCGCCGACAACCGCGGCCTGCTGCTGACCGGCGACTACTGGCGCATCATCGGGCTCGAAATAAGCCACGCAGGTGATAACGGCCTCAAGGTCGAAGGCAGCCACAACCGCATCGAACGCTGCGTGTTCCATCACAACGGCGACAGCGGCATTCAGCTCGGTTTCGGCCACGAAACGGTGAACCCGAACGGAACGCTCTGTTCGTACAACGAGGTCATCAACTGTGACTCGTACCTGAACTTCGACTTCGACAGCAAAGGCGGCGACGCGGACGGCTTCGCGTGCAAAATGCACAACGGCAAGGGCAACGTGTTCCGCGGCTGCCGCTCGTATCACAACGCCGACGACGGCTGGGATTTGTACGAGACCGATTGGCCCGTCGAAATCACGAATTGCTGGGCGTTCCACAACGGCGATCAGACCGATTTCGACGCCATTTACCTGGAAAAGATGGGCAAGAAGATGAGCTCGTACTCCGGCAACGGCAACGGGTTCAAGCTCGGCGGCAACGGCACTGGCGGCAATTCGGTGGGCACCCACGTCGTGAAGAATTGCGTGTCCTTCGATCACAATTTCCGTTCGAAGAAGGGCTTCGATCAGAACAGCCACAAGGGCGGCGTTCGCATCGTCAACTCGGTCGCCTGGGGCAACGGCTACAACTTCATGTTCGAAGACGACCCGGACTCGGGCGCCAAGAACGAGTTTTTGAACAACGTGTCGCTGCTCGCCAAGACCTCGCTGGGTATGGAGTTCAGCGGCGCAGCCGTGCTCACCAACAACAGCTGGCAGCTGCCGGTCACGGTCGACGCCAGCGACTTCGCCGACATGGCCGAGGCGGCTGCGACCGCGCCTCGGCAAGCCGACGGCAGCTTGCCGAACAACGGGTTTGCGCGCCTGGTCCCGAACAGCGACCTGATCGACAAGGGAGTCGACGTCGGCCTTCCCTTCACCGGTAGCGCCCCCGACCTAGGCGCCTTCGAACGCTAAAGCTCCTGCGCAGCGCCTCCGGAAGCGAGGCCGCGAGAAACAAAGAGACGAGCCAATTATGTCGAGAAAACTGCTGATTTCGGGTGTCTTCTGTTCCTTTCCGCTGCTCGTACAGGCGTGCAGCCCCGCCGCTGACGGCGACACCACGATCACCACCGGAGGCTTTACGTCGCACACGGGCGGCAGCGCGCCCGTCACCGGCGGCACCAGCTCGACCGGTGGCACCAGCACTCCGTCGACGGGTGGCGTGGCGGTCACGGGCGGCACCAGCACCACCGGAGGCTCGAGCAGCACGACGGGCGGCAGCAGCGTCAGCGGCGGCTCGACTTCGACCGGCGGCAGTCAATCGACTGGGGGCACCAGTGCCACCGGCGGCACCAGCTCGACCGGTGGTAGCTCGATGTCTGGCGCCGGTACGGGTGGCTCGAAGTCGACCGGCGGCTCCAGCGCGACCGGCGGCTCGACGTCAACCGGTGGCTCGGCGCCCAAAGGCGGTTCCACCTCGACCGGCGGCTCCACCTCGACCGGTGGCACGTCCAAGGGCGGCTCGACCTCGACCGGCGGTTCTACGGGCGGCTCATCCGCCACCGGCGGCACCTCGACCGGTGGCAGCAGCAACCCCTCGAGCGGCCCCGCTGAAACGAAGGCAACGGGCTATGGTCAGGCCACCACTGGTGGCGGCTCTAAAGCGGCGGTCGACGCGAGCTCGATGGCCGCAGTGCAATCCGCGATTGACGGCTATTCAGGCTCGGGAGGCCTGGTCATCCGCTACACGGGCAAGTTCAACTTCTCGTCGATCAGCGACCCCTGCAACCAGCACAACCTGCCGGCGCAAACCGTC
This sequence comes from Polyangiaceae bacterium, assembly GCA_035549735.1. Taxonomy (GTDB): domain Bacteria; phylum Myxococcota_A; class Polyangia; order Polyangiales; family Polyangiaceae; genus PMG-095. Next base: position 378,046 of record DASZQI010000012.1, on the reverse strand, counting down.
GAAATCAAGAAGAAGAACGACATCACCATCATTGGCCAGGACGGCTCGGCGGCAAACTTCGGCATCCACGTGGCTGCCTCGTCGAGCAACATCATCATCCGCAACATGGTGTTCGGCTTGCTACCAGGCGGCGGAGATTCGGACGCGATCTCGGTCGAAGGCATGAGTGGTGGAATCCCGGTCAACATCTGGATCGATCACAACGAGCTATTCAGCTCGATGGTGGAATGCGCGGGGGCCGGCGACACTGCGTTCGACGGCTTGATCGATCTGAAGAAGGGCGCGGACAACGTTACGGTCTCGTACAACTACGTTCACGACCACCACAAAGGTACGCTCAACGGGTTCAGCGACAGCGACACCGACGTCCGTCACATCACCTATCATCACAATCTTTTCTCGAACATCGGCTCGCGTACGCCGCTGCAGCGGGGCGGCTACAGCCACCTGTTCAGCAACCTGTTTTCGGGCATCACCGTCTCGGGCGCCAACATTCGCATGGACGGCTACTCGCTGATCGAATCCAACTTTTTCGAGAACGCCAAGAACCCAGTCACCTCCCGCGACAGCTCGGCCCTCGGGTACTGGGAGCTCAAGAACAACAACATCACCGGCCCGGCCGATTTCACGAAGTACAACATCAGCTGGTCGGCCAGCGATTCTTCGCCAACGAAAGACGCGACCGACTGGACGACGACCAAGGCGTTCCCTGTGTCCCTCGGCTACAGCTACACCGCACACCCGCCGCAGTGCGTGAAAGACGGACTGAAGAACGTGGCCGGCGCCGGGAAGGGCATGGCCACGCTAAAGTGCAACTGAGCTCGGGACGCGCGAGTCAGGGGTCGGTTTCGAGCCGGCCTCCACCGACGGCGCTCCGGCCTTGCCGGTCTGTTCGTCGAGGGTGGCCGCGAGCGCGGCACCAAACATCATGATATTGCTGGCCACGTAGAGCCAGGTCATGAGCAGAAGCAGCACGCCCACGACGCCGTACGCGGCGTAGCTGGTGAGGTGCACGACCGCGAACGTGAGTGGCCAGCGCACCACCAGCAGGCCCAACCCTGCGACCAGCGCGCCGAGCGCGGCCTTTCGCACACCCACGTTTTTACCAGGAATGACGCGATAGCAGAGGGTGAGAGCGAGGGTGGTCAGCGCCAGGCTCGACAGATTCGAGACCAGCCCTGGCGCCCCCGCCCAGCGCGTCGGCAAGCGCGCAGCGAGCACGTCTGCGCCCGCGAGTAGCAGCGTACCGAACAGCACGATTGCGCTGGTGACCATGACCAGGCCGAGCGCCGCTGCGCGCTCGCGCAGCGTGTTGACGATATCTTGCCAGAAGCTGCGCTTGACTTGGGGCACACGGAACAGCTTGTTGAGAGCCGTCTCCAGCTCCAGAAAAATGCCGCTCGCGCCGAAGAGCGCGCCCAAGACACCGACCACGACGCCCCAGTGACTTCTGGGCGCTGCGGCCTGTACGCCCTCGAGCGTGTCTTCGAGCAGGCCGCGGACGGTCTCCGAATTCGTCGCGTCGAGCGCGGAAATCAGCGTGCCGCGTACTTCCGCCGAAGCCCCCAGAACCAGCTCGCCCACCGAGACGGCCACCAACATCAGTGGGAAGATCGACGAGAGCGCGTAGAACGAGAGCGCCGCCGACAGCCGATAAGCCTCGGCATCGCTCCAGCGCTCGGCAGCATCGCTCAGCGCCGTTTTGACGGCGCGCGGGCTGAAGCCGGTTGAGATGCGATTGAAGGTCGAGCTCGAACCGCTCATATCGAGCGAAACACCCGGTGCAAGAGCCGGGCCCGGCCCCAGACGGGCGCCGCGGGCCCTGGCACGCCCAGTGCAACAGCCCGCCAGCGATGAACGGGTCGACCCGACTCAACGAGCCTGTTGGCGCGGCGAACGCGCCCGCTCACCACCCGAGTGCGCAAATTCTAGCCAGCGCGGCTGAGCTAGCGCGGGCCGAAGTGCGGTTGCTCTGGTTTCACGCTCGACGCGTGGGCGCTCGTGCCGCGGTAGCCCTGAGCCTCACCTGGTTTGCGATGCTGCTGACGCAGATCGCCCTGCTGCTGCTCGCGGCGTCGCCGATCATTTTCGCAGCCTACGGCGGCACCGTGTTGCTGGCGAGCATCGTACCGGCGCCGGTCTTCGCGGCCATCGCCTGGAGCGTCAGCGTCAAGAAATGGCTCAAGGTCGGCGCCACTGCCGAGGCGCGAGCGACGGCGGAACATTCGGCTCTCGAGCTCTCTTCGGGCGAACTCGGGAGGAGATGACACGTGGAAGAACTGAACGAAATGGAGCAAGAAGTCATGGCCGCAGAACGCGCAGTCAGCGAAGCACGAGAGAAATTGGTCGCCGAGCTCGAAGCCGCTTCGGAAAACGGCAAACAAGCGATCGAGCGCGTCGTGGAGCGCGCGCGACCCATGGCGCTCGCGGCCGCCGCGGTGGCCGGAGTCGCACTGCTGGCCGGAACGGTCGTCCTGGTTCGCAGCTCATTCGCGCGCTCTCGCCCGCGCTATTGGGCTCCTCCGCGACAGCGCTCGGTGTTCGCGCAAGCGGCGCGACAAGCGTTCACCTCAGCGGCGGGCACTCTTGCGGCGGCGCTCGCGCGCCGTGCCTTGGTTTCACTGGAGCTCGTTCCCGTGGAAGCGCCGCCGGCTGAGCCGCGTAGCAACGGCCGCGCACCCCGCGCGAAGCGAGCGCGCGCCGAAGATTCCAAGCAGGCCGGGTAACCCACATTCCCGCCCCGACGAGGCATTCTGCCACCACGCCAATCGCGGTTTCCGCACCTGCTCGCTCCGCTACAAGAGGAGTCTCACGGGTGAGCGTTCTGGAACACCGATTGCACTGGCAGAGCCTTATGACACTTCCAATGACTCTTACACCGGCACGACGCATGGACTTGTCGACTCGCGCCGTGCTCAGGACGGAGAGAATCGATATTCCTTCGCTTGGGACGCTGGCTTATCGCGCGAACCGCGTGGGCAGCGGGCGCGCCCTGGTGCTGTTGCACGGCTTCGAGCTCGCTCGCGGGTGTTACGAGTTTGGTCCGCTGCAGTCGGCTTTCAGCGACCGGCCGACGTATGCGCTCGACTGGCCCGGCTACGGCGCCTCCAGCGAGCTCGCGCTCGAGCCGAACACGGCGTCGTATGCGGAGGCGTTGGCGGCGTTCATCGAACAGGTCGCCGCGCCCGACGGCCAACCGGTGGACGTCATCGCGGCTGCGCGCGCCGGTGAAGTGGCGGCGCTGCTTGCGGCACGACGTCCGCGCCCGATTCGTAGCTTGGTGCTCTTGAACCCCACCGGCTTTGGGCCCGCGCGCCGTTCGCCGTTGCTCGCACAGCTAGTGCGAGAGCTGCAGCGCGTGCCGCGCCTGTGCGATTTCTTGTATCGCGCCCGGCGTAGCACCGCAGCCATGTTGGCCACCTTGTCCGGCACAGTGGGCGCGGACGCGGCGCTTGCGCTCGCAGTGAGCGCCGATCACGGAAAAGCTCGGCCCGGCGCCTTTCGAACGCCGTTTTCGTTCCTGGAAGCCTCGCTTTCCGGTCAAATCGGGGACGTTTCCGTGTACCGCGCGCTGCGCGTGCCGACCTTCGTGCTGTTCGATCGCAGCCAGCCGCATGGCTTCGATTTCCTACCCGAAGTCACGCGCGACAACGCTTTCGTTCGCTCACTGCGCATGGGCTCCCGCCACGGTGCGCCCCACCTCGAATCGACGGCTGTCGTCGAAAGCGCCGTGCGCGAGTTCTACGCGGCGATCGACGTGGCCTCGCGCTTCGAGGACTGGGAGTCGACAGTGGAGACGGTGCCGTCCTTTGCGCACCGCGATCACCGCGCTGCCTAGCGCGCGGTTTGCGTTTCCGACGTCACTTCATTGGGTGGCGTAGTGGCAGGCCGTAGCGCCCGCTGCCTGGGCAAGACCTGGCCTTGCGCGTCATACCAGGCGCCCGGCGCAAACAGCACGCGTCCGTCCGCGACGAACACGGTCTTGGACGGCGCGTAGCGTGCTCCCGGCGGCGGCAAAAACCAGCCGCCGCGGCGCCACGCGTAGGTTCTGCCGCGAAAGTTCCAATCGCCGTCGAGCCAAACCAAGCCGCCCGCGTCCGGTCGCGTTGGCACGGTTTCAGCGAGCGCGGCCGGCGGGGGATAAGGCACTTCGACGTAACTGTCGCGCGGGTGCTCGATCGAGTCCGGCGGGGGTAGCGAGCCCCCGCAACCAAAAAGAAACGTGGTCAGGAGTAGCCAGCCCGCTTGTACCGTCAGCTTGCTCGTCATCCGACCCTCGCCAGACATTGGAACACGCGTTGCAGGAGGTATGCCGTGTCGAGCGACCAGCGGAGCTGCAAGTGCCGCGTAACCCGCGGACCTTGGTTCTCGCGGTTTCCCGCCCTCCTCGTCTTCGGAATGGTCATGCTCGCCTGCGCTCCGGTGCCGAAGGGTCGCTATACGCTGGGAACGTTGCACCTCAGCGGCGACCATCAAGTGGACGACGACGAAATCGAGGAGGTGATCGCGACCAAAGAGAGCCCGCGCTTCCTCGGCCTGTTTCCCGGCATCATTTACGACTACGAAGTTTTCGACCGCTACGTCTTGGAGCGGGACCTCTCGCGCATTCAGCGCTACTACCGGGCCCGCGGATACTACCAAGCTCGCGTGCGCGCGGCGCGCGTGGTGCTCAGCGGCCGTAGCGCGCGCGTCCACATCAAGATCGAGGAAGGGCCCGCAATGCTCCTCCGCCGCGTGGACATTCACGGCTTGGAAGGTTTGTCGGCGCCGGACGCGGAGCGATTGCGTGTCGCTGTGCTCGCGAAGCTTCCGCTCGATCGGCCATTCGAGGAGCGATCGTTCGCAGAAGCCAAAGACGAGCTGTCGCGCGGCCTTGCCGATCTCGGCTACGCCTACGCCAAAGTCCGCTCGAGCGCGGACGTCGACCTTCCGCGTGGTGTCGCGGCAGCAGGATTCTGGGTAGAGGCCGGACCGAAGTCACTTTTCGGCGAAGTGCGAATCGAAGGGCTCGGACCTTTCCCGGAACCGCCCGTGCGGCGTGCCCTCGATCTGAAGCCCGGCACGCCGTACTCTCAGTTCGAACTGGACGAGGCCAAGCGCGCCCTGCTCGACCTCGGCGTATTTAGCGCGGTCAGCATCGAGCCGGAGCTGGCCAAGACCGAACCACTGGGCAACCAGACGGCGCGAGTCCCACTCTTGGTGCGGCTCGAGCGCGCGAAGGTCCGCAGCGTGCACGTCGGCGGCGGCATTCAAGCCGACTCGTTGAAGACCGACGTGCATTTGGTCGCAGGCTGGGAAGACGGCAACTTCTTGGGCGGATTTCGCAAGCTGATGTTCGAGGTGGTACCCGGGGCGGTCGTCTACCCGACGAGGTTACCCGGCTTCGAGCCGCCCGAGCGCTTGCTACCGGAAGCGAAGCTGCGCGCCGAGTTCCGACAACCCGGCTTGTTCGAAGCTCGAACGAATGCCGTCGTGCGCGGGCAAGCGAGCATCTACCCGGTGTTGTTCGCCGGAGATCGTGACCCCGCTGCGCCGGTTCTTGGTTACCGTGATCTGCGAGCGTCGGCCGGCGTAGAGCGCACGCTGTGGAAGCTCTACGGCACGGTCTCGCACAACGTTCAGGTGAACAGCCCCTTCACCTATCTGGGTGCGCTCGACCCGGATCTGGGCACCGTCACCGCCTCCTACCCTAAGCTGTTCGCAAGCTTCGATCTGCGCAACGACCGGATCTCGCCGCACAAAGGGCTGTACGTGTCGATGGACGCTCAATTCGCCGGCGTGGGCGGGGACGCGCGCGACGTCAAGCTGGAGCCGGAGGCGCGTGTCTACATTCCGGTCACGCGCCGGGTCACGCTCGCGGCACGCAGCACCATCGGGCTGCTGTTTCCCCAGAACTACGGGGGAACCGTGGCCGAGAACGCCAACAACAAGACCGTCACCAGCACCTTGCGCGCCAACTGGGTGCGCGACATTCAGCTCATGTTCATGCGCGGTTTCTTCTCCGGAGGCTCCGGCTCGAACCGTGGCTATGCCACGCGCGAGATCGGGCCGCACGGGGCGGTGCCCTTCTACAATCCCGGGCAAAGCCCGATGGCTCAAGCGGCCAGCTGCGCCCTCGACAACCAGAATCGCCTGCCCGCAGTGTGCGACTTGCCGCTCGGCGGCTTCACCCTTTGGGAAGCGAGTCTCGAGCTCAGATTCCCGCTGACCGGGCCGCTGTCGGCGGCGCTATTTTCCGATGCCAGCGACGTCGCGCCGAATCGCGCGCGCTTTCGGCTCGATCGGCCGCACCTCAGCGTCGGACTCGGTTTTCGCTACGAAACGCCGGTCGGCCCGATTCGCTTCGACGTGGGCTATCGCGTACCCGGCTTGCAAGCTCCTCCAGCAGCGGATGAAGGCGTGCCCGGAGACACGCTGGGGCTACCCATAGCCGCCTCGTTCGGCATCGGAGAGTCGTTCTGATGGCGCGCGAGCTAGCTGTCGGGCTTTGGGTGCGCGTGCGGCGCTGGCTGCTGCGCGCGCTGTGGCTACTGCCCAGCAGCGTAGTGGCGCTAGTCGTGCTGCTGCTGCTGGCCATGAACCTGAGCCCAACCCGTAGTTTCGTGTGCGCGCGCGTCAACGACGCGCTGTCCGAGCTGTTCGTCGGTCGCATAGAAATCGAGCGGATCGGCAGTTTACGCCTCGACGTGATCAGCGGCGTCGACGGGCACGTCCTGGACGCTTCCCGGCGCCGCGTGCTCAGCGTGCGCGGCCTGTCGGTTCGCAGCAATTGGCCGCAGATCGTGCGGGCGCTACTACTCGGGCGACCACTCGACATCGTCTTGAAACCGCTGAGCGCGGATCACCTCGACGTGCTGCTCGTACCCGATTCGGAAGGAGTGCCGACGTTCGCGAGCGCTTTCAACCCCCGCCAATCGACGCCAAGTTCCGTGCCCGAACCCGAGCAGAGCGCCGCGCCTTCGATCACCATTGGACAGGTGCACGTCAAACATATCTGGGCGCACGGTGGGCTCCCATCGATCCCGGTCATCGACCTCGAGATTGCCGATCTGCGCGGCTCCTTCCAGCAAGGCGAGAGTGGGCTCTCCGCGAAGGTCGAGCAAGGGCTGCTTACCGCCCGCGCGCTGCCGGCGCACCTCGATCCCACGGGCACCTTGAAAGCGCACCTCTCGCTCACGGCAGCGGCAGCCCCCGTGCTCTCTGGCGTCGCGGAGTTTCGCGGAAAAATTGCGGCCGCTGACGCTACGCTTCGCGCCGAGCTGAACGGGCAAAAGCTCGAAGCGCTGCTGCTGGCGCCCGCAGTGCCACCCGCGACCATTCGAGAGTTCTTGCCTGACTCCCGCCTCGAAGCGGCGACCACGTTGGAAGCGAGCGTGCATGGCTCGCTGCCCGAGCTCGACTTCCACGCGCGCGTGCAAAACGCAAACACCGAGGCGCAAGTTCAAGGCCATGCTTCGCTCCAGAAGACGACGCGCGTGAGCGCCGAGCTGACGGCTTCCGAGGTGAATCTGCGCAGCCTGCTCGGCACCACGCCCGAAACACGCCTGGCGCTCGATGCTTCGGCGAAGGCCGTGATCGCAGAGGGCGGAAGCGTCGCGGGCGACTATCGGTTGGCCGTGGCCTCCGGGCGCTTTGGCGACCAAGCGACACCCCCTCTTTCGAGCGAAGGCAAAGTCGCGCGCGAGCAGGACGGAAAGCTGCGAATCGAAGGCCGCCTGGAGGTGAAGGAGCCAGGCGCCCGCACCCACGCCGACTATCGCCTGCACATTGCCTCGAACGGCACCGGCGCGCTGCACACAGAGCTGAAGACGGAGCTCGAGCAACCGCCACGATTGAAGCACCTCGCGGACCTGAGCGTTGCCGGTTCGCTTTCTGCGACCGCCGACCTCGATCTAAAGAGCCAACACCTGGTGGCGTCTGCAACCGCAAAGCTCTCGCCCATCGTGCACCCGAGCGCTCGCCTCGGCAACCTCGACCTCTCGCTCGAGGCGAACGGAGACGTGAGCACTCCAGAGCTCGAGCTACGCGCGGACGGTCGCGACGTCAGCACGCCGGTGCGTCACTTTCAACGGCTGCAGGCTTCCGCTCGAGGCCATTGGCAGCAACTGCGCGTTACGCTGAGCGCGGACTGCGAGCAGCACCGGCGCTTCCAAGCCAACGCTCAGCTCGCGCTCGGAGAAGCCGTGGTCCTGAACGAGCCTAGCGTGGCCTACACCGACGCCGAGGGGCTGGTGACTGCGCGAGCGCGCCGAGTCCGCGTTGCGGCCGGTACGATTCGAATCGAGGACCTCGCGATGACGGGCATGGGTGATGCCCGCGGCAGCGCGACTCTGGGCGCGCAGCGCATGGACGCGGACTTCGCAGTTCAAGCGCTCGACCTGGGCCGGCTAGCGCGCTTGTCGGGCGTCGCTTTCGCGGAAAGCGGCTCGCTGACCCTCGAAGGAAAGGTCTCGGGCCCGTACTCGAACCTGAGCGGTAAGTTGCAAGGTCAGGGCAGTAACCTCGAATTCAAGCAGCTTCGAGGCGGCGCGTTCGAGCTCGACCTCACGCTCGCACAGCGCCGGTTGAACGGCACGCTCGCGGCCAAGCTCGGGCGCTCGGAGCTTCAGGCCAACCTGTCCGATTTCGATCTGCCGGTCCCGCCGTTCACCGCCTCGAAGCTACGAGCGCTGCGCGGGGCGCTCGACTTGAAAGGGCAGGCAGAACTAGCGCAGCTTGGCCCTGCCCTCCGCGCCGCGGACATACCGGTCGAGCGCGCGCAGGGACGCGTCACTTTCGAGATCACGGCCGAGCATCCGCGCTCGGCAGAAGGCAAGCAGCGTATCGAAGCCCACGTGCGCAGCGAAGGCTTGGCGCTGGTTACCCAACGTCAGGAGCGCGAGAACGTGGAAAGCCCGGGTGAAGCCAATGCCGCTGAGCCCTTCGCACTCGAAGGCATCGACGCAGACGTGCATGTGGCGCTCGATCTGCAAAACGAGCTCGCCAAAGGGGATGTCTCCCTGTTCGATCGCTCCGGGTCGCTGGTTTCCGTGAACGCGCAGGCGCAAGTCGCCGGCCTGTCGGCTTTGAGCCTGACCGAGCGGTTCGATGCCATCCCTCTGCAGGTGACCGTGCGCACTCCGGAGCGCGCGCTGCAGAGCCTGCCCAGCGCGATTCGCCCCAGCGTGATGCGCGGGCTCGCGCAATTACAGGTCGACGCAAAAGGCACGGTCAAAGACCCTCAGCTGCAGGCAAAGTTCACGGTTCGGCAATTGCAGGCGCGCGAGGGGCGCAACTCGGTCGATCTCACCGCCAACGTCCAATACAGCAACGCGGGCGGTAAGCTCGACGCAGACGCGCGCGCGACTCGAGGCGGCACGTCCAGCTTGCGCGCGAGCTGGCTCGGCAACCTCCTCGAACGTGCTCGAAGCACGGACCCCAATCATCAGACCCCGCTGAACCTCGGCGCCGATCTAGTACTCGACAGGTTCCCGGTCGCGCTGGTGCCCGAGCTTTCGGACAACCAAGTGCGCGGCCCGCTGAGCGGTGAGCTGCACCTTCGCGGGCTGGGCAAGAACGCCGAGCTGGAGGCGAAATTCGACGGTTCGGGTATGACCGTGAATCGAATCGCGATGCCGAAACTCTTCGCCAACGTGCACGCTGATGGACGCGAAGTCAAAGCGACGTTCGAGGCTCTGCAAAGTCCGGGCAATGCTCGCGTAGAGTTCGTCGCCCCAATCAACTGGGGAGAACGTTGGGCGCCCGAGCTCACGAAGCGCGCCAAATTGAACCTGAAGGCGCGCGCGTTCGAACTCGAAGCGCTCGCCCCGCTGGTCGCAAGCTACGTGAGCGGGCTCGAAGGCCAGCTCGACGCCAACCTCTCGGCGGAACTCGACCCCGATTCGCCCGACATTCAGGGCAGCGCGGTGCTCAGGGACGGCGTTTTTCAGCTGCCAGCGCTAGGGCAACGGTTCTCGGACGTGCAAGCCGAGCTCAGCGTGCGCGACAACGAGCTGCGTATCGACGGCCTGCAAGCGCGCGGCATCACCGGAAAGCTGACCGCCGACGCGCGCGCCAAGCTTTCGGGCACCACGCTGCAATCCGCCTCCGTCCGCATGGATATCCAGGAAAAGGAGAAGCTGCCAATAACGCTCGAGGGTGTGATGATCGGCGACGCTTTTGGGCATGCCACGCTCACCTACGCGCACCCGAACCCGGACAGCCCAACCGAAATCAAGATCGACGTGCCCACATGGCGTTTGCAGATGCCAGACGGCGCCCAGAACAGCGTGCAAGATTTGGATCCCGCCGAGGACATTCGCATCGGCACGCGCCGCTCGGACGGCAAGTTCGCCGCCATCCCGCTGCAGCCCTTCGAGGCTCCCTCGGCGGAGGAGGCTGGTAAGCCCCCTTCCCTCACTCGCGTGCGCATTCATCTGGGCGATTCGGTCTGGGTCCAGCGGGGTCGTCAAGCGACCGTCCAGCTCGCAGGTGACCTCGAAATTCGCGTCGGCGCCGAGCAACAAGTGACCGGGCGCATCGAGCTACGCGGTGGCAAGCTCGACGTCTCGGGCAAGCAGTTCGAGATCGAGCGCGGCGTCATCAGCTTCGAGGGCGACGATCCCGGAAACCCGACCGTGACCGCGACCGCGCGCTGGGACTCCCCTGCGGAATACTCCGTGTACGCCGAGTACTCGGGAACCGTACGGGACGGGAAGTTGAAGCTCCGCTCCGAGCCCGCGCTGTCTCAAGACGAAATCCTCAGCTTGCTGCTGTTCGGAACTCCAGGCGGCGGCGTGGGCGGCGGGACGGAGAACGCCGATCCCAACGCTACCGGAACTGCGGTTAGCGTGGCCGGCGACACCGCAACTCGAGGGCTCAACCGCGCCATCTCCGATGTCACCAGCCTCGACGTGAGCGCGCGCATCGATACCAGCACTGGAAGCGCTCGCCCGGAACTCGTGGTTCAGCTCACGCCGCGCCTGACGTCGCGCCTGACGCGGGCCATCGGCGAACCCGCGCCGGGAGAAAGTCCAGATCGCACGTTCATCACGCTCGAGTTGCGCCTACTCCGGGCGTGGGCGATTTCCGGCGTCGTCGGAGACCACGGTGGGTCCGCTCTCGAGCTGATCTGGCGAAACCGCTACTGAGTCATAACGCCGCACCGGCACCGAGGCGAAACGCCCCGAGTGGTCCGCTTTGCCACGCTACATAAGTGGCTTTTATGCGGGGATATGGCTGCATTCGCGCCTCGCCCGGACTTTGCACAGAGCCACCGGCCGCAATTCACTTGCGCTCACGGGACCTCGGCCGACACTAAACGAGGGGTTCGTGCGTTCGTGGATAGCTCTTGAGTTCAGGAAGGCTCTCTCATGCCCAGCAAGCAGCTCTCTCCTCACACCGCAGGCAACGGCATTCCGCACAGCCAACCGCGCGCGCGTAGCGCCAACGGCGGGAAAGCCCCCTCTCCACGCGGCGAGAAGAGCGAGAAGCCGAGCTCCAATGGCGGCGCGCACGCCGTAGCCAGCACCAACGGCCGCGTCGGCACCATGCCGAACGCCTCCGGCGCTCAGGTTCCGGTACGCGAGTGGGACCACCTATCAGCCGCGAGTCGCGCCGAGATCGAGCACATGGTGGAGGTGCTGAAAGCCATGAAGGAGGGCGACTTTTCGGTTCGTTTCGAATACGAGAAGCACGGCGTCCTGAGCCGCGCCGGCGAGCTACTGAACGACATCATCGGCCTAAACGACTACATGAGCAGCGAGCTCGTGCGCGTCGGTCGCATCGTCGGGCAAGAGGGCAAGATGCACGAGCGCGCCTCGGTCGGCCCGGCCAAGGGCTTGTGGGCGCAGGGCATGACCTCGGTGAACCAGCTGATCGCGGATCTGGTGGCGCCGACCAACGAGGTCGCGCGCGTGATTACCGCCGTGGCGCGCGGCGATCTATCTCAGAAAATGGTGCTCGAGATCGAGGGGCGCCCGGTGCGAGGCGAGTTCCTGCGCATCGGCACGACCGTGAACTCGATGGTGGATCAGCTGAACTCCTTCGCGGCCGAGGTGACCCGCGTCGCCAAAGAAGTAGGTAACGAGGGCAAGCTCGGCGGCCAAGCCGAGGTGAAGGGCGTCTCCGGCACCTGGCGCGATTTGACCGACAACGTGAACGGCTTGGCAGCGAACCTCACCGCTCAGGTGCGAAACATCGCCAAAGTGACCACCGCCGTGGCCAAGGGCGACCTGTCCCAGAAGATCACCGTCGACGCCAAGGGCGAAATCCTCGAGCTCAAGAACACCATCAACGTCATGGTGGATCAGCTCTCGTCGTTCGCGGCCGAGGTGACCCGCGTCGCCAAAGAAGTAGGCAACGAAGGCAAGCTGGGCGGCCAAGCCGAGGTGAAGGGCGTCTCCGGTACTTGGAAAGATTTGACCGACAACGTGAACGGCCTCGCCGCCAACCTGACCGCTCAGGTGCGCAGCATCGCCAAGGTCACCACCGCGGTGGCCAACGGCGATTTGTCACAGAAGATTACGGTCGACGCGCGCGGTGAGATCTTCGAGCTCAAGAACACGATCAACACCATGGTCGACACCTTGCGCTCGTTCGCGGCCGAGGTGACCCGCGTCGCCAAGGAAGTCGGCACCGAGGGCAAGCTCGGTGGCCAAGCCGACGTCAAGGGCGTGTACGGCACCTGGAAAGACCTGACCGACAACGTGAACGCGATGGCCTCGAACCTGACCGTCCAGCTGCGCGACGTGTCCAAGGTCGCGACCGCGATCGCGAACGGCGACTTGACGCGCAAGATCAGCGTCGCCGCCAGCGGCGAGATTTTGCAGATCAAGGACGTGATCAACAAGATGGTCGATCAGCTCAACTCCTTCGCCGCGGAGGTCACCCGCGTCGCCAAGGAAGTGGGCACCGAAGGCAAGCTCGGTGGTCAGGCCGACGTCAAAGGCGTTTACGGCACCTGGAAGGACCTGACCGACAACGTGAACGGCCTGGCCTCGAACCTCACCGTGCAGCTGCGCGACGTGTCGAAGGTCGCGACCGCCATCGCCAGCGGAGATCTGACGCAGAAGATCACGGTCGATGTGAAAGGCGAAATTTTACAAATCAAGGACGTGATCAACAAGATGGTCGACCAGCTCAACTCCTTCGCTGCGGAGGTCACCCGCGTCGCCAAGGAAGTGGGCACCGAAGGTAAGCTCGGCGGCCAGGCGACGGTGAAGGGCGTGTCCGGAACCTGGAAGGATTTGACCGACAACGTCAACGGTCTCGCCTCCAACCTAACCGTACAGCTGCGCGACGTGTCGAAGGTCGCGACCGCGATCGCCAATGGCGACCTGACTCAGAAAATCACGGTCGATGTGAAGGGCGAAATGCTCCAGATCAAAGACGTGATCAACAAGATGGTCGACCAGCTGAACTCGTTCGGCGCCGAGGTGACCCGCGTCGCCAAGGAAGTCGGCACCGAGGGCAAGCTCGGCGGCCAGGCAGAAGTCCGAGGGGTTTCCGGCACTTGGAAAGACCTAACCGACAACGTCAACGTGCTGGCCGCAAACCTGACCACCCAGGTGCGCAACATCGCGAACGTGACCACGGCAGTGGCCAACGGCGATTTGTCCCAGAAGATCACCGTGGACGCGCGCGGAGAAATCTTCGAGCTCAAGAGCACGATCAACGTCATGGTCGACCAGCTGCGCTCGTTCGCGGCCGAAGTGACGCGCGTCGCCAAGGAAGTAGGCACCGAGGGCAAGCTCGGCGGGCAGGCAGAAGTCCGAGGGGTTTCCGGCACTTGGAAGGACCTGACCGACAACGTGAACGTGCTCGCCGCAAACCTCACCACGCAGGTGCGCAACATCGCCAAGGTGACCACCGCGGTCGCCCGCGGTGACCTCTCGCAGAAGATCACGGTCGACGCGAAGGGCGAGATTCTGGAGCTGAAGAACACCATCAACACCATGGTGGACACGCTCAACTCGTTCGCAGCCGAGGTGACCCGCGTCGCCAAGGAAGTAGGCACCGAGGGCAAACTCGGCGGCCAGGCCGACGTCAAAGGCGTGTACGGAACCTGGAAAGACTTGACCGACAACGTCAATGCCATGGCTTCGAACCTCACGGTTCAGCTGCGCGACGTGTCCAAAGTGGCGACCGCGATCGCCAACGGCGACTTGACCCGGAAGATCAGCGTCGATGTGAAGGGCGAGATTCTTCAGATCAAAGACGTGATCAACAAGATGGTCGATCAGCTAAACTCCTTCGCCGCGGAGGTGACGCGCGTCGCCAAAGAGGTGGGCACCGAAGGCAAGCTGGGCGGCCAAGCCGACGTGAAGGGGGTGTCGGGCGTCTGGAAAGATCTGACCGACAACGTGAACGTGATGGCCGCGAATTTGACCAAGCAGGTGCGCGGCATCGTCAAGGTGGTGACCGCGGTCGCGACCGGCGATCTCAGCCAGAAATTCGTGATCGAGGCCAAGGGCGAGGTCGCCGCGCTGGCCGAGACCATCAACGACATGACCGACACGCTGCGCACGTTCGCCGATCAGGTGACCACGCTGGCGCGCGAAGTCGGCATCGAAGGCAAGCTGGGCGCCGAGGCCAAGGTGCCGAACGTTTCTGGCGTCTGGAAAGACCTGACCGACAACGTGAACATCATGGCCGGAAACCTGACCAAGCAGGTGCGCGGCATCGTCAAGGTGGTGACCGCGGTCGCGAACGGAGATCTGAGCCAGAAGTTCGTGCTCGAAGCCAAGGGCGAGGTCGCCGCGCTGGCCGAGACCATCAACAACATGACCGACACCCTGCGCATCTTCGCGGACCAGGTGACCACCGTGGCGCGCGAAGTGGGCATCGAAGGCAAGCTGGGCGGGCAGGCAAAAGTGCCCGGCGCCGCCGGTACCTGGCGTGACCTCACCGACAACGTGAACCAGCTCGCGGGAAACCTGACCTCGCAAGTGCGCGCGATCGGCGAGGTCTCCACCGCGGTCGCGAAAGGTGACCTCACGCGCTCGATCACCGTCGAAGCGCAGGGAGAAGTGGCGGTCCTCAAGGACAACATCAATCAGATGATTGGCAACCTGAAGGACACCACCCACAAGAACCAAGAGCAGGACTGGCTGAAGACCAACCTCGCGCGCTTTTCCAGCATGATGCAAGGACAGCGCAGCGTCTTTTCGATCGCCCAGCTGATCATGTCGGAGCTCACGCCCCTGGTCGACGCGCAGCAAGGCGCGTTTTACTTGATGGAGAACGAGGGCGAGGACTCGATCTTGAACCTGGTCGCGAGCTACGGCTTCGGCGGCAGGAAGAGCCTGAGCAATCGCTATCGCCTGCGCGAGAGCCTGATCGGGCAGTGTGCGTTCGAGAAGAAGCGCATCCTGCTCGGGGAGGTTCCGCCCGACTTCCTGCACATCGCGACCGGCATGGGCGAGGCGCGCCCGCGGTCCGTGATCGTGCTTCCAGTGTTGTTCGAAGGCGAAACCAAGGCCGTGATCGAGCTGGCGTCGTTCAGCACGTTCAGCCCGAACCACCTGACCTTCCTCGATCAGCTGATGGGCAGCGTGGGCGTGATCCTGAACATGATCTCGTCCAGCATGCGCACGGAAGAGCTCTTGCAGCAGCTGAAGAAGTCGAACGCCGAGCTCGGCGCCCAAGCCGCGGAGCTCAACGAGAAGGCCAAGCTCCTCGAGATCAAGAACAGCGAAGTCGAGCTGGCCAGCCGTAGCCTGGAGGAAAAGGCGGAGCAGCTGCAGCTGATCTCGAAGTACAAGTCCGAGTTCTTGGCCAACATGTCGCACGAGCTGCGCACGCCGCTGAACAGTTTGCTCATTTTGTCGCAGGTGCTGGCCGAAAACCGCAACCAGAACCTCACCCCCGAGCAGGTGAAATTCGCGCAAACGGTGTACACGTCAGGGCACGAGCTGCTCTCGCTGATCAACGAGATTCTCGACCTGTCCAAGGTCGAGGCCGGCAAGATGCCGATCGTGCCGAAGTCGTTTTCGCTGTCGAACGTCAAGGACTACTTGGAGCAGACTTTCCGTCATGTCGCGGATCAGAAAGGCCTCAGCTTCGAGATTCAGATGGCGCAGGATCTGCCGGAGGTCATGTTCACCGACGTCAATCGCTTGCAGCAAATTCTGAAGAACCTGCTGTCGAACGCGTTCAAATTCACGGCCAACGGCAGCGTGGTCATGCGCCTGTGGGCGGAGGCGGGCGATCGCGGCAGAACGATCGCGTTCTCCGTAGAGGACACCGGCATTGGCATACCGGCCGCGAAGCAGAAGCTCATCTTCGAAGCGTTCCAGCAAGCGGACGGCACGACCAGCCGCAAGTACGGCGGCACCGGCCTGGGGCTGACCATTAGCCGGGAGATTGCCCGGCTCCTCGGCGGCAGCATCGAGGTGAAGAGCGTGCTCGGCGAAGGCAGCACGTTCACTCTGCGCGTTCCGGACGCTTACCCCGGCGCAGACGTCAGCCTGCGAGACGAACAAATCTACGCTGCGACCAACGCCGAGGAGGACGCTATCCCGGATCTGCCGGACGACGCCGATTTCAGGGGCACGCGCGTGCTTCTGGTCGACGATGACTTGCGCAACATCTTCGCCTTGCGCACGGTGCTCGAGGCGCGCGGCATCGAGGTGCTTCACGCCGCCAACGGTCGGATAGCGCTCGACATGCTGGCGGCCGAGCCCGATGTCGACCTAGTCTTGATGGACACCATGATGCCGGAACTAGACGGGCTGTCCGCCACGCGCCGGATCCGCGAGACTTCTCGGCTGGCGTCACTGCCAATCATTTCACTCACGGCCAAGGCCATGCAGGGCGACCGCGAAAAAGCGCTCGAAGCGGGCGCCTCCGGCTACGTGACGAAACCCGTCGACCCAGGAAAGCTGCTATCGGTAATTCATCTCTGGCGCCAGAAGTCCGGCGCGCAAGCGTCGGTAGGCTGAATCCGTGAGCGAACACGACGAACTCGCGCAGTCTGCGCCAGTCTTGCTGGTGGACGACACCCCCGGCAACCTGCTGGCACTGGAGGCGGTGCTGGCTTCGCTGAAAGTGCCGCTCGTGGCCGTCGGCTCCGGCAAAGAAGCGCTGGCTTGGGTAGAGAAGCAGAGCTTCGCGGTCGCGCTGCTCGACGTGCAGATGCCGGACATGGACGGCTTCGAGCTGATCCAGCGCTTCCGTCAAACCAAGCATGGCGCAGAGCTACCGGTGCTGTTGGTCACCGCGATTCATCGCGATGAAGTGTTCGCCCGCAAGGGCTATGCCAGCGGCGCGGCCGACTACATCACCAAACCGTATGACGCGCAGGTCATTCGTGCGCGCGTCAAGGCCTTCATCGATCTGTATCGGCAACGGGAGGCCGTGCGGCGCGGCCAGGTCGCTCTGCGTACTCAAGAGCGCGACGAAGCCATCCGGCGCCTGGTCGCGTTCGAGCGCATCGCCAGCGCGGCGCTCGAAACCAACAACTTGGAAGCGCTCCTGGTCGAGCTGCTCAACACCTTCATCGACGCCGCGGACGCCGCCGATTCCGCCACGATCTTGCTGCGCGAGGGCGATTTCCTGCGCGTGGCCGCTTCGGTGGGCCTCGCCGAGGAGGTCCTGGGCACGGCGCGAATCCGCATCGGCCAGGGCTTCGCAGGGTTGATCGCCGCCGAGCGTCGCCCGCTCGAGGTCGACGACGACGCGCTCTGTCGCGTCGTACAAACCACGTCGCTCTCGAGCGTGGGCGTGCGCGCCTTGTACGGCGTGCCCTTGCTGCGAGACGGCCAGGTGCTGGGCGTGGCCCACATCGGCTCCAAGCGCTCCAGCCAATTCTCCGAACCCGAGAAGCGCCTGTTTTTGGCCGCTGCCGATCGCGCAGCGCTGGCCGTGGCAAGGCAGCTCGAAACGTCGGTGCTGACCGAAGTGCTGGAGGCCGCGCCCGCGTTCATCGCCATCGTCAGCGTCTCGACCGGCACCTACACCTTTGCCAATGCGCCGATGCGTCAGCTGTTCGATTCGGATTTGTCGAACACGCGCTTTGCCGAGCGTGGCTTCGGCCCGGAGGCGCTGCGCGCCATACAAGACGCCGAAGCCAGCGCCGAGACCGTGGAAATTGCCGAGCTTCGCATCCCGGGAGACGCGTTCGAAAGCTCGCAAGCCGTTCCTTCCTACGTTCGCTTCACCGCTCAGCCGCTCAGAAACCTGAGCGGCTCGGTCGACCGCGTGCTCATCTTCGCGATCGACATCGCGCCGCAGGTTCAGGGTCGCCGCGCGATCGAGCAAGCGCAGCTGACGCGCGCTCGCCTGCTGGATCGCGAGCGGGCGGCTCGGCGCGCCGCCGAGTCCGCCAGCATGGCCAAGGACGAATTCTTGGCGACCGTGTCGCACGAACTGCGCACCCCTTTGAACGCCATTCTCGGTTGGGCCTCCATCGCTCGCTCACGCCCGGATGCAGATACCGAGCGCGCGCTGGCAGTGATCGAACGCAACGCGCGTGCCCAGGCCCGAATCGTGGAAGACGTGCTGGATTTTTCGCGCATGTCCAAGGGCAAGATGCGCCTCGCCATGCGAAACGTCGCGCTCGACGAAATCATCGGCGGCGCGCTCGAGTCCGTGCGCCCCGCGGCCGAGGCCCGCAGCGTTTCCATTCAGCTCGATCTGCGCGTGTTTTCACCCGTAATCGGTGATCCAGAGCGGCTGCAGCAGGTGGCCTGGAATCTGCTGTCGAACGCGGTCAAGTTCAGCAGCCCGGGCGGGCGGGTCGAGGTTCGCGCGCACACCGACGAGAACACCGTCCGCGTGTCCGTAACCGACCATGGTCAGGGCATCGAGCCCGAGTTTTTACCGCACGTCTTCGAGCCCTTCCGGCAAGCGAACGGCTCGACCACGCGCCGGCACGGCGGCCTCGGCCTGGGGCTGGCCATCGTGCGGCAAATAGTGCAGGCCCACGGCGGTACCATCGAAGCGCGCAGCGGGGGCCTGGGACGCGGCGCGACGTTCTCCCTGGAGCTGCCGCTGCACGACGCGCAGCTTGGCGAGCAGCCCGCCGAAGGCACCCCCGAGTCGGAACCCAAGGAGCCGTACAGCTCCGACCTGCGACTCGACGGGCTGCGCGTGCTGGTGATTGACGACGACGACGACGGCCGCGAGCTGTTGACTCAAGCCCTCAGCTCACGCGGCGCCGAAGTAATTTCAGTTGCCTCGGCGAGCGTCGGGCTCAGCGAGCTCCAGCGCACCCGCCCGGACGTCCTGGTCAGCGACATCGCCATGCCCGACGTGGACGGCTACGAGTTCGTGCGCCGCGTGCGTCAGCTGCCCGCGGAGCGCGGCGGCGAAACTCCCGCGCTCGCGATCACCGCGCACGCCGGCAAAGAGGTGCTGGAGCGCGCGATCGGCTCCGGCTTCCACCGCTATGCGTCCAAGCCAATCGACGTGGAGCGCTTCGTCGCCACCGTAGCCGAGCTGGGACGCGAGACGAGCCAGGTCGACGCAAACCCGTAATTCGCGACTCTAGCAAAGCGTGTGTGGCAAGTCGGTCGACAGGCGTCGCGCTTTGCACCATCTCGTGGCGGAACTCGCGCTGAATTCCGGCAAATATGCGACTTTTTGCCCTGGCATGGCGGATGCTTAGTGACCGGCTAGGAACTCATGAAAGCAGCCAAGCCGCTTCGCTTTGCGCGCTGGTTGCTGCTGTTGCTGCTCGCGCCTGCGCTGCTCTACCTGCTCTGCGCCAATCTGTTTCTGCGCTTCGGGCTGCCGCTGGTCTTTCGCTCCACGAACCAAGTAAACGCCACGCTGGAGAGCGCGTGGACGCTGTGGCCCGGCGTAGTGCACGTTCGGGGTGCGCGCATCGTGTTCCAAGACTACAACCTTCAGTGGTCTCTCGACTTGGAGCAAGCGCGGTTGAAGCTGTCCCTGCACGAGCTCGTGCAGCGAACCTTTCACGCGACCGAAGTCACCGGATCAGGCGCGGCGTTCAAAATGCGACACCGCATTCAGCCCGAATCCAAGTCCGAGCCCTGGGTCTCCACGTTGGCACCCATTCCGGAGTTCACTGCGCCCGCGGTGTTCGAAGCGAGGGTGCCGGACCCCCCGCTGAGCGATGCAGACTACAACCTGTGGACCGTACACATCGAGAACGTCGACGTGGGCGTGCGCGAGATCTGGGCCCATTTCGTGCGGTTCCAAGGTGAAGGCCGCGCGCGCGGCGCTTTTCGTCTGCGGCCTGCGCGCGCGCTCTGGGTGGGACCAGCATCGCTGGCACTGGAGCGCGGAGCTGTCACCCTTGGGAGTGACCAGCTCGCGCGAAACCTGAGCGGCACGGTGCGCTGCGTGGTTGACCCCTTCGACGTGCGCGTGCCCGAGGGGCGCGAAGTGTTTCGTTTCATCTCGACCGAGCTCGACCTCCACGGTCAGGGGGTGACGCCGGACCCGGTGCTGCGCCAGTTTTTCGCGGACTCTGGCTTTTCGCTGGATACGACGCCCGGAACGTTGCTGCTCTCCGCGCGCATTCAACGCGGCAAATTCACGGAGCAGAGCCTGTTGGAATTGGAGCTCCCGGCGACGCGGGCGCGCTTCAAGGAGTTCGGGTTCGACGCAAGAGAGGCCAAGGCGCGGCTCGCCGCGGGCGCGGGCGGGCGGGTCGAATCTAGCCTGCGCGTCGCGCGCGCCGAGCTTCGCTCGGAAAAGGCGAGCGCGAAGAGCGCGCCCGCGATTCTCGATAGCGCGCTGGCCAGCGTGCTCAGCTCCGGACTGGACGCGGCGGGGGAAGCCGCCATCCTGGAGAAGAAGCTCGATATCGGGCGCGCGAGCGTCCCAGACGTGCGCCTATTCAATGCTTTCACTGCCGGCAAACTGCGCTTCAACTCGGGCAAGGTCGAATTCGGGCTGAGCTCGAGTGAACGGGGCGGCACGCTGCAGGCCAAGTTACAGGGCCAAGTTCAGAGGCTACGCGTCGGAAACGGGCGCACGCAAGTAAACCTCGACGGGCGCTTCAAGGGAGCGGTCGAGAACGGAAGCCTGGAGACCGGGGCAGGACGATTGAGCGTCGATGCCGCGTTCGCTTCGGTTCGGCTCAACGATTTCACCGAGGGCGAGCCGCGCTTGGTGCTCGACGAGCAGGAGCGGATGACCCTCACGACGCGCGTCGAGCGCGAAGCGTCGGGGCGAACTCGCACCCAATTCCAGCTCAGCAGCACGAACGCGATCCTCGCTAGAATCGAGCAGAATCAACGGCATGAGCTGGCTCGCCTCAAGAGCCTGGAGCTTTCAGGCACGCTGAGTCGAACCGCGCACGGAGTGATCGACGCGCAGCTGAAAGGGACCACCGAAGAAGCGCGCGCGCTTCTCGGGGCCACCTGGTTTCGCGCCCGCGCGCGCCTCGCGCTCGAGCTTCGCCGGTTCGATACCAAGCGGAGCAGCGGGGAAGCGCGCTCGGATCTCACCCTGGAGCAAGCAAGCGCGGTGACCGAGGGCGCCTCGGACTGTCCCTGGGCGACGATCCCCTCGGCCCGCGTCCGATCCCGAGTGTTGCTCGCGGGAACGAGCGCCAGCGCGACCGTGCGCGCCGCGCTCGACAGCGCGCACCTGGTCTGGGGCGACTTTCGAGCTTCCGGCCGAGTCGACCTGGACGCGAAGATCGCGGCGACCGATCTCGACCGCGGTCGAGGTCAGCTCGACCTCGCGCTGCGCGCGCAGCAGGTCACTTTGAAGAGCGGCTCTCGCGCGGACCAGGGTTGGCAGGCCGAAATTCCGAACCTGGTGGTCTCCAGCAAGCTCAAGTCCGACGAAAAAGTGTCCGGAACACTCGCGCTTTCCGCGGCCAAGAACCAGACGCGGATCGGCGGCACGCGCATGCAAACCGACTTCGATGCCCGCACCGTGCTGAGCGCGATCGACTTCGACCGGCGCGAAGCGCGCTTCTCCGGTAAGTTTTCGATCTCGAACGCGCGCCTCGCTTCCAAAAATCAACGCATCGAGGGGTGGTGGGCCAACGTTCATGCCGATTCGGCGCTGCTGATCGCTCGCGAAAACGTCGATCTCTCGTTGCCCTTTCGCGCGGAGCTCCGCGATGGGGAACCCGGCATGGCCATCCTGGTGGAAAAGGGTTCGCTACCAGCGCTGATCGCCGACGCGGTGCCGGTCGACTCAGTGGCGGTCATCGGCGCAGTGCAGCGCCGTTGTCGGCTTACGAACATTCGCTTCACCGAAGCCAAGGGTGGGCCGCTCGTCGGTCGCGGCCTGTTGAACAGCACGAGCGACCGAGTGCAGGGCGCATTCCTGCTGCGACTCGACGCTCTGCGCGCGATCTCGGCCGGAATCGCCCTCGACTCGCGCGAATCGGCAGAGAGCGGAGTTTCGATGCTAGCGGGCGACGATTGGCTACGCGAGAGAACTCAGGTCTTGGACGACAATGCGCGGCGAATTCTGGAAGCACCCTGCACGACTCCACCCGCCGAGTGCAGCGACGCGGACGCAGAGTGAAGACGCGAACCACTTGACGCCTTTTTGAGTTTGTTTGGGTGGGCCTCGATGGATCGTGCGCGCTGGTCGAGCTCGCCGGCAGCGGGCAACCTGAGGCGGCGCGGCTGGTCACTGCAGCCGCGCCAGCCCGACCCTGAGTCGGTCGCTCGCCAACGACCCTGAATCGCTCGCTCGCCAACGACCCTGAGTCGATGCTCGCCAAGTGGAACGATTCGCGTCCAGCAGCCACATCGCGCAGGCTAGGTAGGCTCAGTGGACGACGTCGGTGCGCGTGGCAGAGGTCTGCGGCCGTTGCAAAGGTGGGCAGGCGCGGCCGCAAAGTTGAGCCTGAGGTAAACTTCGGAACCTAGCGGCGCGCTGTGGCGAGCAGCGCGCCCGTAGGCAGTGGGGCCTCCCCCAAAAAAAGCGTTGGACGAAGGTTAGAGCCAGGTGCGGAATGCCGCGTGCCAGCCGATCTGACGGACGGTTTGGATTTCGTAGACCAGCAGGGCAAGCACGCCCGCGAACAAGAGGGCGAAGACCACGCGGGCCAGCCAGATGCGAATCCGCAGGGCGCGCAGTTCTGCCACGCTGCTGCGTGGCTTTTTGACCAGCGGAAACGGGTAACTGCCGGAGTAAGAGTGCAGAATGTGCTGGGCCATGCCTTTGGATAAGCAAGACGCGTTCCAACGGCAGGGCGCCGAAGCCGGCTCAGCCTTGCATTTCAGCGGCGACGTTGACGAGGTTCATGTTGAAAAAGATGTCCGGCTCGGTGACGAACCACCAGCCGGTCGTCCACTGGTCTTGGGGTACGAAACCGCCGTCCCAGAGGTCGCTCTCGGCCCAGTGCCAGAGACCGCCCTTGGGCACGCCGGAGGTGAGTGGCTTGGGCGCTTCCCACAGCATCGCCTTCGCCGGTGCGCCGGGGGCGAAGAAGGGTACGTCGTGATAGTTGGGTCCGTCGATCAGATAGCCCGGGGGCACGTCGGGATATTTGGGACCCCACTCCGCGTGATAGAGCGCTTCGGGGCCTTTGCCGATGCGGGTGATCATGGAGAAGCCGTTCGGGTTTCTGCCGAGTAGCCAGTGCCACTGGTTTCTCGCTGCGGCTTTGGCCCACGCGAATTGGACTGGTTCGAGCTCGGCCGCGACCAGCAAGAGCTCGGCTTTTTCGAGCAGATTCGAGTTGCTACCCCAGTAGTAATCGGCGGGTTTGGTGGCGCACAGGTAACCGTCGGCTTCGACTTGACCTTTCATGCTCATGGCGGCCGTGAGCAGGCGCTTTTTGGCTTCGTCGCGCAGGTCGGCGGGCGCGCGGGCGTCACGTACCAGGGTCATCATCGCCCAGCGGGTGAGGTTGGTCCAGGCGCCATAAGGGTATTGATAAGGGCCAGCGCCGGGGTCTTGCATGAGTTTGCGCAAGCTCTCGAGCGCGTCTGGCTGCTGGAATGATCGCCACATTTCTGCGGCCGCGATGAAGCGAGCGCCGACGTCCGATTTCACGGCAGTGCCGTCGTCCCACAGTTGATAGGGCTGTTGCTTGGCGGCGCGGCCCACGGGTTCGACCATCACGCGCTCGGGGTGTTTCATGAGCCAGGCCCAGGCACGCTTGGCCGAGGACTCGGCGCGCGCTGCGAAGGCCGGATCGAATTTGCGATAAACGCGCGCTGCTGCGGCGGCCATTGCGCAACCTTTTCCGGTCGACGCGGAGCCGACGCGGTCCACCCAACGGGTCGTGTGATCTTGGTCGGCTGGGACGATGCCGGACTCGCCGATCATTTCGTTGGCCTCGCGCACGCGGAAGCCGCCGTCGTCGGCCTGCATGCTGAGCACCCAGCGAATGCCCCAACGCGCTTCGTCGAGTAAATCAGGGACACCGTTTCCGGATTCGGGGATGAGGGTGTCCTTGTCGGCGTAGAGCTCGGGATGTCGCTCGTAAGCACGCAAGAGGCCGTGCGCGCTGGGCGCAGTCGAGGGCACGTACATGTCGTAGTTGCCCGCGTCGTGCCAGCCTGCATCGAGCGTGATCCGCCGTTTCTTTTCCGGAAAATCTTCGAATAGAAAGCCGACTTGATCGTGCGCGTGAGACACCCCCGCGCGGGTGAACGCGGTGCCCTCCCAGACCGCGAACGGCTTTTCGAGCTTGGTTCGCGTGCGCTGGAAATAGAACATCTTCTGCGCAGCGATCAGCGTGCGGCGGTAGAGATCACTGCCAATCGCAAAGGGGTCCGACTTGGAGGCGCCATTTACGAGGGTGAACCGACCCGTGCCGGTGAACTCGGAGAAATCGACCTGCCAAACTGGGTCTTTGGAAGCAGAGTCGATACCGAGCGCGCGCACTTTCGCGGCAGGGACGCGAAAGGCGACTGCGCCTTTTTCGTCGACGAGCGTTACTTCGCTCGGTGGTTCGTTCAAGATCGCGATCTTGGGCCAGGAGCTCGGATAGCCCACCGTGTTCACTTTGATTGCGGGGACATTTTTGCCGGGCATGGCAGGGGCGGCCAATCGTTCCCGCGGATCGGGCGCTTTGACACTCGGTGGCGGCGGGCTAGGTGCGGCCGCAGCTGACGAGGGAGCTCGCACCACAGCCGCGTCTCTTTGAGCCGTGCAAGCGATGCCGCTCGCGCTGACCAATATCGCCGAGGTCACCGCACGCACACCGAGGGTACACTTCGACCGATGCTGACATGAGCGTCGCATGAGCAATCCCTTCCTGATTCGCGCCACTCGCGGCGCTGCGGAAAGATGGCGGCGGGGAGCAATTCCGATCGGAAAATCGACGGGGTGCGAGGAGCGCGGGGCATCGCGCGCAAATTCGCGCGGCGCACAGAAGAAATCAGGGCATCCTGGTCCTACCGAGAGCGCGCCCTGCGGCGCGCCGGCACGAATCGGGAGCAGCTAGAGCGTCAAGCAATGGTCAACAAACATCTGCAGTTACCTATATTTGCGCGCGGGGCAGCTCTCGCTCTGCTCGGACTGGCGGCGTGCTCGAGTAGCGGCGAAGCGTCGACCGCGAGCGGCGGTTCCCCAAGCGCGAGCGGCGGAACTGTGAGCGCTTCCGGCGGGATGCCGTCGACCGGGGGCAGCTCGAGCACGGGGGGCAGCACGCCGAACGGCGGGACCGCGGGACGCGGCGGGGCCGGCAGCGGCGGCACGCCAAGTAGCAGCGGTGGTGCGACTCAGTTGACCGGTGGAACGCAAGGCGTTGGAGGAAGCGCCGGAAAGTCGGCGAGCGGCGGCTCGGCCGGCGGCAGCGATGGCAGCGGTGGAAACAAGTCGAGCGGCGGAAACAACACCGGGGGCGGCAGCAACGGCGGCACCGGCAATGGCGGCAGCAAGTCGAGCGGTGGCACGGGCACTGGCGGCGCCAGCAATGGCGGTAGCAAGTCGGGTGGTGGCGCGGGTGCGGGTGGGACGGCTGGTACCGGCGGTAAGGCGACCGGTGGTGCGACCACTGGCGGCACGGGTACAGGGGGCGGCTCGAGCACGGGCGGCGTGACGGGCACGGGTGGCACGGGCGGCTCGAACACGGCCTGCCCGGATGCCGATCCGAGCGAGCTTTCGCTGGTGTCGGCTTGGCTCAACAACACGTCCGCGGTTGGGGCGCTACCGGCCTACGCCTACAGCAACGTCAAGACCAATTTTCCCGCGGGCGCTGCGTTCAACAAGCTTTCTTGCGCGATTGCCATGAGCTGCAAGCAATTCGCTCCGATGGAGTCGAATTGGCTTCGCAAGTGTGAAGCGGTGATTACGTCCGCGATCGTGGCCGAGAGTTCGTACACGCCAAGCTCGGTGGTGAATGACACTTACGCGACGCGCACGGTCGGCAACGTCACCGCCAACGATCCCACGGTCGGCCTGCTGCAAATTCGCTTCAGCTCGACCGTGCACGACTACAACTACTACGGACCGATGGCGAAGATCGCGGCGATCGGCTGCAGCTGGCCGGCGGCGCTGACCAGCCAGGCTGACACTGCGTCGTGGTGGGCTACCAATGGCGGCACCACGTACCTCGCGTTTCAGCAAGACGTGGCGTGCAACATTGGTCTTGCCACCTGGTACTACTTCTACAACGCGACCGGGAACGGCGGGTCGAGCGCACTCTGGATTTCGGACTACTGCGCAGGGCGCGGCGTAGCCGGCAACATGGTGGTCGGCTTGCTGTCGCATTTGATGGGCGGCAACTACCCGAGGCCCGCGGACACCAATAACGCTTACCCGTGGGGCATCGAGTGCTGTGCCGGCGGCAACCCCTCGGTGACCACCTGCACCGGTTGCACGGGGCGAGTCGCCGCGTTCTTGGGCATCGGATCCTCGAGCGCGCGCCCCAGCCCTGATCCGTTTCTGGAAGCGCTGGCGCCCGAGCCTACCAAGTATTGCAAGTAGGGTAGCCTGCGCGGATCTGCGCGGTTTCGACGACAGGGACAGAACTATCCGAGTTTGGTAGCGTGAACGCACTCGAGCGGACTGCGTTCGGGCCCAGCGGGTACAACGGTTTCTGCATGCTCAGAAAACATTGGCACGTCTGTGCGTGGCTCACCCTGGCCTGCTCGACCGCATGCTCGGGAGGCGATGAAGGGCCGGGAGGGGGCGCCTCGACCGGCGGAACCCCGACCGACACGGGTGGTTCGCGCGCAACCGGAGGCGAAGCAAGCAACACGGGCGGCGCGATTGCGACGACCGGCGGCGCCCTCGGCGCCGGGGGCAGCGTCGGTACCGGTGGCTTCCCAACCGGCGGCTCGAGTGGCGGAGCCAGCGGCGGCGACCACAGCGGAGGGAAAGGCAACCCGAGCACTGGCGGCGACGGAACGGGCGGGGGCTCCGGCGGCAAGAGCGGCGGCATGAACACTGGCGGAGCGAACACCGGTGGTGTGAACACTGGCGGAGCGAACACCGGTGGTGCGGTTGGAAACACCGGCGGCAAGGGGCAAGCAGGGAACGGCTTTGGTGGGAAGAGCGGTGGTGGCGCAAGCGCGGGCGGCAAAGGGGGCGGCGCGAGCACGGGCGGCAGTAACGGCGGAGCGGCCAGCGGCGGCAGCGCGGGCGGCGGTGATTGCCCCGAAGTGGACAGCAAGCTTTGCGGCATGGTCGCGCAACACAACGCTGCGCGCGCGAACGTGATGCCCGTCCCCACCACGCCGCTACCCGAGATGACCTGGAACACCGCAGCCGCCGCAGCGGCGCAGTCGTGGGCCGATCAGTGCATGTTTTCCCACAGTGCGCAGGGCTACGGACAGAACATTTACGCCAGCACCGGCAGCGGCTCGCCCACACCCAAGGCGGTCGTCGACAGCTGGGTCTCCGAAGTCAAAAACTACAACTACAGCGCCAACACCTGCAGCGGCACTTGTGGCCACTACACCCAAGTCGTCTGGCGCAGCTCGACCGGTGTTGGCTGTGGCGTCAAAGCCTGTAGCACCAACTCGCCATTCAGCGGTTCGACCAACTGGTTCATCGTAGTTTGCAACTACTCCCCACCGGGGAACGTGAACAATCAGAAGCCTTACTAGGAGTGAACGTCGGGGCTCGACCTCAGAACAGCTCCTTCGCCCGCGAAAGCGCCGTCTGTCCGATGCGATCGCCGATGCGCCGACCGTCGAAGTCGTCGTGCGAGATATGAATGCCGCCCCAGAGGCGTGATTGGCCGGCTTGGTCGGCTGCGTCGTAATAGGTGCCCCATTGCAGCTCGACTGGCGCGCTCGGACCGTGTTCGAAGACGAGATAACCAGGATCACAAGCGAAGCGGCCTAGGCCGCCAGGAAAAAATTCGTCACCGGTGATACCGGCGAGAACGCGGGCAGCGGCGCGGCTAAAGGTGCTGTGGCCTGAGACATAGCCGGGGAAGGCGGGGGTGACGAAGGTGCGGCGTTGATAGGGAACCCATTCGAGCGCGCGAATCCAGGCGACGCCGCCGATGTCGTGAGCGCGGTCGCCCGGCTCGCCGCGCCAGGAGCGCACGGCGATTTCGCCGACGTAGCGAGCCAGGTGCGCGTGGCGCTCGCCAGGCGCAGAGCTCTCGGCGGTGATGAGCTCGATCAAACCGTCGATGAGCGGGAGGCCGTCCTTGTTGTACGAGGGCAGGCGAGCGTCGGTACGCTGGCCAAGGCCGGCCATGTAACGGATCAGGGTGATGGGGCGCGCCGAGGTGTAGACGCGCTTGAGCTCCCAGGCGGCGATAGCCGCGTCGTGCAAGGCGCCGTTCAACGCAAGGTAGACGTGAACGTCCCACGCGAGCGGATCGAGCGGCTCTCCCTCGCCGAATAGGCGATGGGTCGCGAGCGCGTGACTCGCGACGCTGTTGGCGAGCGAGTTCCAGTGGCCGGGCGGGGTCTCCGATTTGGGGCCGTCCGCCCAAAACTCGGCCAGGCTGCGCGTGAAGTCGCCGCGCTTGACCAGCTGAGGTGCGTAGGGCTCGCCCGTGGAGGGGTTCACGGCGTGACCGTGACCTTGATTGGTTCCAAGCGGGTTGTTGCCGTAAGCGCCTGGAGAAATATCGATGGTTACCCCATCGTCGATGTCCAGCTCGGAGCTGCGGCGCACGATGTCGACCGCAGCGTCGACCAGCTTCTGGTCCAGAGCCAGCGGTGGTTCACCGATGTCGAGGTACGGCGCATCGGGCGCGGGGCGCACCAGGGAGAACGGCGTGACCGCGCGCCAATGAGGTCCCACGTAGGCCTGAGCGCCCGCGCCCTGTGGAATGCCGTTCTGGGTGACCGCTTGGGCCAGCACCAAGCGCTGCCAGTGCAGCGGGTCGTCGACACGGGTGCCCGGCACATCGACGACCAGGTTGGGATTTTCGGGAGTGTACGGCTCAGGGGGTGCGTAGTCCTTGGCTTCGTTGGCGCCATCATCGGCGAAGGTCGCGATCACCGTCGCGCCGATGCGATTGCCGAGCGCGCGGGGGCTGTCGCCTTCGGCACTCTCGTCCGCAGGGTCATAACCAAGCCGGGCCATGAAGGCATCGAAGCACGCTTGCGAGATGGGCCCGCCGGTCGCGGCCGCGTAGCGGTGACTCAGCACTCGATAGGCGGCATACGACAGGGTTTCCTCTTCCCCCGCATCACTGGGTTCTGCTGCGGTCTCTTGCAAGAGGTAACCTTTTGCGTCGTGATACGCGGCCCAAGCGTCCCACATCGCGATCGAGGCGTGGAACAAGTTTCGCGCGTGGACCGTCGGGCGCGGGGTGTCGCGCCGAATGGCGTTCAGCAGTTGTTCGTTCCAGCGGCGAGCGATCGACCCATTCGGGAAGGGATCGACGGCGGCCGCGGGACAAGTCGGTGCGGGAGGGGTGACCGGCTCGATGCGAATTTCGGGCACGAGCTGTGTGCCGCGATAGAGCGCGATACCCGCCGAAAGCGGCGGAGTCAGTACGTTGCCACCGGCCGCCCACACGCCGCCTTTCGGATCGACCCAAGTCGAATGCAGCGATTGCGTCGCTGTAAAGTCGACGCCCGAGTCGACCGCCTCGAAGGCCTCTCCCCGACTGCGATAGATGCTGCCCAGAAGACCCGTGGCCCAGGTGGTGCCGTCGCTGCTCACGCAGGTTCCCTGTAACAACGGCGCGTTTTCGGGCGTGCGATCGACGAGCTCGCCGCCCCGCGACTCGAGAATGACGCCCTCCCCTTCCCCTCCGACCATGAACACGCGCTGGCCCGCTGCGTGCACCGTGAACAACGTGGCCTGCGTAGGCGATGGGACTAGCTCGAACCCATCGTTTGCGTTGCCGTGTAAGACGGTTCCGCGGCCACCCACTACCCAAACGTCACTGGGCGACGTACCCCATACCTTGAAAAACGCGGGGGTGTCGCGGTACTCGTCGAGCGGCAGCGTTTCGGGCAACGCGAGCGCAGTGAAGCGGACCCCGTCGTAGTGCCAGACGAAGCCGTTTCGCCCCGCGGTCGAGCCGACCGCGTAGACGTCGTCCGGCGCGGCCGCCCATACCCCGAATACGATGTGCTTGCCCAACGCAGGCGTCGGCATTCGGCCGAATTTGCCGCCGTCGTAGCTCAGGATCGCGCCGTCGGTGCCGGCAGCAAACACCGGCCCACCCTCGCTGGCATGCACCCACCACAAATCGCCGCGCGTGCCGGTCGCGCGTCGCTCCCAGCTCTGCCCGTCCCAATGTAACGCGAGCGGGCCTTGGCCATCATCGGCCCCGACCATCCACACGTCGTTTGCGCTTCGGCCGTGAACGCTGAATAGAGCGGCCGCCGGACTGTCTTCGACGCGTGCAAAGGGCAGCTCGTCGCCTTCGATGTCCGCATCGCCGCTGGCACAGTGGCAGGCAAGAATTCCAAGCAGCGCGAGCGCGACCAAGCGCGCAGCAGCAACACCCAAGCTTTTCATGGTCATCTCCCCGTAATTTTGGCGAGAAGTCTTACAAATCCGCCGTGCTCAGCACGGCCGTCTGGCTACCTGAAGCCATCAATCCGGCGTCGTTGTGAACTTCGGCAGCAATGTCGACCGGGACGCCGTCCCGTTCTTCTTCGGGTGCGGTCAGACCGCCGGTCATGGCCAAGATGGGCACGAGATCACAGACATTGGGTTCTCGGCAATAGAGCAACTGCGGGCGCACGGAAGCCGGGGAAAACACCTGCGCCCCGGTATTCAGGTTAGTCAGCGTCAAATTGACGAAGGCGCGGTTGCCGAACCCCACGCAGCGTACGCCGAGCAGCACGTGCGTCCCTCCTTGGCCAAAGCTCTGCAGCCGAATCTCATCACCCGGCGCCAATGGAGCAAATTCGAGGCCATCGCTCGCCGAGGGAACGCCAATCTCGACCGCGGGGGCCGGAACGTCCACCCCTCCCCCGTCACCGGAGGGGCTACAGGCCAAGGCCAAGCCCGCCGATAAAACCGCACAACCCCTGGAAATCAGTAGCTCACACCGCATTCAGAGCCTTGCGTCTCGACACAGGGTAGCATTCTAAATTCCGAGCGCGTCTCGACGCTCTGCGGAGTCGCAACTCATTGGCGCGATTCTCGCACGTGGTACTCGTTCTCGGAAAAGGTGTGCCGGATTGTGCCAAAACGAAGGACCAGCAACATGACATTACGGAAGCTCGAGCGCCTTGGTTTGGTCGGAGTGGCCTGCGCGGTGATGACGTTCGGGGAGGCTCGAGTCGCCTCGGCCTGCGGAGGCTTGTTCTGTTCGTCACCCAGCCAACCCGTCAATCAGGCCGCAGAGCGCATCGTGTTCGCGGAGAACGGTGATGGCACGGTCACCGCGGTCATTCAGATCATGTATCAAGGGTCGGCGCAGAAGTTCTCATGGCTGCTCCCCATTTCGAGCGTGCCCACCAAGGACGACATCGCGGTAGCTTCGAATGTCGCGTTTCAGCGGCTGCAGGCGGCCACCAACCCGCAGTACACCCTGACCGTCAGCGTCGAAGGTACCTGCAAGACGAATGGGCGATCGGCTGGCTTCGGTGGCTCGAACTCGGCGCCCGGCGCGCCGACCGTGGGCACGGGCAACGGCGGTTCGAATGGCGTGACGGTCGAAGCTTCCGGCACGGTCGGCGCCTTCGATTGGTCGGTGATCTCGGTCGACGCCAGCGTCGCGGATCCCTCTGACCTGGCCGTGAAGTGGCTGACCGACAACGCCTACAGCGTGGGTGAGGGCGCGCCCGGTCTCATTCGTCCCTATTTGCAGGACGGATTGCATCTGCTCGCCTTGAAGCTCACCAAAGGCTCGGACGTGGGCTCGATTCGCCCACTGATGCTGACCTACGACGCGAAGAGCCCGATGATTCCGATCAAGCTCACTGCGGTCGCAGCCAATGACGACATGGGCGTGATGACTTGGCTGCTCGGAAGCGCTCGCGGGGTGCCGCAGAACTACCGCTCGCTCGAGCTGAACGAAGCGCGGATCAACTGGTTCAACGCCAACAGCAACTACAACGCGGTAGTCACCACCGCCGCGGACGAGGCAGGCGGGCAGGGCTTCGTGACCGAATACGCGGCGAAATCGAGCGCGCTCGCTGGCACGGTCTGGGGCCCGAGCGACGAGCAGCGCTGGCAATCGTTGCGTAGCAACACCTTCGCGAGTTTCTCGCAGTTGTTCGAGAGCGTTTTCGTTCAGTGGGGGCAGTGGGATGGATTTTGGGATGCGGCGCGCGCGACCATCACGCTGCCGGCCGGCGTGGCGTTCAGCGACTTTCAGTCCTGCCCGAGCTGTTACGAAGGGCAAATTCAGGTGGCGCCGTCCGCGTTCTTCGACGCAATCGAGAGCAACGTGATCGAACCCATGCGCGCGGTGGAGCAGCTGTTTTCGCGCAGCGCGTACGTCACTCGCCTTTACAGCACGTTGTCTGCGGCTGAAATGACGGTGGACCCCGCTTTCACCTTCAACCCGAGTCTGAGCGACGTCTCCAACCTCCACAACGCCAAGCGCGTGATCGAATGCAACCCACTACTGGAGCAGTTCGAGGCGCCCTGGCGCATCGAGTTGCCGCAGGGCGGAGTCATCCGCGGCACCGGTAGCCAGGTCGGAACCTGGCCAGGGTTCGAAGACCAGCCGTCGAACAGCCGAATCAGTCAGGTCTCTGCTTCCGGCTCGGGCAAAGTGCTGGAAGACAACACCGCCGAGATCCAGCTCGCGCTGGACGACTACAACTCGACCTTCGCGCCGCCCAAGACCGTGGCCAGCGGCGGCGGCGGATGCAGCACCAGCGGCAAGCCGAGCGGCGGCTGGAGTTTCTTGGCCATCTTGGGCGCGCTTAGCGCGTTCAGACGGCGACGGCGCTGACGCAGTCCGCGGGGGTGCGGTTGGGCGGCGCTGTCACTTGGCGCTCAAATCCACGAAGCGTCCGCTCATCATGATGAGCGACAGCACCGACCAGGACTCGTTGTAATAAAGGCTGCCGCCAAGCAACGGCTGCCAAGCTGCGAGCAGTGAATACGCTTCGTCGCGAAGCTTCGCGTTCGCGGGAGTCGCCATCGCACCCACGCCCGCGCCACCGACGAACGCGGCCAAGTGCAGGCTTGCGCCCTGGAACACGGTGCCGTCCAAGTTGTAGCCTTCCACGATGTTGGCAGCGCCGATTCCCGCGTAAAACGCGCTGATCTTCTGCAGATAGGTGAGCGCGCGCGGCTCGTTGAACCAGCAGTAGTCCTGGGCCAACCGGAACGGCGTGCGGCACGAGTCGAGTTGATGATGCGTCGGGTGTCCGCTACCGGCGGGAGCTTGCGGCACGCCGGCCGGCGTGGACCAAGCGGGGACCAGGCCGTTGGTAGCGTTCTTGTTGGCGGCGTTGAGGGTGGCCTCGATCACGTCGTAGCTCGCTTTGACGGTGCGATTCCACTCCGCGGTCTTGCCCGTGACCTGGCCGAAGATGCGGTAGTAGGCGGGCGCAAAGTAGGAAATATTGATGACTTGCCCGCCCCCGAACTGGTCACCGGGCGTGAGCACGTCGTTGCGGCTGTGATCGACTTCGTGCTGCCAGATGAGATCGATCAGCTTCTTGGCGTGGTTCAAATAAGTGTCGGAGAGCGAGCCTTGCCCGCCCCACTTTTTGTCGGCCATCACCAGCGCGAAGGCCATGTCTTCATCGCCATCGGAGGCGGCGCCCGAGCCAGAAACACCTCCGTTCGGATCGATCTCCCAATCCATCAATCCGTTTGCACCGCGATGGATTTGCTCGTACTGCCAGATCTTGTCGAAGGTCGCCTGGTCGTCCATGTAGACCGCGATCTCCATGCCGTAGGCGGTGCCCTCGGAGTTCGAGGTGTTCGGCACGCTGCCCGAGTTCGGCCGTTTCACTCGCAAGAAGCCGCCGGCGCCGTCGCTGGTCAGGAGATCGGTCTTCCACTTCGCGTAGGCGGCCTGCGCGTCCGCGAAGTTCGCGCCGGCTGGCAACGTGCAGGCGCCGAGGCCTTTGGCGCCGGCGCTGCCACCCGTGGCCGTGGTGCCCGCGGAGCCGCCCGTGTTCGTTGCGCCGCCGGAGCCGCCCGTCGCGCCGCCGCTGTTGTTCGCGCCACCGGGTGCAGTGCCGCCCGTGGAGGGGCCGCCACCGCCGCCGGCGCCGGGATTTGCACCGCCCGTGTTCACGCCAGCGCTGCCGCCGCTCACGCCACCGGTGCTGCTCCCACCCTGCGGTGCACCGCCAGTGAGCGCGCCGCCGGTGGCGCCGCCAGCACTCAACCCTCCGGTGTTACTGCCTCCCGTGGCAGGCGTGGAGCCGCCCGTAGTGAAAGCACCCCCGGTACCGGCATTGGGAGTGGATTCCTGGCCGCAGCCAGAGAACGTCAGAACAACGAGAGCAACCCAAGCGGGAGCGAGCGTCCGCACGGGGCAAGAATAGCTCAAGCTCGGAGCTAAGACAGGCGGAGGCGAGCTGGAACTTTCCTTTCGGACTGGGCGCGAAGCGCTCGAACCAGGTTCGAAATGCTTAGCGCGGACGCTGGCGCTGACCGCGCAGTGGCCGCGCGCTCAGCGACGGAGACCGGTGGGCTGGAAGGTGCTACCGCCGACCAGCTGCAGCAACACCATTCGCGCGTCGGACTCGACGCTCTGTTCGTACACGGCGCGCACCTCGCCTTGTGGAAAGATT
The DNA here is from genome assembly GCA_035549735.1 of Polyangiaceae bacterium. GTDB lineage: Bacteria > Myxococcota_A > Polyangia > Polyangiales > Polyangiaceae > PMG-095. Next base: position 343,079 of record DASZQI010000012.1, on the reverse strand, counting down.
TCCACGCCGCCACCGACGGTGAATCTCCGATCGAGTGGAGTGGAGCTCTGCAGGACGGTCTCGTAGCGCCCGACCAGGAATGCGGGCTCCAGCTTGAGAATCGCTCGCCCGTAGATGCCATGGGTGTCGTCGGGGCCCTCGACGTCCACGCGCCTTAGCAGGTACTCGGCTCGAACGTCGAGCGGCCCGACCACGGCGCCGAGATCGGCGCCGGCGAATAGCTCCGCCGCGCCATTCGAGCCAAACACCCAAGCGCCCGAACCGCCGAGTTCGGCACCGAGCGCCTTCGCGCTCAAGCGCCCGCCCGCTGCGGAGCGCGCGGGTGCGTCTTCGCCCGATTCGGTGGGGTAGTCCGGGCCGTTCACCAAGTACGCGGTACCGGTCCAGTGTTCCGCAAGGGCATAACCCTGAGCACCGATGTCGTTCCAACCGCCGTGCGTCGCCAGCACCGCTTGCGGCTGCGTCACCAGGCGATTGCTGACCGCGGGGTACTCGAGGTAGGCCGCGCCGAACGGCACGTCGAACTTGCCGAAGGAGACACCGGACTTTTCGAGCACCTTGCTGTGCAGTGGATAGCCGTCACCTTGTCCCAGAATACCGCAGTCGATCACGAACGCGCCGAGAGCGAACTCGTCGTCTGCGCCGTTGAAGACGATCGCGGTCGCGACGTTCACCCAATCGCTGAGTTTGAGTGCCGCATCCAGCTCGATCGCGCCGATGTAGAAGCCGTCCGCGTCCGGTCGCGAGAACTGGTAGTAGAAATCGCCGAACGCCGTGAACTCGAGGGGCAACAGGGCGAGCGCCTTCGGCTCATCGGCTGCGGACGATTTTGCGGCGCTGCCGGCGGGCGGCGTGGGCCCGGGCGCGAGCGACGTGGACGCAGGCGGGCTAGTGGCGGGCGCAGGCGCAGCTTCTTGCGCGGCGAGCTTGGCTTCGACTCGTCTCAAGGCCGCGTTGGTTTCGTGAAGTGAAGGCGGTTTCGCTTCGGGCGGCGCGGGCAGCTGGGGAGGTGGGGCAAGCTTCTCGAGCGCCGCTTCGAGTTCCTTGATACGTGCCTCGGCGCGAGCGATGGAGTCTGCCACCGCTGCGCGATCGAGCCCGCCATCGACCGCCTTCTGAATTGCGGCGAGCTTGTTCTTCTCTTCGCTCAGCTCGGCCGCAAGCCGCTCGCGCTCCGCCTGATTGGGATCGGGAACCGGCGCCGCCGCTTCCTTGGGCGGCGCACCAACGGCTTGCGAAAGCTCCGCGCGCAGCGCCGCGACTTCGGACCGCAGCGAGTCGATCTCGGAAGCCTTGGCATCTCGCGCAGCTTCGGGCGCGCGCGCTGGAACGGGCGCTGGCGCGCGTGGCCGCGGCTTGGGCGGCGCGGGCGCCGCCGGCGCCACCTTGTCGGAAGGCTTCACAGGAGTTGGCGCGCCAGCAGCGATCGCTTTGTCGCCGGGCTTGGCCGCGGCCTGAGGCGCGGGCGCTTTGTCGCCTGGCTTCGCGGGGATCGGAGGCGCGGGCGCTTTGTCGCCGGACTTCGCGGCGGCAGCAGCCGCTGGCTTGTCGGATGGCTTGCCGGGCGCGGGCTGCGCGACCACTGGTTTGCTCGCTGCGCCGGGCTTGTCAGCGGTCGCAGGCGCCTTGCTCGCAGCCGGACCGAGCTGCCCGAGCAGACTCAGCACCTGAACCAAAGCAAGAGTGTGGTGGGCCATGTCCCTTCAAGACGGCTCGCGCGACGGCGACATTATGCCTCCATGTCGGATTGCACACAGCCGTCCTCCGAATGCCTGAACACACACTCCGGTGCTCGAAAGCGGTGATTAAGGGGGTCTGAAACCGACCGTAGCGGGCGCGCGCTCCCCGTTTTTGCCTACAAAATGCCGGTAAGAGGCCCGGAGTTTTGATTTCGGTCGCCGACGCTAGTGGTGGCGAGGCCCATGGCCTGACAAATCGACACCAGCAATTTGGCGTGCGGCTCGTTGTTGAAGGTGAGCAAACGCCCGGGCTTGACCCTACCTCGCGCGCCGCCGGCCAAGATCAGATTCACCGGCTGCATGCGGTGGTTGGTTTGCCCCATCTCTCGGCCCCAAACGACCAGGGTGTTGTCGAGCAGTGTGCCGTTGCCCTCTTTCACCGAGTCGAGCGCGGCGACTAGCGCCGCGAACTGCGAGGCGTACCAGGTGTCGATCGCGCCGAGCAGCGCGCGATTGTCGGTCTTCAGGTGTGAGATCGTGTGATGGCCCTGAGTCGCGCCCGCCCAGCTGTGCACGATGGTGCTGAAGCCGCGGCTCAGCTGCAAGCTCGCGACCCGCGTCAGATCGCAAGCGAAGGCGTGGGCCACGATGTCGATCATCGCGCTGGTTTCGGCCTGAAACGTGGAGCTGTTCTCGCGGGTCGACTGCGTGTTCGCGGCGGGCTTGCTCGCCGCGCTGCAGCCCGTGACCGTCGGGGTGGTGGTGCCGAGCCGCTGCTGAAGTGCCTGTAGCCCGCTGAGGTGCGCGTCGATCTTCGCGTACTCCTCCGACCCGACTCGCGTACGCAAACGCTGGGTCTGCGCGATCAAGAGTTCGAGCTGCGCCCGGCGCCGCACGGTAGCCGCGTCGGTCATCTGCGGGCTGCCGGCTGGGGTGCTGCTGAACAGCCGATTGAAGGCGGCGAGCGGGTTGGTCTCGGGGTGAATCGGCTGGTTATTTCCCTTGTAAATCATGCGGTGCATGCTGTGCGGTTCCAAGCACTGCACGCCGAGCTCGAGCGTTCGATACGGAGTTTCTTGCGTAGCGTCGGTTGCCGGGCGCGAGTACGGGCAATCGGTCCCCGTGGCGAGCGCAATCGTCTGATCGATCGAGGGACCGCTGCCCCACCCCGTGCGGTTGCCGTTGCCGCCGTCGAAGTTCGCGTCGCCGCTGGCCGGGTTCAGGCTGGCCCCCGTCCATAGCCCGGCCATGCCGAAGGCATGCTCTTGCCCCGCACCTCCTGCGCTCATCTTCAGGCCGTATGGCACGATGAGCTTCGACTTGTGCGGTTCCAACGGCGCGTGGATCGAAGCCAGAGTGAAGGCGCTGGTCGTGCCGCTCGGCTTCCAGTCGAGCGCCGCTCCACCGTCGTCGATCGAGGCGGTGCCGTCGGGCGAATAGAACAAGAGCAGGCGCTTGGGGAACACCAACTCCTGCCCGCTCGCGTTCAAGATCGGCAGAAACGGCGCGAGTGCGGCGCTCGCGCCGAGACTCTTGAGCAGCGCGCGCCGGGAGCTACCAAAGCGAGTTTTGGAATTCATGGCGCCACCGCCGTCGCCCGCACATTTCGGAATGCATCGCTCTTCACGATACTGACGAACAGCTTTCTCACGTTATTGCCCGAGGCCGCGAAGCCGTCGTGAATGGCCTGCATGCTGAAGGCATCGTCGCTCGACTCCATGCGCCCGAGCGCGAAGCGAAACCACTGATTCGCGAGGCAATCGGCGGCCGTGCGGCTGCTGGCGAGCTTTTTGGCCAGCTCGAGCGCGCCGTCGAATTTCCCGCTGAGGTCGCCGCCCCCGATGATCTCACCCTGGGCGTCGATCGGCTGCGAGCCGTCGGCCGCCCACGAATTGCGATAGGCTCCTATGCCGTCGTACTTCTCGAAAGCCAGGCCTATCGGGTCGATCAGGACGTGACAGCCGCCACAGCTCGGATTCGACTCGTGCGCGGCGAGCACGTCGCGGATCGTCGCGCCCGCGGACGGCGCGGGGATCGACATATTAACCCCTGGGGGTGGTGGATTGAGCGGCTGACAGAGCAGATTCTCTCGCACCGAAATGCCGCGGTGTACCGGCGACGTCGAGTCGCGGTGCGAGTGCGCGGTGAGGAACGCCGCCTGCGTCAAGATTCCGGAGCGCTCGGCCGTGTTCAGCCGCACCTCGTTGCCAGGCACGAATCCGGCAGGCTGCGCGAGCCCGTACAGCGCGAACAGCGGGCCCTGCGGGAACGAGAAATTGGCCGTAAACAGCGTGCTCATCAGGCCGTCTCCTTTGCGCACCACGAAATCGGAGAAGGCCGCCGTTTCGGCGAGCATGGCAGCGGCGAGGGCGTCATCGTACTTGGGAAAGCTCGAGCGATCCTTGTCGAGCCCGATCAAGCCGCGGATTCCGAGCCACTGCAGGTGAAACTCGGGGATGGCATCGGCGGCTCTCGGATCGGCCAGCATGCGATCGACTTGCGCGGCAAGCACCGCATCGTCGTGGAGCGAGCCAGCGGCCGCGAGATCGAATAACGTCTGATCCGGCATCGACTCCCACAAGAAATAGGAGAGGCGCGAAGCGAGCTCGTAGGGAGTGAGGGGCACCGGCTTCGCCGACGGAGCGCCGCCCGCTCCGACGTCGGCGTGGTAAAGAAAAAACGGCGACTCGAGCAAGGTCGAGACCACTTGGCGAAAGGCCGTCTGCACCGTGCCTTGCGCGAGCTCCTTGTTGTAGAGCGAAAGGTACTCGTCGCGTTCGGCGCTCTCGAGTGGACGCCGGTAAACCTTGAGCCCAAAGTTTTGGATGAACTGAGCCGCGCACGTGGTGCTTCCTGCGGCCAAGTCGCAACCGGCGATGGTGTTCATCTTGGCCGACGCTTGCTCGGCCAGCGCAGCCGCCAGCTCGTCATGCTGTTGAACCAGCAGCTGCGTGACCGGTGCGATCGCGTTACTGAAAAAGGGCCCGATGCTCTCGTCCGGTGCGAGCGCGTCCGCCGGGGTCCCGGTGGTTCCGAGTAGATCGCGCACGGTGTGATTGAATTCCGAACGCGTCATCCGCCGCACTCGGCTGAGGCCGGCTTGCGGCGAGCCCGTGCCCGGCACGCAGCTTCCGGGCGTCGGGGTGGCGCCGCCGGTGCTCGAACCTCCCGTACCGACTAAGGTTGCTCCGCCCGACCCCGAGCCGGTAGCTGGCGTACCTCCAGCGGTCGAATTGAAGGCACCGCCTTGGCCACCACTACCGGAGACCTGAGTGGTCGACCCCGAGGCGCCCGACGAAGCCCCCGGGCTTCCAGCTTCGGTCTCACTGATGGCGCCCTGACAGCTCAGCAGCGTTAGCAGCCAAGCGAGATGCGCAACGCGCGTGCTCTTGGTCACCTCCTCCTATGTGAGCGAGCGAGTGCAGCCGGTCGGAACGATTCGTTTTGGTATCGCACTCAGCAGCTGCACAGAAAAATTCCGTACTTCGACGGCCGGCTCGACCTTCTGCGTTAACGCTACGGGCTACGGAGCTCTGCGCCGAGATGAGCGGTGGGGGCGAAGGTAGCCGCGGCCAGGACCTGTCGGGCGGCGTGTTGCCCGCTGCCGAGCGCACCCGCGACCGTTCCGGGATAAGCCAGGTCCAATGCCTCTCCGCAGAAGAACAATGTGTTGGCCACGGGTAGCGCGAGCCTTCGCGCCGCGAGCGTGCCTTCCGGACGAACGTAGCTGTATGCGCCGTAGAACAGGGGATCCCGACCAAAATCGTGGGCGTAAGCGTCGAGCAGGTTGCGGCTGAGGGCTTCAGCGTCGATCGCGAATAGTTTTGCGACTGCCTGCAGCGCCGCTGCGCGAAGCTCGGCTGGCGAGAAGGTCGAGAGGCGTTTCGCTTTGGGCCCTCCCGCCCACGCGGTGATCTGCGCCTGCTGGCCGTCCCGCTCGAGCCACACGGTTGGAAAATCGCCATCGGCATCGTGAAAGAAGTCCGCACCGAGCTCCGCGATTCGCTCTTCAGCAACTGGCGGAAGGGCTTTCAGCCGCAGTAGCACCTTTTGGACTTGGCCCATCGCCAACTTGTTCAAGGCGGCGCGTCGCTCCGAGAGCGGTGGTTCGAATTCGATGCCACCTCCGGCAGGCTCTGCCTGCAAGACGCCGATCGACACACTGAACACGCACGTCGCCGCTCGCAACGTGAACGTCTCCTGGCCCTGCGTGGCAGTGATTGAAACCAGGCCCGGTTTCCAGACGACCCGTCGCACTCGAGTCCCGAGCAGGAGCTCCACCGGCGCGCCGGCAAGGTCGTGTTCGAGCTTGGCGACCAGCCGTTCGTAACCACCCTTCACCCGATATTGTCGGAACGAGCTTTGGTTTTTGCGTGCGTCCTCGGCGATTACCTTCGCGCATACGTCATCCAACGGAGCCGCATGAAAACCCTCGACCAGGAGCCGTACCAACTCGGCTTCGCTCGCGGAAAGCGACGCTCGTTCGAGGTAGCGCTGCACGGACCACGATGAAGCCAGCTCCTCGGCCGGGCCGAGGGCTGCCGCAAAACGCACCCATGGCTCCGCCATTTCGACTAGAGCGCCCTCTTTACGCTGCGCGTGCACGTCGGCGAGCTCGCGCAAGCTGAGCCCGTGCGCTTCTGCGAACGACGTCGTCGTGGACGGCTCGCCGTGCACGAACTCCGCGCCGAGCTCGATCGGCAGAGCCCAATCGGGCACGTGCAGAGTGCGAACTCGTCCACCGACCAAGGAGCTTGCTTCGAGCAACACGACGCGCAGGCCCGCTTTCGTCAGCGAGCGGGCGGCAGCCAGGCCGGCTACACCCGCGCCTACCACGACGACGTCGGCAGATTCCGGGTGCATGGCGTCAGCCGGCTTGAATCACCGCGCAGGCGATGGGCTTGCCAGCGCCACCGGTGGGCTGAACCCCCTTGTCGTCCGCCTCGTGAATGACGATCGCTCGTCCGAGAAATGACGTCGCTTGGCCCGGCTCGAGCCCACCTTGCTCGGTAGTAATCTCGAGCCTCCCAGTTCCGTCTTGACCGATCGCAATGTTGCCTAGGTCGCCGGGGTGATGTTGGCTGGAACCCGGTAGTCCATGCGACACTTTGCCGGGGTTGAAATGACTACCCATGCTGTTGCCCGCGATATCGCCGCAGTCACCCTTCTCGTGGATGTGAATGCCCTTCGTGCCGGGTGGAGCGCCCGCGACGCTGACGTGAATGAGCACTCCGGAGGCCGTCTCTTCGAGCTTGGCGTCACCGTGCAGCCCAACTCCCTCGACGCTCTTGAACTCCGCGTGCGCACGCCGATCGTTCAGCGCGGTGCGCGCGACGCCCTGACCCGCGGCCACGGCCTCGGCGCTGGGCGCGGGTGTCGCGCGCGTCTCTGCCGAAACCACGCCGGGAGGTGCCTTGCCCGCGGCGCGCGGGTCATCGCCACGTTCCGTGCGATTGCAGGCGCTGATCGCGAACAGAACACCTATCGTGACGCTATTGCCCATTCGTGTCATGACGCACCACCTCTTGAATCCAGCGAATATTTTGGATTGAGCCACGCTTCTTCATAAGCAATTTGCGTGCGCGCGAAGAAACGCGAACCTTGCCGCACTCCACACACAGCACTCCGTGTGCTGTGGCATTCCGCTTCGTGGGCCGAGCGCCGGATCGCCCCGCTCAGGCGGAAGTATGATAGTCAGGAGGGATGCGGCGACGTGCCCCTTCCCCAGTTTTCGCCTTGCTCGGCGCGGTGTGCATTGCGAATGCTTGTCAGGTCGCTGACAAGCAGGATTTTTCGTTCGGTGACTCGGGCAAGTCAGGGGCGAACCAAGGGGGAGCGCGTACCGGCGGCGCCGGCGGCTCGAACGCGGGCAAAGGGGGCTCGAACGCTGGGCGGGGCGGAACCGGCGACGCGGGCATGGGCGGCAGCGCGGGCGCGCCTGCCGAAGGCGGTAACGCACCAGGCGGCAGCGCTCAGGGCGGTGCAGAGGTGATGACCGGGGGCACGGTGAGCGCGGGCGCTCCCAGCTCCGGCGGTGAAAGTGGCGCGCCTTCCGGAGGCAGCGCGGGCGACGGCCAAGGCGGCGCGGGCGGGGCGAGCATAGATTGCATGACCGGTTTTCATCTTTGCTCCAAGACCGGCGTTTGCGCGTCGAACACGGACGTCACCGCGTGCGGCGCGTCGTGTACCAAATGCGCGGTACCGAGCGGCGGTAAGGCCGTGTGTCAAAACGGTGCGTGCGGCGTCGATTGCGGAGCGAACGCCGCCTGCGGCTCGACCTGCGCCGTGCTCGCGACAGACGTGGCCAACTGCGGCGCCTGCGGGCACAACTGCGGCGCCGGCGCAACTTGCAGCGGCGGTGTGTGCTCGCCCGCCAATCTCACCGCCACGGCGCAGAACGTTTCCGGTGGCGTGGCGGTCGACGCCAGCGGAATTTATTTCGGTGACGGCACCAAGATCGTCACCTGCCCACTCGACGGGTGCACGTTAGCGCCCAAACAAGTCTGGACAGCCACGTACGTGCGCCAGATCACCGCGGGTCAAGGCACCGTGGCTTGGGTCGGGCTCACCGACACCGGCCGCACTGCGGTCAACAAATGCACGCCCAGCAGCTGTTCACCGGTCACCGTGGGCAGCGGCGATCAAGTAAATACGCTCGATTCGCCGAAGATCGTCGGCAAGAGCCTCTTCTATCATATCTACGCCAACGGCGTTCCAGCGTATGTCGCGGATCACATTCAGTGCTCCGCGCTCGCCACCGGCGGCTGCGCCGGTATGACCTCGTATGTCGGCAAGGCACCGTTCGCGTCCGATGGCACCACGCTCGTGTACGTACCGACCACGATGAATGCGCCGGCCAACTTCGTGGCCTGCCCGCTCTCCGCGACGACTTGCACGCCCGTGAACCTCGCTCCCACGAGCGGCGTGATCACGGGCGCGGCGTACCAGGGTACGTTCTACATGGCCTGGTCTGGCCTGGTCGGCCCCAACCCGACGCGCACGATTCAGACTTGCCCACTCAGCGGTTGCACCAGCGCGACCAAGCTGATCAATACCTCGGCCAGCGAAACCGTGGTCGAAGTCGTGGCCGATGATTCTGGCGTTTATTGGGCGTACGGCGGCGACTCCGGCTCGATTTGGATGTGCCCGGCCGGAGGCTGCGTGGGGGGAGCGCGCCTGGTCGCGGAAGGGCAAGCGAACCCGTTCTCGCTCGCGCTGTACGGAAACTTCGTGTACTGGGGCGCGAAAGGGCTGACCGCGGATCCGATGGCCGCCGGCAGCTTCGGCTTGCGCCGAGTCGCGAAGCCGCTCATTCAATAGCGGGGGTCAAGCTCTGCCGCCCGCCGCGCTCGCCTTGCGCGCCGCGCTGCGAATCGAGTCGGTGCCGAGCCCGTCCTCGCGCGCGCGAGCCCGCTTCGCCTCGTACATGTCGGCGTCGGCCGCCTCCATCAGCGCTTCGAGCTCTCGCGGCTGACGAGGGTCGAACAGGGCCGCGCCGATGCTCACGGACAGCCGAAATGGCTCGAGGCCCGTAGCGTTGAAAGTCTCGACCGCGGTCTGGAGGCGAGCCTGCAGCGCGGACAGACCGACCGCGTCGCATTCACTCGCCAGCGCAGCGAACTCGTCCCCACCCAAGCGGGCGACCACGTCGGACTCGCGAAAGACGTTGGACAGCAGCTTGCCCGTGGCTGTCAGCGCTCGATCGCCCATGTCGTGCCCCAATCCGTCGTTGATGGCCTTCATCCCATTCAGATCGGCGAAAAACAGGCAGGCCCCCCGCTTCCCGGGCTGGAGCTGGCGCAGGCGCTGGCGCGTGAGTTCCAGGAAACCCCGCCGATTGTACAGCCCCGTGAGCTCGTCGCGCAGCGACAGGGTTCGCAGCACCTCGGCTTGCTCGGTCAGCTCTGCCTCACGACGCTTCTTCTCCGTCACGTCACGCACCACCGCGATGCGCACCTGCGCGCCGTTGAGCTCTACGTCTCGACCGCGCACCTCGACCGCGAACTGCGTGCCGTCTCGGCGCAGCATGTGGGCTTCGTACAGATCCTCCGAGAGCGAGCCACGCTCAACGATGCGCTCGCGTTCCTCGGGTACGAACAGCGAAATTCCCTCGGTGCCCACCAGCTCGTCGCGACGATGCCCGAGCCAAGCCAGCAGGTTGTCGTTCATATCCACGATCAAGCCTTGCTGCGTGAGGGCCAACCCCTCGAAGCTCGCTTCGGACAGCACGCGCCAGCGCCGCTCGCTCTCGAGTAGCTCGCGCTCTGCCCGACGCTGCTCGCTGAGAATGGCTTCGAGCCGAACGGTTTGCTGGCGGAGCGCGTCCTCCGCGAGCTCGCGCTCGGTTATGTCGCGTGAGGTCAAATGTAACCGGCCGCGTGCACCGCCCGGATCGATCGCCGGCTGAATGCGCGTTTCGAACCAGCGGTACTCTCCGTCTTTGCGGCGCAAGCGGTGGGTGTGCACCTCCACGTTGCCGCTTGCACGAACGCGCTCGGCGACCTTACGGGTGACCTCCAGCTCCTCCGGGTGCAAGAGGTTCGCGGCAGGCATGGTCTTCAGCTCCTCCGGCGTGTAGCCGAGCAACGGCACGCTAGACGGACTCACGTAGCTCAGTGAGCGATCGAGCTCCAAGATTCGTACGAAATCAGCCGCGTTATCGGCCAAAGCGCGGAACGCGCGCTCGCTCTCCACGAGTCGTTGGCGAACGCGCCGAGCCTCGATCGCGTCTCTACGAGCGGTCCAGAGCCCGCCGAGCGCAAGCACCACGGCGAGCGCCAGCGCGACGCCACAAGCGATCCAGGCATTGCGCTCGCCGGCTGCGGCCGTGGCCTCTCTCTCGTGGAGGCGTCCTTGTTCGCGGGCGTTCATCTGTTCGGCCACGGCGCGGATTGCGTCCATGATCCGCTTGCCTTTGCCGCTTCGCACGTCGGCCAGCGCCAGGTCGGCGTGTCCCGTGCGCATCAGGCGAATGTTCTCGGCGGCGACCGCCAGCTTGTTCAGAGCCAGCTCGTGAACGTGACGCGCCGCGCGCAGCTGCTCGGAGTCGTCCGCCGTGAGCTCGAGTAGCCGCGCCATTTGCGCCGGGAGCTCGCGCTCGGCAAGCGCGTGCGGCTGCAGAAAACTCTTGTCTCCGGTCAGCGCGAAGCCGCGCTGGCCCGTCTCGGCGTCTTTGAGCAGCGAAAGTGTGTTACCGATGGCCGCTTGCACCGCCATCGTGTGACGGATGGCAGCTTCGTTCTCGACGTAGCGGCGCGCGGTGGCCCGCGAAACCAGCGCAGCGGCGATCACCGCTAGTAGCGCGATAATCCACGCTGTTCGTCGATTTCGAAGGGCAACCATCTAGGGGTGATTCGAGCTGAGAGAACCCCCGATCCGAAAAGCTTCCACGGCCGGAGCGCCGCCACATTTAAGCCCCAGGGGACGAAGGAAAGTGCAGGTGGGAGCGTGTGGTTTCCGAACCCGCGGCGGTACGGGGCACCACGCGATTCGGTCGCTTCAGCGCATGGCAGGCGCGGTGTCGCGGGGGATGCGGCGTGCTCGGGCTGCGCTCGGGACGCGAGGCGACGGCCAGCGCGCCCGTTTCCGCGGGCGCCCCCCAAGCACCCGAAGCTCGCCCGGCGCCACGCTTGCTGAGCTAGAAAGCGCTTCTGGCGAGAGATGAGCTCGCGGGAACTGGCGACGTAGCCCGGATGGACCGAGCGCTCGCGCGTCGGACCGGGTAGGCCCTGCTGCGAGCGTACTCGTGAACCGAACTGAGCAGACCGCTGTAGCCGACCAGCGCGGCCGCGTACGCTGGCGCGGTCACGACCACGAGCATGAGCGTGAGAGCACCGGCCACGACGAGCACGAAGAAGCCTAGCCAAGCGACGAGCACGCTCAGGATGGCGACGAGAGGATAGGCCGTGCGGGTTTCGGAATCGGGCGCGTTGGAATGGGTCATGAATCTTGCCTCACGCGACGTGAGAAGCATCTCGTGTGCCGCGCGAGCGCGATGCTTCAACGCCGCCAATTCACGGCGATTTCGGGAGCTCGAAGCGCCCTCGCGGACATGCACGGGACAACCGTAACGGGGGCAGGGCGGACACCTGTCCTCGTGATTTGCAGTGCGCGGCGGTCTGGCGATGCGGGGGCGGCGAAAACCGCCCGCGACGATGTCTTGCCGCGAGCCACACAACGAGTCACACAAGCGTTACGCTTCGGGACGGGACATGTACGCCTGTGCCGTGGACGAAGACTCGACGACGCTCGTCGGCGCCTACGCCGGGCAATTGCAGCGGGACGAGGACTATGAACGCTGCATCGAGTCGATCCTCAACTCGGATGGGCTCGCCGCTGATCGGTCTCAGACACACGTGTGCGTGTTGGTGACGACTGCCGACGTGGCGCGGCCCCCGCCGATTTGGCGGCGGCGCATGGCAGACGCCAACAATGCGCTTCGCGCCGAGGAGTATTACTTCGCCCTCGTGGCGCCGAGCGTTTTGGTTCGTGGAGTGTTCACCGCTATCAATTGGTTGACGCGGCCGCGAGCCGGTTATCACTTGGCAGCGTTCGAACACTTTTCCCAAGCTGCCGATTGGGTTCGCGTTCAAACGGGCAAACCTTATCCGCAGCTCGAGAGACTGTATGCGACCGCACGCACCAAGCTCGCCGAAGAGCCCGAGTCCAGAACCAGCTCCGGCCCTCGCTGAACCATTGTGAGCAAAGAGCGCTCGACGCAAATGCTTGCCGGACACGGAATGCCGAGCGGTTCGAGCCATGGGCTGCGTGGAGAAATGCCCCAACTAGCGCTCGTCGCTTGGTTGCTGCCTTTCCCTAAACGCAGTACGAAGCTCGCATGCGAGCTCAGCTTGGAATCGCGATGTTGTTGCCCTTGTGCTCCCTTTTCGCGTGCGGCACGGCCGCTGAAACAGCACCGCCGCCCGCCGCACCCGTCGCGCCGCCCGTTGCGGTTGCACCGCCGCCCGCGCCAGCGCCTGCACCCACCGCCCCGCCCGCGCTGAGCGAGGAAGAGCAAAAGAAGGCGGATGAGCAGAAGAAGCTCGCGCAGGAGTTTGCCGAGCTCGAACAGTCGCAGCAAGCCGAGCTCGCGCGGCTTACCCCGGAGGTCCGCGCGGCGAGCAAAGCGCTCTCGGAAAGGTCGTATCCAAGCGCGAGAGCCGCGCTGACCGCGGCGCTCGCGAGCCCGCACCGCTCGCCGAAGAACGTGGAGCGTGACGCGCAGCGCCACCCAGTCGCCATGTTGGAGTTGTTCGGCCTGAAGCCGAACCAAACGGTGCTCGAAATTGGCCCCGGCGAAGGCTGGTACACCGAGCTGTTGGCGCCAGCGCTAGCCAAGAACGGTAAGCTCTACATCACCAGTGGCGACGCCAACGGCCCTCGCGATCAGCGCCCCACGCTCTATGCGCTGCGCAGCAAGCTGTTTCTCGAGAAGCTGCCCGAAGCCTACGGCAAGGTCGAAACCGTCGTCGTGGACGCGAAGCAACCGAAGCTGCCGTTCGAGGCCAAACTCGATATGGTGCTGCTATTCCGTGGCGCGCACGGCATGGTCAACAATCAGCTCCTCGGCACTTGGCTGGCTGAGATTCACCGCGCACTCAAGCCAAATGGGGTGCTCGCCATCGAACAGCATCGCGCGGCGCCCGGCGCAAACCCGGAGCTCTCGAGCAAAAAGGGTTACCTGCCGGAGGCGTGGTTGACCGAGCAGGTAGCATCAGCCGGGTTCAAGCTCGCCGCGAAGTCGGAGATCAACGCCAACCCCAAGGACACCAAGGACTATCCAGAGGGTGTTTGGTCGTTGCCGCCCACGCTGCGCGAAGGGCAAACCAACCGCGAAAAATACCTGGCCATCGGCGAAAGCGACCGCATGACGTTGAAGTTCGTCAAGGTCGAAGCGCCGAAGGCGAAGGCCGAGCCCGCGCTGAAGTCGAAATAGCTCGCTAGGCGCAGGGGCGCGCGGGCAGTGGCAGTGTGCCCGGTTTGCCGTTGACCGGGCCTGCCACGCTCGCGTCACCGTCGACCAAGACGACGGAGTCGCAGTCCTCTCTCGAACCAACAGCGAAGAAGCGCGAACGGCGCCGAATCGATAAACTCGAATACCCGACGTTCAGTGTGTCCTGCGTTCAGTATAAAAAAGACTCGGACGCAGGTCTTCCGGCCGACGAGCTACACTTGCACACATGCGCGTAAAACACGCACGTCGAGAACCGAGCGAGAACCCTTTCCTTTTGAATAAACTTTCGTGATATTGGGTCGATTGTACGTTCCGACCCATGCTTAAAACTCGGCGACGTTCTCAGCCGTGGAGCAGCGCGCGAGTGAGATTCGAGCAGGCTGCAACGCGGTTAACACTGGGATTCTCGCTGCTCGTTGCCGGCGAGCGGTTGGCGCATGCCGAAGACGTGTCGGCGATCGAGAATTTGCTCACCGAGTCGGTGGTTTCCTCTGCCTCCAAACAGTCGGAAAAAGGCAGCTCCGCGCCCGCGCTTTCCAGCATTTTGACCGCGGAGGATCTGCGGAAATACGGTGTTCGCACGGTTGCCGAAGCGATCGACTTCTTGTCCATCGCCGTCAGCAGCTCGGAGAACTTGAACGGCGGTGAAGTGGGCGCGCGCGGCGTTCTGCTTACAGGCGACCACGGCAGTCACTTTCTGGTTTTGGTCGACGGAAATGTGATCAACGATCCATTGCGCGGCGGCTCGTCTCTGGGGTCGCGCGCCGGGATTCCGCTCGAGCTGATTGACCATATCGAGATCATCGTCGGGCCCGGCTCCGTGCTGTACGGCTCGAATGCGATGTTCGGTCTCCTGAATATCGTTACCAAGCGAGCGAAGGACTACTCCGGGGCGCGCGTGATGGTCGAGTCGGCCCTGCCGATCAGTATTCGCGCCGGTGCCGGTGTAGGCAAAGAGATCTCGGTGCTCGGACAGGAGGGCGAAGTGACCGCCCAGTTCGAGTACTTCGAGCAGCGCGGGCCGGACTTGTTCTTTGGTGCCGAAAACACCGGGGTCGATCGCTTCACCGGGCAGCCAGGCAGAAACACCAGGACTGGTGGGCCCACCGGGCTTTGGGGTGGCCGCGATGCGGAACACTCGCTCTACGTGCGCGGCCCATCCGGCGTGTTGCGCGCCGCGCTAGGCAACACCGAGCTCGATTTGCAGGGCTCGTACTACCACTACGGCACGCCGACCGGCCCGGGCGACTTCGATGACTCCGCCGCGGGCACGCGCGACACGCACCTCTCGGTGGGCCTCAAACACCGCGTTCCGGTGTCGACGGTGCTCGATCTCTCCGCGCGCGGTTACTTCAGCTACTACTACTCACGGAACGATTTCATCGCTTCGCGCGGTGTGCTCTGCCCGTTCGGCTTGGTCACCTGTGACTACGTCGACACGGCCCGCGCGCACTGGGTCGGCCTCGAGCTGCAGAGCACTTGGGACTGGTTTCGCGACAATCGCTTCACGACCATCGTCGGCGCCGACGCCCGCCAGCGCCACGTCAACAGCACGAGCGAAACGCTAGACGTCAAAGACGACACCACGCTGTTCCCCAAGTTCTTGGGGGTCGATCACTCGGACGTGACGGTCGCCGCCTACGCGCAGCAAGCGTGGTCGCCCGCGCGTCCGATTCGCCTGACCGGCGGCGCGCGCATCGATTCGGATCCCAGGTTCGATCCGGTGGTCACCCCGCGCCTGGCCGCGATTTGGGAGGCCTGGCAGGGCGGCACGCTCAAGGTTGCCTACTCATCGGCCTTCCGCGCGCCGAGCTGGGACGAAACCCACAACGCGACCGCGCGACGCATCGACGCCGAAGGCCTGAAGCCGGAAAAGGTTCGTTCGATCGAGGGCAGCGCGCAGCACGACTTCGGGCGGCACCGACTGCTGCTCGGCGGCTTCTATTCCCGCTGGGACAACCTGGTCGAGCTCGCGCCGCTTTCGGATGCCGAAGCCATCGCCGCTATCCGGGCGGGCGAGACGACCGTGCCCTTCACGCCCGGTATTCAGCTCACGCAGTATCGGAATACGAGCGACGTCACCAACTACGGCATGAACCTGCGCCTCGAAGGCGCGTTCGACTCGGATCACGTTCTTTACGGCTTCACGCTCACGGGAGCCACCGCGCGCAAGCGGACGAGCGACGGCACATCGCGCTTGCCGGTCGCCCCGCAGCTCTTCGGCAACGCCCGCATCGCCATCGTCCCGGGCAACGACATACCGACGGTCGCTTTTGCGACCCACCTCGTCGGGCCGCGTCCTGCGGACTTGTCCGACGGGCAGTTCAGCCCGGACCCGTACGCTCGCACGCAGGTCGAGTTCCGCCTGACGCTGTCCGGCAACGTGCCGGTGATAAGAGGGCTGAGCTATCGCGCGATGGCAAACTACGCCGTGGCGAGCCGCGGACCCTACGTGGTCGGGCCCGTGACGAGCGCGATTGCGACGCAGAACCGACCGACGTTGGTGCCGGTCGACCGCTTCCGAACCACTCTGGGGCTGCAGTATGAATTCTAGCCGCAGGCAGGCAAGTATCGCCTTGCTGGCGGCGCTCGTCGGGCTCGGCCTGGCAGGGCACAGCTACGCAGCCGACGTGCAAGTGCCGTTCGTGCTGCAAGCGAGCCTGATGGCCAAAGTGGCTGGTTTCGACCGCAATTTCTCGGCACGCGCGGGCAACAAAGCCATCGTGCTACTGGTGACCGCGCCGGGAGACACCGATTCTGCGCGCGCTGCTCTGGCCATGAAGAGCGCGCTGTCCGAGCTCCCCAAAATAGGAGATCTGCCGCACGAAGAGGAGATCGTCTCCTTCACCAGCGCGACGGCGCTGGCGGATTTGGTGCGTTCGAAGCGCGCGGCGATCGTCTACTTCGGCCCAGGCTTCGGTAAACAGGTGCCGGCGATTCGCGACGCTTTCTCGTCGGTCAGCGTGCTCACGGTCGGTGCGGTCGCCGAATACGTACCGGACGGAATGGTGCTCGGCTTCGACTTGGTCTCCGGCCACCCCAAGCTTCTCGTGAAGCTGGAGCAGGCGCGAAAGCAGCAGGTCTCGTTTCCGGCGTCAGTGCTCAGCCTGATGAAGGTCTATCGATAATCGACAAGGCGTGTTCGCGAACACTTAAGTGTTGCTGAGCGCGGGTCGTTGGTAGCTTGAGCCAGAGGGAAAAAATAGATGTTTTGGAACAAGAGCGTGTACCTGAGTGTCTTGAGTTTGGCGTTTGGCCTGGGTGCGAGTGGTTGCAGCGGAGACGACTCCACTGCACGGACTGACAGCACCGTGTGTGAGGATCTGCCGCCGCTCGAGCTGAAGGACACCTACAAAGTCGGCTTCGCGCAGCTGTGGGAGGACCACGGCCCCTGGCGTGACGCGAACACGGCCAGCATGAAGGACGAGGCCGAGAAGCGCGGCTTCGAGCTGATGTTCGACCCCGGAACCAAGAGCGATCCGGCCGAGCAGGTCGCGCGCATGCAAGCGCTGATCGACGCCAAGGTCGACGCCATCTTCATCGCGCCGCACGACGAAACCGTGCTCGCCCCGTCGGTCGTGGCTGCGCGTCGCGCGTGCATCCCGACCTTCATCGTCGACCGCGCGGTGGACCCGACCATCGCGGTGCCCGGAACCGACTACGTCTCTTACCTGGGCTCGGACTTCCGGAAAGAAGGCGAGATGGCCGCGGATTGGCTAATCGACGCCACCAAAGGTGAGGCCAAGATCATCGAGCTCGAAGGCACGGTCGGCTCTTCTCCCGGCGTGCTGCGCAAGCAGGGCTTCGACGAGCGCATCAAGTCGCACGCAGGCATGGAGATCCTGGTCTCCGAGAGCGCGGACTTCAACGAGGTCAAAGGCTACGAGGCCACGCTGCGCTTGATGAAGGAATTCCCCAGCGCGAACGTGATTTACTCGCACAACGACGCCATGTCGTTCGGCGTGATCACGGCGCTGGAAGAGCTCGGCAAGGTGCCCGGCTCGGACGTGCTCATCGTCTCGATCGACGGCACCAAAGAGGCCACGCAAGACATCATCGACGGCAAGATCGCGTGCGTGGTCGAGTGCAACCCCAAGTTCGGTCCGATCGCGTTCGATACGATGCTGGCCTATGCGCGCGGCGAAAAGGTTCCGCTTCGAGTCGACAACGTCGACCGCGTGTTCGACTCCAGTAACGCCGCGGACTACCTGCCCGAAGCATACTGATTCGACGGAAGCTCGGCTGGCGTGACACTGCCCGGCGCTCGCCGGTCAGTCGAGCTGGGCGGAGAGGCCGGCCTTGACGCGCAGCCGACGCTCGGCATCGTCCGCGGCAACGCACTGCTCGCCGCGTTTTTCGCGCGCCTTGCGAATGAGCGACAGATTGCGGGCGGTGGTCTTCGGCTCCCAAACCTCCCGCACCGCGGCCAGCGCGTGGCCAAGGGTCTCTTCTATTCCGGCGGCGTCCGAGCGCAGCACGGCAAGCTCCACCAAGCTTGCTTGATCCCAATAATCGGCGGTCGGCGTGATCGCGATCTTCCGCTCGACCGCGTAGCGCACGATGGGTTCGAGCCGAGCTACGCGCGGGTCGTCCGCAGAGCGCACCACCATCAGCGTGAGCGCGTTGATGCCCGGGTAAGCGTCGCGAAAGTCCGCCTCGAAACCGCGCAGGTAGGTGTCCACCGCCTTGGTCAAAAGAGCACGCGCCTCGTGTTGCTCACCCGCCTTCAACGCAGCCTCCCACCGGTCTTTGTAGACTCGACCCAAAATCCCCAGAGTTTCCGGCGCGGAGCCGCGCTCCTTCAGCAACGCGAGCAACACTTCCTCGGCTTCGTCGCCCCGGCCGGCCCGATTCAGCGCGAACGCGAGTTGTTCGCGAACCATCACCGCCTGTCGCAATGGTCGCGGCATTTGCTCGATGAATGCAATCATGTCGGACCAGCCTTCGACCGCCCGAAACGACAACATCGCATCGACCAGCACGCCGCTTTCGAGCTCGGCAATCGGGTGCAACGACGCCAGCACCTTGGCCACGCTGGCCGCCGACTTCTCCTTACGGGCCTGGGCGAACGCCTTCTTGGCCTGCTCGGAGTAGCGCACTTGGTCTCGAAACAGGTCGGTCTTCTGGTGGTCCAGGTTGGGCGACGGCAAGTAGTCGACCAGCTGGAACACGGGGCTATCGACGCTGGGGTTTGCGGCCTCGGCGCGCGCGTTCCGCAAGCTCTCGGCGACCTGCTCGCGATCGGCAGCCGCGGAGCTCGGCGTGCCGGCAGCCGATAACGCATAGGGCTGCGCGCGCAGATAGTTGACGTCGAAAGGCAAGCGCGTTCCGTCGGCAAAAAGCGAGACCGTGCGCCACGGTCGCACTGCGTGGCGCACGCCGAGCTCGTAGAAGACGTTGGCGTTTGCGAGCGTGAGGTCGGCAACCGCGTACTCGCAGAGAATCAGTCGCTCGAACATGGTCTTATGGATGATCCCGCCTTGCCGCTCTTCGTCGGCGCGCAGCGGATCGAGCCCCGCGTCTTCGATGGCCGGTGCAATCACCTCGCGATACACCGCGTCGAAGTCGATCGCTCGACCGCTCGCGTCCGCCTTCTTGCCAAACGGCATCAGCACGAAACAGAGCTTGTTCATTGCCATCTCCAGCAGCCGCTGCGGACCATGCGGCTCACGCTACGCGCGCCGATCCAGGGGTTCAACGGAAAGCGCGGCCAAGCGGCCTGCCGGGTCTTTCACAGGCCTTTGTGCACGGCGGCAGCCCTCCCTCTGCAACTTTTCTGAACTGGCTCACACAGCGGAACGGCCATTCGCGGCACGCTCAGTGACTAGGAAGGGCGTTTGCCTTTGCGCTAAATCGTACGCACTCTTCGCTTTCGGTGATCGAAGCCGCGGCCTCGCGCATCAAGGATGCGGACACTAATCAGCCATGGTCGCGCTCGCTAGGCTTCAGGTCGAAGTTGCTGCCTCATTTGCCGTGTTCACGTTGCTCTCGAGCCTTCAGGCCTGCTCGAGTGAAACCAACACCGCCGGCACTGGCGGTGTTACCGCCTCGACCGGGGGCACGGGCTCCGGCGGTCTGCCCGGAACCACGGGCGGTCTGTCGAACACGGGCGGTCTACAGAGCAGCGGAGGGCTATCGAACACCGGTGGCTCGTCGAACACCGGTGGCTTGTCGAACACCGGTGGCTTGTCGAACACCGGTGGCAACGGCGGAAGCGTGACCGGCGGCACTTCGAACAGCGGCGGTACGGGCGGCACTGCCCCGAGCACGGGCGGCAGCGCAACTGGGGGCACTGCGAGCAGCGGCGGCACGGTGGCAACCGGAGGCAAGGTCAGCGGTGGCGGAAGCAGCACCGGAGGTACGGGCGGTAGCGCAACCGGGGGTACCCCGGGCACAGGCGGAAAGGCAACCGGCGGGTCCGGTGGAGGCTCGTGCCTAACCCCACCTGCTGCAGAGCCGGTCCAAGGTTGGGCCTCCGTAAACGGGATGAACCAGAACGGGACGACAGGCGGTGGCAACGCGACGCCACAAATCGTCACCACGCTGGAAGCCTTCAAGTCAGCCGTGAGCGGCACCGCCGCTGGTGTCATCTACCTGAACGCAGTGCTCGCGCCGGCGTCCGTGGCGATTGGCTCGAACAAGACAATCGTCGGCGTATGCGGGGCCGAGTTCCATGGTCACCTGGGGTTCAGCCGCTCGGCGAACGTGATCGTGAGAAACTTGAAGATCGTCGGCTACGGCGTCGGCGACTGCACCAAAGACCCTGCATTCGACGCTGCGGTGGGCTGCTCGTCCGGCGCAGACGCCGTGTCGATCAGCACCGCGTCGCACCACATTTGGTTCGATCACTGCGACGTTTCCGACGGCACCGACGGCAACCTCGACATCAATGCCGGCGCGGACTTCATCACCATTTCCTGGACCAAGTTTCACTATTCCCCGCGCACGGACAACGTCGGGAACGATTCAACGGGCGCCGCCGGTCACCGGTTCTCGAATTTGATCGGCTCGGGCGACGACGTGCCTGAAGACGTCGGTCACCTGAACGTGACCTGGCACCACGATTGGTGGGCGGACAACGTCAACCAGCGCATGCCGCGCACGCGCCGCGGAAAAATTCACGTCGTGAACAATCTGTTCACTTCCGCCGGTAACTCTTACTGTACCAACTCGGGCTTCGAGACTCATTTGCTCGTCGAGAACAACGTTTACAACGGGGTGAAGAACCCGCTCTCACCGGACGCGAACGGCGACATGCTCGCCCGCAACAACGTGTTCACGAACACCACTGGCACGACCACCGCGAACGGCACCGGCTTCACCCCGCCGTACACCTACGCACCCGAAGCGACGGGCTCCCTGGCTGCGGCGATCATGGCCGGCGCTGGGCCGCACTAGCGGCCCGAGTTCGCGGCGCGGCTTTGCTCGCCAGCTGCGCGCGCGCCTTCTCCACGCGCGGCAAGTTCGCTTCGATCCAATCGACCAGCCCGCGCACGCGCTCGGCCGCCTCGGTTCCAAGCGGCGTCAGGCTGTATTCGACTCGCGGTGGGATTTCGGCATACGCCGTGCGCACGACGAACCCTTCACTTTCGAGGGTTTGCAGCGTCTGCGACAACATTTTTTCACTCACACCCCCGATCTTCCGAGCCAACTCGCGAAAGCGATGCGTGCCCTCCAGCAGGGCGACCAGCACCAAGACGCCCCAGCGACTGGTCAAACGATCGAGCACGACCCGGGACGGGCACTGGGCAGCGTAGACGTTCGGCGGGGGCGGGGGGACCGCGCGCTTTTCGCGAAGTGTGCTCATTCCCTCAATTTACCAGCGACCAGCGCCCGCGCTAGCCGTTTACTCAGTTACTTACTACTTAGTAGGTACTTGCTCAAAGTAAGTATTAGGCCTATCCCTAACGAACCCGGCTCCCGGGAGAGAGAAGAGGCCCATGATCGTCGTCACTGGTTCGTCAGGTAAGCTCGGTCGCTTGGTTCTGGACGCGCTCTTGGAGCACACGCCTGCGGAGCGCGTGGTCGCGGTCGCGCGCAACCCAGACAAACTCTCGGATATGGCACGGCGCGGCGTGGTCGTGCGTCAGGGGAATTACGACGAGCCAGCGAGCCTCGCCACTGCCTTTCAGGGCGCCCAGCGGTTATTGCTGATCTCCGCCAGCGAGGTCGGCAAGCGCGTGCCACAGCACACCGCGGCGATCGAAGCGGCGAAACGCGCGCGCGTGTCCCAGCTAGCGTACACGAGCATTGCGCATTGCGATTCGAACCGAATGAAGCTGGCCGCGGAGCACGCGGCTACCGAAGCGCTGATTCGGGCCTCGGAGCTGCCTTTCACGCTGCTCCGTAACAGCTGGTACATCGAGAACTATACGGACAACCTCGCCCCCGCGCTTGCCCACGGCACCTTCCTGGGGTCGGCGGGGGATGGGCGGATTTCGGCGGCGACTCGAGCCGACTATGCGCGCGCGGCGGCGACGGTGCTGACGCAACCTGGCCATGAAAACAAGACGTACGAACTCGGCGGGGATCAGTCCTTCACGATGACCGAGCTTGCGGCCGCGGTCTCGGAATGGGCAGGTCGCAGCATCGGCTACACCAACCTGCCGGAGGCAGCGTTTGCGCAAGCGCTGACTGCGGCCGGCTTACCGGGCCCGTACGCGGAGATTCTGGCCGATTGTGA
Organism: Polyangiaceae bacterium; assembly: GCA_035549735.1. GTDB lineage: Bacteria > Myxococcota_A > Polyangia > Polyangiales > Polyangiaceae > PMG-095. The sequence continues at coordinate 320,764 of DASZQI010000012.1, read as the reverse complement.
CGTCGGCATTACCCGCGGCGAGTTGGAAGTGAAGAGCGGCGATCTGCATCGTCTGATCGGGCGCGACACGACGAGCGTCAAGAGCGTGCTGCAGGCGCTACCGAAGCCCTGAACGACTCAAATCCTGAACTCGAGCGAAGCGCGCAGGAACGTCGCGTCGAGCTCGAGTGAGCCGAACGAGGCTCCTCGCACTCCGATCGGGTGGTCGCTGTGATCGACGGGCTGCAAACGAAACTCGGGATCGGCCATGAACCCGTAGCCAGCCTCGAGCCGTACTGCGAGCGAGAGCGCCGGAAACGCCGACCCGCCTCGACGTTATCGGCCGGCGAATACCACCCCCTTTTTGATGCGGCAATAGCCCTTTCCCCGCCCGAGCTGGCCCTGCGACCGCGCTACCCCCGAGAGCGACTGCAACCCCGGGAAGTCTTGGCCGGATTTGACGAGCACCGGAGCGCAGTTAATGTAGCCGCGTAGGACGACCGAGCTCGAGGATCCAGCACGCAGAGGGCAGACTTTGACGACCCCTCCAAGAGTCAGCGTGGGCGCTGTGATCGCCGAGAAGTACCGAGTCGAGCGGGTCTTGGGCGCCGGAGGCATGGGCGTGGTCGTCGCGGCGCGGCACCTTCGCTTGGACCAGGAAGTCGCCATCAAGTTCTTGTCCCCGGACATGCTGAGCGAGCCGACCGCGGTCAGCCGCTTCGAGCGCGAGGCGCGCGCCGCAGCCAAGCTACAGAACGAGCACGTCGTGCGCGTGTTCGACGTCGGCACGTTGCCGGACGGGGCGCCCTACATGGTGATGGAACGGCTGCACGGGAGCGATCTCAGCTCTCGCCTGCAACAGGCCGGAAATCTGGCGGTGGAAGAGACCGCGGACTTCGTGATTCAGGCGTGTATCGCGCTCCGTGAAGCGCACTCCCTTGGCATCATTCATCGCGACATCAAGCCGTCGAACCTGTTTTGCGTGGGCGGACCAGGGCAGCGCGTTTCGGTCAAGGTGCTCGATTTCGGCATCTCCAAGCTGACGCTCGCCTCGACTCCCTTCGATGGCAGCATCACCGCGACGGCCACGGCCATCGGCTCGCCGAACTACATGTCCCCAGAGCAGATGCGCTCGGCCAATCGCGTCGATGCCCGCGCGGACATTTGGTCGCTGGGCATTGTGCTGTACGAGCTCTTGACCGGCAAGTTGCCGTTTCGCGCCGAAACTTACCCGGACCTTTGCCTCAAGATCGCGGGAGAGCCGCCCGCTCCGCCTCGCTCGCTGCGAGCCGATTTGCCGGAAGCGCTTCAGGGCATCATTTTGCGCTGCCTCGAGAAAGATCCGGACCTGCGCTTCGGAAGTGCGGACGAGCTCGCCGAAGCCCTGCTGCCGTTCGCGCCCGCGCACGTTCGTGCGACCTTCGCGCCGCGCGCGGTGCTCCAAGTGGCTTCGCAGACCGCGAGCTCGAGCGCCTCGGCGCCGGGTGAGCCAGCCAAGGCGCGCTTCGCTTGGGGTCGCTCGTCCACCCGTGGCCGCCCAACGCAATTGGACACGGCTGCCCACACGTCCGCGAGGCGCCGGTTGCCCGCAGCCGCGCTCGGTCTGGTGCTCGCCACTGGCGGGCTGCTCGCGACCGGGATTTGGTGGCAACACAGAGACCAAACGCCGGCCCGCGGCGAAGTGACTTCTGCGCCCCTCCCCGAGCCGACCCCGCACGCGGCGGTTCCGGCCCCATTGCCCGCTGAGCCGCTCGCTTCGGCTCCCTCACCGACCCCCTCACCGGTGGTGGTGCCGATTGAGCCGTCCGCAAATCCCGTAGCGAGCTCAGCGGCACCACGCCCAGCCACAGCCGCCCTAGCAAGCGCGCGTGCCAGCACCAGCGCGGCGGCGACGCGAAGCGCGGCTGCCGCCCCAGCGACGGCCTCGTCGCGCACCGTGAAAGCCGACCGACGCGGAAAGACCGCCATCTGGACCAAACGCGACTAAAGCCATGCGCCTCCACTTTCCTTCATTTCCACGACTTCTACTCTGTTTACTCTTGGGAGTTACGAATGCGGGCCTTGCCCGCGCGCAAAGCAATGCGGATTTGGCCGCCGCGGACGCCGCCTTCAATGAAGCGCTGCAGCTGATGGACGCCGGCGATTTCGCGCAGGCTTGTCCCAAACTCGAACAAAGTCAGAAGCTCGCCCCCGCCAGCGGTACGCTCTTGAACCTCGGCGATTGCTACGAGCAACTCGCGCGCCTACCGAGCGCGTTCCGTAGCTTCAGCAAAGCAGCCGCACTCGCGCACGAAACGGGTAAACCCGAACGCGAACGCGTCGCGCGCCAACGCGCCGACGCGCTGCGCGGGAGAATCGCGCTGCTCACCGTGGTTGCGCCGAAGAGCCGGCCCGCCGGGCTCGAAATCTCGGTCGATGGCGTGTCGATACCGAGCAGCGACTGGAGCTCGCCGTACGCGGTCGATCCCGGTACGCACACGCTCGACGCGACCGCTCCGGGCAGGGAGCCGTTTCGCACCACGCTGCCGACGGTAACTGGAAACACCGCGCTCACCGTGGAGATCCCCGAGCTGCGCCTGTTAGCCACATCCGCGCCGCCCAAGCCCGAACCAGCACGCTCGACCTCGCCGTTCGACGCGCAGGGGGTCGCCGCGCTGGTGAGCGCTGGCATCGGCGTGGGCGGAGTGGTCGCGGGCAGCGTGTTTGGCCTGCACTCGATGTCCAAGCACGACGAGTCGGATCGCTACTGCACCGGCGACACCTGTCACGACCCGCGCGGCGTCGAAGCCATGGAAGATGCGCGCGCGGCCGGGGATCGCGCCACGCTGAGCTTCATCATCGGCGGCGTGGGCCTGGGCGCAGGGGCGGTGTTGTGGTTCGCGCGCCCGTTCGGACCGCGAGAACAGGCCACGCTCAGCGTCGGCGTGACCCCTAGCGCGCTGCGCGTGACCGGAACCTGGTGATGCCCGTGCGGCACCGGCTGCTCGGCGTCGCATTGCTGGTCGGCTGCAACGCGCTGCTCGACAACAACCCTCGGGAGTTATCAACTGCGACCGGCGGGGTCGGCGCGAGCTCCGGCGCAGCCACGGATAGTGGCGGATCCGCGGGCGACTCGACCAGCGGTGGCGAACGCTCGTCAGGCGGTGTCAGCGGAGCCACCAAGGGCGGGGCCAACGGAGTCACCACCGGGGGTTCGAGCGGCGCTGCCGCGGGCGGCTCGACCGGCGCCGCTGCGGGCGAAGCCGGCGCGCCCGCTGGCGGCACCACGAGCAGCGGCGGCGCGACAGACGCGGGTGCCGGCGCGGGCGGGGGCGGGGGCGCAGAAGGCGGTGCGGGCGGCGCCAATTCCTGCCCAGCGACCTGCGCGCTGCCTCACGCTCAGAGCGCGTGCCAAAACGGCGCCTGCGTGATCACCAGCTGCCAAGCCGGTTTCCTGGACACGAACCGCAATGCGACCGATGGCTGCGAAGCCGGAGACGTGCCGAGCAGCGGTCTCTTACTTTGGTTCATGGCCGATCGCGGACTCACTCTAACGGGTGATTTGGTCAGCGATTGGGCCGACCAATCACCGAACCACGTGCACGCGACCCAAAGCGGCAGTGCTCAGATGCCCAAGCGCGTGCAACCGGCGACCGGGCCGGCTCTGCTCGAATTCGACGGCGTCGATGACGCGCTGAAGCTGCCTTCCGGGTACGCCGCCTTCAACGGCACCACCTTCTTCGCGGTCGCGAACGCCTCGGCGGCTGAAACGTGCGCCGGGATCTTGAGTTTTTCGAACGGGCCAGACGTGGACGACATCGAATTCGGTCGGCACCACACCAATCTGCTCTACTACGAGGTGGTGGGACAGTTCGTGGAGGGCGCTACCAACGCCTTCGAGGCCAATCGCCGGCTCTTGGTGTCGATCATCCAGAGCGCAGCCGGCGCGACTCAACTGCGCATCAACGGCGTGCTCAATGCGTCCAAGACCATCAACCTACCCGCCAACGTCACGCGCGCGCAGAACTATCTCGGCCGCGATGTCTATACCGAATGCCCGCAATCGTACAAAGGTCAGCTCGGCGAAGTGCTCCTGTTCAGCCGCGCAGTAACCGACGCCGAGCGACTGCGAATTCAGAGCTACCTCGGCGCCAAGTGGTCCGTGGCGGTGCAATGACCTCCCGGTCGGGGAGAACCGACATCCCGCGAACGTAAACCCGGCATGCGGTCCTCGCCTGGCGGCGCTTTCGGGCTATTTTTTGCGCTGTTTGCGGGGCCCGCAATGGCACAGCAGGGCCCGACCGTGGAGCTCGCTGCCCGAGCCGGAAGCTCTCAGGACGGTTCCCCGGCCTCCAAGGAGACTCGCTCGCCCATCTTGCCAGAAGGCCGGCTGGAGCTCGGTGGAGAGCTCGCGTTCTTGACCGCCAAACGCGATCTGACGCTCGCCCCGCTCAATTTCAGCGACGTCGCGCTGCTGCCGCTGCACGTCCGGGCGTCGCCGAGTCGTTGGCTCGAGCTATCGGCAGGTACCTCCCTATTGATCAAGCAGGCTGAAGCGATGAGCGAGCCGATTTGGCAAGGCAGCGATCTCGCGCTCCGTGTGCCGTTCGGTTCGGCGTTCGCAGGCAGCGTGCACGGCGCGCTCGGACCACTCTTGAACGACCAGGGGCTTTGGTGGCAGGGCGAGTCGAGTTTTTCCGGGCGCTTCGAAGCCAATGAGTTTTTGCGTTTCGAGCTGCGCTCGGGCTACACGCTCACCGCACTGCGCTACGACCAGGGTGCGGCACCCAACGCCTGGATTCACGAACTCATGGCCCATGGCGAACTGCAGTTCTTCGGGGATTTCGGAGGCGCTTGGCTCGGCATCGACTACTTCGTGCCGGTCGAGAGCGGACCGAACGGCAGCACCGAGCTGCGACCCGGACTCGACCCCAACGTGCGCGTTAATTTGGAGGTCGGGGCGGTGCTCAGCCCGCGCCGCACGAACTGGGACTTGTACGTGGCCTACGTCGTCGTGGACCGCGGAGACGTCGAACACCCGGAAACCACGCTGCCAATCCTGAACGGCGGCTTCGACCAGCGGCTTTTGGTGCTGGGAGTGCAACACCATTTCGACCTCTCCAAAAAGCGTGAGGGAAGTGTCGAACCCTGGCAATAGTCGTTGAATTGACTATCGACTCCGGCGCTGGTCCGCTTCACTTTGTGGCGAGAGGGTCGACATGAAGCAAGCAGACATCATTGCGGCGGTGGCCGCAGGGCAAGCAGAGTTCAAGTGGGTACCCCTGGCGGCCGACGTCGAGGTGATGGCCTGGCCGGTCCGCATCAACGGCGTCTTCGTCGCTGTTTCGGCGCGCACCGCCGAAGCCTGCGCGCAAGCGCTCAGTCGTGACGGCTGGTTGGTGTCGCTCACCACGCCAAAAATCGAGGACATGATCTACGAGTCCGCAGCGGCGCGCCCCGAACCGGTCACGCTGAATCCGCAAAAAATCAATATCGCGTCCGACGCGGCAGTCGCGCAGCACTCTGCGAAGCTACTCGCGCGCCTCGGCTCCACCGCGTCGAACGCCCTGGTCGCCTGCGGTAAGAATTGGGTGCAAACCAACCAACTGCGCGCACACCCGGGCCGCGCCGCGAACTACGGCTTTTTCTCCGCAGGCGCGCCAAGCCTGAGCGAGAACCGCAAACACCGGCTGTGGCAGCCGCTCTCGTTCGCGCACAACCCCGAACACTTCGACTACTCGCAGCTCCTGCGCTTGGCGCGGAGGAAGCCGGGCGTCGATTTGCCCTCGTACGAAGCGCCCGCGCCGCAAGCAGCCTCCCCGGCGCCGGCTCTCTCGCTACCCTCGCCCGCGGACATGCAAGCGTCCTCGGGCGTGGCGCAGGGCACGCTCGGTGAGCGCTGCATCGCCTGGTGCCTGGAAGAAGCGCAAGAGCACGAGCGCCCGAACGCCGAACGCATCGCGTACTATCACGCCGTTGCCATTCGCAACGGCAAGCCGCTGGGCATCAAGGTCGGAAATTTCTGCGCCAGCGCGCAGAGCCGCGCGCTCATCGAGTGCTTGCTGGCGGGCGACGTCAAACCGCACGAGCCGCGCGCCGGCGCGATCGAGCTACTCACCGACGCGCTCAACGGCGGTCGTTTTCACTCCGCTGCAGAAGTGCGCGCGCGCAAGTGGCTGCCTCGCCCGGGCGACCTCGCCATCTACGACCGTTCGAACCCCGCCGATCCCAAGACCTCCTGGCTTCGCCACGTCGACCGGGTGATCCGCGTCTCCGACGACCACACGCAGTACGAAAACATCGGCGCCAACGAGCTCGGCGGCGCCTGGCGGCGTGAGTGGTCGCCCTTCAGCAACCCCAAATTGCTCGGCTTCGTCGCCTACCCCGGCTTGCCGCTGACCGAGGCAGAACGCGCAATCGCGAGCATCGCGCTGCCCGTCGACGCGGTCGGCTAGCGCGGGCATGCTAGGAGGCATGCAGCGCAGCTACGCTTATCCCCCGGATCTCGCGCGATACGTCGAGGAGCATTGGCCGTCCGGCAAAACTCTGCGGGTGTCGCGCGAGCAGCTGTGCGAGGCGCTGTCGGTGGCATTCGATGCGTCGTTGACCTTGGAAGAAGCCAGGCCGACCCGCTTTCGTCTCTTGCTCACTCCAGTCGACGCTTTGCCGGAAGCCGGCGCGCCGAACCAGGGTGTGCTGCGCCTGCGCTTCGAGCAGAGCCGCCCGCTGCACGCCGAAGAACTGCGACGACTGAGCCCCTCTGCGCCCTTCGAAACCGCTTTGATCGGCGTTCACGCGGAAGAGGGCAAGCTGCGCATCTGGGGCATCGCACACTCGGGCCCCGCCTGGCTCGGCCCGACCGGGGGCGGGCGCAGCCCCGTGCCGATCTGGACCGACGACCCCATCGTCCACGTCACCGGGCCCGGGCAGCTCGCGGTGCGCTGCGCTGGAAAGCTGGTGGGCGCGCTGGAGCGCAGCGCGCTGGTCGACGCGCTGCTCGACGTGTTCGATTCCGAATGGCTGCCCGCGATGTTCGCTCGAGAACGCGAGCAAATTCGCGCAGAGCACGCGAGACTCCAGGCCGGCACTCCGTCTCCCACCGCGGTCGAGCATTCACTGGTCGGAAAAGTGGGCCAGCACATGTTGAGGCGCGCCATTCAGCTCATTCGCGGTGCCCGGCACGGCGGCTTGATCCTGGTCGTGGACACGTCGTCCGAGGCTTCCGGTGGCCGCTTCGACGCGCTGCGCCTCAAATACCGCTTCGCGCAGGATGAACCTTCGCACCGCTATCGCACCTTGTTGTTTGCAATTCTGCAGGGCGTCGCCGCGACGACCTCGAAAGAGTCGGTCGGTTGGCGCGATTTTGCGCTGGACGCGAGCTTGGACCTGGAAAAGCTGGAGCAGGCCGTGTTCGAGCTCAGCCGTCTGATCGCCAATCTGGCCGCCATCGACGGCGCGGTCGTGCTCGACAAGCGCTTCGGGCTGCTCGGCTACGGCGCGGAAGTCTCTGCCGAGTTGCCTTCGCCCGCGCGCGTTTGGCGAGCCTTCGACGCTGAAGGTCGAAAGCGGGAGCCCGACGAGATCGAAAACGTCGGTACCCGTCACCGCGCCGCCTATCGTTTCGTGCAGGATCACCCGCAGGGCCTGGCAATCGTGGTCTCGCACGACGGAGGGGTCTCGATCGTCGCCAACCAGGCCGGCGAAGTGGTGTTCTGGCAGCAATCGGTGAGCCAGTAACTCGGGTACGCTGGCCCTCGTTCTCGTTCGCTCTCCGGCAATCGCCTGGTGACACGCGGGAAATGCGGGGGAAGCGAGCCTCGATCCCACGAGGCCCGCGCTGGAAACCCGTGACATTCCGCCCACTGACGCACACGCAGCGCCTTGCACCACCCGCATCGTCGCGCTCGACTTCGCAGACAAGAGCCAAAAGCCGATCGAGCTCAGCGCCGTGCAGGCGGCGCTCGCGCAGAACCACTTCGTCTGGATCGACCTCACGGCCAGCGATCGAGCGCAGGCGCGCGCGCTGCTGGGCGAACTCGCGCTCCTGCACGAGGACGTGATCGACGCCGTCCTGGCGGAGGAATCATCGAACCCTTACGCGCGCTACGAGTCCTACCTACACCTCGCCCTGGCGGTTTTTCGCGACGACGGTGAGCTGACCAGCGAGCCGGTGCACGTCGCGCTGGGCGAACGCTTTCTGCTCACAATCCATCGCAGGCCCGCGCGCTTCTTGGACGCGCTTCGCCGCGAATACACGCAAGACTTCGTGCGCTTTGCCCAGACTCCCAGCTTTCTCTTGTACGAGATTTGGGACCATCTCTTGCAGAGCTACCTCGAGATTCAAAAGCTGATCGAGTCGCGCGTCGAGCGCGTGCAGGAAGAATTCAAATCGGGCAGCGTGGACGCGCAGGTCTTCGCGCGCGTTTCGGCGCTGGGCGCCGAGCTGCTACGTTTTCGCCAAGTGGTCCTGCCCATGCGCACGGTGCTCGCCGACCTGGCCACGCGCAACTCGCCCTTCGTGAGCGACGTCACGCGCGCCGCGCTATCGAACCTCGCGGGCACCATCGAGCACGTGCTCGGCGACGTGCTGGTCGATCGCGAGCTGCTCGCGGAGTCGCTGAATTTGTACATGTCGTTGATGTCTCATCGCACCAACGAGATCATGCGCCGGCTCACGGTGGTGAGCGTGGTGTTCATGCCCTTGACCTTCATCGTCGGGGTGTACGGCATGAATTTCGAGCTCTTCCCCGAGCTGAAGTGGCACTACGGCTACGCCTACTTTTGGCTGCTCGTGCTCTCGCTCGTGAGCGGTTTGCTCGTGCTCATGCGCCGCGCGCGGCTGTGGTGACGCGCGCACGCGCTCGCAAACATTTACTCATGGCTTTCGCGGGTGTTCTTGGTGAACTCCACCACCCTAGTAGGAAAGCAGCGTGCTATCGTTATTGCTTTCGAGCGGTGCGAGTGGGCGCCCGACTCGAGCCAACGAGGGCACATCATGAACACACGGTCGAGTCGAGCTTGGGCTCTCAGCACGGAGCTCGTGCTGCCCCTGATTTTCGTCGGTTGCACGCAAGAAATTGGCTCGAGCGAGGGAGAACGACCGGAGCCAATGTCGGCCGAAAGTACCGCTTCCAGCTGGCAGAGACTGGTCACGACGTCCGCGTTGGTCGTCAACGAATGCGGGTCTGGCTCGAGCGGCTTCGTCGAGCTCGTCAATGCTGGCTCGATGGCGCTCGACCTGGCGCGCGATCCCAATAACTGCTGGTACGTCGATGACACGAACGGCGGCGGTTCCCCAAAGCTCATCAATGATAGCAACGTGAACCACGCCGCGAGCTCGACCACCTGCGCGAACGCGAGCAAGAGCGCGACCTGCGCCATCGTCGGCGCGGGCGAACATGTTTGGGTCCCTTATTCTTACATCAATTGGGCATCCCCCGATGAATGCCGACTGCTCGCTTCGACGAGGTCAGCGAGCGCCTGCGGCAGCGACTTCGCGAGCATTGGCAGCGTTGGCACTACTTCCTCCAGCGTAGCCGGCCAGTGCTTCGGGCGCCTGCCCGATCTCGGCTCGTGGTCGAGCGCGACCATTACCTGCACCATAGGCGGCGCAAACCCCTGTCAGGCAGGCACGAGCTGCGACGACGGCAACGCCTGCACCAGCGGTGAAGTGCTCGATTCGAGCTGCCAGTGCGGAAGCGGCGTTCCTCTGTCCGGCACGGCCTGCGGCACGAACCAAGTCTGCGAAGCGGGCGCGTGCGTCGAGCTCCCGCCGCCCGCGGGCCCCGTACTCAGCCACCTCGGCCGGCGCGATCGGCTATTGCTCTCCGGTACGGTCATCACCTTCGACTCCGCCATCGAAGGTCAGGTGCTGGTCGAAGGCAACACCATCACGTGTGTCGCCGAGGGGACGGCCTGTTCGGGAGCGCCCGGCGCGACCGACGCCACGGTCATCGACACCGCGGGCATCATCGCGCCAGGCTTGATCGACACCCACAATCACGTGCTGTTCGACGTCTTCGACGAAAGCGATTGGACGCCGACCATGACCTATCAAAACCACAACCAGTGGCCGAACGAGCCGCGCTACCAGGCGATGCTCGACGTCAAGCAATGCCTGTCGAACGACAGTCAGGGCAAGCCGGCCTGGTGCGCGAACACGCCTTATGGCACCTCCGCGGGCAGCCTGCGCTGCGAGCTCGACAAGTACGGCGAGCTCAAGGGCTTGGTCGCCGGCACCACCAGCATGGTCGGCTTACCCGGCACCTCGAGCGCCTGCTTCGGCTCGCTGGCGCGCTCGATCGACGTCGCACAAAACGGCCTGGGCGAAGACAAAGTACAGACTAGTTCGCTGTTTCCTCCCTCCAAGACCAGCGCCGACAACGTGTGCGAAAACTTCGCGAGCGGCAAGACCGACGCCTACCTGATTCATGACGGCGAGGGTGTCGACGCCGCGAGCCTCACCGAGTTCGCGACGCTCGGCACGCTCACCTCCAGCGACTATTGCCTGTACGCGCCGCAAACCACGATCACGCATGGCGTGGCCTTCACCCAAAACGAGTTTGCGATCATGGCCGGCGCCGGCATGAAGCTCACCTGGTCACCCGCGTCGAACCTGTTTCTCCACGGCCAAACTGCCGACATTCCGGCGGCGCTCGCTGCGGGTGTACGGGTCGCGCTCGCGCCCGACTGGTCCATCGGTGGCAGCCAGAACCTGCTGGACGAAATGCGCTTCGCCGACGCTTGGGACAACGCGCATTGGAGCAATCGCCTTTCGCCCAAGGACCTGCTCGACATGGCCACGTCCAACGGCGCCGAAGTGCTCGCTCTTCAGAACCGCTTGGGTCGCATCGCGCCCGGCTACCTCGCCGACATCGCGGTGTTCGCCGGCGATCGCGCCGACCCATACGCCGCGGTTCTGGCCGCGCGCCCGAAAGACGTCTCTCTGGTAGTGGTCGGCGGCAGCGCGCTCTACGGCGACCTCGCGCTCAGCGCCGCCGGTGCTCCGGAGCCCGGCTGCGAAACGCTCGACATCTGCGGCAGCCAAAAATTTCTGTGCGTCGCGAGCGCGAGCAGCGCCAGCAAGCTTGGCCAAACCTACGCCGAGATTCGAAGCGCGCTCGCCCAAGCCATGCTCGACGTCGACGCCCAAACTCCCGGCGATGGCTACGATTTCGCGCCGCTCACCCCACTCGTCCGCTGCGATCGCTAGCTCGACTTTTGCTGGGGCCCTCTCAGTAACGGGCGCGCTCACCGGCCGAGCGCGCCCGTAGCGCAGCCCCACGCCGCCCCAGCCCGTCCCACCACCGCGCCTGGCCGCATTGTAACGCGCGCTACACGTCGAACCGAAACGTCGTCGCCTGCGCGCTCGGGCGCTCGGCGAAGCGCTCGCAAAATCGCGCAAGCTCCGGGTAGGGCGGAGTGTTCACGACCGCGCGAAACTCCACGTGAGTCACCAAGCAGAAGAGAGTGACCTCGAGCACGCTCACGGTGCGTTCGGCCGGCAATGCCGCGAGCAGCGCGCTCACGTTGCTTTCCAGCCAGCCGAGGGAATTGAGTAAGCTCGCGCAGAGCTTGTGGCGGTACGCCGGAGCTTCGTCCCCCGACGTGGCCTTGAGCATGATCAGGCTTACCTCGCTGGCCATGGCTTGAAAAATCAGCTCCTGCGCGTTCGCGAGTGAGCGATCGACGAGCTCTTCGGGCCACACGACGCGCGCGTCGCCTGGGGCGCGCCGCGCGAGCTCACGACAGATGTTCAACGCGCCGAACCAGACGCCGCCGGCCGTGCGCAACGACGGCATTTTCAGCGCCGGGTTCTCGGCAAAATCTCGGGCATCGACCGAGGTGAGGTCGCGCACGACCTCGAAGTCGCAAGCCACGCCGAGCTCGAGCGCGAACACCCGCGCCACACGCGTAAAATGCGAGCTCGATCGCCCAACGATGCACGGTCGCGCGGAGTCGAACAGCTGGGCCAACCACGACAACCTAGCCTCACGCGCCGCCGCGTGCACGAGCGCGCAGCGACTACCCCTCCCTGCTGCGCGCAGCCGCAGGCGAGCACAGCTTTGGGAGGGGTCGGCGGCCGCAGGCCGACGGGGGTGGGCAACAGTTGACAAGCCTCGCTGGACGGTAGACTCTTCCGCTGGCGGTCCGGGGACCTTGGTCGGAAGGTCGACAAACACGGATGGGAGGCCAAATCATGGGCGGTTTTCAAAATGTCGTCGGGGGCTTGGACGCTGTGCGCGCGATCGTGAGATCCGCCTATGAGCAAAGCCAACTCAAGCGCCGCCTGGATGCGGAGGCCAGCGAACTGCAACGCCGAGCGCGAGGCTCGCTCGCAAAACGTGTTCTGGATCCGGCGTTGTTTCGAGTTTCGCCGGAAACAGACATCGGCCCCCGCGTCGAGCTGCTACGGCTGGCTGGCCTCGCGGGTGAGCTGAAGCGACGCAACGAGCACCACAACCGGCGCGACATCAAAAAGCGCCAGGCTCGAGTGCTGGGCTACCCCGAGAGTTTGCAGATCGCGGTGACCACACAATGCAACCTTCGTTGCAAAATGTGCTCACTTACGGCCGAGGGCAAGGACTACACCGGCCGGCACGCCGACCCCGCGCTCTTCAAGCGAATCGAGCCGATTCTACCGTTCGTGTCCGGGATCAAGCTACAGGGCACGGGTGAGCCGTTTCTCTACCCGGGCATGAAACAAGCTTGTGAGCTTGGCATGAAGCACGACGTTCAGCTGAGCACGGTCACCAACGCCACCGTAATCGACGACGACATGGCGCGCTTGGTGGCGCCGTCTTTCCGCGAAATATTCGTGTCCATCGACGCGGCTTCGCCCGATATGTACAAGCACATTCGCTGCGGCGGCAAGCTGGAGCAGGTGCTGCGCGGTATCGATCTGATCAACAAGTACCGCGGGCCGAACTTGCGGCTCGGTTTCGCGTTCACCATCATGCGCGACAACGTGCACGAGCTGCCCGACTTCGTGCGAATGGCGAAGCGGATGAACGCGCAGCTGGTGCGCGCTTCCTGGCTGGTTCCGTTCACTTCGCTGCCGTGGACGCTCGGTCAAGAGCCCACCGAGCACCCGCACCTGATGGCGCGCTGGTTCGCGGAGACGCGCGCGGTGGCCGAAGAGCTGTCCATGCGTGTCGAGCTGCCGCCGCTGGTCGTGCCCGCCGAGCCCGAGCATCCGCCGGAGCCGGCGCCCGTTGTTGCGCCCGCTCCGACGCCTGCGGCCAGCTCCGAACCGGCAGCCAGCGCGCCGACCGAGGCTCGCCCGCAAGCACCGAGTTCTGCTCCGGCGCCCAAGACCAATGGCAAGCGCAGCACGTCTCCAGCAGCCGCGGGCGTACTCGCAAACCTGCACGGCCGCCGCGTGCGGGGCACGTGCAGCCTGATGTACAACAACGCGTACATTCACGAAGACAGCACCGTGGCGCCCTGCTGCTTCTTGAAGGGGCGCGTGGGCACGCTCGCCAAAGACGATTTTCGCTCGGTCTGGAACGGAGAAGGCATGGCCAGCCTGCGCGAGGAGTTCAATAGCGGCAGGCTGCCGGACGCTTGCACCCGCTGCGCTTTCCTTCGTATGGGGCGCATCGGCGACGCCGAGCTCGTCGATTAGCGTGCTCAAAGTCGCTCGTTGTCCGGAAATTCACACCTCGTCGCAGGGTATCCCACGCCCGCTTTTGCGCGCGCGATACTCTCGGGACTCACCCAAGATACGCGCCGGTTACCGAGCCTGAAGGACGCTCGCCGAGTAGCATGGAAGCCGTAGTCCGCACTTTGGCGTACGCGACGGACGAGCTCACCGAGTTCGTGCGCAGCATGCCGCCCTCCTACACTCGCCTGTTCGGTTACGAGCAGATCCAATCGCAGCATGCGGTCGTCCGGGCGCGCGGGCACCGCACGGCCCACGCGGGCCTTCTGGAAAATCCGCTGAACGAGCCTGCGACGCTGTGCGTGGTGGCCGACAGCCGAACCGCGCTTTTGTCCCTGATCAGCGACGCGCTCGCGAGCCAGGAACTCGACGTCCGGGACGCGCAAATCTACTCGCGCCGCGCGGGCGCGGGCGCGGGCGCGGGCGCACGCGAGACGATCGCTTTGCTGTGGGTGGAACGCGAGCCGAGCTCCGCACTGCCAGCGGCGGTCGATGGCGAGGACGTGCGCAACGTGAGCTACGCGCTCGCGCAGCTGATCGAGGAGCAGCAGCGCGCCGACGAGGCGCTGCGCGAACACGGAAACACGCTGGAAGAGCCGCGCCTGTCGCCGCCACGCGTCTACTACGACACGCGCGCGCTGCGCCAAGGTGAAGTCGTACTGACCGTCGAGGCCCCCGACTGCCCAGGCTTACTGCTCGCGGTCACGCGCGCTCTGTTCCGCCATCGCGCGGAGATCGTGACTTCCGAAGTGCGTACCGACGTGGGGACCGCGCGCGACCGCTTCACGATTTGCGGGGCCGCGGGCAGCACGCTCACGCCCGATCGCCTGGCCGACGTTCAGCAGGGCGTACTGGCGGCCGTGCGAACCCTAGTGGTGCGACGTTTCGGCAGCGTGTAGTGAGCCCTTCGGGCTACTTGCGGCCGCGAGCACCCTGGGTCGCGCGCGCCCAGTCGAGACGCCGCGTGAGCTGATACGCACGCCGGTTCCAAGCAGCGACGAACAGTTGGCCGCAAATGAACGCGGTAACGGAGAGGAACAGCGGCGCCGCGTAAACGGGGACCAAGGCCCGCGTCCCCGCGCTGTGCGCCAAGGCGAGCACCACGTTGGCGCACATGCCGTAAAAGACCCCGAACAAGCTGCAAACCACGAACAACCGCACGTTGCCAAACGGCGTTTCGCGCGCGGGCCGGAGGAACACGAGCGGCCCCCACAAGGGATCGGCATCCGTCAACTGATTCAGAACCTCGTCCTTGGCGCTGGTGTGAGCAGACATTCCCGTTCCCGGGAGTACGGCCGCAGGCAAGCCAGCGTTATGGCGAACGGGACGGAGCCAGGTGAGACCAGAAACATAGGTAGGACACTGCCCGCCGCGCGCCCCACACGCGGCGGGCGTTCATTGCCGCGCAGCCGAGCTGGTTGGGCGCCTATCCGCCCGCGGCCAGCGCGCGGGCGGCAAGTCGTGCGAACACCGGGGCGGCCAAGGTTCCACCGGTCCCCGGCGCGCTCGGTTGCCCAACGCCGACATAGATCACGTACTTCGGCGCGTCGATCGGCACGATGCCCACGAAAGTCGCAAACAAACCGGGGCCCTGCGCGCACGCCTCACAGTCCGGGTCGTCACTGGTGCCGGTCTTACCGCCGACGCGCACGCCTTCGACGCGCGCGGCCTTGCCGGTCGCTTGCTCACCGGTCACGACGCTCTCGAGCATCGTGCGTACGCTGCGCGCGGTCTCGACCTTCAACACGCGTTCGCTGCGCGCCGAATTTGGCGCGGTATAGACGCCGTCGTTCGCAAAAACGCCGTAGGCCGAGGCCATCGCCAGCGGCGTGCTGAAGCTGCCCTCACCGATGGCAATGATCGCGCCGCGCAGCGACGCGTCCGGGATCTCTGCCGGCGCGCCGACGTGGAAGCGATTCAGCCCGTCACGCAGTCGCTCTCCGCCGAGCGCGTCGAAGATGCGCGAAACGCCCACGTTCGACGAGACCGCGAGGATCTGCGACAGATCGAGCAAACCGTATTGTCCGGCGTCGCGCAGTGTTTGCGACCCGTAAGCGCGCTGGCCGTTGCCGCAGTCGAAGCGCTGGGAGGGCGCGATTGAGCCCGCGTCGAGCGCCAAAGCCACCGTGAGCGGTTTGAGAGCCGACGCGGGTACGACCGGGTCGCCCAGGCGATCGTCGCTGAGCGCGAGCACTCGGCCGCTGCGAGCGTCGAGCACCACGATCGCCACGCGACGTGCGCCGGTTTCGCTATGAACCCGTTTCGCCTCCTCGATCGCGATCGCTTGCAAGGGGCCACCGCTCGGCACGAGCGCGGAGACCGGCGGCGTTGGCGCCGGCACCCCGGTAGTACCCGTACAGGCCACCAACGCGAGCACCACGAACGCAGCGGTCGCCAGCGCCACGAGCTGGTTTCGAGAGAGGGGCGACGGCAACTGCTCGCGAGAAATCAGCACCTGGATGCGCCGCCCGAGCTCGGACGGGCGCGCTGCCATCGCCACTGCGCCCGCCGGAACGTGCAGGGTGCGCGCCACCGCCAGCAAGTGTTCGGCGTAGCTCGTGGCGCGAAAGCCGGCCGCAAGCACGTCTTCGTCCGCCGCGAGCTCGCATTCGCGTCGCAACCTGCCGAACGCCCACCACGAAAGCGGAATGAACCAATAGAGCGCGCACGCGAGCTGCGCGAGCAGCAAGGCCAAACCGTCGCGCCGGCGAACGTGAGCGGACTCGTGCAGCAGGACCGCGCGCAACCGTTCGCTCTGCCAACCCGCCGCGTTTTCTGGCAACAGCACCAGGGGCGCGAACAGTCCGACCACCACTGGACCCTCAAGCTCCGTGGAGAAGTGAAGCCCCTCTTCGCCGGCGCGCGCGCGCCGGACCAGGCGCCGCGCGCCCAGAAGGCCGACTGTCATGCGCGAAAGCACTACGACCACGCCCAAGCACCAAAGAACTAGCACCGCGGTTGGCCAGGAAAGCGAGGGGCGCGCGACCTGACGCGCGCCCTCTATCTCGGGCCCCGGGGCAGCGGACCGGCGCGAAGACAGCGCCTCGGCGACCACCCGCGCGACCACCCGCGGGGCGGCAACCTGCACGACCTCACGCCCAGCAGTGACCCGCGAAAGCAACGGCAACGAAAGCGCCGCCGCGACGCCGAGCAACAGCACGCAACGACGAAGCGTGGCCGACGCCGACGTGAGCGCGAAGGTCGCGCCGAGCGTAACCGAAAATAGCAGGGCCGCGCGCAGCGCGAGGCCGACGAAAGACCAGTCTTCCACCTTACTTTCCCTCCGCTTTTGCGCGTTCGACGAGCGCGGAGAGCCTTTCGAGTTCGTCCGCGGACAACTTGGCGCGCGAGGACTCCACCAGCGTCAACATGGCTTGCTCGACCGAACCACCGAAGAAAGTGGCCACCACATGCGAGAGCGCCTTACGCCGCGCCTCACCGCGCGCCATGACCGGCAAGTAGACGTAGCGCGCCCCATCGGCCACGTGCTTGACGTGGCCGCGCTCTTCGAGAAGCCTGAGCAGCGCTCGCACTGCCGAATAGCTCGGTGGCTCGGCCAGGTTTTCCAGCACCTCCTGCGCGCTGGCGCGGCCAAGACGGTACAAAATGTCCATGATCTCCCGTTCGCGACGGGTGAGCGCGGGCTTTGCCATGGGCGCACCCTAGCCAGGTGCTAATTTTTTAGCAAGCGCTTGGTGCTAATTTTTTAGCAGACCGCGCCGCCGCAGCGAAAACCCTCAGTCCGACTTGGCCTTCACCGGTCGGAAGGGGTGGAGAAATGCGGCCAAGCCGGCGGCGTCGCGCGTCTGTACCCACACTTTGCCGTTGCCAGAAAAGTCACAAACCAGGCCCTCCCCGCTGAAGAACAGGCCCTTGAAGCCACCGAACGCGCGCACGGCGTACTGCAAGTGCTCGGTGAACGCCACGATGTGGCCGGTGTCGACGGTATAGCCCTCCGGACCGACGTCCACTTCGTGCAGCGCGCCGTAGCTGCCGTAAAAGACCGTACCAGGCCCCTGTACGCGCAGCATGAACAAACCCACTCCGCCGAAGAACGCTTTCAGACCGCCGAACTTGGTGTCGATGACCAGCTCACTCCCGACGTGTGCGACGTACGCCCCGCTCTGCAGAAAGAACGATTCACCAGGGGAAAGCGCGCGCACCTTCAAGTCTCCCTCAGCGGGCGCTGAAAGGTAGAGCCGCTGCCCCGCGGCGCGCGAAGTGAAGGTGTTCTGAAACAGCGACTCGCCGCCGAGCAGCTTGCGCTTGGCCGCGCCGAGCAGACCGCCACGCATGCTGGTCTCGATCTCGATCTGAGCGTCTTTGGCCACCATGGCGCCGCTCTCCGCCACGGCCACCTCGCCGGCGTCGAGCAGCAGCTCCAGCATCGCGAAGTCGGGGGAATCCAAGATTTGGTGTTTCATCGGCTCAACTCTCTCGCGGAGGCAACAAGCGTCCGACGGTCCGCCCAAACTCGCTCGGGTTTCTACTTTGAATCCATAGTCTGCCGCGCCCACGCAGGCGCAGCACCAAGCCCTCGCCGCTCAAATAGCTGGCGATGAAGCCTTTGCTGGCCTTGCCGATCGAGTACTCGATACCGGCGGTGAAGGCGACCAAGTGCCCCGTGTCCAGGATCAGCTCGCCATCGAGCTCTCGCGTCTCGATCGCGCCGAAGGCGTTCATCAGCACCGGGCCGTGACCGCTCGCCTTGAGGAAGAACAGCGACTCGCCGCTGAGAAAGCCCTTGAAGCCCTGAAACTCGGTGTCGATGCGCACGCTGTCGGGGGCCGCGACGTAACTCGAGCCTTGAATAAACAGGTCGACCGCGGGATTCATCTCGTGCACGACCATGCTGCCGCACAAGCGGGGGGCGAGCGTCACGTGCGCGCCGTAACCGCGCGCGGTGTATAAATTTTGGAAGAACGACTCTCCGCCGACCACCGCCCGCTTCAAACCGCCGAAAAATCCACCGCCCGCGGCGTGGCCCGCGTTCGTTTGAACGTCGATGTTGCGCGTCATGCTGACCATGGCCGAGGCCTCTGCGCGGATCGACTCGCCCGCGTTCAGGTGCACCGTGGCCAGGGAGTGAGCCGGATTGTACTGGATGTCGATTTGCATCGAGCTCTCCTCAACTCGGTAGCAGCCGGCCGAGCCAGCCGACCAAGGAATGTAGATTACGAGACTGGATGTAGACCACGCCCTGACCCGAAAACTCGCACACCAACCCTTCGCCCGAAAGAAACAGGGATTTCATACCGCCCACGCTCCTCACTCGGAAGTCGAGCGCGCCCTCGAAAGCGACGATGTGACCGGTGTCGACGGTGAAGGTTCCGTTCACGGTCAAGGGCAACACGCCGCCGTACGAATTCACCCAGAGATCTCCATGGCCCGAGCACTCGAGCAGCACCAAACCTTCTCCGCCCAAGAGCGAGCGCAAACCGGTGAAACGAACCTTGGCGTCGACCTCACCGGTCGACGCCAAGTAGCTGCCCGTCTGCACGAACAGCTTGTCGTTCGCACCGAGCCGTTTGTGCACGATGTGACCACTCAGCGCGGGCGCCAGGATCACCTCGCCCGACCCAGCCGCTCGAAAGCGGTTGACGAACATGGTCTCGCCCCCGAACAGCTTTCGCATGAGAGCGACGAGAAATGCGACCAGCATCCGAAACGCCCCGGCGCGCCGGCCCGCGTTCAGGTGCGTGGACATTTCGACTTGTGGGTCGCGGCTCACCATCGCCCCAGCCTCGGCCTGCACTTCGTCCCCGGCGGCGAGTACGACCTTGAGCCACGCGAAGGATGGCCCATGTTCGATTGTGTGCTCCATTGCGATTCTCACGCCGACGTTGCGATCGCCGCCCTTCGCTTGCAAGCTAAGGTCGATGAAGAGCCCAGCCAACCGGCCTATCGGGCCTCTTCAAGCCCAAAACGCACGCCCGAACTCAGGCGATGGATACGAAACCAGCTCCCGCCCCAGCCCCTGCGCCCGCTCCAGCCCCTGCGCCTGAAGGCGCCGGCCCCGGCCAAGGCTTCAACCCGAAGAGCCATCGTGTCTTGTTCGAGCTGTTGTCAATCGGCGCGCTGCTGATCGCTGCGGGAGTGTTTGCCGTGCGCGGTGGCGGCGCGCTCGCCTCGGCGCTCACGCCGCTGGTGCCGCTCAGCGTCGATCGAAAGCTCGGCGCGATCGGCGAGGCGTCGGTGCTCGCTCGTGACTGCACGAACCCGGCCGCAAAAAAATACGTAGAGGAGCTGGCCGCACCGCTGCTCGCCGCGGCGGGCTCGCTGCCGTTTCCATTTCGGTTTCGCGTGGTCGATGACCCCGCGCTGAACGCCTTCGCGCTGCCTGGCGGCTTCGTGATCGTCAATCGCGGGCTGCTGGAAAACGCACAGACCGGAGACGAGGTCGCCGGCGTGCTCGGTCACGAAATTCAACACGCGCTCCTGCGGCATGGCACGCGCCGTACTTTGCGCGAAATGGGCGGGTCGATTGCGCTGTCGCTGCTATTCGGAGGCTCGGATCTGCAGCGCTACGCCGAGGTCGGCTCTCGCCTGACAGGCCTCAAATACGGCCGCGCCGAGGAGAGCGAAGCAGACCGCGAGGGGATCGCTTTACTGGTGCGCGCAAACATCGATCCGACGGGGCTCGCGAATTTTTTCGAACGCTTGGGAAAAGATGGTATGGCCCCGCCCGAACTGCTCTCGACCCACCCTGACCCTGGCAACCGCGCGGTCGCCGTTCGCGAAGCGCGCCTGCAGGGGCCTGCGCGCGTGCTACCCAAGCCGAACGCGATCCGCTGTCAGGCGAACTGAGCCAGCGGCGCTAGTTTGGACTGCCGTGCGCGAACGTAACAAGGCAGAAACCAGATGCCGAACGGCGGCCGCTGTGCGACGTTGCGGCACAACGCGAATCTCACGGAAAATCGTTGGGCAAGAGTCACGAATAAGTAGCGCGTGTATCGAATTCGTTTCGCGTCGGTGTGTAGCGAGCGACGCGCGCGGCTGACGAAATTCGCAGTCGCGCGACGCATTTCGCCACATGAAGAACGACCTTTCGTCACTCGCTATTTTGTTGGTCCACGCTTTCGCGCAAGCGCTACTGTACGAGAACTTAATTACTACTTGCAGCGCACGACGTGCGCGCGCGACTCTCGCGAGGGACGTTATTCATGACCAAAGTTGCTGAGGACTATCGCAGCGCACCGGAGCGCTCGAGCCATCCACTGCTTTCTCCCGAAGGCAGCGACTTTTCACGTTGGTGGGAGCAGGAGTCACCAAGGACGCTGGCCGGCCTCGGTCCGTTCACCAAGCACGAGAGCTTCGAACACGCGGAGGAGCTCGAAGCGGACGTTCTGGACCTCTTGGGTGCAGGCTCCGACGACGACGAGAACGAACCGACTCGGCTGCTCGCGCGTTCCTTGTTGCAGCTAGCGCCACCTCCGGATGCTCGGCCAGCGCTTTCGCTCGAACCGACGCTCCCGCCTGAGCCGGAGCTCGGCCTGCCGCACTCCGATTCACGTTTGAAAGTGGCGTTGGCACGAGAAAGCCGTGAAGCGCCTCCGGCCGCGGAGGCGCCCGCGCGGCTCGAGCCCGCGCAACCCGCGCCGACGACCACCGCTTTGGATCCGAGCAAGCTGGACGAGTTCGCTCGACGCATCAGCCACGAATCGGTCCTGCACCGCTGGATGGCAAACTCGTCGCCCAAGGCTGCGCCGCCGTCCCTGTTGGTGACGCCGAAGGTCGAACTTCCGGCGCAGGTAGTGAGCGCGCCGACCGCGGCACCGGCCGTCCAGGCGCTGGCCCGAAGTGTCGAACCGCGGCTGTCGAAGTTTGCAAGCGACGGGCTGCGCCTCGCTCGGTCGCGAACGTTCGCGGCCCTGGCCGGCGTCACTGTCGTCGCGCTGTTGATGTTCGTCTTTCTGTCGCGCTCCGAAGGCGCGCAGGCCAGCGCGCAGCAATCGAGGCCAAATCCAGCGCCAGTTTCCAAAGCGATCGTCAACGCGCCAGCGCAAATGCCCGTCACGCTGCCCGCGCCCGCTCCAGCGCCCGCTCCAGCGTTCATCACGCTGCGCGCAGGCTCAGGCGCCGAGCACGCGCTGGTCGAGCTGATCGGCGACGGTCACTTGCGTGCCATCGAAGCACTCCCCGTCCGCATCCCGGCCAACCGCGCCGAAACCTACCGCGTTCAGGCGCGGCGCGCCGGCTACCGTGACTTCTCGGCCGAGCTCGCGTTCGACGCTGGCGACAGCGAGAAGGACGTGTTGATCGAGCTCACACCCGTGAAGGCGCCTCTGCCGGCTCAGGCCGCCCAGGGTGCGCCAGCGCCATGGTTGCAGGCTGCGCCGCCCTCCGTTCCTCCTTCTTCGCCTGTGCAGCAGGGCAACGCGACCGGCCAAACGTTGGTGCGACTAAAAGCAAACGCCGGCCCTGTCGCTCCGGGCAGCGCGAGCTTGAGCGTCAACTCCATTCCGATCTCGACGGTCATCGTCGACGGTCGTTCACAGGGCCTCACGCCGCGCGTGCTTCAGGTCGCGCCGGGCAGCCACACGGTGGTTTTCGTTCACCCCGAGCTCGGTCGAAGGCTGGTCAGCGTCGAGGTCAACAGCGGCACCACTGCGGTCGCCGCCGTACGCTTCTGACTGGCAGCGCGCGCTAAGTCGCCGTTAGCCGCAACAAGTGCTCGGCCAGGCGGGTCACGAATGCGCTCTCGGCCGGGTGCATGATGCGCGCGGCCTCCGCGAAATCGACCCATTTTGCGCGATCGATCTCTGGAAACTCGCGCTTTTGACCCGAGCGCGGCGGCCACTCGAGACTGAAAGTATTGCTGCGCAGCGACGCGACGTCGAAATCACCCGCGAGCGCCCAGCAGTGCACGGTCTTCCCGGTCTTGTGCTTCACGGTACCGAGCGGAATCGTGTCGCCAGCAGGCGCCGGCGAACCAAGCTCCTCCGCAAATTCGCGATGAGCGGCCGCGAGCGGCTCTTCACCCGCCACAATCTCACCCTTGGGGAGGAACCACGCGCCCAAATCCTTCTTCGCCCAGAACGGGCCTCCCGGGTGCACGACTAGAACCTCGGGGGACCCGTCGCGTACTCGATAAAGGAGCAGTCCGGCGCTGATCTTCGCGGGCACCGCCGGACCGTAGCAGAGCCGGGCCGCGCCTCGAGGCCTTACGATTGCCGTCGCGGCCGCGCGCACCGGCGCCGTGCCGCGCCGCCGCCGGCCAGCCCCTTCGCCAGCGACGTTCGCCGCGCCGGGGCCCGGGTCGGCGCCTTCCTATGGCCTCGCGCTCTTGGGTCGCGCAGGTCGAATCGAACCTTCGTCCACGATCGGTAACAAGACATGAAACGTGCTGCCGTAGTTCGGCGTGGATTCGACGATCAGCTCGCCGCCCATGGCCAGCACGATGCCATGACAAATCGAGAGCCCGAGGCCCGTGCCTACACCCACGGGCTTGGTCGTGAAAAACGGTTCGAATACTCGCCGGGCGATCTCAGGGTGCATTCCTGCTCCCGTATCCTGCACGCTGACCATCACCCAGCCGCGCTCGTCGCGGCCGGTCGTAACCGTAATGATGTTTCGCTCCGGCTGGCCCTCGTCGATGGCCTGTGCTGCGTTGATCAACAGATTCAAGAACACCTGCCCCAGGCGGCCGTCGGAGCCGCGTACGCGCGGCACGGGATTGATCGCCTTGATCAGCCGCGCCCGGCGAATGAGCTGGCTCTCCGAAACGCGCAGCGCCCACTCGAGCGCAGCGATCACGTCGGTCGCGACACCGCTGTCGTCGGGCCGCGCGAACACGCGAAGGTCGGCGACGATGCGACCGATGCGCTCCGCGCCGTGCTGAATCTCGTTCAGATCCGCCTCGATACTTTGAATTCGTTCGGGTAGCCCCAAGAGGGCGCTATTTTCGCCCACACGTTCCGGCGCGAGCGCATCCCGCACTTGCTCCAAATCCTTCGCGGCGAGGGTCGCGTTTCCGAGCACGTAGGTCAGCGGGTTATTGATCTCGTGCGCGACACCCGCGGCCAGCACGCCGAGCGAGGTGAGCCGGTCTGCCAAGGCGATTTGAGCCAGCGTGCTGCGCTGCTCGCTAGCGTCCCGAAACACGATCACCGCCCCGAGCACGGCGCCGCGCTCGTCCATGATCGGCGCCACGCTGTCGTCGATCGGTCGCTCACCGTCGCGGCTCTTGAGCGCAGTGTTGGGCGGCAAGCGCCCGACCTTGCCTTCCGCGAGCGCAGCGTCGACCGGACACTCGATCGGTTCGCGCGTCAACTCGTCGATTAGCTGAAACACCTCGGCCAGCGGCTTGCCCTTCAGCTCGGACTCCGAGCGCCCGAGCAGGCTCTCTGCGATCTGATTCGCGAACGTGACGCGGCCGTGATTGTCCACCGCAATCACCGCGTCCGCGATGGCTCGCAAGGTGGTTCGAAACCATTGTTCTTGCTCGCGCAGCCGAGTTTCTGCGCGGTGCTTGAAGAGCGCGATCTCCACCGCGCTCTTCAGCTCGGTGGGGCGAAAAGGCTTCAACAGATAGCCGTGAGCCTCGGCCTCCCGAGCGCGGTTCACGGTCTCGGTGTCGGCGTAGGCGGTCAGGTAAATGACCGGCACCCCGAAGCGGCTGCGCAAGAGCTTGGCCGTTTCGATGCCATCCAGTTCACCTTGAATGCGCACGTCCATCAGCACCAGATCGGGGCGTTTGCTGGTGGCGCAGCGCAGACACTCTTCGGCCGACGCAGCGGAGCCCACGACGTCGTACCCCATGCCGCGCAGAGAATCCTCGATATCTCGGGCGACCACTCGCTCGTCCTCGACCACCATGATCGAAGCGCGCGGGGTTTCTTCCTTTGCTAGTGGGTGTGTGATAGCCAAACCTTCGTTCCTTTTTTCGCGCTCATTGCTCGGCGTCGAACACCACCGAGACGCGGGTCCCGTTGTCGTGCGTGACGCTCACTTCGGCTTGCAGCTGCTCGGCGAACGCCTCGACCAAGCGCCAGCCCAAGGATTGCTCGCCATTGTCTGCCTTGGGTATCGGGAAGCCGACCCCATTGTCCTCGACCTCCAGCGACAAGCGCTGCTCGGGCAGCCGCTTCACGTTGACGCTGACCTTGCCGCGCCTCCCGTTCGGGAATGCGTGCTTTAGCGCGTTCGTGACCAGCTCGTTCACGATCAACCCACACGGGATCGCGCACTCCACACCGAGGGCGATGTCTTCCTCGGTATTCACTTCCAGTTCGATCGACCCCGGCGCGACGCCTGCCACCCGGAAGACACCGCTGGCCAACGTGCGAATATTGGCCGAAAACGACATCCGCGCGAGGCTCTCGGAGCGGTACATGTGCTCGTGGATCCAAGCCACGGTCTGGACACGGCTCTGGCACTCCTCGAGCGCAGCCACCGAGTCCGAATCGGCCAATTGGCGCGCCTGCATGCTGAGCATGCTGGAGATGAGCTGCAGGTCGTTTTTCACGCGGTGGTGCACCTCACGCAACAGCATTTCGCGCTCGCGAGCGATCGCCGTACGTTCGCGCACCTGCCCCTCGAGAAGCTCGTTCAACTGCTTGAGCGATTCTTGCGCGTTGCGCTGATCGGTCACGTCCACGCAGGAACCGATGAAGCCCGCGAACACGCCGTCCGCGTCGAAGCGAGGCGCGCCTTGATCGTAAATCCAACGGTACTCCCCGTCGTGACGGCGCAAGCGATAGTGCATCGCGAAGCGCCGCCGCGCCACGAAGGCGTCCAGATAGGTTTGCATCGCCGCCTGGAAATCCTCGGCGTGCACGCCCTCTGCCCAGCCATTACCGAACTCCTGTTCCAGCGTTCGACCCGTGAAATCCAGCCAGCCCTGGTTGAAGAAGTCGCACAAGCCGTCCGTGCGCGCCATCCAGAGCAACACGGGGGCGTGGTCCGCCATGGTTCGAAACCGAGTGTCCAAATCGGCTGCCGATTCTCTCACTGGCGCGCTTCTGCTCTGATTCATACTTGCCCCTCCCCGCGCTCGAGCGTTGCCCAAAAGGTTCGGTACTCACCGTCGATCGCTTGCAGCAACGAGGGGCCAGCGCCCGGCAGCAGCGGCGTCAGGGCCGCCAGCGCTTCGCGAACCCGAGGCTGCCAGCGTGCCCGAAACGCCTCGATCACGCCGCGATTTTCCGCGCGGTCGGAGCAGGCGACGCGCACGATCTCGCGGGCAATTTCGCGCTGCCCTCGGGAATCCTCGGCCAGCGAGAACAAGAGCTGCCCGAGCCGCGGGTCACCGTTGTCGGCGGCCAGCTTGGCGAGCTCGGCCGTGACCAGTCGATCGAACATCGGCTTTAGCACCAGGTCGAGCGTTACCAGTGCTTCACCAAAGTCGTAAGTGACGAGCAAGGTCTCCATGACCTGGCGCAGGGGCTGCCATTCGGGCGCCGTCTGCCACGCCTTGCGACTGTCTTCACCAAAGCTCGGCACGACCCGGCGTAGCTGGTGCATGCGATAGGCAATGCGCTGAATCCGGCGCAGCTCGTCCGCGCTTTGAAACAGGTGCACGATCACCAGCCGACTTTCGGGCGCCATTTGCCCGAGGTAGGCGGCCACCATCATCAACCCGTGACAGGGGTAGCGTAGTACGGGCCAGAGCGCCTCGAGTGCCGCAAGCCAAGAGCGCGAAAGGTTTTGATCGTAGTCGCTCTCGTCGATCGACCGCAGCAGGCCGTCGACGAAGGTCTCGCGTTCCTTTTGGCGGTCGACATAGGCCGTGTAGGTGGTTTCGAATGGGTCACGAAAGCGCTCCCAGCTCTCGACTCGCAGCGCCGAGTGGACGCCAAACTTGCGATGCCACTCCTGAATCGGAGTCGCGACCTCGAACCCGCGCGCGGCGTCGTAGTAAAGTAGCTTCGAGCTCGCGATCTCGTACTCCGTTGGGACGCGCCGCGCGGACTCGAGGTGCCAGTAGGTTCGCTGCGCGCTCATCGCTGTTCCAGACTCCACTCGATGCTGTCCGCGTCCATACTTATAAATCCCTTGAAGGCCGGCATCAGCGGCTCGAGGTCGAACGGGACGCGGAAGGCCTGCCCCAGCTCGCGTTCAATCGCCTCCCGCGTCACACGACAGCAACGCGGCACCAGCACCCGCAAATAAGCCCCTCGGTCTTGCACCGAGACGTCGCGATTGAGCTTCTGAATGGCGGCCACTACGGCCCGCCCGGCTGGGCTGCCTTCGAGCACGGGGCCGACGCCTTCGCCAGGGCTATCAGCGTTCATCGCGCGTCTCCGTTCGAACCTCGTTCACGTCCACGAACACGGCGCCATTTTCGATGCGCACGGGAAACGCCAGCAGCCGAACACACTCGGGCCTCACACCGAAACCGGTGCATGCGTCGTACTGATACTGATGCGCGCGACAGGTGATGCGCCCTGCCTCGAACTTGCCGTCACTCAGCGGGATTCCGAGGTGCGCGCAGCGATCCTCGTAGGCTCGCACTCCCGTTTCGGTTCTGAGCAGCAGCACGCGACGCCCAGCCAGCAAGACGCCGCGCATTTCACCGACCCAAAGCTCGTCCGCGCCGATTGCTCGTACGAACGTCATTCGCCCGGCTCCGTGACGAGATCGACCCTTTGAAGCGGCGCGACGCGAGCCTCTGCCACGGTAAGCGCCGGATCGAGCACCACGCCGTCCTTCAGCAACCGCGCTCGTTTGCCTGGAGCCACTCGCATCGCAGTCGCCTGCGCCAACGAAGCGCACAGCGTGGCGATGGTGTCGCGATCCTGAACCAGGACCAGCACGCCCAAGGTGTCGCCGCTAACGAATCCATATACGGGAATCAACATGCAGCCTGGTCCCGATTAGGTTCGCGAGGCCGCGCGATCGGCGTCGAGCCAGGCGTAGCGCCCTCGCGCAACGTCCTGCCCCCACATGTCCTGTGTCAGCCCGAAGTAGCAGCGCAAGAGCTCGAGCAAGTTGGCCGGAGCCTCGCCCTCCAGAATGCGCTGCACCACGCCTTTGTGAGCGGCGTAACGCTCGGGCTCACGCTGAAATATCCAGGCGCACGGCTCGCTGCAAAAGATCTTGCGCTCACCTTGGTATTCGATGACTCGCGCCGAATTTTCAGCTGGCGTGCCGCCGCACAGCACCAGCTGGCACAAGTTACAGAAACCTACGGGCGTCGCGCCGTGCGTGTACCACTCGACCTCTGGACCGGCCGCGCGCCAGCGCTCCGAAGTTCGCTCCCAAACCGGGTCGAGCTGGGCCCAAGACTCGGGATACTTTTCCGCGAGCCAGGCGCGCTCCGCGGGCCCGGGCATCGGCACATCGAACCAGAGCGTCGCACGGTAGCTGTACGCGCTCGCGAACAACATGTGATGAAAGAAAGACAGGCTGTCGCGGAATTTTTGCCAGTACCAGGGGCGCTCGAGCCCGAACTCGCCGAGCATTCGTTGAAAGTGGTCGAGGATCCACTCTTCGACGAACTCCTTGAACGACTGCCGCCGGTGCTCGAGCGGCGTCAGATAGTCCATCGCAAAGCCGGTAACGACGGCGAAGAACTGCCAGGTTCGCCAAAACCATTTGTCCACCAAGTACTGCGCGTACGCGCGATCGTGCTCGATCACCGTGCGCAGCACTGGCCCACCGATTTGCGCGTGGCGCGCCTCGTCGGTTTGAATGCTCTGCACCATCTTCTCGAACATTCGATCGCCGACCTGATGAGCGACCGCCGAGAGACCCACGAATTGGAGATTGGTGAAGCCGGTCTCGAACACGAAGTTGGTGGCAATCGCGAGCTCGATCGGGTTCGACGTGAGCAACAGTTCGTCCACCAAATGACGACCCGCGATCGCGACCCAATTGTTGGTGTGAAAGAACTTGTGGGTCCAGTCGAACTGCACGTCCCAACGCACGAGGTCGTGCAGAATCAAGAGTGGGATTTGCGTGTGCCGCAGCTCGTCGAGCGCCCCCAGGAGCGCCGTGCCCCGCCACGCGCTGTCACGCGCGAAGCGCGCTGCGCGCAAATTTCCGACTACGGCCGCGAATTCGGCCAAGGGCAGCGTCGCGGCGTGCAGCTTGACCGCGGAGAGCCAGCTCTTGTCCAGTCGCCCAAAGTCCTCGACGCGGCCAATGGCCTCCCGCAACGTTTTCAGCGAAGCATCTTTGGCGGACTGGCCAGCAACGTACTCGGTGTAGCTGGTTCGATAGGGTTCGTCCCACGCCGCCCAAGCGGCCTGGGGAAGCCACGGCTGCCCACTAACGGCGTCGGGGAACACTTCGCGCTCATCGACGTACGAAAACTCCCAATCGAGCTTGCGCGATAGCTCCAGCCATTCGTCCCTTCTCGGCACGTTTTCCCTCTCTTGCTCAGTTCTACCGGCTAAGCAAGCTACGGGCCAACGGCGCAAGCGTTGTGCCAGCGAGAAAAAACCGCGGTCCGCCGCAAACGGGGAGTTCGTCGAATTCCAGAATCCGGGACCGTGAATCCCGGATTCGAGAGGTGGAGTCCCTACACCGGCGACTTTCGCCGGCTCTAAGGAGCCAGCCCGTGCTTCTTCATCACGGCGGGCAAGCGCTGAGGCATCAACCCGCCGACCTTGGCTGCGGCGTCTCGTGAAATGCCGGGCAGCTCCTTGACCAACTTGGCGCCGGTCGGAGTCTTGTAGAGCGCGATGATATCGCTGATCTCTTTCTCCGAAAAACGGCTGCCATAGATCTGTGCGTTCAGCTGCAACATGTCGTCGTATGGCAGCACCTCGGAGATGATCGCCGGCATCTTCTTCTCGAAGTCCTTGGGCAGAGTTTGCCCGGAGTTCTTGAGCCCGAGGATCATACCCGCGCTGGTCTGCTGAATGAGGTCCTTGTAGGTATCTCTGTTCAGCACCAGTTTTGAGAGCTTGAGCGCCGGCGAATCGCCGGCGCTCGCGCTTTCAGCCGCAGCGATCCGCTCACCGTGCAAAGCGTAACCACCTCCAAAGGCCACCACTGCCACCAGCACCCCTGCCAGCAATCGATTCATTTCCCTATCCCGAGTCCTTTCGGCGTGACGTGTGCGCCACGCCTGCGCAGCGTACCTCGACGCTGACTCGCGGTCAGCGTTGAAGCGGTGTTTGCCTCGAAATTTTCCGCGCCCGCCCGGCCTCAGCGATAGACTTTGATGCCGTAGCTTCCCGTGGCGCTCGCATCGTAGTGACGCACCTGCACGAAATAGGTGCCTGGCACCAGGTTCGTTGAAATACGCGCGTTGCTGCCCTCCCCGCTGTCGTCGTCCTCGGCCACGAGCTGCGTGCGGCTGCCGGGACCGAACAGCTTCATCACCACGTCGCTCGTGCCCTCGGTTTCGATCGTGTAATTCGCCGACCTGGCCACATCGAACGAGAACAAGTTCTGTTCGCCCGGTTTGGCGATCGCCGCAGCCAGAAGCGGCACCTCGGTCACCTTGAGCATCGGCACGGGCTTCTCCGTCGTTCCGAGGCCCGGGTACGCGCCCGCGATGAAGCTCTTGTCCAAGCTGGATAGGATCTCGTTCATCGACGTGCCCTTACCGCTCTTCGTCCAAGTGCCCGGAAAAGCGTAGAGCATGATCGACTTCGGGTCGAACTCGGTGCCCTTGATTTGATCGAGCGTGTATTTTTCGAGCACGTTGTGGCGCACCGTTTCGGCGTCCCAGAAGTTGGGCGCGCCGGCGAGGTCCTTGATCACCACCTCTTCGTTCCATTCGATTCCGCCCTTGGGGTTCTGGTGCTCGTGCGCCAGACCGAGCGCGTGCCCGAACTCGTGCAGAATCACACCCTCGTCCTGCCAACCCAGGTTCATCGTTGCTGCGTGCAGCGGGATCTCTCGGCAATCCGTGCCGATGTAAGACCACGCGCCGTCGTTCGGGTCGAACGTGATGCGAATCTCCGCTTGCGGCGCATCATCGAACACCAAGCCCAGATTCGCGAACTCACACCAAATGGGCGCGAACTGCTTGACCAACGCCCGCTGCTGTTCCGACCCGGACAGAAATCGCACACGCAGCTTCGCACCCTTCGGCCAGTTCTTACCGTTCGGCATAATCGCCCGCAGCGCAGTCGAATGGCCCTGCGGACGCGACTCGTGCGCGTCGAAGATCTGCCGTGGCAAAATCTTGTCGTAACAAATGCGATGAATGTAGGACATGGCGAGCTCCCGTTCTCGTTGTTGTCGACGTGATTCGAAGGCAACTGAGCCAGAGCTCGAGTTTCCCGAACTCGAGCTCTCGTTCCGCTCGATCGAACCACCCAAGGACTTCGCAGCTTAGCTTTTTCGCAAAGCGGCGAGCCATAGTCATTCTCGCTGCGTCACCGGAACTCACGTCGCTCACGACGGAGTGGTCATTTCTTCGAAACGCGGGAGCCGAGGTAACGGCGCCCGGGACGGGCTCAGGTTTTTTTTCGAGCGCATGAAGGAAAGCCCGGGTTCACGCGAATGAGGGCAACGACTGCTTCGTTAGCGGAAGCGTCGCTGAGTGAGACATGCCTATTTCGTTCGGCGCTCGAGCCCTGCTGCTCGCGGCGCTCCTTTCGTGGACTCCGTCCGCGTTCGCCCAAAGTCCACCTTCGCTCAGTCCGCCGGTCGCCGAGGGCAGCACGGACGTGCCCTATCCGTCGGGGGCCGAAGGCGACGCCGTGGTGGAGCTCGAAATAGTAGTCGAGAAAGACGGGTCGGTGTCGAGCGCCACGGTCGTCGACGGAAACGAGCCGTTCGCCGAGCAAGCGCGGAGCGCGGCGTTGAGCTGGCATTTCGCGCCCGCCCAGCGTGGTGACGACAAAGTCGCAGCCAAGATCCGCGCGCGCGTGGCCTTTCATCAGGAGGAGGCAGCGCCGCTGCCTGCCGCTGCGAGCGCAGCGCAGGCACCCGCTCAGCCGATCGCCACGGCCGAGCCCCGCGCACAGGCCGCCGCCGAGCGACCGATCGAGGTCACCGTGGTCGGCGCTCGCCGTGAGGTCGGTCAAACGACCTTGTCCAACCGCGATGTGCGCGAAATGCCCGGCGCGTTCGGAGACGCTTTTCGAGCGATCGAAGCTCTCCCGGGCGTGGCCCCGCTGGTCAGCGGAATCCCGTATTTCTACGTGCGCGGCGCGCCGCCCAACGATAGTGGCTACTTCGTCGATGGCGTGCGCGTTCCGTTGCTCTTCCACATGGGTGTCGGGCAGAGCGTCATTCATCCGGGTCTAATCGACCACGTCGATTTCTTTCCCACCGCCGCCCCTGCCCGCTTCGGCGGCGCGGCGGGGGGCATCATCGCCGGGCAGACGCGCGAACCTGCCGCCGCGTTCCACGGGGAAGCCAATTTGCG
Organism: Polyangiaceae bacterium; assembly: GCA_035549735.1. Lineage (GTDB taxonomy): Bacteria > Myxococcota_A > Polyangia > Polyangiales > Polyangiaceae > PMG-095. The sequence continues at coordinate 288,866 of DASZQI010000012.1, read as the reverse complement.
CCTAATCGACGCCGGCGCCTTACTCGAAGCGCCGTTCGCAGAGGGTCGCGGCAGCGCGTTGGTCGCCGGACGCTATGGCTACCCAGGGCCCATTCTCAACGCGGTGAGCAGCGACATTCACCTGGGCTATTGGGACTATCAGGCACGCGCCACCTGGCAGGTCGGCAGCCGCGGCACGCTGGGCTTGTTCGCATTCGGAAGCCACGACTACCTGGCGACTCGCTCTCCATCCGGCGACCCCGAGGCCCAACGAGAGTTGGTCGAACAATTCGTGTCCGACTTTCATCGACTGGACTTGCGCTATGACCACGCGCTCGACACCGGCCGCGTTCGCTTCGCGCTCACCGGTGGTTACGACTCGCAAGGGGCAGCACCCACGTACATGACCAACCATTCGGCCGCGGCGCGGGTGGAAATCGATCGCGAGCTCTCCGCAAATGCCCGCTTTCGCGCGGGAGCCGACGGCAGCCTCGACCGCTACCGAATCAGACTCACCGCGGCCGGCCCCGGTGAGCCGGTCGTTCCAGCGAGCGCCAATCCGCCCCCGACCAACCTGAGAGCCGCGGCGCACGCGGACGTCGCCTGGCGCTTGAGCCCGCGCGTCGAGCTGGTCCCCGGCGTTCGCGTCGAGCTCTTCACTTCGACTCGAAAAAACGAAGCCCCCAGCACGGGCAGCACGCGGACCAAGGTTCCCGCGGTGGATCCACGCCTCTCCGCGCGAATCGCGCTGGCCCCCGCCGTAGCTTGGGTCTCCGCTTTTGGCCTGGCGCACCAGTACCCGAGCCTGCGTCTCGGAGACATTCCGGCGCCGATGGTGTCGGTCCCGGGCTTCCCGTTCGACGATCGAAAACTGCAGACCGCGGCGCAGGCGAGCGAAGGCTTCGAGCTCACTCTGCCCGCTGACTTCGTGCTGACCACCACCGGCTTCTACTCGCGCTTCTGGGGCCTTACCGATCTCAGCGCGGAATGCTTTCAGGTCATGGCCGGAATGGGCCCACCTCGCATTCCGGGTGAACCCGTTCCGCCCTATCGCTGCCCGAACAATCAACCGGTGCGCGGCAGCGCCTATGGCCTCGAGCTGCTCCTGCGTCGCCCGTTATCGAAGCGGCTCGGCGCCTGGCTTTCATACACGCTTTCTCGCTCGATACGGCGTGCGCATTTCATCACTCCCGAGGGTGGTGAAACGGTCGCCACCGTGCCGAGCGAGTTCGACCGCACGCACGTGCTCAACGCGCTTCTCGCTTACGATCTCGGTCGCCGCTGGCGAGTCGGCGGGCGCCTGTTGTTCTACACTGGCACGCCCTACTCCCATCTCGATGGCAGCGTGCCGGTACCGCCCTACAACGCCTACCGCAACCCGAACTTCGTGCGCGTCGACGTCCGCGTCGAGAAACGCTGGCGACTCGGACAAACCGGCTCGATTGCCTTCGTTCTGGAGGGGCTAAACGTGACCCTGAGCAAGGAGGTGACCGGCTTGGGGATGGACTGCGAGGGGCAGGGCACGCCTCAAGGTGAGACAAACGAGTGCAAACAGTCGACGATTGGCCCGCTTACCCTGCCCAGCGTGGGCGTCGAAGCGTATTTCTGACATTCATCACGGCCGGGATGAAGGATTCGGCCTCCCCGAGCGAAGACTAGCGAGACCTTGGCCATGACCGCCCGCTGCGCCGCAAATTGCCTTGCCCTGCTGGGTCTCGTGGCGGTCGTGAACCCTGGCCCGGCGTTCGCCGCGGATCGCCCGTGCTCGGCCATGACCGTCGAGGGCGACGCGAATCTTCGCGCGCGCTGGCCAGACCTCTTGCCTGGCGTCCGCGACGAGCTCGCGAAACTCGACGACCTCGACACCTGCGCCCACGTCGCGCTCAGCCTGAGGCAGGGCCTGATCGGCGTGGACGTCACTCTGCCGGATGGTCGCTCCGCGTCGCGCACTGCTGCGCTGCGCGAAGACGTCATTCCAACGCTACAAGCCTTGTTGCTCGTGCCCGAACATCGAACTGCCGCCGAGGCGAGCGACGCGCTCGTGGAGTCTACGCCTCCGCCGGCACCCGAAGCCACGCGGCACCCGGTGTCACGCGCGCGGTTGCGGGCCCTCCCCACGCGCGACGAGCGCGGCGCGAGCCGTTTGCCGCCGTCACTCGAACCGCGCGCGCTCGGCATCGAGCTCTCCCTGCTCAGCGGCGCCCGCATTGGCGACGGGCAAACCAGTTTTGGTCTTGGCGCGCTTTCGTTCCTCGAGCTCGGCGGCTGGCTCATCGGAGGCGAAGCACGCGCCGATCGCTACCAGTCGCTCGCTGGCGACTCCCAGGAAACGGCGCTCGAGCTCGCGCTTTTGCTCGGAAGACGCCTGCAATTTTCAGGTGTCGCGTTGGACTTCACCGGAGGCCTGGCGGTCGCCGAAAAGGGAATCGCCATATCGGACACTCAGGTCGTGCGCGAAAGCGCCGCGTCGCCGATAGCCCCCACCATGCCCAGCGCAACGACCGAGCCACCGCCCGAGCCCACCTCCGGGGCGGTGCCGCGCCTGCTGTTCGGCTCTCGCCTGGGCTTCAGTCCGCGCTCGGTATTTCGCACCTTCATCGGCATCGACGGCGAAGTCGGCCCCGCCCGCGCCGACGAAATCACGGATGGCCGTGCGCCCACTCTGCCGACGTGGACGGTAGGCTTGGCGCTCGGCGCAACGGTAGGCACGAAATGAGCCTCCGCGATCACAAGCAGCTGGCGCTCTCGGACCAGTCGGAGACGAGCGCCGATCCCGAGCTCATGCGCCGCTTGGCCAACGGTGAGCTCGGTGCTCTGGGCGAGCTTTACGATCGCTACCACGCGCCGCTGCGACGCTTCATCGCGCGCGCGACCCGCGACGCCGAAGACGTCGACGACTTGCTGCACGCAACCTTTCTGGCGGCCGCCAAGAGCGCCGAACGCTACGATGGTCGCGCGTGTGCAAGGCCCTGGCTGATCGGAATTTCGGTGCAACTCCTGCGGCGCCGTCGCCAGAAATTCGCCCGCTTGCTCGCGGTGCTGGCCACGCTGCGGGGTACCAGCGAAACCTCGCGCGATCCACGAAGAACCCTGCAATCTCGCACTGACCTGGAACGAGCGCTCGCGCGATTGAGTGAAGCCAAGCGACTCACGCTGCTGATGGCCGAAGTCGAGGGACTGAGCTGTGCCGAGATTGCCGAGGCTCTGCAGGTGCCGATCGGGACCGTGTGGACGCGCCTTCATGCGGCGCGCCGCGACTTGCGCCAAGCACTGAGCATCGAGGGCCAGCCATGAAGCCCGCGTGCACCAGGCTATTCGAGGCCGAGGCTCTGCGCGACGGCCGTTTGACCGGAACCGAGCTCACCAGCTTTCAGCGCCACCTCGGAGTCTGCGCGACGTGCGCGAGCGAGGTGAACTCGCTGGATGCGCTCGCAAAGTCATTGCAGGCTCACGCCGCAGAGCGCGCGGACAGCGACGAGCTCCACGTGCGGCGTGAACGCACGCGCTTGCTCGCTGCCTTCGACGCTTCGCTGGCGCCGCCCGAGCGCGCGTCGCGCGTGCCCGGCTGGGTTTTCGGATTGGCCGCGACGCTAGCGCTTTCTATCGGCAGCTTTGCGTATTTGCGCGCGCGCCCCGCGTCCCCTCCACCCGTGGCGCCGAACGCGGTCGTGGTTCGTGCGGACAGCACTGCGGTTTGGTCGAGAGAGAGCACGGGGCCGGTCGAGAAGATCGTTCTTTCGCGCGGCGCGCTCTCCGTTCAGGTCGACCACACGCTCGGTCACCGGCGCTTGCTGATTCTGCTACCGGACGGCGAGTTGGAGGACATCGGAACCACGTTTGCGGTGAGCGCGGACGGCGGTCACACCACCCGCGTCACCGTGCAGGACGGCAGTGTCGTCCTGCGCATTCACGGCCAGCCTCCGCTCGCGATTGGCGCGGGCGACAGTTGGAGCCCGGCGCCGCGACCGGGTGCTTCGGTCTGCTTGGATTGCGGTTCGCCTCCCGCTGCAACGGCGACGAGCGGGCAGCGCGCGGCGGCCGTGCCACCAGTAAAGACCGCGCCCCTGTCACCGGCAGCGGCCATTCCGTCTGCAAGCAAGGCCGATGCGGCGCTCGACTTCCGCGAGGCCATGGCCGCGCTCGCGAGCGGCGACAACTCGCGGGCGGCGACTCGCTTCGGTGCGTTCCTGGTGGCGCATCCTGGCGATCGCCGCAGTGAGGATGCCGCCTACCTGCGGGTCATCGCGCTTCAGAGGGCCGCAAGTCCGATGACGAAGCAAGCCGCACTCGACTATTTTCGGCGTTTTCCCGCTGGTTTTCGGCGCGCCGAGGTGGAACCGCTGGCGCGTTAGGGGCCGAGCTAAAGCGCACCGCGCAGCGTCAGCCCAAAGGCTCGTGGGCGGACGCCTGCCAGCTTCTCGCCAGCGCTCGAGTTCGGCACGTCGGTCGTGAACTGGCTATGGCCCGCCACGAAAAGGCCGATTCCGAGCCCTGTGCCGGCGAGCCCGCCCAAGAGCAACGGTAACGCGAGCTTCTTCGTGCCACTCGCCGTGGTCGTTTCGGGACAGCTCGGATCGACCTCGCAGTGATACTCGGTCGTCTCGGTGAACAGCACGAAGAACATGGCGCCGGTCAAGGTGGTGAGGATCCCCGCCGCGGTGAGATACGCGCCGCCCGTCTCGAGCGCAGCGGAGCCCGGCTTGACCAAGAGCGGGTTCTGCCCAGCCTTCAGCTCGAACTTGTGCGACGCAGAAGCGACTCCATCGCCATAAATCACGAGCTCGTGCAAACCGGGGTCGAGCTTGAACGAACAGGGCGAGTTGCAGAGATCGCGATAAGCGACGCCCTGCACTACCACGGTGCTCGACGCTGCCACCATGCGCCCGGTGATCTCCGCCACGGTGACGGTCGCGCCGGTCGAACGCACCGAGACGACCGCTGATTGTTCGCCACGTGCGTCGGGTTGCGCGGGGGTCGCAGCATCCGTTTCGGCACGAGCGCCCCGCGTCAAGCTCAGACAGTGCCCAACCCAAATCGAGAAAACGAAGCCAATGCGAGCGATGCGTCGGTTCATGCGCTCGACCGTGAGCACGTTGCGTGCCCGCGTCGGAAGGCCCACTAAATGCACGACTTCCTGGGATTTCGCGCGAGCTTAGGCGTGACTTGGACGTCCAGCGCGCTTCTGTGGACGTTCCCGTGGACGTCCGGCCACTGTTGGGAGGTCGGGATTCGATGAGCTGTTTCGTCTCGATGCGGGGACAATCATTCGGAGAACCGAGCACTGCAAAACGCTTGTTGCGCGAGGCTATGGCTGGCCCACTCTTGAAAGCACGCCCCGGATCGCGTAAGAGACGAGGTGAGGGTGGGTTAGAGCCCCGACAGCGGGGGGGATGTTGTGAATGGCTCAACGAATTTGTCTCGACTATCCAGCGCAAGAAACGATCGACTCGCCCGTTCAGCAGATCATGGGTTGGTGCACCACCGACTCCGCTGACACTCAGCTCAGCATCTTCTTGAATGGTCGCCGGCTCGAGCACGGATCGATGGAGCGGGGGGACGTGCGGCGAGCGTTTCCCGACGTGCCGTCTTTCGGGTTCTCGTATTGGCTCTCGCCCGAGGATTGCCTCGCGATCGGCGATCGCGAGCTCGCACTCGAGTTCATTCTCGGCGAAACCCGGGTGGAGAAGATTTTTCGCTATAGCCCGTCGGCGCGTCAACGAGCGCTCGACTGGCTAGGCCAAAAGCAGAGCAAGCGAAACTGGTGTTTGTCGGTGTTGCAATGCCCAGCCTGCCGCGCCGGCCGCCCTTTCCCCGAAGCGAATGGCTCGCTGCGCTGCCCCGCCTGCAACGAGCTTCTGGAACAGAAGACGTCCGCGCTCAACCTGCTGCCCGCCGAGCTCTACGGGCGCTTCCACCTGAAGCCTACCGACCTCGTTTCGTCGCACCCCTACCCGGACGAGGTCGAAGAGCTGATCCGGGAAGTGCGGCTCACGAACGGCAAAATCCTCGATTGTGGTGCGGGCTTTCGCGGTACCCCGAACGAGTCGGTCGTCACCGTGGAAATCGTCGACTACGCGTCCACCGACGTGCTCGCGGTGGGGCAGTCTCTTCCGTTCGCCGATGGGTCGTTCGATGCAGCCCTGTCGCTCGCGGTGCTCGAACACGTGGACGACCCTTTCGCTTGCTCCGCGGAGCTAGCGCGAGTGGTCAAACCAGGCGGAAAGATCATTTGCGCCGTCCCATTCATGACGCACGAGCATGGCTATCCCAATCATTTTTACAACATGACCCGACATGGCGTGCGCAAGCTGTTCGAAGGCAAGGCTCGGCTACTGAGCCACGAGGTCCCCAGGTACGGCGCCCCGATTCACGCCCTGTGTTCGTTCGTGGACGAATACGCGGCGCACCTGCCCGCCGCGTCGCGCGCAGAGTTCGAAAAGCTCACCGTGGGGGACCTGCGCCACCTCCCCAGGGGCGAGTACTGGCATCAATCTTACGTTCGACAGCTGAGCGAGGAAGGCACTTGGCTCCTTGCAGCCATGACGACCGCTGTGTTCGAGCGTAACCCAGGGTGAGGCATCGACTCGGGCTCGCCCGCCCAATGCCGTGTTGCCCGCGCGTAACCTGCCGTTTCCGACGCGCGTGCGCCCATCCGACTGCGCTTAGTCTCCGATCAATGCACCGCCATTGAGGAGAACCAGGTATTCGGCGGTCTCTGGCTCGAACAGGCCAACTGTCCGCGGATAGAGCAGGACCACTGCGTCGAACACACCGCCGATTTTCGCGAGCGCGGACGGAATGGCACTGCCGAACACGACGTTCACGGCCGCGTTCGCTTCGCCGTTCTTGAGTTCCGCGCCGGAAGTCAGGTCGAAGGCGCGCACCGGGAACATGAACGAGGCGCAACCCGTGCCAAGCTCGGTCGTTTCCCATTTAGACGGAACCAACAAGCTGCCGGTGCCAGCCCAAACGATGGAGCCCGCGAACACGGTCAGGCCGCTACGCGCGCTGACCGCCGACGCACCGCCGAAGTCGCCAGGGGTTTGATAGAAAAGCCATTCGCTGCCGACGGTTTCGCCGGACAACAGCAATCGGCCCTGCCCTGCAGGTTGGGCGTTCGGAAAGGTGGCCGCCGCGTCCGCGGTCGCGCGCGCCTTCTGCTCACCACCGCCATCGTAGGGCCCGCACACGAACGTGTGACCGAGCACCTTCAGCGACCTGTAGTCGAGGCGCACCACGGCCGTGCACGTTCCGGTCTGCGCGACAGGGCCCACCTGCATCGCGAGTTCCGCGGCAATCTTCTCGCAAACCGCCGGATCCGTCGGCGGGTCGAGTGGTACGCAGGTGCCGCCATTGCATTCGTCGTCGCAGGCCCAACCGTCTTTCGTACAGGTGCAGCTCGAGGGAGTGCAACCGACCGTTCGATCGCAGACGTAGCTGGGCGGACAGGCGTTGACGACGCACCCGGCCGGGCTTTGCCCCGAACAAGACGCCCCCATCCCTGCGGCGCCGCCACCCCCGCCAGAGCCCTGGACTCGACCACCGGTCGTCACCTCCGCTCGCCCGCCAGTGGAGACCTGCGGTCGCCCGCCGGTTGCGAGCCCCGACTGTCCGCCACTGCCATTCGAGCTGGTGTTGCCACCGCACGCAGCGAGGGCGGCAATGCAGACAATGGACCCAGAAAAAAAATGAACACCCACGGCATGAGCATGACGGAGTTTGCGTTTCGGAGCCAGCCAATTCAGGCCGGTCCGCTGCGCACACCGTGCACCCGAAGATCCGCGAAAGCGACGAGAAGCCGGGCTTTTTTGCCTAGTGGGACCCCACACTGGTGCACGCGAGCTGGCGCGGGGCAGCCCCTGACTCGATGTCTGACGATTGAGGGGCTTCCTTTTTCAGCGGGTCGGCTCAAGGATGCCGCACATGGCCAAGTGCTTTACGACCTGGACGGTGCTCAAGCATGATCCGATCGAAAAACACAGTGAGAATCTGTGGAGTGTTTCGGGATACATGCAGCGCGGCAATCAGCGGCGCATGACGCTCGCGCGGCGTGCGGATGGCGGGCTCGTCATTCACAACCCGGTCGCGCTCGAAGAGCCTTCCATGAAGGAGCTCGAAGGGTTCGGCAAGCCTGCGTTCTTGATCGTGCCCAACGGCTTTCATCGACAAGACGCGTTCATCTTCAAGCAGCGCTATCCAGAGGCCGTGGTCCTCTGCCCGCAGAGCGCGCGCAAGAAAGTGAGCGAGGTCGTCGAGGTGTCGGGGCATTTGGACGAGATGCCGAAGGACCCGCAGGTGGAGCTGTTTCACTTGCGGGGCATGAAGGAGCGAGAGGGGGCGCTGCGTGTGAAATCGAGCGGGGGCGCGGGGCTGGTGTTCAACGACGTGCTGCTCAATATGGCGCCGAGCACGGGGTTGATGGGCTTCTTCATGGCTCCGACGGGTACGTTGAGTGTGCCGCGTTTCACGCGCTGGATGATGACGAAGAGCACGGCAGAGCTGAAGGAGCACTTGCAAGAGCTCGCGAACGCCTCGGCGGTGACTCACCTCGTGCCGGGACACGGCAACGTCATTCAGTCGCAAGCGAAGGCAGCCTTGCAGGAGGCGGCCGCGCGGCTGTCGTGACGACCGCGCTGTTGCTGGACGTCTATTCGCTGTTCTTCCGCGCTTTCCACGCGCTGCCGCCGATGTCCACGCGCGCCGGCGAGCCGACGTCGGCACTATACGGCTTGTTCTCGGTCGTGCTGAAGTTGCTGCGCGAGCAGCCGGGCGCCGCGCTGGCGTTCGCGCTGGACGCGCCGCAGGCGACGTTTCGCCATCAGGAATTTGCGGAGTACAAGGCTGGGCGCGCGGCCACGCCCGCGGATCTGTCCGCGCAGTTCGAGCGACTTTCGCAGCTGCTCGACGCGCTTGCGGTCCCCGTGCATCGCTGCCCGGGCTTCGAAGCCGACGACGTGCTCTCGACCCTGGCCAAGCGAGCGCGGGATCGAGCCGAGCCGGCGCTGGTGGTGAGCGGAGATCGCGACTTGCTCCAGCTCGCGCACGGCTCGGTTCGCGTGTACTTCGTGGGTCGGCGAGGAAAAGACGCTGTGGTGTACGACGAGGAGCAGGTGCAAAGTCGCTTCGGGGTTCCGCCGACGCGCTTGCCCTCCTACGTCGGGTTGGTGGGGGACGCCTCGGACAACCTACCGGGGGTGCCCGGAATCGGCGCCGCGACCGCGCGCAAGCTGCTGGCCACGAGGCAAAATTGCAGCGAGTTGTTGGCTGAGCTCGCGACGGTGGACAGCGTGCGCCTGCGCGACACTTTGCACCAACATCACTCGCAAATTCTGCGGACCGAGCAGCTCGCGACCTTGCGGGACGACGCGCCGATTTCCGCCGCTGATCCGCTTTGGGCCGCTCCGTCAGCGAGCGCGCTGCGTGCGCTCGCGACGCTGTTCGAGGAGCTCGAATTCAAGAGCTTGCTGACTCGGCTGGAATCACTGCTCGCTCGGCACGCTTCCTGCTCGTGAGGTCATTGTGACCCGCAGTTAGGAGATGTCCCATGGCCAACTGGTTGCTGTTGGTTTTGCTGCTGCCGCTTTGGCCCGTGCGCTGCGATCGGCGCGAGTTGGCTTCACCGGCCAGCTCGAAGGGAATGACGAACGCGCCGCTCGAAGTTTCGACGGGCCCGACTGGCGAGCGAGGCCCGGTGCGCATGGAACTGCTCGACCCCGCGGCAAGCCCACCCACCTGGGTGCTACGCGGCGGGCCTCGCGGACCCGAGAAGATCGTGTTCCTGCACGGAATGTGCGGGCATGGGCTCGGCTACGCGCAGGCCTTTCAGTTCAGCGCCGCCAAATGGGGCTCCTTGATTGCACCGCAGGCCGACGTGCGCTGCGGCGCGGGGCCGTGGGCGAAATGGTCGGGCAAGCTCGAGGCGCTCGATGCACGAATTCAGGCCGCTTTTTCGGCTCTCGGTCATCCGGAGCCGGTCGAAGACATCGCGGTAATGGGTTATTCGCAAGGCGCGACGCGAGCTGAAGAGCTCGCGCGGCGTTGGCCCAAGCGCTACACGCGCCTGGTCTCGATGGCCGCGCCGCGAAGTCCCTCGGCGCGAGGACTCTCGTTGCGCTCGGCCGTGATGATGGCCGGCGAGCGGGACCGGCAGGACCTGATGAAAGCCGGTTCTCGCGCGTTATTGGCCGCGGGGATCCCCACGACCTACATGATGATTCCCGAAGCGACTCACGGCGCGATGGGGCCCGTGCCCGAGCAAACCATGGGCGCAGCGCTCGACTGGTTGTTTCAGCACTCTGGGCAAAACTGAGGGGCGCGCCACGTGGCGCGATTTGCCGCAGGTCCAGCCGCTTACTGCGACGCCCAGTCGCGCAGGCGGGCAGCGGGCCATGTGTTGGCCACGCGCGCGGGATCGAACCCGGCACGCTCCGCGTTCAGCGCGGCAAATTGGGCGAGCCCGAGCTCCTCGGTCGAGTGCGCGTCGCTGGTGAGCACGAAGACCACGTTATTTTCCTTGGCGCGGCGCAGAATGTCGACCGAGACGTCCAGCCGCGGCAGCGCGCCGTTGACTTCAATCGCGGTCCGAGTCCGTTCGGCCGCGGCGAACACGGCGTCGATGTCCAGCGCGACCGGCGCGCGACCGCCGATCATGCGAGCGGTGAGGTGGCCGATCATGCGCACGGCCGGGTCTTCCATGGCGCGCACCACGCGAGCAGTTTGCGCGGCTTGATCGAGGTCGAAATGCGAATGCAGCGACGCGACGCAAAAATCGAAGGTCTGGCGAAACTCGGCGTCGTAGTCGAGCTCGCCGGCAGGGCCGATGTTCAGCTCGACGCCGTGCAACAGTTTGAGGCTGTCGCCCAGCTCGGACTGCAGCGCGCGGATGCGCTCGCGCTGCTGCAAGAGCGCCTGACGATCGACGCCCGAGACCGTACCTTCGGCGTGATCGGTGAGCGCCAGCACGGCGTAGCCGCGCGCCTGTGCAGCGCTGACCATGGCCTCGAGCGAGTCGCGCCCGTCGCCGGAGACGCTCGTGTGCACGTGAAAATCGCCCGTCAAAGCGCCCATACCGCGCGGCAACGTGCCCTGCTCGGCCGCTTCGATTTCGCCTAAATCTTCGCGCAGCACGGGCGGGATGAAGGCGAGGCCCAGCGCTTCGTAGATCTGCGCTTCGGTTTCACTGGCGATGACTTTGCCGGTTTCGAGCTCGGTCAGCGCATACTCGTTCAGGGTGAGACCGCGCTTCAACGCGCGCTGGCGCAGCTTGACGTTGTGACTCTTGGAACCGGTGAAGTAGAGCAGCGCCGCGCCGAGCTGGTCGGCGCGAACCACCCGCACATCGACTTGAATCCCGCGCTGGGTGACGATGCTGGTCTTGGTCTCGCCGCGCACGAGCACGTGGTCGACCAGGCGCAGCTGCACCACCGCGTCCATCACCGGCTGGGCGTCGCTCGCGGCCACCACGATGTCGATGTCGCCCGCGGTCTCGGCGAAGCGGCGTAACGAGCCGCAGTAGCCGGCGTAGCTCACGCCGGGGAGCGCGGCGAGCTCGGCCACGATGCGCTCGGCGTGAGGCAGCGCCACCGAAATGGGCGTGCGTTTCAAGCTGCCCTGCGCTTCGAGCCGTTCCAGCGACTGGCTCAGCTTTTCTTCCGACTTGGGGCCAAAGCCCTTGAGCTCGCGCAGCTTGTGCTCGGCCAGAACGCGCCGCAAATCATCCAGCGTTTGAACGCCGAGCTCGGCCCGCAGCCGGTTCACTGCTTTCGGGCCCAGGCCCTGAATGCGCAGCAGCTGCAGTAGGCTGCGCGGGTACTTCTTGCGCAATAGTTCGAGCTTCTGGACTCGGCCGGTCTGCAAAAACTCGGTGATGGTCTCGGCGATGCTTTTGCCGACCCCGTCGATGCGCTTCAGGTCCTTGATCGAGAGGCGCCCGAGATCCGTGGCTTGCGCGGCGATGGCCTGCGTGGCGTTTTCGTAAGCACGGACACGGAACGACTGCGGATCTGCCTCTTCCAGCAGGACCAGCTCGCTCAGGTCGCGCAGCATGTCCAAGACGTCTTGTTTGGTGTCGGACATGGGGGGAAGCGGAAGCTTGAGCCGCGCGGAGGAGCCGTCAAGCGCGCTCCAGCGCGGGCCGCGCTGTTGTAGACTCGGCGCGGTGAGCCAGGACTCAGACGCCACGGTGCTAACGGTTGCGGGTCGGGAAGTGCGGGTGACCCACCCCGAAAAACCCTACTTTTCGAAGCAGGTGAAGCTCAGCAAGCTCGACATCGTGAACTATTATCTCGCGGTGGCAGAGGGCGCGCTCCGCGGCATTCGCGACCGGCCCTTGGTGCTCAAACGCTTCGTGAACGGCGCCGAAGCGCCGCCCTTCTACCAAAAACGCGCGCCGGAAACGCGGCCTGAGTGGCTCAGAACCACGACCCTTTCGTTCCCTTCCGGGCGAACCGCCGAAGAGGTCGTGGTCGACGACGCGGCGGGGCTGGCCTGGGTCGTCAATTTGGGTTGCCTCGAACTGCATCCACACCCCGTGCGCGCATCGGACCTGGAGCACCCGGACGAGCTGCGCGTGGATTTGGATCCTGGGCCCGGGGTGTCTTGGGCGGATGTGCGTCGGGTCGCGCTGGAGGTGGGCGCGCTGCTCGAAGAGCAGGGCTTGCGCGGCTGGCCCAAGACCAGCGGCTCGCGCGGCATGCACGTCAACGTGCGCATCGAGCCGCGCTGGACCTTCAGTGAGGTGCGGCGGGCTGCGCTCGCCCTCTCGCGCGAGATCGAGCGACGCGTGCCGGACCTTGCAACCTCGAAGTGGTGGAAGGAAGAGCGGCACGGCGTGTTCCTCGACTACAACCAGAACGCCAAAGATCGCACGACCTGCTCGGCTTACTCGGCGCGCCCGCTACCTGACGCGCGCGTGTCGACTCCGCTCGATTGGCAAGAAGTGTCGGTTTGTGATCCGGCGGATTTTACCGTGTTTTCGGTGCCGCAGCGATTTTTGGAACGCGGTGATCCACATGCGGACATGGACGCTGCGCGCGGCTCGCTCGAAGGCTTACTGGCGCTCGCGGAAAAAGACGAGCAGGCCGGGCTCGGTGATGCGCCGTGGCCGCCTCATTTTCGCAAGATGGCAAGCGAGGGGCCGCGCGTGGCGCCGTCCCGCGCCAAGTCTCGCCCGAACAAAAGCGCGATCGAGCCCAACACGGTCGCGCCGAGTGAAGCGAACGAACCCGGTGAGCCGAGCGCCGCTGGCCGGCGCCGCTCCAAGATGCCACTGCTCGTGATCGCCAACTCGGAAGACAAGGAGGCCGCGCTCGCGGGCCTCGAGCGCTGGAAAGCCAAGTATCCGAGCGTAGCGACCCACTTGGCCGCGGACGACGTGCTGGTCGACTCGATGCGCGGCCGCTCTTCCACCTGGACCCGCGTGCGCGCGAACCTGAGGCACGTGCCGGAAGAGCTGCGCCCTCCGCAGGAGACGCCGGACCCCGATGACGATCCGACGCGCGAGTGGCGGGCGCACGTTGCCGCTGCGGGCAAGGCTCCACGAAAGCGCGCAGCAAAAAAGAAGTCGCCCGAAGGCAGCCAGAGTTAGCCGCCGAAAAGCTCGCCGAGCTCGCGCGCGGGCACCACTTCGAGTTGGGCGTAGTTGCAGTCTTTGAGCGGCTTGTCGGTTCGAAAGCGCTTGAACTGCGCGGTGTGCCGAAAGCGCGAACCTTGCATGTGGTCGTAGCCCACTTCGACCACCAGCTCCGGGCGTAACGGCTGCCAGGACAAGTCTTTCCCGCTACTCCAGCGGCTCTTTCCGCCCGGCATGCGTTGCTCGGCGTTGGCCTCGGCGGGGTCTTGGTTGGCCCAGCTGCTCCAGGGATGATTGGCTAGCGCGTTTTCGCGGTACGGCGCCAGATAGTCGAGCAGCTCACGCCGCTTCTTGTCCGTGAAGCTGGCGCACACACCCACGTGATGGAGCGTGCCCGCGTCGTCGTACAAGCCGAGCAGGAGCGAGCCGACGGCCTCACCTGGCCCCTTTTTGTGGTACCGAAAGCCGGCCACCACGCAGTCGCACTCGCGCTCGTGTTTGACCTTGAACATCACCCGTTTGTCGGGCTCGTAGCTGCCGGCGTCGTGCTTGGCCATCACTCCGTCGAGCCCGGCGCCCTCGAAGCGCTCGAACCAATCCGCGGCCTGTGCGCGGTCGCGCGTGGCGGGAGTCAGGTAAAGCGGTGGCTTTCGACTTTCGAGGATCCGTTCGAGCCGCTGTCGGCGCGCGCGAAATGGTTCGCCGCGCAAATCGCGCTCGCCCTCGCTCAAGAGGTCGAAGAACACGACCGAGGCCGGGATCTCCTGGGACAACAGCTTCACGCGCGACGCGGCGGGATGCACGCGCAGCTGCAAAGCGTCGAAATCCAGGGCGCCCGCGCGCGCCACCACGATTTCACCATCGAGCACGCACTTTTCGGGGAGCTGCTCGGCGAGCGGCGCCAGAAGCTCGGGAAAGTAGCGATTGAGCGGCTTCTCGTCGCGACTCTGAATCAGGATCTCGTCGCCATCGCGAAAGACCAGCGTGCGAAAGCCGTCCCATTTCGGTTCGAAGACGAAGTGCTCCCCCTCCGGCAAACCCGACACGCGCTTGGCCAGCATCGGCAAGACCGGAGGGTTCACCGGCAGCTGCACGGCTAGCCCCCGCTCGCTTGGCGAGCCGCGATGCGCCCCTGCGCGTCCGCCCAGCCCGCATCGAACGCATGCCCCGGCTGGTCCAGATCGACGACCAGCGGGGCGTGATCGGACGGAATCGGCTTGCCTTTGCGCGCTTCGCGATCGATCTCGGCGAATACCACGCGCTCACTCAGCGGTCGCGTCACGAGCAAATGATCGATGCGCATGCCGAGATTCTTGTGGAAGGCTCCCGCGCGGTAGTCCCACCAAGTGTAACGCTGCGACTCGGGGTGCTTTCCGCGGTAAGCGTCGACCAGACCCCACGCGAGGAGCTCGGAAAAGGCCGCGCGTTCTTGGGGCGAAACGTGCGTTCCGCCGTGGCACGCCGCGGCGTCCCAGACGTCCGCGTCGCTCGGCGCCACGTTGAAGTCACCGCCCACCACCAGGGCCTGGTTGGGCTTTTGCGTCTCCTCGAGCCAGCGCTTGAGGCGCCCAAACCAAACCAGCTTGGCTTGGTAGAAAGGCGACCCGAGCGAGCGCCCGTTCGGGGCGTAGATGCTGGTGACCCGTACGTCGCCACAACGCGCCGAGATCATGCGCGCCTCGGCGAGCGGCTCGTCGTCACCGACGTCAGGCGTCTTTGCGCGCTTCAGGGGCTCGCCGAAATTGCAGATGACGTCGCGAATTCCCACACGGCTGGCGATGGCCACGCCGTTCCAGCGGCCTTCGCCGTGGTGCGCGAGCTCGTAGCCTTGGCGTGAAAATTCGTCGGTCGGTACGGCCTCGTCGGTCAGCTTGGTCTCTTGCAGCAGGAGCACGTCGGGCTGCGCACGTGATAGCCACCACGAGACTTTCTCCAAGCGCGCTTTGAGAGAATTGACGTTCCAAGTCGCGATTCGCACGGTGCTCGGTCATAGCAAAGATCGCTTCGCGCGCGACCCCTTTCAGCGCGCGCCCCGTGCCCCGATCAATACCGCGCCGGGATCGATGCCGGCTGGGCTCTGCTGCTCAGCGAGCCCGCGAAGGACCCGCAGAACCAGCTCGGCTCGAGCCGTTGTTTCGAGCGCAGCGAGCCCGGCGCTCAGCCGAGGTCCCGCAAGTGCGCTGAACATCTGCCCGTATTGCTCGGCCGAGCCGGGGAACGGCCAGCGCACGCGCCGCGTCTCTTCGCTGATGTCGCGAAACCCTGCGCGCTCGAGCGCGGCGCTGAGACAACCCGGGCGTTCGAAGCGGAAGGGGCCGGGCGCGTCTTCAATCGTAGCGGCGAGCTCGTCCGCCTCGGCGGACGAGGCTTCGCTCAGCGCGCCGAGAGTGTGCTCGGAAAGCGGTTGGTGACGCGTGCCCCACACGACGAACGCCGCCCTCGCGCCAGGGCGCAGCACGCGCCGAACCTCGGCAAGAAGTTTCGTTTGATGTCCACGCGCCTAGAACGCGTGGGCCGGGGCAGCGTGACACGGCGCTTTGAACGCCCCGCGCCGTCCGGCAAACCATGTGCCAACTCGCCCTACGAACACTCAACTATCGACCTGGCGCCCGGCTGGAATCGTCAATGCTTCCAGGTAAGGTTCGCGCGAAGGTCGGGCTGAATCGGCACTCCAAGTAGCCGGGAAGTACCAGTGATCACCGAAAGGCATCGTTTGCCGCGCAGTCGCCGTCTTCAACGTAGCGGCGCGGCGCTGATCCTGGCGCTGGGCTGCAACGGCTTGCTCGAAAATGACCCCAGGAGCCTGGACGAACACACCGGCGGTGGCGCGGGCCGCACCGATCGCGGTGGTAGCGCTGGCACGCCCGAGGGCGGGCGCGGCGGTTCGGGTCCGACCGGCGGAGCCGAAGCGGGTGGCAGCGCCGGAGCGACCGGCGGCGCCAACGTGAGCGGCGGCGATGGCGGAACGGCCGGCGCGGGCGACGGTGGCGGAGGGGCGAGCAGTAGTGGCGCCCCCGGCGCTGGCGCGACTAACGGCGGAGCCGCGGGGGCCGCAGGGGCCGCGGGGGCCGCGGGGGCGGGCGGCTGCGGCGAATGCACGCCGGGCAGCATGGACGTCAAGAGTCAGCCCTGCGCGTGTAGTCGCGGGACCCAAACTCAGACACGGAAATGCGACGCGAACTGTACGTGGGGCACGTGGAGCGCTTTCGGTGCGTGCAGCGTGGTCCCCGAGTGTGAGCCGGGCGCCGCTGCGCAGACCAGAAACGTGGACTGCGAGACGTGCACGACGAAAGCTCAATCGAGGAGCTGCAACAACATGTGCACGTGGGGCGCGTGGACGGACACCAGTGGCTGTCCGAGCGCGGACGACTGCGACTATTGCGCGGCCGTGCAATGGTGCACGGATCCGAACACCGGCGGCACCACGTGCGTGCAAAACGGCTGCACCCAGGCTCAGGCGCTGCGCGACTGCATGCTCGACATCGCCGTGGTGTGCGGCGCCACGAAACAGCCGTTCACGATGAAATACAAGTGAGTCGGCGGCTACTGGGCGGGCGGTAGACCTAAGGGGTGCGTGAGCAGATGCCGTTGAACGTCGTCGGTCCAAGACGTTCTCGGATAACGGTCGCCCATGTCTCTGGCTAGCTGCTGGGCCTCGGCGAAGCGCTGTAGGTCGACGAGCGCCCGGGCTTCGAACCAGGCGCGCTCGGGGGCGTCGGGACTATCGGGGAAACGTTGATTGGCTTCACGAGCGAGAGTCAGCGACAGCAAAGGATCCGACCCTTGGAGCTCGCGGAGCTTTGCCATGACATGAGCTTCGGTGTTCTGCTCGGCCTCTGGCGGTTTGGGCTGCGCGCTGACCACCGAGATCGTCGCGCGCTCGGTGGCTGCTGGATTTGGCGGACGTGCTTCGACCGGAGATACGCGATCTTCGACCGGGCTGGGGCTCAGCTCGACGTTCGAGCTCGAAGGCTTCACACCCGACACCGCGCGGGGCAGCGGCTCTTCGCGCGAAACGCTGATGACGATCGCGACGAGTCCGAGCCCGACTCCGAGCACCGCAGCCTTACCGAATCGAGAATCGGACAAGGACCGCCGCTCCCTCAGAAGCGCGGTAATTGTCCGCGATTGAGCGTTCGCGTGTTCACGAACGCTTGGCGGAGCTCGGCGTCCGAGTTCTTGGCGGTGGCCTGCAGCCAATCGTTGCACCAGACGCTGAACAAAACCCAGGGGGCCTGGTTGTTGTTGAACATGTCGGTGGGGTTCGGAACGTAGCCGGTCTCGTGAAGCGCAAGCGGCAGAGTGTCGCTGCCTACGGCAGTCACCGAATTGCGGTAGTTGCCAGCAAACGGCTGGCTATCTCCGTAGGTATCCGAACCGGAGATATCGACCATGGATTTGCCCGGATAGTACGACGCGGAGGGGCTGCCGCTGTAGGGCATCAGCCAGATGACGTTGTTCACTCCGCGCGCCGTGAAGTTGTCATACATCAACTTCCACAGCTGTTTGAATTGCGCAGCCGTGCCTTTGCTCCACCAAAACCAACCATTCGGTTGGGTCTCGTGAAACGGCGCCCAAAGCACGACCACGCCCGCGTTTTGCAGCTGTTTGAGCTGCTCCGCAGCGTGATCGAACTTGGCCATCAGACCGTTGTAGCGGCTCGTACCGGGCGTCAGCGTTGCCGCGAGATCGGTCGTGCCCATCGAGGACTCGTAGCTGTCCGCGTCTTCCGGGCGACCCATGTGGTAGCGAATCATCGAAAGGCCGCCCGCGTTCCACGACGCGGTCGCCGAACGCACTGCGTCGGTGTACAGGAAATCGCCGCCAACGATGGCGGGGTACTTGCCTGTCTTTTGGTTCACGTAGGTAACGTCGGAGACGGGGCTCCAGCTACAGTCCTGCACGCCGGAAAGCGTGCTTTGCCCCTTGATTTGATAGAGGTAGCAAAGCACATTGCGCACCGCGGGGATCGAGTTCGGGTTTACCGGTTGCACGCCGCACGAGGTCGCGCCTCCGGAGTTGGTTCCGCCGGTCGTAGCGCCACCGGTCGCCTTCCCGCCGCTGCTCACGCCGCCGCTGGCTGTGCCGCCGCTGCTCACGCCGCCGCTGGCTGTGCCGCCCGAAGCCGAGCCACCGCTGCTAGCGCCGCCCGAAGACGCGCCGCCCCGAGGCTGCCCGCCTGCGCCCGAACCGCCGCCAGATTTGCCACCGGAAGCGCTGCCACCCGTGGCGGTTCCACCCGTTCCGCTCGTCGACCCGCCGCTGGCTGCGCCGCCAGTTAGTGGGGCGCCGCCCGTAGCGAACCCACCACTGGTATTACTGCCGCCGGTGTTGCTGCCACCGGTTGCCGAGAGACCCCCAGTCGAAGCCAGCCCGCCGGAACTGAAGCCGCCGGTGGAGTTCGTACCGCCTGTGGCAGGCGCCCCGCCGGTGTTTGCCATCCCGCCCGTGGTTAGGCCCCCAGTGCCACCGCTAGTCGACCCTCCCGACGGGCCGCCCTGTGTTCCGCCGGTCCATGAGAGCCCGTCGTCTGAGCCAGTGTCCCCACTGCACCCCACGAGGGCGACGGTCGAAATTGAAATTGCCAGGGCAAACCTGGAGGCTTGAATCATGAGCGCTTCCTTCACGACCCCGGCGGGTGACACCAGGTCCCGATCAGTTCCCGAGCGCTCTCGAAGCGGCTCACTCTTCCTACGCCGGCGAGCGCCGCGGCGGACTGCTGCTCAAGGACCCGCAAAACGCAAGGCGCTACGGGCGAGCACACCGCTCGGGCCCGCGAGCGGCTCTTCCGGCCGAGCATCGAAGGGAGTGCCCGGCACCGACCAGCCCGGGTAATATTCATAGGCGAGCGCGCCAACGAACCCCGCTTGATAAGCCGCTTCGAGTTTGGCCGCGACGCGGTTCGCACGCTGAGTGAACGCGCTCGCGGAGGTGTCGCTGAGCTCGACCGCCGCAGCGCCGACAAAGATGGGTTTGCCCAACGATTGTGCAACGGCGCGTGCGCTCGTTTCGCTGTCGGTGGTGGCCAGATCCGGATTGCCGAAATCGTGAACGTCGAGCAAGTCGACCGTGGGGTGGGCATGCAAAACGGCGTAGTTCGAGGGAGTTCCCTCGAAACTGGTCGCGTCCGAGCTGCCGTTGTTCATACCGATCGAAATCAGGTGATTGGCGTCATTGATGCGAATGAGCGTGCTCATTTGGTCCACGAAGCCGTCGAGCGCGGCCACGTCCGTGCCGCCCGCCTCATGCATGATCTCCCAGGCGAGCACGGTCGGCTCGTTGCGAAAATGCTGAACTAAGCCGCGTGCGTAATCCGGGAATGAAAGCGCATAGCCACCGTATGGAGCCGAAAATCCGCTACGGAACCAGGCGTCGTCCTTCTGGCCTCCTCGCGTGCAGCTCGACCACATGCTCTCGAGCACGAAGATCAAGCGCACCCCAGCGCGACGAGCGTGCCTGACCACGAGGTCGAAATTCGCATAGTCGACCCCGCTCGCGCCGGCATAGCTCTGATAAGCCCAAAGCCTCAGCACGCCCGCTCGCATGCTTGCGAGGTCGTCGAAGGTCTTCTCGATCGCGGCTTCGGGCGAATCGAACGAGTCGAACCGGCAGTCTGGCGACCAAGCCACTCCCCAGGCGTTGGTGCCCGCAAAACGATATGGTTTGCCATGCAAAGACAGCACCGAGCCCGAACGTCGCACGAATGGGTCGCCGCTCCGGCACTCTCCGACCGCGCAGCTCGGGTCGCTCGCCAGGCAGCCGCTCGGGTTCGGCTGCAAGCTGCAGGCGTTGGCGCTGTCAGCCGAACACTCGGCGGCGGTGGACCATTTTGCGCACGGATCCGCGGTTTCCGTGGGCAACAGCACCGGATCCGCGAATTGAGTGTCGCAAGCGCCAAGCACGAGCGAAGACGTGATGACGGTGAGCAACGCGACCGCTCTCGCTCGAACCATGGTCATGGAAAGCTCCATTCCGCCCCAACCGTCGCGCTGAAGCCGGGCCGCCCCCAATGACTGACCTCGCGCCCGCCAAAGTTCACGACGGTGCGCGGCAAGGTAAAGTCCGACGTTACGGCAGTGACGACGCGCAACGAACGCGTCGCGCGCCAATTGCCGGCGACGCGCAGCCAGGGAGCCCAAGCCAGCAGATGCGACTCCACGTTCACGTAAGGAGCCTCGGCACGTCCCCGAAACGAAAGTTGCTCGAGCTCTGCGCCCGCAGCGATACGCAACCCGAACGGACGTTCCCGAAACGCCTGATAGAGCACACCGAGTCGATAACGACTGCAAAAAGCGTCGATATCGCCGTCCGAACCCTCAAAACGCGCCGGCGTCACCGGCAGCGCCAGCTCTGCGACCAGGCCGAGCGCGGACGGCGCGAGCCAGGCCGCGCCCACGGTCACGTCCGAACCCCAAGTCCACTCCGGCGCAAACGAAAGACCCATTCCGGCCCCCACGAGCAACTGAGCGCTCGCCGGCGCGCGCTCCTCCGGCCTGGTCACCGGCGGAATCGAGGGCGAGCGCTCGACAACGGGCTCCGCAGTCTGGTTGGGTTTCGTGACCGGATCGCTGCCCGCATGCACATCGAGCCGCGCCGCGCGCAGCAGCTCGACGGTGCGCGTCGCGACCAGCTCGGCTGCGTTGGGATCCTGCGCGGCTTCGATGGGCAAAGCCTGTCGCACGACCTGCGCAGTTTGCGGATCGACCATCGATAATGAAACGGAACCAGGACGGGCGGCTTTGATTTCGATGACCGCGACCGCCCGCGTAGGACCGAGCTCTCGATCGACGGCCGCCGGCATGTCGCTCCGCGATTGCACGAGAAACCCGAGCGCTTCGAGCTCCTGGCGAAGGCGACGCGTCATCGCGCTGTCTTCCGAGTCGACGATCACGACCAGCGGCTTTCGCAATTCTTCTGCGCGACATAGCCGCGTCGGCGAGAGGAGTAGCGCGCTCGAGAGTACGGCCCGAAGCAAATGACCAACCAGTCCAGAAACCGTGGTCGAACACGCGAGCGCGCGGAACGCTCGGTAGTTCACGAGGTCACGGGCGCAGCGACTGCGCAAGAGGCGCATGTGGCCCCCGTGGATAGCGAATCAAGTACGCCTCCGCAGCTTTGCGGGCGCCCGCGAGGTCGCCCGCGGCTTGCAGTGCCTCGATCAAACGCCCCGATGCTTCGCGGGCCAGGGAGCCCGCAGGCTGCTCGCGAATGCAGGTCGCAAACCAGGATGCGGCCTGAGCGTACGCACGCCGCTGATCGAAGGCCACTTTACCGAGCATGAATGCTGCGGCCGCGCGCCGTGAGTCGCTAGGGTAACGCTGACGCAACGAGAGCAGCGCCTCGTTCACCCGCTCCGGGCGACCCGCGAGACGAGCCGCGTCGCCGAGCAAGAGCAACTCGGCTGCACTGGCAGAAAGGCAAGCCTGATTGAAACCGTCGGCCTCGGCGGCGGCGAACGCTTCACGCAGCGCGCCCCGTGCGGCAAGTTCCCGCCAGCCACTCCGCTCGGCCTTTTTCGCGGGCGGCGCGGCAGGCTCGGGGGCTACTCGCGACGGCCGTGCGCTCCCCCAATCGTCGACCGGCGGAACCGGCGGGGGCAGAGCTGGAGAGCCGTCAGCCTCGGCGACGTGAGCGCTTTCGAGACTCGGTTCGAGTGCTCGGCGTGTGAGCTCGAAGCGTTGCTCGGGAATGGAAACGAGCAACCTCTCTCCGCCGCGCACCGGGCGTTCAAGCCCGGTAGGACCTCCGGAAACCACCACGCTCCCTTCGAGCACGTGAATCGAGAAGAGCTGCGAGACCGGGTTCCAGCTCAGGTCGAAGCGAGTCCCGGTCACCCGCACGGTGAGAGGGCCGGAGATGAGCTCCCAATGGCTGCTTCCGGTATGCACCACCTCGGCGTGGAGCGAGCCACTCTCGAGCGAGAGCTGCGCGCCGTCGCGCGCCACGGCGACCACACGCGCGCGCGCGGACTGCGCAAGTCGAAACGCGCTACCATCCGAAAACTCGAGCTGAACCGGACGCGCGCTTTGTGCTGCGAGCCAGGACTGAACGGCGCCGTCCGCGCCATCGACCTTGAAGGTCAAAGGTCGAACGCGCGCATGAACGCCCCAAAAGAGCCCCACCGATAGCACCACGACCAACGCGAGCGCGCCGAACGCCACGCTTGGGCGCAAGAGCAAAGGCGCTCGTGCGCTGCGGGGGGCGTTGGCCATGAAGTCCCAACGCGCCTGTTGCACCGCGCTCGCACGCTCGGACACGAAATGGTCGAAGCCGCGAGCCACTTCGGCTCCCAACCGCTGCAGATCTACCTCGTCCTTGGCCATCGCCCCCCCCGTTCGAGCCGTTCGACCAGCATCGCGTCCTTGCGCGCGGCTCGCAGAAAGCGATCCTGAGCCCGGCGAAGCCGACGCTTGGTCGTGGCCAGCGACACTCCGGACGTTGCGGCCACCTCCTCGAGCTCCATGCCTTCCACGAAGCGAAGCGAGAAGGCGACCCGCTCGTCGACTGAAAGTCGAGCGAGGATGGCGTACACCGCGCGCAACGTGTGCACCGCCTCGGTGTCCGTAGGGCCGATCAACGGCTCGTGTCGCGCCTCGTCTTCCTCATCGATGAAGTAGCGCAGCCAACGGCGGCGCGAGCGCGTTCGTAGCAGCTTGCGAGCCGTGCGCGTCGCGATTCCGAACAGCCAGGGCTTCAGCGCCGAGCCTTGCTTCAGCGAATGAATCGAGGCAAACGCGATCGTGTAAGTCTCCTGCAAGATGTCCGCGAGCTCCGGATCGAAGCCAATGACGTGCGTCACCAAGCGTTCCACCTGGTTCGCGTAGCGGTTGAAGAACTCGGCCTTCGCGCCAGGCCGACCTTCGCGAATTGCCGCAACCAGAGCGGCATCATCCCCCGCGAAAGAGAGCGGCAGGACCGTGACTGCAGAAGGTGCAGCACGTCGCGAATGGGTCATGGAAGACGAAGAGGTCACCGGAGTAGTTCCCGCGGCGCAACACTGCAGCTCAAGTTTTCGCGTCTGCCGGTGTCGACCGACGAGCGAGTCGATATCACTAGCACAGCCCAATCGCCGCGCGCGCCTTCGGAACTCACCCTGAGTGACCGGCAAAGACGTGAAGAGAAAGATGAGCCGCGACAATCGCCTCCGGGAACCTATGATCGAACTCGTGGGCCCAGGCGTGCCAGTTCGAGACAGTCGAGCGCAGAGCCATGCGCAACAATGAGCCGCCACGAGGGCGAGTGGGAACTACGGAGGCGCGCTAAAACCAGCGCTTCTGCTAAATGCGGCTCAATCCAGACCGGCTTCCACCATGAAAAAACTCCCGTGCCGCCCCTCCCTGCGGTTTTCATTTGCAGCGGCCACCGCGCTTGGCGCAGCGCTAACAGCGTGTTCGACCGACCCAAGCTCGGCACCAGCGCAGGGCGGAAGCTCGGCCGGAGGGTTCACGACGTCCACCGGCGGTAACCCCCCGGCGAGTGGAGGCGCCACCACCGGAGGCATCGCGACCGGAGGCATCGCGACCGGAGGCATTGCGACCGGTGGTACCGCAGCCAGCACCGGCGGCGCCCCTTCGACAACCGGCGGGAGCGGAAATGGCGGGACTGCACCTGTGACCGGCGGCAGCGCCACAGGCGGTACGAGCAGCGGAGGCAACGGCATCGCGGGCAGCGCAGCCGGGGGCGCAGCCGGCGCGAGCTCGGTCACGGGCGGGCTAAGCGGAAATACTGGCGGCGCGGGCGGCGCAACTGGTGGAACTGGCGGCAAAGGATCGGCAGGCGCTGCCGGAGCCAGCGCTGGGTCGACGGGGATGCTCTGCCCGGCGAACGCGCTCTTCTGCGAAGACTTCGAGGACGGTAATCTCGACGGCTGGACCAACTCTCCCTCGGGCGGAACGCTCGCGATCACCGGCATGAAGCCGGCCAACGGCACCAAATCCCTGCAAATCGACGTCCCCGCGCAGCAATACGGCGGCGCGCTCATTCGCAAGGGTGCGCCGCTCTTCCCTCTGCCCAACAAGCGCTTTTGGGGCAGACTCATGGTCTACTTCGACACCGTCGCCGACGGTCACACCGACATCATTCGCGGCGCAGCGACCGGCGGCGGCACGCCGCAATACAACGTCGGCGAGCAACACGGCGAGATCCTGCTGAACTATTACGCCGGCTCGGCGTCTGACTGCTGGGCCCGACCGAAGCCGGGCAAGGTGATCCCGCTCAAGACCTGGATGTGCTGGGAATGGAGCTTCGACGGCGCCGCGAACCAGATGCAGTTTTACATCGACGGCACGCTGTCACGCCAAGTCGACGGTACCGGCGACGGTTGTTTGCAAAACCCCACTCAGACCTGGACCGCGCCCACCTTCGCCGAGCTCCGCATCGGCGAGTACATCGCCGAGCGCTCACCAAACGCTCAGCGCATCTGGATCGACGACATCGCGGTGAGCACCGAGAGCCGCGTGGCTTGCCCGGCGCGCTGATTCGTTCGCCGCGTGCGCACCAACGCGGTGGCGCATTTGGAAGCTGAATCCGTTTTCTTGGTGGCGCCTCACTGATACGGGCGCGCTCGGCGTCGCACCACGACCCAAGGTCTCGCGCCCGTCAAAATCCCTCAAAGCAGCCGCGCCTGCGCCGCGCGGAAACGCCCCCGCGCGAGCCGCCTTGCGCCCAACGCTCGCACGCCGCGCTACCGCCTAGCCCGAATCAACCCGACTGGCTCAAACCAAGCCGCTCAGCGGACCCGAATTCATGACTCGGTTACCGATGCTGGTGGTGGAAAGCCCCATGAGTTGAGCGACCGATACCAGCAGCTTGACGTGTTCTTGCTTGTCGTAGTTGAGAAAGCGTCCGGTCTTGAGCGCCCCGCCGGCTTTGCCGATGAGCAGCAGCGGTGAGCGGTCCATACGATGCGCGGTGCTACCGAGCTCGCGACCCCACACGATGAGCGTATTGTCGAGCAGGGTGCCGTTGCCCTCGTTCACGCTGTCGAGCTGTTGCAGCAGCGTGGCGACTTGCTTGCAGTACCAGTTGTCGATGGCTTGCAGCTCGGTCCGGCGATCGGTTCCGTCGTGCGACATGTTGTGATGGTCGCTGGTGTGTCCGAGCCAGGTGTGCAGCACGTGGCTGAAGGCGTAGCTCAGCTGTAAGGTCATCACGCGCGTCACGTCACAGGCGAAAGCGTGCGCAACGATGTCCATCATTTGCGCGATTTGCGTGGGAAAGTTCGAGTTCGAAGCGGGCGCGGTGCCGAGCGTGCAGGCGGCCACCGGTGTGCTGCCAGTGCCGGTGGGCGGCGTAATGCGGCGCTCGAGCGCGAGCAGGCCTTCCAGATGTGCGTCGATTTTCTGGTAGTCCGCTGCGCCCACTCGCTGGCGAATGCTCTGCAAGTCACCCTTGACCAGGTCGACCAGGGCCTTCTGTTCGTTGCGTTTTTGAGTGACCGCAGGGTCTTCGGTCGTGGGCGCGCTGCCGCCACCGCTGCTCGGGGTGACGCCAGCAAAGATGCGATCGAACGCGGCCTTTGGGTTGACCTCCGGATTGATGGGGGCGTTTGCCGCCGTATAGGTCATGCGGTTCAGGGTGTTGGGCCCCTGACACTGCACGCCGAGCGCGATCGAGCGATAGCGGGTCTCCGGGCTCGGATCGTTCGCCGCGCGCTGGTACGGCATGTTGGGGCCGAACGCGTTGGCAATCAGCTGATCGATCGACGCCGCTCCGCCCCAGCCCGTCAGGTGGCCATTGCCGCCGTCGAAGCTGACGCCCGCGCTCGGGCCCGGCAAGGTGGTCGCCGTCCACAAGCCGGCCATGCCGAAAGCATGCGCTTCACCCGCGCCCCCAGCGGTGAGAGTGAGGCCCCAGGGAACGACCAGCTTCGATTTGAACGGCTCGAGCGGTGCATGAATGAACGGCAGCGTGAAGTCGGTCTCGCTCCCTGCGGGTTTCCAGTCGACGGTGGTGTTGTAGTTCAGCGCCGGCGCGCCGTCGGGCGTGTAGAGCAGGAGCAGGCGCTTGGGGCGAGTCGCGGTCTGAGCGTCCGCGTTCAGCAGCGGAAGCAGCGGACCTGCCGCGGCGCCGAGGCCCAGCGCCTGAAGTAGGTGTCGACGAGACAGGAAAAGTCGCGAGCTAGGATGCATGGTCTCTGAATCTCCTCGTCGGCAAAACGGCTAGCCGCCGGGGCTGAGGCGGACGTTTCGAAACGATGGGCTCAGCGCGATGCGCGCCAACAAGTCGCGGATGTTGCCGCCGGACGCGCGAAACGCTTCGTGGATGTTCGAGATCGAGCAAGCGTCGTTTTCGCTCTCCATGCGGCCGAGCGAAAAGCGAAACCACTGGTTGGCGAAGCAATTCTCGACGTCGGAGGACTGAGCGAGCTTGTTGGCCAGTTCGACCGCGCCGTTGAATGCGCCGTTCAAGTCACTCGCGGCTGCGACGATGTTGCCGGTCGCATCGACCGGGCCAAGGCCGTCCACGGTGCGGTACGCGCCGATCGAATCGTAGTTTTCGAAGCCGAGACCGATCGGATCCATGAGCTGATGGCAGCCCGCGCAGGTCGGATCGGCTACGTGCTGAGCGAAGCGCTGGCGCGTCGAGGTAGCGGGGCTCGGCGGCGGCGGTGTGGTGTTCGCGTTTTCGGGTGGGGGCGGCACCGTGCCGCACAGCACATTCAGGCGGATCAGCTTGCCGCGGTGCACGGGGGAAGTCTGATTGGCGTGCGCCCAACGGCTCAGGAACGCCGCTTGAGTCAAGAGACCCGCTCGCTTGGTGGCGTCGAGCGCAACCGGTGTGCCGAGCTGGTAGCCCGCTGGTTGGCTAACACCGTACACGCCGAACAGCGCGCCCTCGGGATAGGCCATGTTGGAGGTGAGCAGGGTCTTGAGCAAGCCGTCACCCCCACGAATCACGGCGTCGGTGAAACGACCTGTCTCGTTCAGCATGGCTTGCCCCAGCGCGGGCGTGAACTGCGCGTAGAGGGTAGCGTCCTTTGGCTGCGCGGGCAGATCACCCAGGCCGAGCCATTGTTGGTGAAACATGGCGATGGTCCCCGCCGCGCGCGGATCGGCGAGCAGACGTGTCACCTGTGCGCTGATGGTCGCTTCTTGAGTCAAGGTGCCGTTGCTCGCGAGCGCAAACAGCGCGTCGTCGGGCATCGAGTTCCACAGAAAATACGATAGGCGCGAAGCGAGCTCCCAAGCGGTGACCGGCACCGTGCCCGACTGCGCGGTTCCCTTGGCCCCGACGTCGTGGTGATAGAGGAAGTAAGGCGACTGCAGCATGGCCTCCACGACCAGACGGAAGCCATTCGCAGCGCCCTCTGCAGCTTGGCGCCCCAGGCTGTACAGGCTGACGTACTTCGTAATTTCGGCTTGAGTCAGCGGACGGCGGTAGGTGCGCTGTCCGAACGCGGTCACGAAGCGCGTGGCACAGGTGGTCGCCGTGCCGGTCTCGGCCGCGAGGTCGCACGGGCTCAGCGTCTTCATGCGCGCTTTCGCGGCCAGCGCGAGCGACGCGGCCACCTCGGCGTGTTGCTGCACGAGCAGCTCGTCAATCGGCGCAATCGCGTTGCTGTAGAACGGCCCCACTTGTTCGTCGTCGGCGAGCGCGTCGGCGGGCGTGCCGGTGGCGCCCAGCAGATCCCGCACGGTGTTGTTGAATTCGTGACGCGCCAGGCGTCGCGCCGGGGTGAGGCCCGCGTTGAGCGCACCATTACTCGTTGCACAGGTGGTGGCCGCGGGATCGACCGCCTTGCCGGCTGCCCCACCGGTGGCCGAGCTGGCGCCGCCAGTGCCGGTCGCGCTGCCACCCGCATTCGGCGACCCGGAGGAGCCGGGCGTGGTGGACGACCCGCTACTCCCGCCAGCGCCGGGAGTCGAACCTGCAGCGCTACCCGCGCTGGCGCCGCTGCTCGGGGTTGCGCCGGTGCTCGAGCCCGGAGTGGATCCACTGCCCGGAGCCGCTCCGCTGGTTGCCGAGCCAGACGTACCCGATGTGGAGCCGTGCTCGCTAGGGTCGGAGATGGCGCCGGTGCAACCGAACGCGGGCAGGAACAAAGCGAGAACTGCGCAGCCGAAGCGGCGGGAGCGCGCGCAAGAATGCATTTCTTCCTCCGAGGAGAAAACGGCTCCCGCCCAGGCGTGGGCTTCGGGGAAACCTCTCCCTCAGACGTTCCCGGACCGCGATTTCGCGGCTCAAGTTTTTCGGACGAACCGGAAGCTCTAGGCTTTCAGGACCGAGTCGAGGTCGCCGCTGTAGTTGGCGCCGACGGTGGCGATTTGCAGCCCCATGGCATGGCAAACGCTGGTGAGCAGCTGGTTGTTGGGCACCGCGCTGGGCAAGCTGAGTGCTTGGCCTTGCTTGAAGAAGCCTCCGCAGCCGCCGATGATGAAATACGGAATGCTCTTCACCCAATGGTTGGAGCCTTCGTTCATGTCGTTACAGACCAGGATGCAGGTGTTGTCGAGCACGCTGCCATTGCCTTCGGGCGCGCTCGCCAAATCCTTCACCAACCCAGCTAAGCGCTCGAAAAACCAGGTGTCGATCTTGGTCTTGTTCGCGTAGCCACTCGAGCCCAAGTGCGCGATGGCGTGGTAGTCCGGGCTGGCCAGGCTGAGCCACGGGAAGGTGAGGCTGTTGCCGCCGCCGTCGTCGATCAGATCGATAGTGATGCAACGAGCAAGATCACACTTGGCTGCCGCGCCCGCGACCCCGAACACCGCGTCGACCAGCGCGGGGTAGTTGGCGTTTGCGGTCAAACTGCTCGGTTTCGCGGCCAGCGCGGGCTGCGCGCAGCCCGCGCCCACACTGGCTCCGCCACCACCACTGCTGCTGCCGCCGGTGCTCGGCGTGCTTGCACCCAGCTTGGTCTCCAGGTCGCGAATAGCCTCGAGGTGGTGTTGCACCTTGGCGCGATCCTCGGTGCCTAATTTGCCGGAAAAGCGCTGCAAATCTTGAGCAACGAAATCGAGCACGCTGGCTCGGCGCAGACGCAGTGCGTCGGCGCTCGCGCCGCTGGTGTTGGTTGGCGGTGGCGCGGTGCTACCCGGAGTGGTCGGCACGCCGGCGAACAGGCTGCTCGCGATCTTCCAGGGATCGGTGACAGCGGTATTCTTGGTTCCTGCCGATTTCCAGCTGGTGGAGCTCGAATAGGGGCGGGCGCCCAGGTTCAGCTGCGGCGACTTGTGAGCACCCTTGCTGACCAGATCCGCGGCGATCAGCGTATCAATCGAAGGACCGTTCGAAGCGGTCCCGCTCTTCCAAGTGCCGGTCAGGAGGGCCGGATAAGACTGATGACCGTTGTACTCTTGATTGGCGTCCACCATCACCTTGACGTCGAAGGGGCTAGACGTCTTGTTGCCCAGCCGGAACATCAGCATCTTCGACTTGTAGGCGTCGAGCGGCGCCAGCAACGCTGGCAACGCTCCGGTCAGCGCGCCCGCGGCCGGATAAAATGAGCTTGGAACGACGCCGTTGGTCCAGGTCACCGTGATCAGTCGTTTCGGGAAAGCCGCGCTTTGCCCGGCAGCAAAATCTGCATCGAGGAGCGGCAAGAACCCCACGCCGAGCCCCGCGGCTTGCAGCAACGACCTTCGAGAGAATCGGCTATTTTTCATCACAGAACCTCACCTGCGGCCGGCGTGCGGAAGCGGAACGTGCGAGACTTGGCGAGCGCGACGATCAGCTCGCGAATGTTGTTACCGGAGCTCGTGAACGCTGCGTTCGCTGCCTGCAGCGAGGCGAGATCATCCGAAGATTCCGGGCGTCTCAAAGCATAACGTAACCACTGAGTGGTCATGCAAGCCTTCGCCTTGCTGCTGGCCGCGAGCCCTCGGCCTAGCTCGAGCGCATTCTGATAGCTAACCTCGGCGCCGCCATCGAGCGCGAACGAGACGCTGGCATTCACGGGCGCGCCGCTGTCGTTCGCGCGATAGGCACCAATGCCGTCGTAGTTTTCGAAAGCGAAGCCGAGCCCGTCCAGGATCTTGTGGCAGGCACCGGTGCATGGGTTCTGATCGTGCAGCTCGAAGCGCTGGCGCGTGCTGACACCCGGCTGCGGCTCGCCCACCGCGGGCACCACGGGTGGAGGCGGCGGCAGATCGGTGCATAAAAAGCGTGTGAACACGACTTTACCGCGGCGCGGCGGGTCGGAGCCGTTGGACGCGCCGGTGCTGGCCAAGAACCCGGCCAAAGTAAGCAACCCACCGCGCTGCGAAGCGTTCAGCATGGCCGAGCTGAAGTTCGCACCGCTCACTCCGCTGACCCCGTAGAGAGCCGAAAGCGGCTGATTCAACGACGTCGCGGTCGAGGTCATCAAGTCGTCGAACTTGCCGGAGCCGAACACGATGTTGGTGGTGAAGGCCTCGGTCTCGCTGCGAATGGCGGCCTGCAGCGACTCGTTGAACATCGCGTACACGCTGGCGTCCTTGGGCCGATTGCCGATCAGATCGAGATCCAATAGATCGGTGATGAAGTCGCCGACCATCCCGCGCGCACGGGCGTCCGCCAGCATGCGGCGCGCCTGCGTATCGATCTGAGCGTCGCTCGCCAATTGCCCGCTGGCGGCTGCGCTGAACAGCGCCGTGTCGGGCATCGAGCCATACAAGAAGTACGAAAGGCGGCTCGCGAGTTGATAGGGGCCAAGCTGGACCTTACCGTTCGCATCGCGCTGGACCGCGCCCAAGTCCTTCTCCCAATGGTAAAAGAAGCCCGAGGACTGCAGCATCGCTTCGACCAGCAAGCCCACTGCGCCCTTGAAATCGAGACTCAGCGGGGCGCTGCGCGCCTTTTGATAGAGAGCGGTCAGCGCGGTGACTTCGGCCGCTTCGAGCGGTCGACGGTAGGCTTTGGTACCGAAGGTGTTGATGAACTGAGTCGCGCAACCCGCTT
The DNA here is from genome assembly GCA_035549735.1 of Polyangiaceae bacterium. Lineage (GTDB taxonomy): Bacteria > Myxococcota_A > Polyangia > Polyangiales > Polyangiaceae > PMG-095. The sequence continues at coordinate 257,440 of DASZQI010000012.1, read as the reverse complement.
CCGCGCCGGCGTTCGCGGGCTGGCAGGGCAAAATCGCGTTGATGTTCGCGGTGAGATTGCCAACCACCTGCTCCGCCGCCGACTGCAGCAGCTCCGCTTCCACCGTGCCCACGGTCCCCGGCATTCGAAAGGGGAAGAACGAGAACACCGGATCGGTGGTCTCGGTGGGCACGTCTTCTTCTTTCAAGCTGGTGTCGCCCACCAGATCCTTGACGGTGTTCAAGTATTCGCGCGAAGTCAGGTAGCGTAGCGGCAGAGAGCCCGCAGCGGTTGGATCGCCCTGGGCCGTCGGGTTCGAGACCATGCCCGGATCCACTGGCCCGCTGCCGCCGCTCGCCGGAGGGGTGGCGCTCCCACCATTGCCGTTGCTTGAAACACCGCCGGTCGAACCGCCCGAGCCGGACACCGAACCCGGCGGCGTTCCGCCGCTGCCAGTGTTGGGCGGGGCGTTGCCACCTTGCGCCGTGGTCGCGCTACCGGCTGCGGTGGATCCACCCGCGCTGGGGGCCGCGCCGCCTGAACTCGCGGTCGGTGTTCCGCCGACGTCGGAGATGGATCCCGTACATCCGGACAAGACGGCCAGAAGCAACACGCTGCTGCCAAAGCCGAAGCCCAACGAAACCCTGGCGTTCGTAAAGAGAGGTCGTTTCATCGTTTCGTCCCGAGCGTGGGTTGACTCGCGCGGAGCGCTGCCGCGACGTGACGTCAGGGCGACCGCTCGCCTTCCAATGGCGCTGCCCCGGAAAAACCTCGCACCAGCACGGGAGAAAAATGATCCGTTTGTGTTCCGTCCCCGAGCTGCCCCGAGTCGTTGGAGCCCCAGCAGAAAACTTCGCCGCCACCGTTGGTAGCGCAGGTGTGAAAGCCTCCTCCAGTCACCGCGCGAACATCGCTCAGCGAGTCAACCCGAACGGGCTCTTGCCTGTCTTCTTGCGATCCGTCTCCCAGCTGGCCCGCCGCGTTCCACCCCCAGCACCAGAGCGAACCTCCCGCGACCAGCGCGCAGGTGTGGTTGTAGCCGGCGGCGAGCGCCACCACGTCGACCAACCCGCGGACCGATACCGCAGCGCGTGCGTTGAGCGTGCTGCCGTTACCGAGCTGCCCGTGTTGGTTTGCGCCCCAGCAAGCGATGGTCCTGTCCGACAGCAGCGCGCAGCTGTGGTTGAAGCCCAGCGCCAAGGCCCGCGCCCCCTGCAGGTTCAGCGCGGGCAATGGCAACTCGCGCGTGGCGGTGCCGCCGTCGCCAAGCTCACCGAATTCGTTGCCGCCCCAACATTGCACGCTGCCATCCAAGCCGAGCGCGCAATTGTGTCGGCCCGAAGCGGACAGCGCCGCGCTCGGTGGCAGGGAGAATACAGGGGTGGGCTCGAGCCGGTTGAGTCGCGAACCGTCGCCGACCTGCCCAAAATCGTTTTGACCCCAACAGCGGGCCGAGCCGTCTCCAAGCAACGCACAGCTGTGATAGCTGCCGGTCGCGACCTGGGTCACCGAGTCGAGACCACTCACCCCGATGGGTGAAAGCTGATTGCTCGTATTTCCGTTTCCAACCTGACCCGCGACGTTCCAGCCCCAGCAGGCTGCGCTGGCCCCCGTAAGCAGTGCGCAGGCGTGATAACTCCCCGAGGCGAGCATTTGCGCCTGCAATGAGCCAGCGACCTTCTCCGGAAAGGCGTGAAGAATGCTCTCGCTGCCATCGCCCAGCTGCCCGTCGGGGTTCGAGCCCCAGCACCAGACTTCGCCGCTGGCCGCGATCGCGCACGTGTGGCCAGCGCCGGCGCTCAACGGCGAGCCGAGCAGTGCTGGCGCGCTCTCGACCTTCGATTCGTCTGGCCCGGCGCAGCTCGCGAGCGGAGCCACGATCGCAAATCGCAGGGCGCGCAAGAACGGCGTCATGGCAATGGTGGAGATTCACTCGACGCCGCCGGCCGCCGGCGAACGCAGACCGCGCGAACCAGCACCATGAACGCCAGAAGCGTAATGAGCGCACGTGGTGCACGCTGCTTCTCGCGACTCACGCTGCAGCCGGCAGAGCGAGCCTGGCTCAGCCCTGCCGAGCCGGAGGGCGGCAAAGGGCTGCCGATGATCGAACCGCCTCCCGCGTCCAGAACCCCGCCGCCCGCTACGTCAGAGCTCGTTCCCCCGGCGCTCGTTCCACCGGCGCTCGCTCCACCGGCGCTCGCTCCACCGGCGCTCGTTCCACCGGCGCTTTGCCCGCCGGTGCTGGTTCCTCCGGCGTTCACCCCGCCAGTGCTCGCCCCATCCGCGGTCGAGCAAACACCGGCGTGACACGCAAAGCCGGGGCCGCACAAATTGGGCGCGTCATCAACCACACCGTCGCAATCATCGTCCGCGCCGTTGCAAGACTCCGGCGCCGGCTGCCCGGGAACGCACGCGGAAGCATCGCACGTCGGTGAGAGCCGCTGGCACCAGCCGACACCGCAACGCGGGCGCACCAACTCGTCGATGCGACCGTCGCAATTGTCGTCGACCAAATCGCACACTTCAGGCGCCCCCGGATGAACCGTGGCGTCGCGATCGTTGCAGTCGCCCGAAAGCGGTGTGTAGCCACTCAGCGACTGACAACCGACGACCGTCATCGACGCGGAGCCGCCCCCATAGCCGTCACCGTCCTGATCCAGGTAGAATGTGTGTGAACCGCCGGCCAAGCCCTCGTCCACACGCTGATCGCAATTGTCGTCCTTGCCGTTGCATCGCTCGGGCGCGCCTGGATAAATGTCGCGGTCGCCGTCGTTGCAGTCCCCTCCCTTCACTGAAAATCCGGGCGTCGGCGCGCATTTGATGAGCGAAGCCCCGGCGCTGTCGCCGAAGCCGTCGCCGTCGAGGTCGATGAAATACGGCTCGCCCGTGCAACCGAACGTCACGTGCATCTCGGCATGTCCGGCGCCGTCTCCACTGGTCGAACCATTGCCATTGCTGGCCAGCACCCAAGCTTCGAAATAGACCCCATTCGGCGTTGCCGGCGCTGTCCAACGAACTTGAAAGGTCACGTTGCCGTCCGTTGCGGCGCGCGGTGCGCTATGCGTGATCTCGGCATCGGAGACCGGCGTCGTGCCCTGACCCGCGATGTTGCTGAAACGGCCCAAATCCGCAGCAAAATACAGACCCGCGGGCCCGCCGTTAACGGCTTGAATATTGACCTCTGCCGTGACCGTGTCACCGGGCGCAAAGACCGCGGGCTCGGTGCTGATGGTGACCTTCGGCGTTAAACCGCCAGAGTGACAACCTTCGCAGCCGGCCGCGGCAAGGCCGGACCGTCGCGCCCACGCAAAGCCGGGCGCGAGCCACAGGCCGAGCCCAAGACAAACGGCGAACGCACGGCGGGGGCTAACCCGAGCCGAAAGCAAGGCTCACCGCTCGGAAAAGCTCTTCAGATCGACGCAAACCGCAGCTCGGAACAGACACCACACCGGGCAATGGGTGGCCTGCTCGCAAAGCTTCAAAGAAAAATGACGGCACGAGGTGCGAGTCGAGACAGAACGCCAAGGCACTTCACGTCCCTCTCGAACTTCGCCGTAGGGCTTGCCGCTGGTGAAGCGCTCGCTACTCTCAATCGCGTCGTGAGCAACGTGAACGTGGCTGCGCTCGTGTCCGCAGCTAGAGACCACTGGGCTCGGGGCGATTTCGAGCAATCGGAGGCAGTGTGCCTCGAGGCGCTCGAGCGTTGTCCCGACGATGCCCCAGCTTTATCGTTACTTTCGGCGATTGCCTTGGCTCAAGAGCGATTCCACGACGCGGCCACTTTGCTGGTGTTTGGGCGCACGCGGCACCCGCGGTCGATCGCGTTCCCGCGCGCGCTTGCCCAGCTCTACCTCGAGCTATTGGACTTCCATCATGCGCTCGAGCCGCTCGAAAGCTGCGTACTGCTCGAGCCGAGCGAGCTCTCGCACAAGAGTCGCTTGCTCGCCGCGTACGAGGTCTGTCGCTTCACCAGCTTCCGCGAGAGCTCGCAGCTTGCCATGCTGGCCTGTTTGCGAGAGGATCGGCTCGCACACGAAAAGCTGCAGAAAGCCTGGCTCAGCCTGTTGCGGGTGGATCCCCAATCGCAACCGCTGCTGACGGCTCTCACGTGTTCGACCTTCGCAGCCTTCGAGCAGCAGCTGACGCCGAGCTCGCTCGAGGTTTGGCAGCGAAACGAATTCTTCACGTTGGCGCTCGGGCGCTTCCCCATCGTCGATCTCTCGCTCGAACGGGGTCTCGGCTTTCTACGGCGGTGGTTGTTGGAGCACCCGCACGAGCGGCAACGGGCACTGAGCCTGACGCTCGCGCTCGCGCGGTACTGCTTCAACGCCGAATACGTTCTGCCCGTGACGGAGGAGCTTTCAGCGCTCGCGAAAGAGCCCAAGAGCGCCGCCGACGTGGCGCTGCTCGCCAGCTACGAACCGCTGTTCGGCAAGGCCGAGGCCGCGACCTGGTGCAAGCTGTCGGACGCCCCCGCATTTCGTGCGCTGCTGCGGTATCAGCTCGACGAACCGCGCGAAGAAGCCCGCCTGCGCGCGCTGCTACCCCAAACCACCCCCGTCGTGGATCCGGTATCGCTCGCGGTGCAGCAGCAATACGAGGAAAACCCATATCCGCGCTGGACCACGCTGGGCACTCGACCCCCTCCGAACCGCTCTGCCCTACGAGAAGCCGCCGACAAGCGCATTCTGATCGCCGGTTGCGGCAGCGGGCGAGAGGCTGCGGATGCGGCGCTGCTGTTTCCCTCGGCGAGCGTGCTCGGCATCGATTTGAGTCGCGCGAGCCTGGCCTATGGAATGCGCCGGGCGTGGGAGCTCGGCTTGCGGAATCTTCGCTTCGAATGCGCGGATCTCTTGGAGTTGCCCGCTGACGCTTGCCCGTTCGACCTGATCGTGTGCAGCGGCGTACTGCATCACTTGGCCGAGCCGGTGCGCGGCTTTCACGCCCTGCTTTCGGCCTTGAAACCGCAGGGCGTGCTGCGAGTCGCGCTCTACAGCAGCGCGGCGCGCGTTCAGCTGAAGAAGGCAAGCGACTGGGCCAAGCAGGCGGGGTTTAGCCCGAGTCTTCACGATATTCGCCGCTTCCGCGCGGCCGTAAGCGAGCTCGAGCCAAGCGACCCCATGCGCCGGCAGCTCAGCGAGAGCGCGGACTTCTATTCGCTGTCGGGCTGTCGGGACTTGGTCTTCCACGTGAGCGAGCGCAGCTTCACCCTACCTGAGCTGAGCGAGCTCACGCATTGGTTGGGGCTCTCTGTGCTACGCGTCGAAACTCGCAACCCGCTTCAAGAAGCACTTTATCGACAGCGCTTCCCAGACGATCCGAGCGCCGTTTGTCTGGCCAATTGGCACCTCCTGGAGCAAGAGCACCCGGGGCTGTTCAGCGCGATGATTTGTCTGTGGCTGTGCCGGCAAAGCGAGCGCAATGCGGTGAACATGGACTGGCTGCAAAACTCGTCGCTAGGCTAGTTCGCCGAGTCGGCTCAGGGCGCGACACGCGCGAGGCTGATCGTGGCGTCGTCGAGATAGAGGTCTGCGGGTGTGGGTACGATGTCGCTCGACGCGCTGCCGACGGACCAGCGCAACCAATCATTGGGCGCCGTGCGCACGTCGCTCACGTCGATCAGCAACGTGCCATCCTGATACACCGCAAAGCGACCGCTGGTATCGTTGGCCTTACGGAATAAGACCGAGAGCTCCACCCAAGCGCCGACCGGGAATGCTCGCGGCGTCGCTGGGTCGTGCTGCTTCGAGCGCGCGAATTCATAAACATACAGACCGAGCGAGCCGTCCGCCGCGGACCGCAGATCCACGTCCCATAGGCTCATTTCATTGCGCCCGTCGCCGGTCTGGCTACCGACGAAGTGCAGAATGTTCCACCAGTCCTTGACCGTGTAGTTCTGCGGAATGAAAAACCACGCGCTGTAATAGGCCTCGACCGGCGTCGCGGCTTGCCGATACATGTAGTTCGCGCTGGTCATGCCATTGGCGACGCTGATGCTGACCTTCAAGGCTTGCGCGCCGGTGTGCGCGTGCTCGCTCGTGATCACCGGAGCCACCGGCTCCGACGACCGATAGTTCGCCCCCTGACCGTCGGACGTCCACTCCGAGAGGTCCGGCCCTTCGAACTCCGCATGCCAGAGCAGATTCGCATTTCCGGCGTTCGCCCCGCCCGCGTTCCCCCCGCTTGCCGAACCGCCCCCACCCCCACCTCCCTTGGCGCCACCTCCGCCACCGCCGAGGTTCGCGGAGCCCGCTCCAACTCCGCCGCTCGCACTCGCGCTCTCGAGCTGTCCGAGCTGGATATCGCCCTGACACGCTCCAGCGAGCGGCCCGATCAGCGCCACGGCGCAGCAGAGCCAGGAGGATGGCGACACGCGGGCTATCCACTCGGACATGGGTCCATGCGCGGGAAACCTTCTACCGCAACGTCGGTTCCTATGAGAGCCGGTTGAAGGTTTGCGACAGGCGTGCCCATTCGCTTTCCGATGACGCCGCCCCGGATCCGCCTCGCACGCGCCGCTTTCACAGCTTTCGTGCTGGTGTCGCCCTTGGCTTGCTCGTCGGCCCCGAATGACGCTCCTCTACCCACCGCAAGCGGCGGCCTGAGCTCGAGCGGCGGCCTCAGCGCCAGCGGCGGAGCGATGACCGGAGGCACGACGTCCGGAACGACGACCGGCGGAGTGCTGAGCGGTGGGAGCTCGACCGGCGGAATTGCAAGCGGCGGCGTATCCTCGACCAACACGGGCGGCACGCTCGCCACAGGCGGAGCGCCGGCCGGCTCGAGCGGCGGGAACTCGCTCGGCGGCACAGAAACCGGTGGCGTGAAATCCAGCGGGGGGCAGCTCGGAACTGGTGGCTCGGGCGGGGCTGGTCGGGGTGGCGCCGGGGGCGGCGTTGCGAGCGGAAGCGGCGGCCAAGCAGGCACGACCGCCACGAGCGGAGGCGGCAGCACGGCAGGCGCCGGCGGAAAGTCGACCAGTGGCGGAGCGGCGGGCTCGAGCAACAACGGTGGCGGCTCCGGATTGGGCGGCGGCTCGTTGTGCGCGAACGGCACTTTCATCCTCTGCGAGAGTTTCGAGAGCACCGCCGTGGGCGCGGTACCAACCGGCTGGACGCGCGATGGCACCGCGCAGCTCGTGCAGGTGGCCAGCGACCAGGCCGCGCGCGGACAGCACGCGCTCAAGCTCGGCGCCACGGCCAGCGGTCCGCGACGCTTGACGCGCAGCGCGAGCGATTTCGGTGCGGCGCACTGGGGACGGCTATTTTATCGCGTGCAGACCCCGCCGCCGCTGCCCGGCAGCAACGCCGTCATCCACTCGACGATCGCGTCGTTGCAAGGAACCGGCCCGAATATCGGCTCGGCCGAATATCGCGTGGTCGACACCGTCGAGAATTCGGGCGGCATGCATCAATACCTTTACAACGTGCAACCGAGCGGCAGCGAATTCGGCAAGGGCAGCGCGTACAACTACAAATACGACGGCAACTGGCACTGCGCCGAGTGGAACGTCGATGCCACCACACAAAGCTATAAATTCTACGTCGACGGCACGGAAGTGACGCAAATTGCCATCAACAACGGCGCCGGCAACTACGGCAGCGGCTCGAACCGTTCGGAGCTTCCGATGAGCTTCGGACAATTCAAGATCGGCTGGTACAACTATCAAAGTGCGAGCCCCGGCTTCGTCGCCTGGATCGACGAAGTAGCGATCGCCAGCGCTCGCATCGGGTGCGCCAACTGACGCGAGCAAAGTGAAGTAGAACGCCCCGCATTGGTCCGGTGATGATAGTGTGCAGAGCGTGCCTCGGCTTTGCACGGCCATTGCGTGGCGCGCGCTCTTCTGCGCCACCTGCACCCTCGCGCCGCGTCTCGCTCGCGCAGAGGCGCTCGAGCACTCCGGCCTACGAGTGGTCGGCACTTGCCCGAGCAGCGAAGCGGTCGAGCAAGCGCTCGCGCCACTGCTGAAACCCGAACTGCTCGCGACCGCCGGCGCGGCGTCCACAGTCGAAGATCGCGGCAACCATTTCCTGGTCTCGGTGCGCAGCCAAACCGGCCAGTACTCGGATCCCGCGCGGGACTGCGCCGAGCGCGCGCGCGTTTCGGCGGTGTTCATCGCGCTTACCCTGAATCCCCCACAAATCCAGCAGTCTGAGGCGCCCGCGACCTCGCACGCGGTGCCTCAGTACGGCTCGCCGGCTCGAAATCCAGGCCCCGCATCAGAGCTCCGCTCTGGGCCATCTGCAACGGCGTGGGCGCAATTCGATCTGGGCGCGCGCTTCGACGGCGCGCTGTACCCAGACAGCCCTGTGAGCGTCGCTTCCGGCCTCGAGCTACGCGCATCGCTTCGCAACCGACGGCTGGGCGTCACGGCAGGCGCGGCAGTCTTCGCGCCAGTGGTCTGGGAGCTATCCGGAGTGCTCGTCAGCGAGCAGCGCTTTCCCAGTCACCTCGCGCTTCGCCTGCACTTTCCCTCCGCACCATTTCAGTTCAATTTGGATCTGGGCGTGGCCGCGGCGCTGTTCAACCTGCGCGCCCTGCAAGCGAAGGGTGAACAGCTCGCAACCCGAGTCGATGTCGGCCCGCGCCTCGCGCTCACGGCTCAATTCGAGACACCCCGGGGGCTTGCGCCCTATTTGGGCGCGCAGGTCGAGTACTTCCCGCACACCTATCGCATCCTGGTCGATCCCCAGGGGCTGCTCGGCTCGACCCCAACGCTGTGGCTCGGCCTGGCCCTGGGGGTCTCGGTCGACCTGAATTGAGCTATTTTCTCCAAAAATACCGGCATTTTCCGGGACGGTGAAGGTTCGGGCCATTCGCGCCCATTCCCTGCCGTGGCGTCCAATCACCCGCAATCTCGCTCAGCCCGCGCCCGCGCGGAGGCACGAGCGCGCTTGCGGGTGGTCGGCTCCGGCGACTCCACGAAAGGGCTGGCCGCGCACGCACCTGGACGCGTCAGTAAATCGGATCTGACCACCGCATCCGGTGACTACAGCTTCGAGCGCGTCTACGGCGCGTGGTTTCACGACGTCACTCGTTGGATTCGCGCTTTTGGCGCGCCGACCTCGGAGCTCGAAGATCTGGCACAAGAGATCTTTCTGGTCGTGCGCCGGCGCTTGCCTGAATTCAAGGAAGGCAACCTGGCGGGCTGGTTGTACCGCATCACGCAGTACACCGTGCGCGACCACCGCCGGCGCTCCTGGTTCAAGCACTTGTTCCTGCGCCGCCAGGTCGACTTCGACGAAATCCCGCAAACCAAAGACGGCCCCGCGCGCGCTTACGAGCGTAAAGAAGACCAGCGCATCCTTCGCCAGCTGCTCTTGCGTATGAGCGAAAAGCGGCGCACCACCTTCATCCTGTTCGAGGTCGAGGGCTACAGCGGCGAGGAAATCGCGGCGATTCAGGACATTCCACTCAGCACGGTCTGGACGCGGCTGTACCACGCACGCAAAGACTTTCTGCGACTCGTCGCAGATCTATCGGCACGAGAGGAGCGGGAGCTATGATCGAGCGTCTCCGGCAAGCGCAGTCGAGCGCCGATCCGGTGCTGAGCCGCGCGGCGCAGCTATTGAACAGCCTGGATGCGGTCGAAGACTCCACGCTCGCTCGGCGCAGAGTGTGGGCGGCGCTCAACGAACAGCCGCGCCAGGTCTCGCGCAGCTTCTGGCTCGCGCGACCCGTGCTCGCCGCGGCGCTCACCGTCTGCCTGACCGCAGCCGTAGCAGGCGCCAGCGTGGGCCGCGGTATCTTCGCGCGGGTCGCTAGTGTGCTCGGCACCTCCGTGAGCGAGCCAACGCCGATGCCAGCGCCGCGATCCGCCGTGCAACGGACGCACAAGCTCGCGCCCCACGTTCCCACCGCCGCAGAACGAGTCGTCCCCCCGGCAGAGCCCGCGTCGAGCGCGAGCGAGCCCGCATCGAGCGCGAGTGAGCCCGCTCGCGCTCCGAATCGAGCCGCACGAACCCCCGCGCCGCGCTCGCTTACGCCCAAGCGCACCAGCGTGGGGGCCGAGGCGTTCGCAGCCGCGCCCCGCGAAGAAGCAAGCTTGGTCCTCGGCGCAATGACCGCGCTGCGCCGCGATCGCGACGCCGCGCGCTCGGCGAGCTTGCTCAGCACGTATTTGAGCAAGTACCCGAAAGGCGTACTGCGCGAAGAGGCCCTGGCCCTACAAATCGAAGCCGCCTCGAACCTTCGCGATCCGAAGCTCGGCGCGCGCTACGCTCGCGGTTATCTGCAGAGCCACCCCAACGGTCGCTTCAGCGACTTGGCGAAAAACGCGCTCGAACACTCGCCGCCGCCCGAAGCCAAACCGTAGCGCGCTGGCTCGGGCCAAGACCGAGAGGCAGCCCGCGTGCTGCTAGCCGCGCGGCGTTGCGCGGTAGATCGGAACGGCGCCGCCACTGCTCATGTTCGGGCCGCCGCCAGCCAGCTCGATACCTCCAGTGCTACTTCGCCCTCCGGTCGCGGGCGTGCCACCCGCGGTGGTGTCGGGCGCCCCGCCCGTGGTCGCAGTGCTGCCGGCTTGTGCCGCGGATCCCCCCTGCGCGCTCGGCTTCGGCTTTTCGACGTCCCCGCCGCACGCGTTCAGCGCCACGCCCAACGCGGCAGCCCGAAAAGTCATCACGGCCAGGCTTCCGGTGCGCGCCGGCACGAACGGAACCTCCTCGGCGACGCGCGCTTCCGGGGGCCGCTCGGCGCTGCAAAAAGGGCAAAATTCGGCGCTCACGCGCACGTGACGATGGCACTCTGCACAGGGAACCAAACGCGAGCTCATGTTGAATCTCCGCTTACTGAAAGAGACTGAACGCTGCCGCCCAGGCTTGCGTTGGAACTGATTCGAGCCGGTACCGGCTCGACGATCGCTTCGAAACGTCCGATGTCGAACGGCAAACCGGGCGGCGCTTGCACTCGCTCGAGCCGCTCCCGCAACCCTTGTTGGTCGAGGGTGAGCGCGCGATGGTGACAATAAGGGTTATTTCCCGCGCGTCCGAACAAGCTGAAAGCGGTCCAGGTACAACCCGCGCGACATTCCTCTGCGTAGTAGCAGGTACGGCAAAAGCCCCATAAGTCCTCGACCGTGCGGTCGCGCGTGTAGCGAAGGGGCGTCGCGCGTTCCCAGATCGACTCCAGGCTGTGGTCGCGCACGTTCCCGCCAGCCCAGGCTTCGGTGGGCAGCGAGGGACAACCCTTGATCGTGCCATCCGCCTCGATGCCGAGCGTAGTCGAACCGGCCCCGCAAGAATAACAGTGCCCGAGCGGCATTTGCCCGCGCAGCGTGCTCTCGAACGGCCCGAAGTAGCCGATGTTGTTGCCGGGCCAAAGCCGAACGCGAGCTTCGTCGCAGCGCGCCTTCAAACGCGAGAGCAGCGGGAACAGCTCCAACAACTCATAAGGCTGCAGCAGTAGCTCCGGGTGATCCGCGGCCCGCCCCATGGCGACCGTCAACGCGATTTGCCAGGCAGAAACCCCGGACTCGATCGCGAGCTCGAGCAACGCCGGCAGATCGGCCACGCTCTCTCGATTGATCTGCGTATTGACCGACACGAACACCGAGGCTGCTCGAAAAGCGCGGATCGCGCCCAGCGCACTCTCGAAGGAGCCGGGGACGCCACGCTGCGAGTCGTGTGCCGCCTGCAACCCGTCGAGCGACACGCTGACGCTGTCGAGACCGGCCTCGCCCATGCGACCGGCGAGCTCCGCGTCGATGCCCCGCCCACCCGTGGTCATGCCCACTTCGATCCCGTGCTGCTTGAGCGCACGCAGCACCGGAAAGAAGGCGGGATGCAAATGCGCTTCCCCACCGATCAACGACACTTCCAACACGCCGAGCCGCGCTAAAGACTCGACCAGCGCCAAGCATTCTTCGAGCCCCAGCTCTTCGCTACGCGCCTTGCCCGCGCGCGAACCGCAGTGTTTGCAGCTCAGGTTGCAGCGCAGCGTGAGCTCCCACACGGCGACCCGCGGGCGAGCTCGCTGGTCGACCTCGCGCGCCTCGCCCGCCAAAGGCAACGCGACGCGACGCGTAGAGACCAGTGGGAGCTTCACCTCGGTCCTCATGTGAGGCTCGAACCGGATCTGTTACCGAAAGCGCCGTCGCACCGAAAAAATCCAGCCCGCATCGGCCCATTAGCCGACGTGCACCAGGCGCCGTGCGGAGCACGAAGCATCATGGCTGATAGCGGCGATCGACTAATACGGCCGGATCGCTCAACGAGCGCAAAAAAGCCAACAGATCCGCCTTCTCGTCCGCGGTCAGCGCGAGCGGCACGATTTGCGGATCCGTGTTTGGATCGCCACGCCCGCCCCGATCGTATTGCTCGATGACCGCTTCCAAGGTCGGAATCGATCCGTCGTGCATGTAGGGCGCGGTATTGTCGATGTTGCGCAAGCCGGGGACCTTGAACTTGCCGATGTCGCCGGAGCGAGCGGTGAAGAGCGCTCGGCCCGTGTCTTCGCCGCCGTCGTAGCTGCCGTTGTTGAAAAAGCCTTCGTTGGTGAGCATGCCGGCAGGGTGGCAGTGAAAACACCCTGCCTTTTCGCTCAGAAACAGCGCTTCCCCGCGCGCTTCGGCGGCGCCGAAAGCAGCGTCGTCGCCGCGTAAATGCCGATCGTACGGACTGTCGCTGCTAACCAGGGTGCGCACGAAGCTGGCGAGCGCGCGACGCAGAGATTCTTCGCTCGGTGCGCTCGAATAAGCCTCCGCAAAGGCTTCGACGTAGCTCGGCTCAGCGGTCACGCGCATGACCGCTTCACTCAGAGACAAGTCCATCTCGATCGGATTCTCGATCGGCTGACCCGCTTGTTCCTCCAAGCTACGCGCGCGCCCGTCCCAAAAGAAGCTCTCGCCCCAGGCCAGGTTGAGCAGCGCCGGTGCGTTGCGGGTACCCTGCAGCTGGTCCACCCCGGTCGAAACGCGGTCGGCTTCCGCGAACGCGAAGCCTTGCTCGTGACAAGTCGCGCACGCCACCTCGCCGTCGCGCGACAGACGCGGATCGAAGAATAGTCGTTTGCCGAGCTGCGCTCGCGGTTCGGTTAGCCGATTCTCAGGCGGCGCGCGCTCGACGATCGTCCCCAGAGGAAAGCCAGCGGGCGACTGCGACTCGATCAGCGGGGCAGACGGGGGCTCGGTCTGCGTCGCGGGTTTCGAAGGGTCCTGCCCGGCGCAAGCAGCCAGCGCTGCCAAAGAAAGCAACCTCGAAAACCGCACAGCGCCGTTGACCACCGTCATCGCAATCAAGGCTCGAACGCGAACAGGTGTAACCCCGCCATGTTCCGTCGCAGCCGCTCGCCGAGCACGACTTCCTCACCGGGCGGTCCGACGAAACCGCTCAGATCCACGTCCATGAGCGCGCCTTTGAAAACGTCATCGAGCACGAACCGCATACTCTTACTGAGCGAGCCGCTCGCGGGGACCGAAAACGCGCCGTCCACTCGCACCAACGGCGCGAGCTCTTGAAAAAGGTTTCCCCCCATATGAATCACTGGCGGAAATGCCGCCGGGTCAACCGACTCGGCGCCACCAGCACCGCCGCTCGTGCTGGGCGGCGTCGTCCGACCTTGATAGCGCAAGAACAAGAACCCCGTGTGTGGCCACGACATCTGGGAAGTCGCCGAAAGCGGAGCACGACTCGCCTCGGCCGAGCGCACGTTGCACGAAAGCATCAACCCCAACAAGAACTGGATCCCGATGTAGTCGCCCGCCGGAGCGAGCACGCGCAAAGAATTGGAGTCGATGTCTTCGGCGCTATAGAGATGCACGCCATAGGGCGCTGGCGTTCCTTGAGCGGTGACCAAATCGACTGCCACCGGCTCCGCTGCCGAGCGCAGCAGCGCTACTTCGGACACGTAAAAGCGAATATCGAGCGGAGTCAGCGTCCCTCCGTTGCTCAGCGGGTTCGCCTCTGCATAGAGCAGCGGCTTGCCCTGTAGCGTCAGCTTCACCGGGATCTCGAGCACGGCCCCAACCGACCGCCGCGCCACGGGCATCTCGGGACACGGCGTGGCCTGCGCACCCGCGACGCCCGCAGATCCAGCGCCGCCTCCGCCAGTAGCGTTGCCGGCTGCTGCGCCGCCCTCGCCCGCGCCACGGCCGCCGCCAGAGATCCCTCCGCTCGCACCGGTGGCAGGCGTACCTCCGCTGCCCATCGCCGCGGCCGCCCCGCCACCGCCACCCGCAGCAAGCATGCCGCCGCTACCATTCGAACCCGAGCTGCCACCCGTAGTCGAGACGGTGCCCGCCGAACCGCTCGAACCGCCGCTTCCAGAAGCCCCCGCGCTCCCACCGGTGCTGGGGTTGCCCGCGGCAGCGGGGCCCCCCTCGGACGTAGCGCCGCAGCTACCACTGGCGATGGCGAAAACTAGCAGCCCGATTGCATGCCCGCGATAAACCATGATCTGGAAACCCTCGCCCAACGACCCTGAGAGCCCGACGCCCGCCAAGTATGAACGGGATAACCGAGGAGCACAACGGGCGCGCCCACTGTAAAGTGCGCGCTCGTTCGGCGTGAAGCGACCCAAGGTTCCGCGACAGCCACTCTCCGTCGCAGCAGCCGCGCCTCGCCGTCGCTGATCCGGTTTCGTCGCAGAAATCTAGCGAAGACTCCCGCTCTAAGCCGGAGTAGCGTGTAACGAATGATACGCTGGTCCTGCTTTCTCTGGCTCGCTCTTTCGGTGTCTTGCGACGGCTCGGATGACCAGCCCGGTGCGGGAGAAGAGCACTCCGGTGGCGACGGCGGCGAAACGAGCGCCAGCGGCGGAGCCAGCGGAAAAACTGGCGGCTCAGGCGGCACGAGCGGTGGCGGTGGCTCCGTCGCCGGCAGCACCAACGGCGGCGAAGCTGGAGAAGGCGGCGAAACGAGCAACGGCGGCGACAGCGCGGGCGGCGCAGGGGCCGCGGGAACCGGCGGCAGCGCAGGCGCGGGCGGTGAAGGTCCGGTCGGTGGCGCAGCCAACGGCGGCGCGGGCGGCGAAGACGGCGTCAGCCAACCCGACACGGCCGACGAAGTGATCGACGCGGTCCGCAATGGCGGCAGCGTCGACGTGAACGGTGACGGCAACATCGATATTACCGTGCGCGTCAACGGCCAGGCGCGGATCATCAGCATTCCGGACGAGGCCCACCCGCTGTTGATCGTGACGCGCGACGGCAATGGCAGCGCCGACAAGCGAGGCGACTTCAACTTGGACGGCAGGACCGACTTCACCGAAGTCGAAACCGAAAGCACCACCGCGTTGACCCGCACCACCGAGCGCGATTTGGACTTCGATGGCCACTTCGAAAAGCGTGAACTCTTGGAGTTGGATCTGGTGGCGAGTACGTATCATCTGGTGGCGGACGAGCGCGCGGCCGGCGCTGTCACGTGGGTCAACGTTGCCGACGTCACCGGCAGCGCAACGGCCGCGGCCGGCTCCGGAGATTGCAGCGGTTTGGAGGGCTACCCACCGGAGGGTGTAACGAACGACGTCGCGGTAGTGGGAACGCTACGCATCGCCGCCAGCAACCCCAGGACCCCGGTCACCGGCGGGTGCAGCGCGGCGCAGTCAGCGCGCATCGAAGATGCCCTGAGAGCTTTGTTTCGAAACACCCTCGACGAGCTGGCTCCATTGGAAGATTTTCATGATGCCGGCGCCATCCGCTGCCTTTCCAAGCGCCAACCCGACTTTCTGGAATCGCTCGTGCACGTGGTGTCGAATGGACATGGCGCTCGCATCGCGTGCGGCGGCAGCTGCGCCGGTACGGTCGGCGCGACCCAAACGGGCACACCACGCGTCAACCTGAACTTCGCCGAGATCGGGCCGAGCGCACGCGCCCTGCAAGGCACTCTGTTGCATGAGCTCATCCACGCCTCGGGCTATCCGTTCGGGCCGGAGCAGCGGGAAGATCACGCGCACACCGTTCGTGACTCTATTTACGCATGCGAGCGCTGGTGCACCGGAGCTTCGCTGTCGCCGGACCAAGTGGTCGACATCCAGGACTGCTTCCGCTGCTCCGGCACGTACGCGGCCAAGCAGGAGTGTTGCGGCGACCTGACTGTTTGCATTGGTGGCTGCTGCGAGGGTCCTTGTCTGCCCGATGGTACTTGCAGCGATGCTTGCAGCGTCGCCAAGAGCAACGGGTTTTCGTGCGGCTATGAGGGTACGACTCAGCTGGACGCCACCGTGGACGGGTTCGGCTGGGTGTACACCAGCCAGCTTCGCTGGCGAGTCGCCGATCTGGTCACGAACTACCAGGCGGGCAAGAGCCCGCTCATCAAGCGCGGGATCCGCTACAAGCCGACCGGCACCGTTCGCGCGGCATTGCCGGCGCTCGAGTCACTCAACTGTGTACCGGCGCCGAGCGAGGTGGCGCTCACGGCAGCGAACTACGTCGGCGACTTCATCATCGGGCTGGATCCGCCCGGCCTTTACGCCTCGGGGAGTGTCACCATTCCGGGTGGAACCGCGCTGGTCTGCGACGAAGGCGGCGCACCCGCTCAAGGCACCGGCTGGGGCTGGCTGCTCATTCTGCCGGTGGGCACGCTCACTCGTCCGGATCTAACAGGCAGTGTGATCGAGCCCACGAGTCAGACCAAGTCTTCGTGGAATTTGAAAGCGGCGGATCCCACGAATTGGCAATGAGCCATTAGCTAGGGCCGTCGCTACGAATCAGTCGCTACGAATCGGCGTCACCCGCGGCACCTCCTGCTCCGCCTACGCCTCCGTCCGCTCCACCGGCACCGCCCGGCCCGCCGTCGGACCCTCCTTTGCCTCCGGTGGCGGTCGCTCCGCCACCGCCGCGCCCGCCCAGACCAAATGCGCCCCCTGGAATGCCATAGGCCGCGCCACCGGTTCCGGTCGTGACTCGCCCACCCGTGGTGCCACCGGCTCCAAATGCGCCCCCTGGAATGCCGTATGCCGCGCCACCGGTTCCGGTCGTGATCTGCCCGCCGGTCGTGATCTGCCCGCCGGTTGCGCCACCCGTGGCAATGGCCCCGCCCGTGCTGGTGCCGCCGGAACCCGCGAAGCCTCCTGAAATGCCATACGCCGCTCCGCCGGTGCCCGTTGTGATGGTGCCCCCGCTGGAGCCTCCGCTCGCGCTACCCCCCGACGTGGGTGCGTTGCCACCCGCGCCGCCATTCGCGGTCGCGTCGCCGTCTTCCACTTCACCGCATGCGGTGGCACTCAGTGCACCGGCGAGCGTTGCGCCGAACGCGAAGGTGGCTGCCCGTGAGAGCCGGCTGCGCGGTAGCACGTGCGGACCAACCGACGAAAAGTCGACCGCTCCTGCACAGAACGGACACTCGTTTTCCAGGTTTCTGATGTGCCGCTGACAGTGAGGACACGGCAAAAGCTGATTCATTTGGATCCCTCCCAGCACGGGTCGTCTTCCACCACCACTTCGAAACGACCATGATCGAACGGTAAGCCCGGGGCCGCTTCTTTTCGCTGCAATCGCTCGCGCTTGCCCGCGCGCTGCATCTCGAGCGCGCGGTGATGACAGAGCGGATTGTTGCCCGGGCGACCGAAAATCACGAACCCGGTCCAGGTGCAACCCGCGCGGCAATCGTCCGCGTAGTAACAGGTTCGACAAAATCCCCACAAGTCTTCGACGGTGCGGTCGCGCATGTAGCGCAGGGGCGCCGAGCGTTCCCAAATGTCGCGCAGCGACGCATCGCGAATGTTGCCGCCAGTCCAAGCTTCGGTCGGTAAAGAAGGGCAGCCCTTGATGCTGCCGTCCGCCTCGATGCCGAGAATGGCGCGTCCCGCGTCGCACGAAGCGAGGTGGCCCTTCGGCAAAGTGCCGCGCAAAGCGCGTTCGTATGGTCCGAAATAGCCGATATTGTTGGCCGGCCACACGCGAACGCCGAGTGCCCGCGCGCGCTCGGCAAGCTCACCGAGCAACGGAAAAAGCGTCAACAAATCATAGGGCTGAAGCAGCACCTCCGGCTCGTCGGCGGCGCGACCCATCGGCACGGTCAGCTGGATTTGCCAGCTACTCGCACCATGCAAAGCGATCAACTCCAAGATCTCTGGAAGCTCGCCCAGATTCAAACGATTGATCTGGGTGTTGCACGAGACCTTCACGCCCGCAGCGCGAAAGTGATCGAGCGCGGCGAGCGCGCTTTGAAACGAGCCTTTCACTCCGCGCAGCCGGTCATGCGTCGCTTCCAAACCGTCCAGCGAAACGCTCGCGTTCTCGAGGCCGGCCGCCTTGGCTCGTCTCGCTCTCTCTGCAGTGATGCCGCGACCGCCGGTGGTCATACCCACGGACATGCCGCGCGCCACGATGGCCGCCGCAATCTCGTCCCAATCGTCGCGCAGATACGCTTCACCCCCGATCAAGGTGACCTCGAGCACGCCGAGCTCGGCCATCTGCCTTACGAGATCCAGACACTCCGCGGTATCGAGCTCGTCCGGCCGTGCGTGCCCAGCGCGAGAGCCGCAGTGCCGGCAAGCCAGATCACAGCGCAGCGTGATCTCCCACACCGCGTAAATCGGGCGCCAGGCTCGGTCGATTTCGCGCGCGTCATCGGCAAGCGGCAAACGCCGGCGAGCGGCTGGCGCGTCCGGCGCTATCGGCAATGTGCGCGGCCGCGGCCGCGCCATGAGCACTCGACGCTCCTCCTCCGCGAGCACACCGAACCCAGTCATGCCGAGCCTTACAGCAAACGGCATACCAGCTCCGCCGTTTGACCTAATCTCGCAAAAAGTCGAACTTTCCTAACCGCGCGGGCTCCGGTCACGGCCAAAGTGTGCCACTCCGTGCCAGGAACGCGCGCAACGGCGTTCAAAAGCTGTTCTCACTGCAGCTTGCGACTTCCCAGCGTGAGGTGCCGTTCGATGTGCGGCAGCACCTCATTCGCGCGCTCGGAGGCCAGATCGTGCGTTCCACCCGAAACCACGACCAGCTCCGCTTGCGGAAGCAACTCCGCCAGACGACGCCCAACCGCAACCGGACTGATCGGATCGTCGTCTCCCCAGAGTAACAGCGCCGGCGCGCGAATCTCACCGAGCCTCGCAGTCAAATCGTCACGCGCCTCCAAGAACCAACGCGGAGTACTCGGGTTCGCCCGGGCAAACGCCGGACGCCAATCACTGCCGCCCAGAGCCCGCACGTCGATTCCACCCGAGGTGACCGAAAGCACCAGTGAGCGAACCAATTCCGGTCGGGCCAGAGCGGCGCGCAAACCAATCAATCCGCCCATCGACTGCGCGAACAGCACCACCGGCTCTGTGATTTCGCTAACCACTCGCTCCACCAGGTCAGTAAGCCCGGTCACCGACGGGTCGGCTGCGGCGCCACCGAACCCCGGCCAGCTGAAGAATCGTCGCGCGCCGCGGTGTGAGAGCCCATCCGAAACTGGCTTCCAAAGCGCGGCGTTGCCGGACGCGCCCGGCAAGAAAATCAGCTTTTCCGAGCCCGATTGCGACGCTTCGACCATGGCTCGCCTTAGCATTGCAGCAGCGAGGATGAAAAGCCGTGGCCCGAGGCCGAGCCGGACGTTGCGTCGCGGTCGCAACGTCCGTGCCCGGCTTCACGGTGCGCTCTCGTTACAGAGACTTGAGGAATTCGGTGAGGTCCTTTTGCTGATCAGCGGTCAGCGTCAAGCTGAGCGCTGCGTTGTAGTGCGTGACCACGTCGGCCAGAGTCGCGGCGCTGGCGTCATGGAAGTAAGGCGGATGCTGAGCTAGCGCGAAGAGCGGGCTGGTTCGATACATGCCGGTGGCGCTGCGTTTTGCGGCGAGGGGCTCCATGCCGGTTTCAGCGGCGGTATGCAAGCGCTCGGCCGCATCGGTGTACGCTGGGCCGCTGTGGCAGCCATTGCACTTGGCTGCGCCGTTGAACAACGTCTTTCCACGCTCCGCGGAGGCTTGGTTGAAGGTGCCAGCCAGAACCGCCGGAGGTTCGAGCGAGATCTCGTAGGCGTACAAGGCCGGGAGCTTGGGCGTGACCTTATCGTTCGAGTAGACGACCGCGACATCGATGCGCGGGTCGAAGAAGTTGCCTTGGCCACCCATTTGAGTGACAGCAACATACGCGTTCCAATACGAAACAGGGCCGTCGCCGGTGTACGTTTCGAGCGGCACGTTCTTCAGCCCGTAAATCGATGGAATCTGCACGGGCGCGTTCAGGCCGTCCTGATTCCAGCGCGCGTCGTACATGCCTGGGCCCCAACTATTGAGGACGTCGAGCGCAGCCTTGTTGCCAGCGAGGCCCGGCGACAGCGCGATGATCGCGCCCGGATCCAGGTCGCGGTTGGCGTGGCCGTCGAGTCGACTGCCGATACCAGGCATGACCGAGTTGTCCACGTTGCTGTGGCAAAGCGCGCAGGTCACGCCGACGCTCAGTAAGTTTCCCGCAGCGTCGACTTCCCCTTGTACGCCCACCACCGCGTTCATCTTGATCAAAGCGACAGTGGTCGCCGGATCGTCGAGCGGCACCTGGTCCAGAATGCCCGGAGGCAACACGTCCGCGTCGACCTTGAGTCCGAGTTTCAGCGCGGTCAGCGGATCGAGCGCAGCCTGAATGGCTTCGTTCAAGTGTAGTGTTCCAGTCCAGAACTGTTCGTCGCCGAAGGTGTCGAAGCGAAAGACTTGCTTGCCGTCGTATTGACCGGTGTCGATCAAAGTCGAGCCGCCTTCGCTACTGCCGGGCGCCCCGGCCTCGCCGCCTTCACTCGGTACGCCGCCTGCACCAGCGTTTCCGGCTGCCCCGCCTTGCGTGGCGCTGCCGCCGCGTGGGTTGGTGGTGCCGCCCGTGGCAGAGGTTCCACCGCGGCCGCCGCTGGTCGCGCTCGTGCCGCCGGCGGTCGCGCTATTTCCGCCTTTGGTTGCGGCGCTTCCCCCTGCGCCGCCTGTTTCCGACATGGAATCATCGTCGTCGCCGCACGCCGGGAATAGCCCCAGCGATAGCGCGCCGACCCCGATCAACGCGAATCGCGCGCTCGAAACGCGACGACGCCGTGCACCGTCCCGCCCGACAACGGACGTGCCCACCGAATTGCTCTGCTTCATCTTGCCACCAAATGTTGAGGGGACAGACCGAGGTTCGGTCACGTCCTAGTCGAGCGCGCGGACATTCACGCGCTCGACTACACAGAGCATCGTCAAGTCGAAAGGTTACAACTCGTGGCAACGCGCTACGAAACTGAATCGACTGGGGTGTATTTCCCCGCGCGCTACCGGCTGGAGGACATCAATTGGTGAGGTCGGTGTTCGTTTGACGAGTGGCAGCCTTCTCGAAGCTGGTCTTGATCCGGCCCGCGGCATAGTCCACGGCGTCCTTCGCGTCGGCGACGACTGCGCCCATGCCGAAGAACTCGTGGGTCACGCCCTTATAGGTCTTCTGTTCGACCGAAACCTCCGCTGCTTCGAGCTTCTTGGCCAGTTCCTCACCGTCGGACAGCAGAGGATCGATGGCAGCATTGATGATCGTGGTAGGCGGTAGGCCTTGGAGCTTGGCGGCGACCAGGTTGATGCGCGGGTCCTGAGCATCCGCGGGAGTACGGAAGTACTTGTCCGTGAACCAGGCCATCATCGACTTGTTCAAAGGCTTCGCATCGCGATTGTCCGAGTAAGACTGAGAGCTCATGTTCGAACTGGCAACGGGGTAAACCAGGAGCACGTGAAGCGGCTGGCGCTCGTGTTGATCTCGCGCCGCGATGGCCACGTTTTCAGCCAGGTTGCCTCCCGCGCTCTCGCCTGCGACCGCGAGTCGGCGCGGATCTCCGCCGATACTGCCCGCATTCTTGACCACCCAGCGGTAGGCCGCGAATGCGTCGTCGTGCGCGGCGGGAAACTTGTGCTCCGGCGCCTTACGATATTCGACCGAGACGACGATGGCTTTCGCGCCGTTGGCGAGCGCGCGCGGCGTGGCGTCGTAAACGTCGTTCGATGCGATGACGAAACCGCCGCCGTGATAGTAAACGATGACCGGCGCAGGACCCGCGACGCCAATCGGTGTGTAGATGCGCACGGGCAGCGCACCCGTGCCAGCCGGAATGGTGCGGTCTTGCACTTTGGCCACGGCCTCCGGTGTCACCGGCTTACCGTCTTCCTTGAGCACCGCTTTCACCGCGTCCGCCGGGGTCGGCTGTTGGCGAGCCTGCTCGGGCGTCAGTGTCTCGATTGGCTTGCCGCCCAATCCGGCCAGAGCAGTGAGCACGCGGCCCATGTCCTTGTCGACATCCTTGAGCGGATCCTTGGTTTCGGGCGCTGGTGTGGTTTGCGTCACCGAGGGCACGACGGGTGGCCGGTTGATCGCCTCGCTGTCAGGGGCAGACACGCTGGTCGGGTTCGACCCCTCTGGACTTACCCTGTCGTGTTTATTGTCACGATTGCACGCGGGCAGCGCCGCCACACTGAGACTCAACGCGACAGTCGACAAACATTGGAACGAGCTGAGAGTTTTCACGAGGACCTCCAGGAAGATCCCGTGTTTGGCTGCATAGGACGTGCCGCGCTGGCACGGCGAGTCTCGACCGCGCGGATCTGCCGCGCTCACCAATCGAGCGTAGCGCGAATCTCGGACGCCAATTGCTCGGCCATCGAGCGGTGTTCGCTGGCGCTCGGGTGCCAATCGCAGCCCGTGCCCTGGGTGGCGTCCTGCTCTCCCACGTCCACCACTCGAACTTTGCTGTCGCCGTTTGCATTCACGTCGTCGACGACCCCCTGAATGTACGTCGTGGCTGCATCGAGCCCGGCTCCGTAGAGCAGAGGACCTATCATGCAGAAGATCCAAGCGTCTGGGTATTTTGCGCGCACGGTCGCGAGCAGCGCGCCGTAGGCGCCTTGAAACTCGCTCTGCCCCGGGTCGCCGTTGAAAAAGTCATTCGTGCCCAAGTTGATCACGACTGCTTGCGGCTTGGGTTCGAAGCCCCAGGCAGGGCTTGCAGGGGGCGAGAGCGTGCCTTCATAGACGTTCGCCAGAACGTTCGCTCTGTTGTTGCCGTTGTCGCGATAGACGCCCCAGCCCGACAAGGCAATGATGCTGGCTTCGGCGTCGAGCAGACGCGCGGCGACTGCGCCGTAGCTCGCATAGGCGCTCTCGGTCTCGGTCGAGAAGCGGCAGCCCCCGCTCGGATCGGCCTCCGAATTCGGGTGTTCTTCATGGCCCAAATTGCCGTAACCCGCGCTGATCGAGTCGCCGATAATCTCGATCAGCCGCTCACCGCCGCGCGGCGGAGCTTTGAGGGTGCCTTCGACGAAGCCGCCGAATGCGCTGAACCCGAGCTTTCCTTCGCTTTCTCGATAAAGCTCGAGCACGTGATCCCCCGCGCTCAGCCCAGTGGCGATCACAGTGGTCTGCTCGCCGTAAGGCACCTTGACGCGCTCGATCGCCGACCCGTCGATGACGGGCTGGAAGTACACGTCGTCGCCCGCGCCCCCGGTCTTCAGCTTGACCGACAACGTCGGGCCCCGGACCGTCGCCACGAACCCAGTTCCAGACCAAGAAAACCGCGGCGAGTCGGGCGTGGTCAGGTCGACGCGCCCGACCCAGCGCACCGCAGTCTCGGTCGGTGCTTCGGAATCACTTTTGGAATCGCTGCCACACCCGGTGAGCAGAAGGGGTGCTAGCGCAAACAGGCGAGTGAGGGCTGACAAGTTCGCGCAACGATGCCCGGTTCCAGACGGCCGTGCCACAAGCCTGGAAACTGGACCATTTTCACGGCATTTCCAGGGTCTGTTGCGCGACCCCGGCGCTGCCGTCGTTCAGCCCGACGCTGCCACCTAGACCGGCAGCGCCAGGAGCACCGTTCTGCAACAGTGTTCCGCCGATGAGCGTCGGCGCGTTGCCTCGGTACATCAGCGCAACCGAAAGGCCGCCGGCGGCGCCGCTGCCACTGCCGCCGTTGCCACCCGGGCCGCCCGGACCGCCCGCGCAAGCATCACCGACCCCGTCGCCGCCAGCGCCAAATTCGACCTGCCCACGTTGACCCGGAGCACCACGCCCGCCTGCGCCACCATCGCGAGCAGTGAGCGCGCCGCAGTCGAGAGTGAGCTGCGAGGCGATGGAGATCAGCGCGATGCTCGAGCCGCCGGCACGACCACCTAAGCCGCCGCGCCCACCGCAACCGCCGCAACCTCCTCCGCCGCCGCGCGGTTGTCCTGCGCCGCCGCCTCCCTGACCCGGGGCGCCCGCGCGACCGGGCTCACCGTCGGTGCCCAGGAACCCAGCTTCGGTGAGCGCGCCGAACGACGTGGAGCTGGCTGCATCGGCGCTCGAGATGCCGCGCGCGCCTGGAAAGCCACTGCCCCCTTGGCTGCAACTCATCGCGGCATTGCCGGCCTGACCGCCAACGAGATCACTCGCGGGCTGTCCGACGCTCGCCACGCTTTCGGGAGACGCGCTCGCTTCGCCGCCGGTGGTCGTCGATCCGTCAGGGCAAGTGCAGATCTTGGCGGCGCCGCCCACGCTGCCGGGGCTGCCTCGGAGCTCATCGAGCGAGGGAAAGGTGAACGCCGCGCTCGGCGCATCGAGACCTGTTGACCCCGACCCAGCGGAGACGCGCACGCGCCGCAGCAGCACGTTCGCCGAGTGAGTCACGAATGCGGCAACGCTCGATTCGCCCGGTTCTTCGGCGGGCATCGACTCGAACTCGAAGTCCTCGATCTCGACCTTGCCGTCGACCGAACGCACCGATAGCGCGAAGCCGGGCTGGGTGGGCGCGACGCGCGACACTAGGCCACGCTTGTGACTCCACGCCGCACTGTCCGCGCTCGGACACGTGAAACCGCCGAACAAGCGGATACCGATAGAGATGTCGAGCGCCTCGGTGTAAACGCCCTCACATGCAATGACGTATTTGCCTCGTGCAGCGGCCAATTCGAAGGCCCGTTGCAGTGAGGCAATAGGGGTCGAGCGTGAGCCGTCCCCAGCGTCAGAACCCGACGGCGCGACGAACACCGCCAGGGCGTCGTCGACGCAACTTGGCTCGCGACTCGGTGAACTCTGCCGGCAGCGAGCAGCCAAATCCTGGTCCGGAGTTGTCTCTGCGTCGTCCGGGGTTATCGCTGTGTCCCCCGGATTCGTCGCTGTGTCGCCCGGATCTGCCGCTTCGCCGTTCGGGTTTGTCGTTGCGCTGTTCGGAGTTGTCGCTGCGCCGTTCGGGGTTGCCGCGACGTCGGGCGCGCTCGGGCCTGGCTTCGTCGGCTCGCCACACGACTCGCATTGATCCGCGCGATCCGAACAGCGGAGCGAGAACAGCCCCGCCAGCAGAACTGCCGCAAGACCAATTCTCGCGTCGAAGGGCCCCAGAAGTTGTCGCGTGAGCTGAGCCACGCAAGCTGGGAATGCAAGCGCCAGTCCAATTGAGCGCTTCCCACAGATCCTCCCCTTTCCTACTCAGGTCCAATTTTCCCCGGGGCGAGAAAGAACCGCTGCGCGCTGCTTGCCCAGGCGCCGACGCTCCTCGTTTTTCGCACTCTGCGCGTTCGGATCCTGACGGAATCGACCCAGCTGAGCCACTGCGTAGCCACGGCAGGCCGAACTCCCGCGCGCCCGCGAGTGCTCCGCTCGCCTTGCGACCGTCGCTGCGACTCGTGACCCAATTGCCTGAAAGCCAAAGGTTTCTGATGACGCCGTTTCGACTCAACCCTTCTTTCGTCGCCCACTCCTCCGTCCTCACGCTTCTGCTCGCGGCCTGTTCTCCCGCCAGCGGTGACGCGGATGGGACCGGCGGCACGACGGGCGGCGTGACAGCCACCGGCGGGTCCATCAGTACCGGCGGCACAGTCAGCACCGGTGGCTTTGCGACCGGCGGCTTCAGCACTGGGGGGCTCACCAACACGGGCGGTTTGGCCAGCACCGGCGGCGTGACCAGCACGGGCGGCTCGAGCGCCACCGGCGGTTCGAGCGCCACGGGCGGCTCGACCAGCACCGGCGGTTCGAGCGCCACGGGCGGCTCGAGCAGCACCGGCGGTGTGACGAGCACCGGCGGTTCGAGCGCCACGGGCGGTGGCGGCGGCAAAGGCGGAAAAGGTGGTGGCGGAAACGCCGGCGCAAGCAGCGGTGGCTCCACCGGCGGCACGAGCGCGGGCGGAGCAGCGACCGGCGGCACCGGCGGCATGGCCGCGAGCGACAAGTCGGCGGGCTGCGGCAAAGCGCCGACTATCGCCAGCGGCATGTACAACAATGGCTCCACCATTTCGATCACGGTCGGTGGCGCGCAGCGCCGGTACATCCTCAACGTGCCGACGAACTACGACAACACCAAGCCGTACAAGCTGATCATCGCGTATCACCAGCTCGATGGGAACGACAAGCAGATGTACGCCAACGGCTACTATCATCTGCTCAACCTGTCCGGCAACAGCACGATCTTCGTGGCACCCAACGGCCAGAAGAATGGCGCCGCGTGTACGGGCACTGGAAATGGCGAATCGGGCTGCGGCTGGCCCGACGCAGGCGGGGCGAACCTCGCGCTAGCCGACGCAGTGGTCGCTCAGGTGGAAGAAAACTTCTGCGTCGACAAGAATCGGATCTTTGCGACCGGCTGGAGCTACGGTGGCTCCATGTCGTATCGAACCGCGTGCTCGCGCCCGCTCGGCGGAACGGCCAGTTGGGGCGTACGCGGGGTCGCGGTCTACTCCGGGGCTCAGCTCAGCGGCACGTGTACGCCGAGCAAGTCAGTCGCCTACTACGGCTCGCACGGAACCGGCGACAACGTGCTGGGCTACGACGGCGGCGTCGGCTTGGCGCAGAACTTCGCCAAGGCCAACGGCTGCACCTGGGCAACACCCACGAAGGTAACGAGCGGCAACCACGTTTGCACCAACATGACCGGATGTGGTGCAGGTTATCCGGTCGATTTTTGCTCCTTCAACGGCCCGCACACCCCGGACCCGAAAGATCCGAACCAGAACACGAGCTGGCAGTATCAGCTGGTTTGGAACTTCTTCAACCAGTTCTGAGGCCGCTGGGCCTACGGAATATACAGCTGCACGGCGGCCGGCGTGGTCGGCGAGAAGTTGGTGCCGCAGCCGAGCTGACCGTGGTTGTGCAAACCCCAACACTGCGCAACGCCATCTTGGTGCAGCACACAGCTGTGTGATTCGCCAAGCGCAATCTGCACGATCGGGGGCTCGAACAGCCCCGACGGCGAGCCAGAGCTGGGTGAAGCCTTGTTGCCCAGGCCGAGTTCGCCATTGCCGTTGGCGCCCCAGCACGAGAGAACGCCGAAATTATCGGTCGCACAGTTGTGAGCGTTGCCCGCGGCGAGCATCACGGCTCGAATGTGACTGAACGGCTCGCCGAAGCCGGGGCTCACCGCTGAGCCAACCTGCTGCAGGCCGTTGGCACCCCAGCACATCACGTTGCCGTAGGGCGGAAACGTCTCCGGCTTTTTGATGATCGCACAACTGTGCGCGCCGCCCACGGTCAAAGAATAGGCGAAGGGTAGGCCCACCATCTCGAGCGGCACCGCGCTCGACTCGATGTCTTCCGGACTCACCTGATGATTGAAGTTGTAACCCCAGCAGTAGACCGCCCCGCTCTCGAGGCGCGCGCAGGCATGCAGATCACCGACTTGTACCTCTGCCACGGCGGTCAAGCCTTTGACGACTAAAGGCGTATCGCTACTCAGCTCAGCCGATCCCGCGCCGAGCAATCCGCTCGCGTTCGAGCCCCAGCAGCGCGCGGTCTTGTCGCTCAGCAGCGCACAATTGGAGCTGCGACCCGAGCTAACGGCGACCACGTCGCTGAGCCCGGGCACTTGCGTCGGCGTCGCGTACGGCCCGATCTTCCCGCTACCCAGGCTGCCCCCGGGGTTGAGGCTCCAGCAGCGCACGGTCTTGTCCCGCATCAGCGCGCACGTCTGATAGCCACCCGCACTGATTTGAATCACATCCGCCAGATCCTTCACCTTCACCGGCCGATTTTGATCGACTGCCGTCCCGTCGCCCAGCATCCCATCGATGTTGTAACCCCAACAGTAGACCGTGCCGTCGGTCAACAACCCGCAGCTGTGCGCCGCCCCCAACTCCAACTGAGCGAACACTGGTTTGTCTCCGGGAGGAATCACCACGGGTCGCCCACCGGAACCCGCGCTGCCCGGAGCGCCCGCCGCGCCGCCACTCGCCGCGCCGCCACTCGCCGTGCCGCCACTCGCCGCGCCGCCACTCGCCGCGCCGCCACTCGCGACGGTGCCCCCCGAACCGCCGCCGCGTCCGCCGCTACCGCCTGCTTTACCTCCACTCGCGCTGCCACCGGTCGCGACGCCCCCGCTCGCAGCATCACCCCCGCTCGAAACCCCGCCGGCGCCCGCCTCACCACCGCCCGCACCGGCGTCAGCCATGCCTGAAGCCCCTGCGCTCCCCGGATCCGGCGCCGAGCCGCCCGCACTGCCGCCCCGTGGCAGCGACGAATTCCCCCCGCGACCGCCAGAGCCGGTGCCGCCTGCCGATTCGCCGCCAGTCGACGGCGGGCGGTCGACACACAAATTCGAAAGACACGTGAGCCCGCTGTTGCAAGTGCCGTTGCCGAAGCACGCACAGCGCTCATCCCCGGTCGTGCACTGACCCGCCTTGTCATCCTCGCTGCCACAAGACGCGGAGCCCCACGTCAGCGCAAACCCGACCAACACACACCAAGCCCAACGACGCATTCTTTCCAGCGTAACAGCTCTTTGCAGCCTAGTAACGCCCTTCGCAAAGTGCCCTGTCTCGCCTTTGAAAGCAGGTTTTTTGGGGGCAAACGTGGGAACGAGCGCGCTTCTCGGGCAGCGCCCCCCTGGGCAACCCAGCCACTCCCACGCCGACGTGGCAGCCACGCCGGCCCGCCCCTGTCGCCGATCCGCTGCGCAACGCTGGCCGAAGTGAAGCTCGGTTAACCGGCGACCAGCTCGGGCGCGCTTTGCTGCAATGGCCGGGGCAGATCCACGAGCAATCGCGTACCCGTCAAGGTCGCTTCGAGGGTGACGCTGCCGCTCAGCTTTTGCGCCCGCTGTCGCACGCTCTGTAAGCCTCCACGGCTCTCTTCCCAAGCACGCGCTGAAAGTCCGCGACCGTCGTCGCTCACCACGATGCGCAAGCGAACGCCGATGTGCAGCGTGAGCTCGATGTGCTGAGCGGCGGCGTGCCGAGCGGCGTTGTTCACTAGCTCGAAACAGATCGGCAAGACCTGATCTTGAAACAGGCCGAGCTCACTCGGTTCGACCTGACCGTCGATGCTCAGGTGCAATTCGCGAGGGCCGCACAGCTCGCGGCAGCGGCGCTCCAGAGTCTGCACGAGCTCGGAAAAGCCTAGATCCGGCTCGCGTAGGGAAAGCACCACATTTCTGAGATCGCCGATCGTCGATCGCAGTCGGTCGGCAACGCCGACGATGTCCACCGTGTGAGCGCCGCTCGGGACCGCATCCGAGATTTCACGCACCTTCCAGACCAACGCGGTGAGCTCGGTGGCAACGCTATCGTGTAAATCACGCGAGATACGCGCGCGCTCCCGAGCAACCAGCACGCGACCGAGCTCCTGCCGCAGCGCGGCCTCACGCCGCAGCGCAGCGTCACGCTGGCTCGAAAGGCGCGTGACCACCAGGTACACGAACACCCCGCAAATCCCGGCGAGCCCGCTGAGCCAAGCCGAAGCGGTCTCGCCTTGCCACAGAAACACGGTGACCAGGTAGGCAGGGGCCACGCACACGTAAACCACCGAATAGCCGCCGAGCGCGGTCACCAACACTTGAACGGCGTGAAAGATCCAGAAAAACGAGTGCACTGCACTCGAGGCTTGAATGAGATAGGCGACACCAAAGCTCAGCGAAAGCCCCTCGAGCGCGTCGCAGCAGCGGTACACGCGCGAAGCGGCGCCGAAGCGATAGTAGCTCACCGTAGCGAGCAGGACTCCGCCGAAAAAGACGACCACGACGCGCACGCCCTGGACGAAGGTAACGCCGACAGCGCTGGAAATGGTCGGGCTCGCCAAGCCTGCCAGAAACACGGCTCCGGTTACAGCGATGGTCGCGACCGCGCCGAACGTGCGCTGAGCCGCGTGAATATCAGGGAGGACGACCGCGTCGTCTCGAGCCGGCGCCTGGGGGTCGTCGCGGCTCATCAGTCGTGTCGCAGCGCGACCAAGCGCGAGTCGAACGCGATGCGCACCGCCTCCGCCTTGCTGGTGGCACCCAGCTTCTCATACACACGCTTGACGTGAGTGTGCACGGTGCCTTCCGTAACCCCGAGTCGGGCCGCCGCTTCGCGGTAGGAAGCGCCGGAGCACAGCTCTTCGAGCACCTGCTGTTCACGCTCGGTCAGCCGAAAAAGCGTCTGACTGGCCGCGTCTGGCTGAAGTTGACGGATGACCCGGCGAGCAACACTGGGGCTCAGCGGGGAGCCGCCGGAGAGCGCCTCTTCCACGGCGCTGGCCAAAGATTCGGGCGGCGCGTCCTTCAGCAGATAGCCGATGGCGCCTTTGCCGAGTGCGCCGAACACTGCCGCGTCGTCGAAGCGCACGGTGAGCGCGATCAACGGAAGCGTGGGGTGATGCGCGAGCATGCGTGAGATCAACTCGATTCCGTCCATTTCGGGCAGACCCAGATCGATGAGCCCGACGCTAGGCAAACGCCCCGCTTCCAATGCCCCGAGCACGTCGCTTGCGCGCTCGAAGGTGGTCACGCGGAACCCCGCACGCACCCTTTGCAGACCCGCACTCAAGCTCGCACGGAGTCGCGGGTCATCCTCAACCAGCCAAATCTCCATCGGGCTACCACTAGGCCCTGCGCTCGAGCGGCGCAAGCCCGGGGGGCTCGCGGCGTCGATACCCCATTCAGGAGATGGTCAACGCGACGACAGCGGCGCTATGCACCCGTTCACTAGCAACGTAACCCCTAATGGTTGTGGCGGCTTTGTAGTGGAAATGACGAACAGGCAAAGCGCAGGCGCGGGGTTTTTGGCTTCCGCAGGGTCCGGCTCAGCCTCGGTCGGCGGCCCGATTAAAGCCGAGGGGCCTCGATCGGCAAGGTCGGGCACACGTTCTGACACTGGTGGGCACCGGTGCGCGCGTTCTGGCAGGCTCGCGGGTGGCGACGCTTGCTCGTTCGCGCGCACCGGTGAATTTTGAGTTGCGAAAGTGGGCCGGCCCTACTTGCCGAGCTCGTGTAGCGCGTTGTCGAAGTCGATCACGTACTTCCACCAGTTCTTCAGGTTGCCGTTGCTAGTCACGCCGTCACGGGCGGGAAAGTGGTTCAGCCACCAGAGCATGTAGCCCTGCTGATTGCAGCCCCAGGCGCTGCAGTTCTGGCTGGTGAGCGTGTTCGTCGTGAAGGGATAGTTGAACCAGCTCTTCGACGCATCGGTGACGAAGCGCGTGTTGCCATAGTCGTAGCCATCGAGCCCATTCGGCGGCACGTGCACGCTACCGACGTGGGCCACGTTGACCCCGGAGGCGGACTTGTCCATATCGGTGCAGGTGTAGCGATCGAAGTCACTGACTCCCGTGCCCGGGTGACCCGCACAGCCGTCCCAATACCCGCGACCCACCGTCAGCGAAAGCGCGCTCTCCGAGCGATGGCCGAACGAGTGAATCGCGTTGTCGACTCCCACCACGTAGTTGTAACCCATCACGAAATAGGTGCGCCCGCAGTCCGGCAGGTTCTTCTTACGCCCTTCGTACAACCAGTAGTTGGTCGGCGTGTTGTACGGCATGCGATCGCCGGGGATCTTCATGGCGAACTCGTCGATGCCGAACCAATCGGCGCCGTAAACCATGACCTCGTCCACGTCGCCCGATTGAATCCGGTAACACAGCCCCAGATCTTGGAACATGCGCGCGTAGTCGAAGGTGTTCGAGCTACAGCTGCCTTCGTTGGCGAGGCAGCTCGCGTAGCTCGCCTCGGTCAGGCTCGGCGCGCCAATCAGCGGTGGAAAGTAGTTGGCCGGGTTGATCTCTCGGATCTGATAATCGGCGTACTTACCGCTCGCTACTTGCAGCGAAGCCATGATGTCTGGGATCTGCTTCTGCGGATCTTCCCAGTTGTAGCGCTCGTGAACGCGCTTGCCGTCCGACAGAATTGGGTCGTAAACCACCCACAGCACCTTGCGAGTCTTCGGCGAGCTGGTCGCGCTATCGCGCCCGGCAATCTGCGCCACTTGCGGCGCGGTCAGCGCCACGTTGTACAGCCCCACCTCGTCGATCACGCCGAGAAAGGCATTGCCCGTCGGCCAGTTGCCGATCTCGATCGGGCGGGTGGAAGTGGCGAGCGTGCCGGTGGCGGTGGTCGAAGCCGCCAGCGTGCCGTTCAGATACAGCAGCAACTTGGAACCGTCGTAAACACCGGCGACATGGGTCCAGGCGTTGCTGGACGCGGGCGCCGACACGCTCTTACGCGTGCCGTTCGAAAACAACACCTGGAACGTGAACGATCCGTTGTTCACCACTAGACTGTACGAGTCAGGGCTCGCCCATTTGCTCACGATCGTACGAGTCCCGGTGGTGCTCGCAGGCTTGACCCAAGCAGCAGCGGTCATGCGCGTCGTAAAGCGCAAGCTGGCAGAGTCGGCAATTTCGACTCTGTCGTCCCCGCCGTCGAAGTTGCCACCGTGATCGACCGGACTGAACGCGCAACCGACCCCATTGAGAGAGCCGGTGCCGACATAGGCCCCATCCACGCAATTCGCGTGGGCGAACGGCACTGCGAGCACCGGCGTTGGCACGGTAATGAGAGCTTCGCTGGTTTGACCGAGATCCGAGGGACTCTCGGCGTCGATGTTTCCGCAACCTGCCGTCCACGACGCAAGCGTCGTGAGCGCCAGCAGCGCGAGTTTGGCTCGTTTGATTGACATGATCATCCTCCGGCCGCCCGAGCGGGCGACCTCTTCGTGGTGTGGGTTGTGCGGGTGTCGAAGCGCGCTTTGTCCCGTTTGAGACACGAACCCCTGAAACCTTCGCCGCGCCGACAATTCGGAGTCCGCAATCACCCCGGTAGCTAGAGTGCGAGTCGGGCCCCGCAGCGACCCTCGAGCGACACGAGCCCTCCCCGTTTGGGCAAATACGAGCCTGCAATGCCGGAGCTATCGGACCCAGAGCCAACGGTAAAGCTGGCGTCGCACGAAAGAGCCCAGTCCCGGCTGATCCAAATGCCCGCATCCAGGCTCGTGGCGAGCGCGAAGCCCTGCCACCGATGATCGTGATATCCCCTGCCATCTTCGTCGGGAACCCGCGGAGTGAGCATTCCCAGATAGCCCGCGCGTAGCTCGAGGCCGAACTCGGCAGGGCCCGGTGTCACCAAACCTCGAATTCTACCCCCGATGTTGAACGCATCGCTTACCGCGGTGTCGGTGACCCAATAGCTGAGCATCCCTCCTGCTTCGAAGTGCGGATGAAGCAAGTACCCGTAGTCGAGTGTGCCGGAGGACGCGCTCCCCTTGTCCTTTCGGTGTCCGTCTTCATCGACCCCTCCGAAAAAAGGTCCGACGCCCAGGCGCAAGCCCAGTCGGTGTGGTCCGCGGTCGACACCCTGGGCTCGCGCGATACAGGGCCGCGAGGCCGCGACCGCCACCACGAGCGGAGCAACGAACCCCAAGCAGCATCTTTTCAGCCTTTCCGCTGCCCATAGCGGCAAGAAACCATCACCCCAGTTCGGCATGAAATAGCCGATTCAGCACGTTCTATGCCGCAGCCCGAGTCGCTGACTAGTGCTTGGCTGGGCCCCCGCGGAAACGTGCGCGCTGACAGTCGCGAGCCGCGCTAGGCGCCCCCACCTCGACGCCGTACGCCAAAGGTGCCGCGCCTGGCCACCTTTGCTGACGTAGCAGCGGTGGGCAGGCGCGGTGGCGCGACGAAGCTGTTCGCGGCGCGTCTGCGCTCGCGTCGTGGCGCGACGCAGAGCGCGCCCGTCGCTTTGGTGCCCCCCAACCTATTTCAATTAAGCCGCCTTGCGCTGCTTGCTGCTTCGGGGCTGGCCGGCCCGGGGCTTCTTGTTCGACTTGGGGCGAGGCTTTTCGGGCTTGAGTGCGCCGGCGAGCACTTGCTTCAAGTTCTGGTGCAGCGGAGCGCGGAAGTCGGCTGCTTTGGCCTGGTCGAAGCGCGCCTTCATGCGCGCGCCGAGTCGCTCGAGTTCGGGTTTACTGAGCGCTCTCTCGACCTTCGGGAAGAAGTCGCCCTCTTCCTCCTTCACGTGGTGCAACACGACCTCTTTCAGCACCTGGCACTTGAACCCAAAATCTGCGCTCTTTCCGGCCTGGTCGGCCTGGTACAGGCAGAACTCGACCACGCCGTGCTCCACCAGCGCTTCGCCGAGCAGGTCGGTCATCCCGAGCGCTCGTTCACACGCGGGGTAGAATATCTCTCGCTCGATCGCGTCGTGAGCCACCAGGTTGTGCGCGAGTTCCTCGAACAGCTTGACCTTGGCAGCGCGGCTCGAGGCGCCTTCGATGCGCTTGAACAGCGCCTTGACCTCGTCGTGCTGCTGAGTGAGAAGGCTCGTCGCGCTCTTCGCCGAAGCGCCCTTGCTCTCAGTGAGCGTGAGCTTGACGAGTTCGACGGCGGCGCCGAGAACTCGGCCAACGGAGGGTTTGGGTGCGGATTTGACGTTGGTTTTGCGATTCACGTGCGGTCTCCAGGAAAGGGGCCAATCGCGAGTGAATCGGCCTTAAGCAAGGTCGGTGCCAGAACGCGACGCGTGTTTTTACGCCGTATTTCGCGCTTCTCCGTTCGCCCGCGCAAACAATCCGCTTACATCCGCCACGCCATGAGCGCTTGCGCCACACCACCTGGCGCGGCCCACCCGACGGCGTCATCGCGCTCGCTATTCGGATCTGCCGGACCGTCTCGTCAGGTCTTCGACGAACATCGGCGCTGGTGTTCCGCCCAGCTTTCGGAACATTCGCACGTCGGCCCAGGCCGCATCGTAGGCTTGGGTGCGCGTGCGGGCCATGGCGCGGTTCTGGTACGCCGGAGCAAAGTCCGCTTTCAGCTCGATCGCTTTGTCGTAGTCCCGGATGGCTGCGTCGAACTCACCCTTGGCCTGCAGGACGTTCCCGCGGTTGCTGTACGCTTCGGCAAAGGTCGGCCGGAGTGCGATGGCCTTGTCACAATCTTGAAGGGCCGCGTCGAGCTGGCGCTTGACCTCGTAGGCGCTACAGCGGTTACTGAGCGCCTCGACGAATTCCGGTCGGAGCGCGATGGCCTTCCCGTAATCGCGAATCGCATCATCGACTTCGCCCTTGCTGTCGTAGGCGCTGCCACGGCTGTTGTAGGCGTTCGCGTAGTCGGGTCGCAGCTGGATGACGCGATCGTAGCTTGCGATGGCCGCGTCGATGGCGCCGGTCGCAGAGTAAGCTTCGGCCAGATCGTAGTGAGCTTGCGCGAGCCCCGGGTGAAGCTCGATGGCCCGCTCGAAGTCCTTCATGGCCGCGTCGATTTGGCCCTCGTGCGCGAACACTTCACCGCGGCCGTTGTAGGCGTCCGCAAGCTTCGGCGAAAGCTCGATGGCCTTTTCGTAGTCCCATCGCGCCTGATCATAGCGGCCCTCGTCGATATGGACGTTGCCGCGCCCGACGTAGGCCTTGGGGTTTTGCGGATTGAGTGTCAGCGCGCGTTCGTAATCCGAAAGCGCCGCCTCGCGCTGGCCGTTCGTCCAATAAACACTGCCCCGGGTAAGATAGGCGCGGTCGTTCTCCGGGCGATGCTGAACGGTGGCATTCCAAATCGCAAACTCGGATTGGTAGTCCCGGTTTCGGTAATAGGTTCGAGCGCCCAGGGCCACGGCCAGCGCCGCGAGCAGCGCAACGGTGGCGCGCCTGACACCTGGCCCGAACCGCAGCGACACCCGATAGGTCGAAAGGACCAAGAGCGTCACCAGCGCAGCCAGCGGCAGGTACATGCGATGTTCGGACGCTGTCTGGCCCGGCAGGGGCACGATGCTCGAAGTGGGCGAAAGGATCAGGAAGAAACACGCCCCGAGGAACGCCCATTTCTGCTGCCGAACGAGCCCCCTCGCGGTCGCGGCCACGAGCGCGAGCACCAGCAGGGCATAGGGAACGATCTCTTCCGCGTCGTGAGCGATGGAGCGTCCATAGTCGAGCACCAGCGGGTGCGGCCAGAACGTGAGTCGGAGGTAGTGGACGATGAAGCCAAACTGCGAGCGGGCATACTCCCAACTGGTCATGCCCAGGCCAAACCCCGCCGAGTCGTCACGATTGCCGGTGGTTTGCAGGAGCACGATGGGCAGCAACCAGGTCGCTGCGAGCGCCAGCCACAGATGGGAGCGCCGGCGCAGGCTCTCCTTGAACGAGCCCGCGATGAAAGTGCGGTCGAAGAGCACGGCCACGAGCGGCGCCGAGACCATGACCTCCTTGCTCGCCATTCCCAAGGCGCAGCTGCCCACTGCGGCGGCGTACCACCTGCCGGAACGCGCGGCGGTCGCGCCGCGCAGCACGCAGTACAAGGTCCCCAAATAGAATAGGCCGACGAGCACTTCCGCCCGCTGAACCACGTAAGATACCGACTCGGTCTGCAGCGGATGCACACCCCATAGCAGCGCTACCGCAAAGGCCAGCTCCGTGGCGACCGAAGCGAACTCTCGGGATAGGCTGGGCAAGAGCAGCGTGCGCCGCACCAGCGCGAAGAGCAGCAGCGCGGCCAGCAAGTGCAGAGCCAGGTTGACGACGTGGTAGCCCTCGACCGCGGTTCCCCCGATGGCGTAGTTCACCGCCAGTGAGAGGTTGACGATGGGCCGCCCGGTGGTCGTGAGCGCGCTCGGCGGAGCCAGCAACACCTCGGGAAACTGCAGCGTGCGAATCGACGGGTTCTCGACGATCGAGGGCGCGTCGTCGAAAATGAACGGGCCGTGGAAGCTATTTGCGTACGCGATACCGATCGCGACCACGAGCAGCGCGACCGCCGCCCATAGCCTCGCAGGCGTCTCCGGCTCGCCGGCAATCGGCGCGGGATCGGCGTCCAGAGCTCGTACTCTCTCTCCAGTCGTCGCAGCGCGATCTCTCGAAGGCCGTTTTCGCATCTTGCCTGGGACCGTGGTCGGGCCGGCATCGTCGCAGGTTTTGCGCGCTGCAGCGCCAGGAAATTACGGCGAATCCGGCGCTGAGTGCAGCCAACCGATTTCCTGCGCGGTCCAACCTCCGACGCTGAGCTCATCCAGGCTATCCGGCGGGAGCTCGAGGGTCGGGCTCACCACGCGATTTCGCGCCATGATCTCGGCGGAGAGCTGGGGGAGCTCGGGTGAGCGAGCCGGGTCCGGCAGACCGAAGGGTCGCAGCGTGCGGCCGTTTTCGTCGTACTTGTCGGTCGCACCGAGCGTGTGAAATAGCTCGTGCGCGGCGACGAACAGCGCGAGATCGACGGTGTCACTGCTCAGGTCGACGCGCGCGACCCCAACGCGACCGTGAGCTTCGCTGAAACCCTCGACGAAGCTGAGACTGCCGTGTGCCGGGCTCGCGACCACGTAGATGCGCGAGTCGAGCGTGCGCGTCGGCACTCCCGCGGCGTCGTCGATGCGGCTCGTGTAACGCCAAAGGCGATAGGTGTGAACCGCGCGAGACCATAAATCGGTGTCGGTCGCGAGCGGCGTCGGCTCGGCAGCGGTCACGGGGCCATAGGCAACGAGCTCGATCATCGGCGCCGTGCGTTCAGGCCGATAACGGCGAAACTCTTCCGCCAACCGCTGCTGCAGCACCGACACCCGCTGGCGAAGCGCTGCATAGACCTGCTCGTCGACGGCGCCCTGACGCACGAGCACGAGCCCCACGCGAATCGGCGTCTGCCATTCATTGCGTGCGCGCCGCGTGCGCACGTCTTCACACGCCCACAGGCACACCACGGTCAGAATCAAGCTGAGCAATCCGAGCCGAGCTCGGAAGAACCAACCGCTCGAGACCAGTGCCAAGGAACAAGTGTAAGCCCGGAAACCACCTTGGCCACTCCGCACCGACGTTGCCCGCCATCACCCTACAGAGTTTCTGCTCGGCTCAAATCGAGACAAGGCCGGCTATTCGCGGAATTCACTGCCGAAAGTCGGAATGGACGCGGCTTGACACGGCGAAGGTCTCGCGTATCGTGACTGGGCGTGCACGCTCCGTTTTGCCTTCCGCTCCTCCCCGCACTGCTTCTTAGCAGCGCGGGAGAGCTGTGAAACGCCGCAAAACGTAGCCCAACGTAGCGTTCCCCCAGTCTCTCCCGCAAACCGCTGGAGAGAACGGTGACCTCGCGTCGCGACCTCTCCGGCCCCCACCGACCGAGGTCCCGATGTCATTCGATCCCCAACGTTACAAAGCCCCTGAGCGTGTCCACCTGCCTGATCGGCGCTGGCCCGAGCGCGCGCTCACCCGCGCTCCGACTTGGTGCTCGGTCGATCTGCGCGACGGCAATCAAGCGCTCCCGGATCCGATGGGGCACGAGCGCAAGCGCGCGCTACTCGAGCTGCTCGTGCGCGTCGGCTTCAAGCAAATCGAGCTGGGCTTTCCGAGCGCGTCGCAAACCGACTTCGATTTCATCCGCTGGGCGTTGACCAGCGGCGCCCTGCCGGACGACGTGTTGCCGCAGGTCATCACTCAAGCGCGCGAGCCGCTGATCGAACGCACCTTCGAGTCCATCGCCGGAGCCAAGCGCGCCATCGTGCATTTGTACAACTCGACCAGTGAGCTGCAGCGGCGCGTCGTGTTCGCCAAGTCCAAGCGCGAGATTTTGGAGCTCGCCGTGCACGGGACGCGGCTGGTGAAACAGCAAGCCGACAAAATGCCGGAAACCGAGGTGATTTTTCAATATTCGCCGGAAAGCTTCACCGGCACCGAGCTCGAGTACGCGCTCGAAGTCTGCGACGCCGTGGTCGAGGCCTGGGACGCTGGACCCCAGCGACCCATGATCGTCAACCTGCCGACCACGGTCGAGATGACCACTCCGAACGTGTTTGCCGACCGCATCGAGTGGTTCGAACGTAACCGAGCGCGTCGCGAGCACGTCACGCTCAGCGTTCATTGTCACAACGATCGCGGCACCGGTGTCGCCACGGCCGAGCTTGCCATGCTGGCCGGCGCGACGCGCATCGAGGGCACCTTGCTCGGCAACGGCGAGCGCTCGGGCAACGTCGATATCGTGACCATCGCCATGAACCTGTACTCCCACGGAGTGGACCCCATGTTGTATTTTTCGGATTTGCCAGAAGTGGTGCGCGTGGTCGAAGCCGCGACGCGTTTACCCGTGCACCCGCGCCACCCGTACGCGGGTGAGCTGGTGTTCACTGCTTTCAGCGGCTCGCACCAAGATGCCATTCACAAGGGCATGAAGCACATGGAGAAGAACCGACCCGAGCAGTACGAGGTGCCGTACCTGCCAATCGACCCCGCGGACGTGGGCCGCGCTTACGAGCCGGTGATCCGCATCAACAGCCAATCCGGAAAATCGGGCCTGGCTCACGTACTGGAGCGCGACCACGGCTATCGCGTACCGCGCGCGCTCGCCATCGAGCTGAGCCAGGCCGTGCAGGCCGTCGCCGATACGCGCGGGGACGAACTCTCTGCGCAGGAAGTGGGCGCGCTGTTCGAGCAACGGTACTTCGACACGAGCGGGCCCTGCTCGCTGCTCAGCGCCGGCGTCGAGCGACGTCGTGAGGGCAAAGACTGCGCGGTGGTGGCGCAGCTGATGGTTCAGGGCGAAAAACGGGAGGCGCGCGGTATCGCCCATGGTCCGGTCGAAGCCTTCGTGGCGGCGCTGGGCACGCTGGGCGGCCCGCCCTTCGAGCTCACCGACTACGCCGAACACGCCGCGGGGTCGGGCGCGAACGCGCAAGCCGTGGCCTATGTGGCCGTGCGCTCGGGAACAGTGCAGCGTTACGGCGCCGGGCGCGACGCGGACGTCGTGCTGGCCGCATTTCGCGCAGTGGTGAGCGCCTACAATCGCGCCTGGGCCGACGCCCTACCGCTCTCTACCAGCTCGACCTCGTAACGCGGTCAGCGCGCCCCCGTAAGGCCTTCCCAGCCTGGGTTTTCCGATATCACCCAGGGTAGCGCTTCGGCGACACGAGCCATCACTTCACCCATCGGAGTGTGCCCAACGCCTGGAGCGTATTCCACGCGCGCTTCGATGCCCACTTTTCGCAACCAAGTCGCCGACTTCTCGGACCTATCGGCGCACCACTTGGTGCCGCACGCGAACAACACGCGACGCCCGCCGCTCGCCCGATACTTCTTGGCTTGCGCGACGCTCCAATAGTCGTATCCGCCTTCGATCAAGACCAAGAGCGGGAGCTCCGCTCCAAGAGCGGGAATCATACCGACACCCATCGTCGCGCCCTGTGAAAAGCCCGAATAGAGACCACCCGCGGGCGAAAGTCGCGCGCCAAAGGCAGCCCGAGCTGCCCCGAGCGCGGCGTCCAGTTCGCGCCGGAGCTCCAGGTGATTTTTGTAGTAAAAGGATGAGAGCGTCGCGCGATCGAAGGGCGTCCCGCGCAAGCACAGCACGAACGAAAAGCCTTTCGTGAGTCGTACCCAGTACGCG
Organism: Polyangiaceae bacterium; assembly: GCA_035549735.1. Lineage (GTDB taxonomy): Bacteria > Myxococcota_A > Polyangia > Polyangiales > Polyangiaceae > PMG-095. Next base: position 217,044 of record DASZQI010000012.1, on the reverse strand, counting down.
CACTCGCCCTCCGGCGCGCCGCCTGCGCCGTGGGTTGCTACGACCAACGGTCGCGGCTCGTTTGCTGCCGGTTGGTAGACCAGCGCCGGTAAGAACCCTGGAACCGGCAGCTCCGAGAGCGAGCGCTGGCTGGCGATGAACGGCAACGGCGCGGGGCCGGCGCTCGGAGGTCGCGCTTCCCCAGTTGCGGGGGCGGAGAGCCGCGCTCGGTCGTTCGTCGACGCGATGGACGGTTCGCGCCTCGCTTCGGGCGCCGCGCAGCCTGCAAGAGCGACTAGCAACGAGCAGACGAGCCGAGATCCGGACGGCATGCCCCTGGACGAAGCACGATGCACGCCAAGCCGAGACCAGACCCTGAGCAGGATTGAGGCGCGATGCCACGGAGCCGTACTATTCGAGCGTCCGCTGGCTCACCTGCTCTGCACGCAGCACTCGAACCGCCCGCAAATCCCGAATCATGAGGTCGACGCGCGTCCGCGGATTGAACTCGAGTTGAATCTGCTCGATTCGCCCGGCGCCGTAGCTCTCCTCGGTGTCCCCGGTCGGTTCCGCTTCCACGGGCACGAAGTAGGTTCGCCACTCCGCGTCCAGCTTGACGTCGGGGTTGTAGCGCAGCCGCCGTGGCGGTAGCCGACCCGGGCCATGAGCCAGCTGGCGCTGCCGTGTCGCGACGGCGATGGCGCTGCCGCGAAGCGGCGATTTGGCCTGAAACTCGACGCCGAGCTGCTCGTCGTCAGGCTCCGCAGGGTGCACGTGCGGGGACCCGAGCGGGCAGGCGCGCTCAACCACGAAAGAGGGTGCTCGTGTCGCGAGCACGAGCCCCTCACCGCGCAGGCCGCTGGCACGGAGGTGGAGCCCTTCGTGTCGGACGTCGATGGACACCTGCGCGTTCACCGTATCCTCGTGCATGACATAGTAGCGCCGGGCATGAGGTGCGAGCTCACGGCCTAGCGGAACGGGTGTCAGCCGCGACCAGCTGACATCGAGCGACCACGCCACCAGGGCAAACAGGAATGCGTAAAAAGAAACGAGCCAGCTCGTCGGGCAACGCCAGCCCGATTGCTGGGGCTCGATCAGCACGGCAGCGGCCAGCGCGGACGGGTCAGCGAGCGGTCTTTCCATCGCCTTTTCGGCTTTGCCAAAGGTCTCGGCGCACCAGAACGTCCAGATAGCGAACGTTCTGCCAGAGCAGATCTTCGCGCAGCCGTCGCTGCTCGTCCGCCGGCTCGTACAGATCGTGGCGAACGTGCACGTACTCGTTGCGGATCGGGTCGCGCAACACCGGGTCGAGGTGAACGTCGACCGCCATCAGCAAGCCTGGACGTTGATCGCGAACCAGCGCGCGCGGAACCGGGGCGTCGGCGGCGCTGTTGCGATCTTCCGGTACCGCGAGCGGGTGGTACTTCAGCGCGCCAGGCGAAGCGATGCCCACCGCGTCCTCGACGTGACCGTCGAACCCGAAGCCAACGGCGCCGATCTCGGAGGTCATCATGACCGCGCCGGGATAGGCACGCGCGAGCTGGGCGGCGACCTTGTGCGTGTGACGCGCGCGCGCACCCTCCAGAAAATGTCGAAACTCCTGCGGGCGATCGACGAGGGCGAGCGCGGTGCCGCCGAGATCGTAGAGCAGCGGAAGCGCCGCGCCGACCAGCGCTAGATACGGCGCGAGCTTACCGCTGCGCGCGGCATAAAAGACCGCCGGCAGGAACAAGAAATACATATAGAGCGGGCGATACCACGGAAAAATCAGGCTGCGCCCATACAGATAGCCGCCCACGATGACCAAGCCCGCGAGCGACGTGATGAGCATCAGTTGCACACCACGATCCCGCAGTAGCGAACGCGACCAGTTCAGCCGCAGAAGCGGCAACGTCGCGAGCACGACGTAGGCCACGCCGTAGACGATGAATATCAAGACCGACAGGTGAAAGTCGCGCAGCGCCTCCGGTAAGGTGAGCATGAACGTGCCAGCGAAGGGGTACGTATGGATCAGGGGCTTGGCCAGTGCGGCGTGCGGCACGATGGTCCGATAAGCGATCAGGTCGAAGACGCAGATGGGCAACGCGCCGGCGGCGGCCCACGCAGCGCAGCGCTTCAAATTCATCGAGCGATCCACGACTGCTGCCAACGTGACGATGCCGGCCAGCACGACCAACTCCGGCCGAGTACAAGCGGTCAGCGCGAACAGCGCGAAGCACCACGGCCTGCGACGTAAGTAGGCGTGGAGCCCGGCGGTGGCGAGTGCCAGCGCTAGGGGCGTCTCCATCAGCATGACGCTCGCGACCTGCACGACGGCGAGGTACACGAGCGCGAGAAGCGCGATCTCCCAACGCAACAGGCGCCGCCCGGCGGCCTCCTTCACGAGCGCAAGAAAGGAGAGCAGACCAAAGACCGAAATCAGAGACGCGCTGAACGCGACGAAGCGCAGCCCGCGTGGCACGAACAGAAAATGGCTCGCGAGCAGCAGGGTCCAGGGCGTCGACGAGCTGGTTTTGACCGCCTCACCGGGGTTGAAGTACGGGGCGCCATGCCTGGCCAGGTTCTCGGCCACGCGAAAATGGATGTAACTGTCTTCGACCAGATAGGGCACGAGCGCTTGGTGGATCGCGACCCAACAGACAGCGAGCGCCATTAGCGTCGCAGCCCAGATTTTGTTCTCCTTCAGCCAAATGCCAAGTCGGGTGAGCCGAAGCCGAAGTTGCTCGCGCCTCGTGATCTCGCGGTTAGCGGAGCCGTCCATCGCGTCACCCCCGGAGGTCGACCGTTCGAAGACGCTTCGACGTCATCGCGAGTTCCCGGCAATCGCGAGCGCGCGCTCCCGCGTATAGGCGCGCGTCCCGTACAGCGCGCGACACAAGTCGAGCCCACTGCTCACGAACTTCAACCATTTCGCGCTGGCTTCGCCGCCGTAGCGGTCCCGAAAATTGATCTCGACGAAGCCAATCCGTTCGCCGAGCCCCTTTTGCACCACGACCGCAACCAGCACGTTAGCCAGCCAAAAATCCTGCGGCAAGCCGGCAATTGCCGCCGACAGCACGTCGGCCCGAATCAAGCGATACGGCACGTTGGGGTCCTGCACGGCGACGCCCGAAACCAGGCGCGTGGCGTGTCGGCAGAACCAGGACACCAAGCGGCGACTCACCCCGTCTTCACGCGTGACGCGCTTGCCGAAGACGGCGCCAAAACGCGCCCGACGATGCCACAATTCGGAAAAGTAGCCAGGGTCGCACTGGCCGTCGCTATCGATCTGCAGAACCCAGCTGGCTCCGCGGGCGACCGCGGTCCGATAGCCTTCGACGCAGGTCTGGCCGTGCCCGCTGTTCGGTTTGTGAATGACCTCGATTCTTGGGAGCTCACTCGCGAGCGCGTCGAGCTGATCGCGAGTGCCGTCCTTCGAACCGTCGTCGAGCAACAAAAACCGGTAGCAAGCGCCGAGCGAGTCCAGTGCTGATGCCCATTCGCGCACCACCCTCGCGACACTGGCTTCCTCGTTGTAGACCGGAACGACCACGTACAGAAGCTCTTCCGATTCGACCGGACGAGCCAGGGCGCCGTCAGCCATCGAATAGCCCTCCCCAAGCCTGCATCGCCATCGCAAGTTTTTCCCAATAAGCACCGGGCAGCCGCAGGCCGGCGGCAATCTGGCGATGACAAGCACCGAACGTAGCGCCAGTCAGGCGAATCTTGTCGATGTGCGACCAGAAACGCTCGTTCATCTCGAGTCCTGGCGCCTCGGCGCGCAGGTTCGCCCACAGGTTGGATGCACGGATGTGCTTGACCGCGGGCTCGCCGCTATTGATCGAGTACCCCAGGTGGTCGGCAATCTTCTTGATGATGATGCCCGCCCAGATGTCACCGAAGCGGTGGTACTCGTAGTCGCGACCCATGAGCAGAAAGTAGAGGGCCGGCACGACTTCCGGGCGGAACGCCAGATTCATTCCGCACATCGGGAAGTAGCTGCCGACCGGGATTGAGCGGTTGGTCCAACTAACCGGCGTCGGATTTCTGGAGTGCACGAGTTGTGTCGGCGCATCGAAGTCGGGTAGCGCGTTCCACAATCCGTGATTGATGACGCACGGGAGCTCGCGCTGGGTGGCGAAGTAGGGCATGCCGCGCGGCATCACCCCATCCAGAGTGGTGACCCAAGCGTCGGTCTTGGCTGGCTCGTTGAGGCGCCGCCAATGGGTCTCGAGAAACCCGTCCTCACCGTCCGTGGGAAAACAATCATCGTCCAGAGTGACAATCAAGTCAGGCTTCTTCTGCCAGGCCTTGAAGTAACCGAACGACCGCACGCAATCGGTCTTCCGCGGGATAATCCAGGCCAAATCGCCCAGTTCGCGTTCGATATCAGCGTGGCAATAGTGCTCGACGTTCGGCCCATCGATGTCGAACGCACGCTCAGGCTGATCTTCGACCACGATCACGGTCGCGGCGCGAAACGCGGTTGACCAGGCAGACAGAAACTCCTTGATAGATCGCTCACGAATGGTGGGGACGACCACCACGGCTGATCCAAAATTCGGTTGCATCTGTTCTCCCCGGCTGCGATTCGGGTTTGCAAAGGGACCCTCAGTCACGCTCACCGCTCCACGAACCGCTCTAGCACGCTCGACCCGGGCGCCGCGCGTCCTGCTTTCCATGACACCTCGCGGCTGCGCGCCGCACGTGCTCGCCTGCGCTGTCCAGATTTCAAGGACACCCCCGTCGGCCTGCGAGCGCTAGCGAACCTCAGCGTCACTTTACACGCGAGCCCGCTTGGAGCTAACGTCGCGCGCCGTGGCAGAGCGAAGGTGGTGGCTTCAGCACGGTCGTTGCTCGCGCGCCCCGAGCGGATGGTTGCCGTTGTGCGTACTGGCCCTGGCGTGTGCTTGCAAGGCCGAACAAAAGCACAAAAAGCCCACGGAAACACCGCGTCTGCAGATTCAAGAAGCGGTCGCGCAACCACTCGGTGATGCCGCTGAGAATCCGTGCAGCGAGCCGGCCAGCGACCGGCTCTCGCTGATCGACGACTTCGAGGACGGCGATGGAATTCTGCCGCGCGTCGGCGATCGGAACGGCAGTTGGTACGTCGCTACGGATGGCACGCTCGGCGCAAGTGTTCGGCCACCAGTCGGCATGGCCAACCCGGAGCGGTTGTTTCCGGCTCGTTGCAACAGCAACTTTGCAATTCACTTCGCCGGCCGTGGTTTCGATACTTGGGGTGCAGTGATCGGTTTGAACCTGCGTTTCGAGCGTCAGGTCCAACCAGCAGACGTCTCCGCCTACAAAGGGCTCCGCTTCTGGACCCGCGCCAACGAATACAACTACGGCGTGCTGCGCATCAACCTCGATGACGGCGCCACACACCCGGTCGGGGGGGTGTGCTCCAAGGCCACCGCGAAAGGCGAAGAATGCTGGAACTCCTATACCTTCGAAATGCCTGTTTTGAGTCGGGAGTGGGAACAGCATTTCGTGCGCTTCGAGGAGATGACGCAGAAAATTCCTCGAGAAAAGCCAACGCCCGCCGACCTTTCCCACGTTTACCTAATCGGCTTCAAGGTGAGCCCCGGCAACACCTTCGACCTTTGGTTGGATGACGTTGGGCTCTTCAAGTGAGCGGCTTTCCCGCGGTCCGGCAGCGGTCGCGGCGTTCGCCAAGCGCTTGAGCGAGCTGCTCGCGAACTCCGAGCAGGCGCTGGTCGAGAGCTTGCAGCGTCTGTTGCTGCTGTCAGCGCTTGGTTCGCTGTTTTACTTCGTGTTCGTCGACTACGAGCGCATCGGTTGGGACGTGGCGGGCTATGTGCACGCCGGCCAAGAGATTGTCCGCGGCCGTGTTCCTTTCGTCGACATCGTGGACATCAACCCTCCGCTGGTCCAGTTTCTCCACGTCCCGCCGGCTCTGATCGCGGGCTGGGCGAGCTTGCCGCAGTCTTTCGTGTTCAATCTGTGGGTGGTCGCGTGGGCGGTGCTCAGCACGCTCACGCTCGATCACGTACTGCTACGATTCGCGCCCGATTGCCCATCGGACCGACGCTTCGCCCTGGTTTTCGGGTTCGCGTTTTCCAATCACGTGGCCTGGGCTACCGGCCACTTCGGACAGCGGGAGCACTTCCTAGTCATGAGCCTGGTTCCTGCTCTCGCGCTACGCTGGGCACGGCACCAGGGCGTTGCAATTCCCAAACTCTGGGCCTTGGTGGTGGGCCTCCCCGCAGCGATCGTGCTCGCGATCAAACCGCAGTACCTGGGGGCGATGGTGTTGTTCGAGCTCACCTTGCTGCTCTGCCACCGCAAGGTTTCGCGCCTGATCGGCTTCGAACTCACCGCTTTCGCGCTGGTCGGGCTCGGCTACGTCGGGCTCTTTCTTGCCTATCCCGGGATGCGCCGGGAGTTTTTCGGCTTCTACTTACCGCTGATTGTCAGTGGCTATCGCGTTTACGACTGCTCGTTGCGAGATCTGATCGCGCCGACCGAGTTCTGGTTTGCGCTCGGGTGCGCACTCGTCAGCCTCGGCGCAGCCCGTACCCGCGATTCATTTCTCTTGCGCCCCTTCGCGCTCTTCGTCGTCGGGGCGCTGTTCGCTTACCTTCTGCAAGGCAAGGGCTGGCCCTATCAACTTTTTCCCGCGCTGGTGCTCGCGCCGTTGGCGCTCCTCCTCGTCGTGCCCCTCGCTCGGTTCGTTCCCTTGCTGGTTGCGTGTGCAGCCTTGGTGGTCGTCGCCGAGGCCCACGCCGCGCGACCAAAAGGCGGCTTACCCCAAGAAGGCCGTTTCTGGCCGCTGCGCTCGGCCGTCGAGTCGACAACCCTACCGGGTGATCCGGTGCTCATCGTATCGACCGGCGTACTCGGGCCTTACCCGTTGCAGTTGGAGCTCCAACGACCGCCCGGAAGTCGGTTTGCGTGGCTGCCCATGCTCCCAATGTTCTACCCGAACGGTGACAGCACTGACTGCGTCTACCGGCATTGGGGCGAAGGGCGACCGGCCGAACAACGCGTGCTCGAGGCGCTGAAACAAGATATTCAACGCAGAAAGCCCGTGCTGATTGCCGCCGAGTCCGGCGAAGCCGGAGCGCTACGCACCGGCTGCACCCCGAGCGGCTGGCTCACCGAGAGTGGGCTGCTCGAGCGCGCAATGCAGGACTACCAGCCGGTCGCACCGGTAGCGGGATTCGACATGTGGCAGCGCAAGGGCGTGCGATGAATCCCGCGGGTCGTGCGCTGAGCCTGCGGATGCGATGGGCCGCGGCGGCCTATGCGGCGCTCGGGATCGCGCTGATTGCCGGCATTCATCCCGCGCTCGATGAGGTCGTCGCCCCGGCCGGGGTGAGCAACTTTCACGGGCGCATGCGGCGCTATCATTTGACCCACGACGACACTCCGGGTGCGCGCGTCGAGTTCAGCAGCGAGCATGACGGAATTCGCCTGCGTGGCAACGGGCTACACGCGTGGGGAGCCTCGCTGTCGATCGCCCGACCGACCTTGGCGGCCGAGTTCACGTGCCCCACGGAGGTGCCGCACGTCCACCCGGCAAGCGTGGAGACGCCAGAATTCGCGCTGGCTTTTGAGGCGAAACGCGGGCCTCGAGACGCCGGTCTTTCGGTGAGCGCGGCGGTCGCAGACGAATCGGTCATTCCCTCTGGCGGGGTGTGCAAACGCTGTTGGGACTACTTCGTCGCGCCGTTTACCCCGCAGCTCACGTTTCAGGAATTTCACATTCCGCTGCGTGCGCTGCGCCAGGCCGGCTTTGGGGTTCCGCAGAAGAAGGCGGTCGACGCGGCGCACATCGAGCAAGCCGCCGTGCGCTTCGGCCATGGCGGTCCGTTCGATTTACTCTTGCGAGACTTTCGTTTGGTTCGCTTGCCGGAATCCGGAATTGCCGCGCCCTGACGCTGCGGAGCGCCCCGTGTGCAGGCGCTTCGCTCGAGACCGTTAAGGGAACGGGAACGCGTTCCGCGAATCAGTTCCGTCCGTGAACGAAACAGGTCGAAAATCTATTCGGGGTCCGTTGGCCCCGTGCGAAAAAAACGTGTTGGCAGAAGCCGTGCTCGTACGTTACACGTCCGGGTGACTGAGTGGAGTGGAGGTGTTGCTGACAGGTGGTCAGTAACTGCGCGGGATGGTAATGTCCCGCGTTAGGAGGAGGCGCATGCAAGGTCTGGCCGATACGACGGACCAGAGCGACGAAACGGGCATCGGCGGTCTACGATCGCCCTTGGTGCTGCGCGGCCTGTTGCCGATGGACCGGAGCGCGATCGTGCTCTCTGGGTCGGGCTTTACTGCGGGTCGCGCGGAGGAGTGCGAATTCCAGATCGCGGGGGCCGACGTTTCGCGGCGCCATTTCCAAGTGTTTCGCGAAGGACCCATCTACGCGGTCAAGGATCTGCGCAGTACCAACGGCATCCGCATCAACGGTCGACGCGTGCAGCAGTCCGCGCTGTCAGCTGGAATGCTGTTGAGAGCCGGCGACTGGCTGGGACTGGTGGAAGCGGAAGCCGAAAGCCCCGCACGCGGCGTCGAAGAACTGTGCCCAGGCCTGTTCGGCGGCTCGCTGCTGGCGAGCGTGATCGAACCATTGAAGCGCGCGGCAAGCTCCAAGATTCCGATCGTGCTCGTGGGGGCGACCGGGACTGGAAAGGAAGTTCTGGCCAGGGCAATCCATCACCTGAGTGGGCGTGCAGGGGCGTTCCAAGCCATCAACTGCGCTGCTCTGCCCGGAGCGCTCGCCGAGGGCGAGCTTTTTGGTTACAAGAGGGACACACTCACGGGCTCCGAGCGCGAGCGTAGCGGGCAATTCCGGGCGGCTCATGCAGGCACGTTGTTCTTGGATGACGTTGCCGGCCTTACGCTCTCCGTACAGGCCAAGTTGCTGCGCGCCGTGGAGCTCGGGGAAGTGACGCCGCTCGGAGAGACCGAAAGCGTTCCGTTCGACGCCCGTCTGGTGGTTGCCACGCAAACGCCGCTCGAGGAGTTGGTCGCGCAGGGCTCCTTCCGTAACGATTTGGCGGCCCGCATCGCGGGCCTCACTGTTCGGCTACCGACCCTGTCGGGGCGAAAGGCCGATATACCCGCGCTATTTTGGCATTTCTTGCGGGAGCATTCGGGCGGGCGGCCGCCGCAGGTATCGACAAAATTGTTCGAGCGACTCTGCCTGCACGACTGGCCGGGCAACGTCCGTGAGCTTTTACTGCTGGCGCGTCAGCTGCTCGCCGTGCACGGGGGCGAACCTTTCTTGCGCCGCTCACACTTGCCGTCGGAGCTCCAGGGGGCGAGGCACGACGTGCGCGATTCCGATGCGTCGGAGCTCTCGCCGCGAGAAGAGGATCGCAGCGAGTACGATCTGCGACGCCTGCGCGCCGCAATCCGCGAGGCCGGGGGGAACGTGACGCTGGCTGCGCAGCGATCTGGCATTTCGCGCCAGCGGGCTTACCGCTTGATGGCGAGGGAGGATCGCTCTCGTTGAGAGCACAGCAGGGGAGAGCGCATTCCGATGAGCGACGCAACAAATGTCCGAGCCAGCGGGGAGCACCCGAGGGCAGGCTCGGTGATCGCGAACACCTATCATTTGGTCGCCGAACTCGGCAGCGGTGGCGTGGGCGAAGTATGGGAAGCCGAGCACACTCGCCTGGGTAAGCGAGTCGCGATCAAGTTCCTACGCCCAAGCGTGCTGGAGCGCGGTCGCGCGCTCGAGCGATTCCGGCGGGAAGCGCGGGCGTTGTCCGCGATCGAAAGCGAACACGTCGTGTCCGCGTTCGACTACGGCGAGATCGACGGCACCACGCCGTATCTAGTCATGGAAAGGTTGCTCGGGGAGGACCTGCGAAGCCTACTGGGTCGCGTCGGCCGATTGCCGATCGGGCGCGCTGTTCACATCGCGATCGACGCCTGCCGCGGCCTCTCGGCGGTGCATGCGGCCGGTTTCGTCCACCGCGACTTGAAGCCAGCGAACTTGTTTCTGGTGCGCCGATCGAACGGGGAGGAGTGTTGTAAGCTACTCGACTTCGGCGTCGCCAAGCTCACTTCCTGCGACGCTACGCTGCCCGGAACGTTGGTGGGCACCGTGCGCTACATGGCGCCCGAGCAATTGAAAACCACGGCGCCGATCGGCCCTGCCACGGATCTGTACGCCGTCGGGGCCGTTCTGTATCAGGCGTTGACGGGTCGCGCGCCGCACGAGGCGGACACGCTGGAAGAGCTCATGTTCGAAATCATGGCCGGCCCTGCGCCGGACGTGCGTCGTCTGCGGAGCGAGGTGCCTCGTGAGCTTTCCAGTTTGATTGACCGGGCTCTGCGTCGCGACGCCGCTCAACGCATCAGCAGTGCTGCCGAATTCGCGAGCGCGCTGGAGCAATTCGTCGTGCCGCCTTCGATGCCGCGGCTCTCGTCGGCTAGCGACGTCACGCTCGACGAGAGCGCCCCTCGACGCATGCTGACCGTGCCGAACGGCCGGCGCCGAAAGCGGCTGGTTGCGAGTGTGCTTTCGCTCACCGCACTGTTCGCGTCGGGCATTGCCGTTGGTCGCCTGTCGGGCTCCGCGGTTGCGCCGAAAACCGCGGCTCCCGTCGTTTCATCCATTCATGCGACGCCGCGCGCGGAATCGCGAGACGAGCGACCGACCGAAGCTTGGGCAGAGCAAGGCGAAGCCGCGAACCTGGCGACAGCCGCTGAACCTTCCAGGCCTGCGGCGGACGCCACCCCCGTCTGCGTCGCCAAACACGACAGTGGACGAATCCGAGAGGTCGCCCGCTTCACGTTGCCGGCGGGCGCGCAGCCGCGCTTCGACACACGCAACCCCTACGCCGATTGATTGGTGCTCGCATGCGGGCAGCTTCTGCAACACTCGTTTGGTTACTCTCGGTCATCACCGCGGTACCGAAAGCTTCGGCGGAGCCTGCGTCCGATCGTGAGCGTGCCCGCATCCAATTCGACCGCGGTGTGGAGCTGGCAAGACACGGGGATCTGGACCACGCGATCAGCGCTTTCGAGGACGCTTACGCGGCAAGCCCGCATTTTTCCGTGTTGTACAACTTGGCGCAAGCGTACGCGGCGCTCGGGAAGGCAGTCGAGGCGGCGAGTGCGCTCGAACGCTACCTCGCTCTCGCTGGAAATACCATTTCGCGGGGCGAGCGCGCGGAGGTGCAAGACCTGTTGGCGCGACAGCAGCGCCGCATCGGCTGGCTGAAGGTGCGTGTGGACGTTCCGGGCGCCGAACTTCGCATCAATGGCACACGGCTTTCGCAAACGGAAGAGCCGATACCACTCACGATTGGGCAGTACGGCGTGGCAGTGTTGGCGGACGGCTTCGCGCCGCATGTCGACGACGTGCAGGTGGCGGCGGGTGCCACGCGGGAGCTGAACGTTGCGCTCGTTCCCGACTCCCGCCAGGCTCGCGCCCAGCGCGTCGATCCGGTTCTGATTTCTTGCGCGGTGCCTGGGGTGGAAGTCTTGGCCGACGGCGCTCGCATTGCGCTGACACCGCTGCCTGGTCCGCTCGTGTTACCCGCTGGCACCCGTGAACTTTCTTTCCGGCGCGCAGGCTATCGCTTTTCTAGTGTCCACTTGCAGCAGCTGGTGGCTGGGCAACTCGACTGCGCAGCGACGTTCGACCGCGACGCGCCATCAGCCACTGCGGTATTGAGAGTTCGCACGGCTCCCAACGCGCGGGTGTTCGTCGACCACAATCCCTATCGGGGCGAACCGCTGCCACTCGGACCGCATCATTTGCAGGTCACTCACCAAAACTATCGCGCTTGGTCAAAGGACATACTGCTCGAGCCAGGCGCGCGGCCACCGCTCACCGTCCCACTCGAGCCGACCGCCGAGTATCGGCTCCAGATCCAGGAGCAAGAACGCCGCCGGCATCAGTGGGCGCTCGGGCTCGGCGCCGGGAGTCTACTCCTCGCGGGTGGTGCCGTCGCGACGTTCGTGTGGAATTCAGGCCGATACGAGTCCTGGCGCGAGCAGAGTGACGCCAATGATCAAGCGCTGGCCATGGCGTCAGCGAACATGGCCGCCGTCCAGAACAACTCGCGGCTGCGCGCGCGCGTCGCCGATCTCCGCGCAGCCGACGACTTGGCGCTAGGGCTCGCGGTCAGCGCTGGCGCTTTCGCGCTCACCGCGGCCGTTCTTTGGATGGTGGGGAGCTCGCACGCGCCCACAACGCCGGTCGGAGAGCTGGCTTGGTAACACGTCAGTGCCACGACCTAGAAGGGTGGCCCCCGGCCATTCCATTCGAGTTGCCCCGCGTTGATGGCGCGGGCAACGCTGGTAACCACGTCGAGCTGCTGCTCGACGTTCAGCCCGGCGATCAGCTGTCGCAAGCTCGAGCTGTCTTCCGTCGTCCAGCGGTGGGCACGCAGCGCCTCTTCGATCAAACGATGAGCTCGAACAATCGTCGAGGCGCCGTTCGAACCGGACGGGGCGCCACCGGCGAGCTGTTGCACGGTGCCCGAAGGCGGTGCGACGTTCGCCGTTCGGTTCGGCGAAAGCGAGCTCTGCGCGCAGCTCGCGACCGCGAGCCGCCGCTCTTGGTCCAGCCGCGAGAACTGCTGGCCCACCGCTTCGAGCCGAGCCACTTGGCGGTCGAGCGCGCGGTGGGCATCACCCGAGCCCCAAAGGGCATACCCCGCAGTAAGGCCGACGGCAGCGCCGACCAGGGCCGAAATGGCTCGCGACAATTCCATGGCTCGTCCTACGAAGGCTCGCTCATGGCGGTTTTGGCAGCCAAAAAGAGTAATTTTCGACCACGAGCGAGGTGCAATTGCCAGCTGCATCCGCTGAAAAATACAGGCGCGAGTCGCCGTTCAAGCTCTGCGCAGCCGCGCGATAGAGCGGGTCGTTGCTGCCGCAGCTCAGTACGGTGTTGCTCGCGCTTCGGGCCGAGCAGCTCACCAGCCCCGACTCTCGAATCACGCAACCGATGGACTGATTGCCGTCCGCAGCGTCACGGGCGGAACCCAGTGAGCCCTGAGCGTATCGACCCGCGGTGTTGATGATCACGGGCTCGGTGCGCCTTAACCCAGCCCACGTCCTGGAAGCCAATAGCGAACACGATATGAGCACGAAACTCCCTGCAACCAGCGCGTAGACGCGGCTCGTCAAGATGCGCATCACCCGTTCCTCCTTCGCGACGACCGAACCGTATGGGCGAAGGCATGCGGTGTCAACGCGAGGTAAGAGTGTCTTTCCGGTGATCCTGGGCTTGCTGTGCGCGTTGCTAACCCATTGCCGAGACTACGCGCTCACGCCTACGCTTTCCGGACCACCTCCGCCAGCCGACGCTGGCTCGGAGGGCGTCGACTCCGTGCACCCCCCAGGGCCGGCGCAGGGCGGCGGTGACGGCGGCGCATCCGGCGGGGGGCACGGTTCTGCGCCTTCGGGTAACCCGTTCGGCGGGCGAGAGAGCGCGTCGACTGCAGGCAGGGCCGGAAACTTGGCAGCCGGGGATGCTCGTGTAAGCCGGTCTACCCCCTGCGCGCTCGGGCAAACGTTCGATTCGCTGCAGCCGTTCACGGCGGTGACGGCCGCTCGCGGTGCGGCGGGCGCGGAGCGGCTCTACGCGGTCGTGCCCAATGGCCGCCAAATCGCGACGACGTCTCGCGAAGATCCGCGCGGGTCGTTGTGGTCGCCATGGCGATGTTTCGGCAGTTTGTCGGCTCCTACACGCCTCGCGGCAACCGAGCTGCCGGATGGCTCTGCGCTGGTCTTGGCCGCCACGCAGAACGATGGCTTGTTCGCGCGGCGTGGAGGCGGTCCGCTCGCCGACTTTGGTCCTTGGTCTTCGGTCGACCTACCTTCCGAGTCAGGACAGCTCGAGGACGTTGCTGTCGCGCGTGGGGCCGAGCACCGCAACTTCCTCTACGTGGTGAATGCTGGTCGCGTCCTCTTTCGTTACGGCACGAGCACGAGCTCCGCTTCTCAGTACACCGGCTGGAGCGATCTCGGGTTCAGAGACGCAGTCCGCGTCGCAGCCACCGTACTCCCAAACCTCGCACAAATAGTGTTTGCGCTGAAACGCGACGGAACCGTCGAATTCGCCAGCCAGACCGAAAGCACCCCCGGCACGAACTTCGACACGGCACGAGTCATCCCGCTGGCTACGCCGCCAGGCATCGTCGACCTGGAGGCAGCCTTTCAGGCCGGAGCCGGGGTCACGCTCTGGGTTCTCGACGTCGACGGTGGTGTGCACGCGACCACCTTCGCCGAGGATCGACCAACCCCTTACGGGGTATGGTCGCCATGGCTGACGCTACCGCACCCGCCGAGCTATCTTCAGCACTTCACGTCACTGGGTGCGCTGAGTGCGCTCGAGCCCAACCATCTGCGGATGCTCTACGCGGTGAGCGCTACCGGACAGGCCGCCTATTGGGGGGAGACGGACTGGCAAAGGCTCACGCGGGAAGACTAGGCTCGCGAGTTGGACCAAGCGACTGCCGGGGGCGGTTGCAGGCGGTGTCGCACGAGCACCGCGAGCGCCTCGACGCCGTCGGTCCAGCGTACCTTCTTACCGTTCCTCGCGTCGCGCCCGCGATATGCGACCGGTACCTCGACGATCGGAATGCCTAGCAGGCCGACCTTGGCCGTCACTTCGGGACAGAACTCGAACCGTTCGCAGGTAAGGTCGAGCGAGGCGAGCAAGCCCGTCCGAAACAGCTTGAAGCACGTCGCTTCGTCCGTGATGCGTTGCCCGAACAAAGCGTTGGAGGTGGCAGTAAGAAGTCGGTTGGCAACGTAGTTGGCGGCGTGCATGCCGCGCGGCAAACGTCGCGCCAGGAAGCGGCTACCGTAGACGACGTCGGCCCCGGCCCGAGCGGCCGCAATCAGCGCCGGATAATCCGCGACGCAATACTCGAGATCGGCGTCCTGAATCAGCGCGTAGTCGCCGCTAGCGTGAGTGAGCGCCGTACGAATCGCCCGACCTTTCCCACTATTCCGTACGTGACTAACCAGGCGCACGTTTCGGTGTTCGGCCTGGACGCGCCGCACCTCGTCGGCGGTGCGGTCGCGCGAGCCATCGTCACACACCACTACCTCGAGCTCCACCCCGAGACTGCGCGCGTCGAAGGTCACTACCTGCGTCAGCACTTCTGCGATCGTACGTTCCTCGTTGTGCGCCGGAACCAACACCGAAAGCTTCATCGTCTAACCTCACTGGGATCGCCGACGTCACGCGCGATGGCCACCGCCACGCCGTACCTGTCGGAGACGGGCGCTACCAATGGTAGGCGCCGATTACCGGCGCGCGCGTGGCTGGCAACCACCCGCAGCGGGCGCTCTGGCCCCGGCTCGCGCACGGGCTTTGGTGAAGCACCGGGCGCGTCGGAGCGCGCGCCCGGACCCGCGCTGCGATTGGCCACGAGCTCGTACAAGGTACGGAGCGGACTCATCAACATCGAGTGTGGCGCGTAACAATTCATCCAGCAGTGCGGACATTCGTCGCGTGCTACAGCCGCCAGCTGCTGCCGCGATTCGGCAGAGTTGACCATGTCGTGCAGAGAGCCGCTCTGCTTGATATTGCCGATTGGGTCCATGAACATGCAATGAACGACGCTGCCGTCCGGGCGCACGTGCAACGAGGTGTGCCCCACGCCGCACGGGACCGCATTGCTTCGCCGGTGCTGCGTAACGAAGCCGATGCCGAGGCGAATGTACATCTTCTCCAGAAGCTCCGCCGGCGTTCGAGCCTGATACGCGCGGTAGATGGTGCGCAGCGAGCGCACGATCGAACCATCGTCGCTGCGATTCTCTTGCGCGTAGATGCCCTCGCTGTGGACGAACGTGACTGCCTTCAACTCGTCCCGACGCGCTCGGAACTGCTGCGCGATGAAGCTCTCGTTCATCTCGCTGACGGTGAGCCCGAAGTGCGCTTCGATGCCGTGTTCGCGCAAGAGCCGCCGGGTTTGCATGGCGAGCGCATAGTTGCCCTTCACGCCGCGGATGCGATCGTGCGCGGCTTCGTCACCGTCGAGGCTCACGGTGATGAACCCGTCGAAGCCGGCGTTCTTCACCAGCAGCGCCCATTCCAGAGCCTTGTCCGGCAGCAGGCCGTTGGTCGTGAAGGTAACCAAACGCAAGGAGGGGCAGTAGCGCTTGGCCAGCTCGATCACGGCTGGAAAATCCTCGTAGACGGTGACTTCTCCACCGGACAGCGCGAGCCAACTGATGTCCTTTCCAGACTCGCGCAAGAGCCGCTCGACGTGCTCGACGTTGAACTCTTGCCGCTTCGTGGCCGCCGGCGTTTTCCAGATCGCGCACGACACGCAGCGTGAATTGCACTCCGCAGTGAGCTCCAACAATAGCTTGTACGGGCGCAGCGGCAGCTCCAGCGCCTTTCTGAGCCTGGCCTCGGCACTCCGCAACCCCACGACGCCCGCTGTGCTCCATCTCATTGTGTCGCGGAGCGTACGCTACTTTGCCATCGCTCGTCGACGCCAATCGGTGATCACTCGATGTGCACCACACGAAGCACGCAACTCGATACCGAGCTGTCGACGCGAGCTACAAGACGCCATTCGCACGCCGCGCGTGACACGTAGTCGACACGAACGCTCGATACCGAACACTCATTGTCCGGACAGCGTTCGGACAATGAGTGTTCGGACAGTGAGACTCGAGACCAGCTGACATTCGCGAAGAGCGCGAGGCTCGAGGTCGCTTGACAATCCGAGCGACGACACGCTACACAATGCGCGAGCGGTGGACGCTCGCGGCGCGGATCGCGAAGTCGGGAGTAGTGTGTGGCCACGGCCTCTCATCCCAGGGTTCTTTTCATTCTTCGTCTCCCTCTATTGGTGAGGAAGAGCGCGAGTGTATTGGAAACCGCCGGCTATCAGACGAAGTGCGTCACGAGCGCAGAGCAAGCCATTTCCTGCCTAAATCGCCAGGAATTGCAGGGTCTGGCGGCGATCGCCTTCGATCTCGATGACGGGGCGGAACGGGCCGACACGGCGCTCTCGCTACTGCGCGCGACCTGTCCGCAAGCGGGCTTCGTTGCCCTCACGCAAGCGCTCGCAACCGGAGACCTGAAGGCACTGCTCAAACGTGGGGTCGTGCCAATCGAGAAGCCCGTTCACTTCCGACTTCTGACCTGCACACTGCTGGGGCTGTTGGTCGACTCACGACGAGACCTACAAGCCGTGAGAGAGCCGGCGAAGGCCGCGGAGACGCCCGTGCCCCCGAGGCCAAACCACGACTGGCCGAGCGTGCTGTCGACTTACGCGAAAGTACGTGCCCTCAGCCCCAAGCAGAACACGGTGTTGCAGCTTCACCTGGAGGGCAAGAACGACAAAGAGATCGCCTACCTTCTCGGTTGCAGCGAAGCCACGGTGTACGAGCATTGGCGGCGGATCATGAAGAAAGCCATGGTCAAATACAAACGCGGCGTGCTCGCCGACTTCCACGACTACACGCTGAGCGGCGTGCCCGCGGAAGAAGCCTCGGAACCGCGCTTGCAGCCGTAGAAGTTCGCAGCAGGATCGTGTCCAAAATTCCATGACTGTTCGTGTCGCTGGCAAACAGGCATGTTCGATAGCGTAAGGACTAGGGGCTGACTCTGCGCGGCCCCCGCGAGCCAAAGCTCGCCTAATTCGCCAGAGTTGGAGAACGTCATGACAAAAATCGGTTTCACGGGCACGGGGTACGCGGTTTGCCTGGCAATGGCGTCCGCGCTGGTCGGTTGCGGTGGCGCAACGTCGGGGGAAAGCCCCGACGGCTCGAGCACCGCGGATGGGCCGCAATCGTCGGCTCCTCAAGCAATCATCAAGAACGACGATGGTCGGGAGTATCTGCGGGTCGACCTGTGGGACCCGGCGGACCTCGCGCTCATCATGGAGCAGGCGGCGCCGCATGAGGGCCCGGAGACAGCCGA
Organism: Polyangiaceae bacterium; assembly: GCA_035549735.1. Taxonomy (GTDB): domain Bacteria; phylum Myxococcota_A; class Polyangia; order Polyangiales; family Polyangiaceae; genus PMG-095. The sequence goes on along the minus strand of DASZQI010000012.1, from coordinate 199,205 downwards.
GTCGCTCGCCGCCAACCTTCGCGGGCAAATGCTCACGAACGACCATTGGTACATCGAGCGGGAGGCACCAATCGAGCTCGCTCGCAAAATCTTGCGTGGAGAGGCGATCCAAGAGACGCCCGAGCTCGATCCGCAAGAGGGGCGGCGCATCATCGGCAACGACGACCGCGTTCACACCGCGATCGGGTTCAACCAGACCCCGAACACCTGGATTGGCTTCTCGCAGATTGGCTGCACGGCCAACCTGATCGGTCGTCGCTCGGCCGTCACTGCTGCGCACTGCGTGTACAACACCTTCGACACCGCCTTTACGCAGGGGTGGTATTGCGACAACGGCACGGTGGGCGGCGGCACCAACGCGAGCCGAGGGCCTAACCAGGGCGTGTGCGGTAGCAATCGCGTGTACGCACAGTGGCGCTTCGGCGTCGAGGACAGCTACGGCTACACGGGCTGGTTCGGCGCGGGCGGCTGCGCGCGTCTCACCATCCCGACCGGGTACATCAACAACATTCAGAACGCGCACCAGAGCAGCTCTCAGGGCATTTGGACGCTCTCGCGCTGGGATTACGCGGCGATCAGCCTCACCGGCTGCACGTCACAAACCAGCCACTATGGCACCGCGATTCTAACCGATCAGGAACTCCTGGATGCCTCGGCACAGGATTGGGGCTACCCGCAAAATGCCCCCTGCCCGGCGAACGTCAACGATTGCAGCAACAATCGCTATGTTGGTACCAGCGCACCGTTTGGCGGAGCTGAAATCTGGGGCGCTGGCGGGTCGAACATTCAGCGCGGCCACTGCACCGTCAGCACGGCGCCCGGCAGCCTCTGCCCGGCAGCCGTCGAGGCGCACACCATCGGTGGTGACATCGACGTGACTGGCGGAGACAGCGGCTCTGCGATCTACCGCACGGTCAACGGTGTGCGCCAGTTGTTCGGAACGCTGACGGGAACCGACGGCACGACGAACATCTGGCACCGCTGGAACACGGAGACGAGCAACTTCGTCGATGCGAACACGGAGTTTCCCTCCGATCCCTGAGCGCGTCGACCTCTCTCCTTCTGCGCTTGCAGTGGGTTGAGAAGCTAACGATCGAGCGAAGCCACCTCTCACCCAAGAGGTGGCTTTCGCATTTCTAGCGGTTGCTCTCGCGAACGAATTCGTCTGGCCTCGCCTTGACTTGAACGGAAGCGAATGTGATCATTCAGAAGAGGCGCTGAGGCATGGGAAATCGTGGAGTGGTTGCAGGTGGTCGCTGCCTTTTGTGCGCGGCGATGTTGCTTTTCGCCTGCGGTGGGAGCGCGGACAAAAATGGCTCTAATTCCGCCGGTTCGGGCGGAAATGAGAGCGGTGGTTCCAACGCCTCTGGCAGTTCCGGTAAAGCGACCGGCGGCAAAGGCAACGGGACTGGCGGTACCGGCGGCACGAGCGGTGGTAGTGCGACGGGCGGGGCAGACTGCGCTCCGTCCGACAACTGCGCAGGGCGTCCGCCGACGGTCGGAGCTCCAGAAGCCCCCTGCGAAGGCGGTTGCTCGATTGCTGGTCGGCCAACCCCAGGCCCGAAGCCGCTCTGTCCCGAGAAGGAACCAACGCTCGGCGACGATTGCCCGAAGGACGGTTTGATCTGCAGCTATGGGGACACCCTCGAGGCTTCGTGCCGAAGTTACTTTCGTTGCTCGGGCAAGTGGCAAAGTGACGAGGTGGCCGCGGACTACCCATGTACGATGCCCCCCGCGGATTTTTGCCCGGCTAAACTGCCAGCGGCGGGCTCCGAATGCGTGGTTAGCGCTGCCGGAAAAGGTGTCGCTTGCGTCTACTCTGAGCTTTCCTGCTATTGCACGGGGCCTTTCATTCGGCCGGGAACCACCGGCAACTGGCTTTGCTTCGGACCACCGGCGGACACGCGCTGCCCAGCGCAACTGCCCAACCTCGGGGATGGTTGCGACCAACCCGGTACGGAGTGCCACTACAGCGCGGACAACTGCAGTGCGCACCCGTACAGCTCGGTCTTTTGTTTCGAGGGAGAGTGGGAAGTCGGCTCAGGGTACCCGTGCGTGGGTTTCTGACTCGTAGATCCAGGTGAAGCATGGCGCGGCGTGTCGGTTATTTCTTATTTGCTCTCGTGCTCGGCGCGGGCTGCGGCGGTAGAACGGCTGGCTTCACTGGCGACGTTGTCGAGGGCGGGAGCGGAGGGTCAGCGTCGACCGGAGGAACTCCGACCGGTGGCACGATGGCGATCACGGGTGGCCGCCCGACGGGTGGCAGTCCGACTGGTGGTCGTGCGACCGGCGGTGCTCCAACCGGAGGCATGCCAACTGGAGGCACGCCCACGGGCGGCACTCCGACCGGAGGCACTCCCACGGGCGGCACTCCGACCGGAGGCACTCCCACGGGTGGCACTCCCACGGGCGGTACCCCAACCGGAGGCACTCCCACGGGTGGTAGTCCGACCGGAGGGACCGGGAATGTCGGCAATCAACCGAACGAATGTTCGGGCTACATGAACCTCTGGAAGATCCGGCAATCGGTACTCGCGCCGCTAGCAACGGAGCCGACACCGGGCACCGATCCCGCGTGTTTCGAGTGCTTCATGGAAGCGGGCTGCGAACGGCCGAGCGGTGACTGCACGCCCGGCAATGTTTGCCTCGATCGTCATTGTTTCTGCACGCCGACTCACACGGTTCCCCCTTCTCAGTGCTTGGTGACCGACTACCCGTCGAACCTGTGCGAATGTGTCGATAGCTGCTTCCCAGCCCAGAAGGCCTGCGCGGCTCAATGGCGAAGCTACATGAAGTGCGTCGAGTCCGTGTGCACGAGCGAGTGCTTGTGATCGTGCTGGGCGAGCCACCTGTGCCCACCTAGAAATCGCAATCTGCCGATGCAGCCCCGCACGCGGCGAATTCAGGCCTTGGCCCTCGCGCAGGTCGTCGTTTCAGGTTGCGCTGGCACCCCATGCGCAGCGCCGCCCGCTTCACCCGTCACCATCCATTCGGCAGCAAGCCCGCAACAGGCCTCGCTCGATCCAAACGCTGGGAGCGAGATCTCTTGCAGCGCTTGGCATCGTGAACCCATCCCCGGCACCGAAACGGTGCTGATCAACAATGTCTGGAACGAGCGTTGGGCGGAGGGGGCGCCGCACCGGCAATGTCTGCTCCGGCGCGGCGACGCTCCTGCCTATCGCTACGGCTGGAGCTGGGACTGGCCCAGCTACAAGCCCTACTTCTCCTATGCCGCGCCCGAGGCGCTCTATGGGTGGAAAGCTTGGGATGGCGGCAAATCGACTACTAGCGCACTGCCCAGACGAATCGATCAGCTCGAATCGCTGAAGGTGGACTTTGCGGTCGATCTAAGCGCGGAGAAAACTCACAACCTGAACTTGACCATGTGGGTCACGGCGTCCGGGGTGACCACGGTAGACCCGAACCCAGCAGATATCCGCAACGAAGTCATGGTTTGGTTCTCCAATCCTGGGCGTCTCGGTGGCGGCATCACGTACGACGGAGAGGTCACGCTCGGCGCTTTCTCGTTCGACGTCTGGCACCTGACGAATCATGCCGACGCGGCGGGCACCGCGAACACCTGGACGATGGTCCTCTACGTCAGCAAGGTCGACGTTTCGAGCGCCTCGTTCGACCTCAAACTGGTACTCGACGACTTGGTCGGGCGCGGTCTGGTGCAGCCGACCCATACCGTGGGCGGAGTCGAGTTGATCACCGAAGTGTTCGGCGGCAAAGGTAAGCTATGGCTCGAACGCTTCGACGTTACCGCGCGCGACGCGCCCGCAGCATCGCGCGGCGCCCCGCGGCCTTGACTGAAACCGCGCCGTTTCAACGAGCGAGCGCGTGATTTTTCAGCTCGAGCTCACCAAGGTCGAGCAACTCTCCGGGTCGCGTTTCGACTTCCACGATCGCGTTGCCGCCCGTCATGTTTCCGAGCGGGGATAGAAATCGCGTTCGCGCTGCGTACAGGCGTCGGTCGTCGGCGAAAAATGATAGCTGACCGCTGCGCGCGAACAGTCGATCGATGACGAAATGGCCGGCTTCGTCGGACGTCGTCGAGCGCACGCGCCGCTTGGTGGCTGTGGTGCTTTCGAACCCAGACGGGCCGCCGTCCGACGCCGCAATCAACTGCACGCGAACGCCCGCCATCGGCGAAAGGTGGCTGTCGACCAGCGTCCCCCGCAGTGAAGAGTAGGGCACGAGCTCGAACCCAAGGTTGCGCTTGCGCTCGGGGATGATGGCTAGGGACGTCGCGATGTAGCCTTGCTCCGCCTCGATCACGAGCCCATATTCGCTGGTCTCGAGACCTGAAATCCGAAAGCGCCCGTCCGAGGAGTGAAAGCTCTGATAGCGATCCTGTGGACCGCTCAGTGAGACCACAAAGTCCGACACGGGCTGGCCACCTTGTGTGACGAGAGCCGAAAGTGTCGCCAGCGCGTAGACCTTGACGGTTACGTCGGCGCCCGGTCGAACACTCAATTTTCTGCCGCGTCGCGTGCCGTCGCTGGTGCCCGCTTCGACTTGGTACGCGCCAGGGCACAAACCAGTCAGTGTGAAGGTACCATTCCGTTGGCTGCGCGCGGTTTCGGCCACCTCCGCGTCGAACGGCTTCGTCCCGAGGGCAGCACGAAATGCCAGTATCCAGGCATTGGCCACGGTTGCGCCCGTGCGCTCACTCACCTTGCCAGTAATTTCTCCCGTACACGCGCTGACCGAAAGATCGACCGTGGCCGGTGCCGTGCCGGACTCGACCCGGACGCGCAACGGGAGCTCAGCGCGCTGCTCGCTAGTGAGATGGTTTCGCTCGAGGTCGAGCTCAGCGGAGCGCGGAGTGGACGACCAGTTCCAGGCTCGAGCCCCAAAGCGGTCCCAGACGCGCAGGTCGTAGTCGCCTGGGGGCAGGTCCGAGGCTTCGAAGCGACCGTCCGCGGCCACCTCGACGTAGCGAAAGGTGCTCTGCGAACCGAGCGGCTCGTAGAGCCGAGAGCCGCCGCGCTTGCGCGCCAGCGTATCGAGTGATTCGAAGCTCGGAGTCGCCTTGCTGATCGATACCCGAGCCTCTGAAAGCGGTTCTCCACGGGCGTCGAGCACGCGGCCTATCAACTTGCCGGCCTCCGCGCTTTGCTTGGGTTTCGGACTTGGTTCCACGCTCCGCGCGACCGGCGCCTCGGAATCGGCCAATAACACCAGCTCCGACACGTCTTGGTCGCCCAGCGACACCGACCGTTCAGCGTGGACCGCGACGCGCCCAGGGCCATACGTGTCGAGCGCGTAGGTTCCAGGAGGCAGACCGACGATCTCGAAATGACCGTCTGCGCTGCTCGCCGCGTTACAAGGTACGGACTCGCCGCTGGCTGTGTTCCGCGCATCGATCCACACGCCAGACAGTGAGCGGCTCGGGTTGGCTCTGGACAGCACCTTGCCACTGATCTTGCGGCCGGGATCGGCCCACAGCTCCGTAGCTTGCACCTCGCTGCCTGGTGAAAGCGACAGTCTCAATGGCTCACGGACCACGAGCTCTGCGCTGCGGGCTGTGAGTTCCACGTCTCCGGGGCGCACGTCTTCGAGCCGAAATGCTCCGGTGGCGTCGGTGACAGAGCCGGGGCCACCCCAAGCGTGGGCACCGAGCGAACCTGCGCCGTTCGCGCGCACCAGCACTCCGGCAGCGCCCTTACCTGTCGCGCGCTCCAGCACCCTCCCGTTGATCACCGCTGCCGGTAGCAACAGCAGGTCGCGGCGCGCCCCCCCCGACTGAACACGAACGGGCGAGCGCACTTCTTTGGCGTAGCCTCGTCGTACGACCTCCAGCACATATTCGCCCGCCTGCAGCGCAAGCTCGTATCTTCCGTTCGCGTCGGTAAGCGCGGTGAGCGTAGCTTCCGCCCTGTCTTTGCCGTCGCTCGGGAGCGGGCGAACGCGGACGGTCGCGCCGGAGAGCGGCTCGCGGGCGATGGTCCGCACCGTCCCCGTGAGAGGGATGGCTCCGGGTGCGCCACGAGCAGCGTGGACGGTCAAAGCTCGTGACGACGAGTGCCGCGCGACCACCGCTACGACCAGCAGCGCCAGGGCAGCGAGCGTGAGCGCGGCGAAACCTCGTCGGCCGTTGATTGGCACTAGAGGCCGCACGTCTCCACTCCGAAGTCCGGAAAGCCACTGTTCAGGCACGTGTCCGGGCGGTAGTTGTTGCCGAGCTCGCAGTCGAGGTAGAGCGAGGTCGCGCTGTGCACGCATTGCTGGAAGGCCGCGCTGGCGCCGAGCTCGCCGTCCTCGGACCAAGCACTACACGAGGCGCGACAGTGGCCGGGAGGGCCGGCCTGGCCGTCCTGACAAGCAAGCACGCAGCGTTCCTCCGCGTCGCGCAGGACACTGCGCGAGCGATTGAGCTCGGCACAGCAGCCACGCGCGTGGCGCTGGGCCGAGAGCGCACAGCGGTTACACACAAGCGCGCTCGAGGGCAGCTCGCGCGGAGAAATCGGGAACGTGCGTTGCTCGACCATCGCGCCCGATTCGACACGGATCTCGCGAGCGTAGAAGGCGCCGCTGTGGGCCGTGCTCGAAGCTTGCAAGCGAACGGCCGCCGCAGGCGCCACCAAGGTCCCCCGGAACGAGCGGCTCGTCACCGGTTTCGACCCGGCATAGCCGAACAGCACATTCGCTTCGATCGAGTAGTCGAGCATCGTACCGTGGAGCTCGAGCGCATCCCTCACCCACACGTAGACCGGACCATCGGTATTGGCAATTTCGAGCGTCCCTCGCGGTTCGACCTTGAGGCGCTCGAAGTAATAGGTACCACTGCGAATGGCCGCGCTGGAACCGGCGCTGACGGTGAGTTCCTCGTAAGCGCCGGGCTCGAGCGACAGCAGCTTGGCGTCATCCGCGCGGCTGACCCGGGTTCCGCGATTGTGTGGCGGAAAGTCGACTTGCCAACCGAAGCCCTCGATGAAGACGCCCGCGTTCTCCATGACGCCGAGACCCACGGTTCCGTTGCCGATCCGATCCGCGAGACCAGCCGCGCGCACGTAGCCGGAGACATTCGCACCGGGCTCTATGCGCGGGCCCGTGTTTCCCAGGGCATAGACGATCCCGAGCTTGGTGTCGTGCGCGATCTCGATGTTCCGGACGCTGCTAACTACGCCGTAATGCGCTAGCTGAACGGCGAGCGACGGTTTGATGACGGTCACCCCAGGCTCGAGCACGAGCGAGTCATTCGCGGCGAGCGTCAACTTCGTACGGTTGAGTCCGAGCGGGACCAGCACTTCGAACCAACCCTTCGCCACCTGCGCGCTGACGCTCGGCAGTCGCGCGAGGTTCGTGAACACCTGCCGACGCTCACCGACGTCCCAGATGCGATCTTCGTCGGAGCCGCCGCACGCGAATAGTGCGAGCGAAACGGCGAACGCCGCAGCCACACGGAGCCCCGCAAAGCCCGGCGATTTCACGCTTCTCCTGGAGTCGAGGCCTCCACGCTCCTCCGCCTTTCCGCGCCCACCGTTAGCGTCATGCCCCTTGGCATAGGACAATTCGCGCGCGAAGTCGAACGCTATCCACTGAGCTCGGCTGCCTGAACCGAGAGCGCTGCCCAACTGCACGCGACCCGGAGGTGTCCAGAAATGCGCGACTCGCGCCGCTTCGCACACCAATGCACCCTTCGCCGCGGGTTCTCAGCAACGTGGTGGAGTAGACATGCGGTACTTCAAGAAATTAGTGGGCGTGAGTTCATCGATCGTCGCCGTGCTCGCGGTCGGCGGCATCCCTGGTTGCGGCAATGTATCAGGGGGCGATAGCGAACCGACCGCTGCTGACTCGGAGACGGTCGCTGCAGCTGAGGTCATCAACTCCAGCGGGCGCGCGTTCGTGCGCGCCGACCTGTTCGATTCCGCCGAACGCGCACGAATCCTCGAAGAAGCTGCGGATGACACCCAGCCGTTGACGGCAGAAAAGCTCGCCGCGCAGCTACGCGGCCAGATGCTGGCCAACGACACCTGGTACATCGAGAAGGAGCCGCCGCTCGAGCTGGCGCGCAAGATTCTGGCGGGCGACGCGATCCAGTCGACCCCCGAGTCGACCCCCCAGGAGGGTCGTCGGATCATCGGCGCGGACAATCGGACGCACACCACGGTGGCTTACAATCTGGCGCCCAGCACCTATCTGGGCTTCTCACAGATCGGGTGCACCGCGAACCTGATTGGCACCCGCTCGGCAGTGACCGCGGCGCATTGCGTGTTCGAAACCCGCGACCCGCTGACCGAAGGCTTCTATTGCGATAACGGAACCGTCGGCAGCACCGCTTCGACCGTGGGGCCAAACGCAACGGTGTGCGGCTCGAATCGCGTCTACGCTCGCTGGCGCTTTGGCGTCGAAGATACCTATGGTTACACAGGGTGGATGGGCGCCTCCGGCTGCGCGAAAATCACCATCCCGTCGTCGTATATCAGCGCGGTTCACAACAGCAGCAGCATCTACGATCTGTCACGCTGGGACTACGCTGCGGTCGACCTCTCCGCCTGCAGCTTTTCGACCCTGGGTCACTACGGCACCTCCATCCTCACCGACCAGCAAATCCTGGATGCGACGGTGCGTGACGACGGCTATCCCGCACGCGCAACCTGCCCGAACAACACGGTCGGCAACGCCACGGACTGCCCGGCGTCGGGTGCATTCCGGTACTCTGGTTCGTCCGCGCCTTTCACCGGCGCAGAGATCTGGACCGCCTCCTCATCGAACGTGCAGAAGGGCTCCACCAACCCGACTCACACCATAGAGGGCGACGTCGACACCTCACCGGGTGATAGCGGTTCTGCGCTGTATACCGGCGGCAGTGGCGTTAATCGCCAGCTCATCGGCACCCTCACGGGTCACACCTCAACGACCAACGTTTGGCACCGATGGAACACCGAGACGTCTAACTTCATCGACGCCAACTCCCTGTTCCCCTCGGATCCCTGATTCGCCCGTTCGAAAGATTCGGTCGGGCGCTCGTAGACGATTCGCTCGAACGCCCGACCTGACCTCCAATTTCGCGAGCCGTTCCCTGCCGCGATAAGAGTCGCTCTGCTATGCTCCCGTCGTCAGGCGTGGAAGTTCGGCATCGCCCGGCAATCGTGAAGGCGATGCCAGGAATGATTAGCGGGAGGGCTTGGATTATGCGGAAACGTTATCTTTTGATTGGGTCCTGTTTGGTGTTGGGGCTTTGTGGGTGCGGTTCCACATCACACGACAATTCGGGCGCTGGCGGCGAAGGTGGGGCGGGCAAGGGCGGTCGGGCAAACGGCGGAACGGGCGGCAGCGGCGGCGCGAACAACAAGGGCGGCAGCGCTGGCGAGACGACCGGCGGACTAGGGGCCGCCGGCGGTGACGACGGTTCGCCCCCTTCCAACCCCTGCTATGGCGGCTGTTCGAAGGATCGACCGACGCCGAGCGCGCGCCCGGAATGCCCTGAAAGCGAGCCTGACGAAGGTTTGGCCTGCGAGATCTCGGGCAAGCTTTGCAGCTACGGGGATAGCCCCGAAGCCGCCTGTCGACACTACTGGCTGTGCGATGCGGGCGTCTGGAAGGTCGATCCAGACAGCCAGGTCACGGTCTGCAAAGAAGTGCCGAAGGGCTTTTGCCCGGCACAGGCCGAACAGGGTGCGGAGTGCGTCGTCAGCTCCGCGGGTAAGGGTGTCCCCTGCGTGTACCCAGGACTTTCCTGCTATTGCCTGGGCACCTTCAATCCGGCGCCCGGAGATCCCGGAAAGTGGCTTTGCTATGGCCCGCCCGCCGATGCCAACTGCCCCGAAAAACTGCCCGATCTTGGCGAAGGCTGCAGCACACCCGGTACCGAATGCAAGTACAGCGCCGACGGATGCACGGCGCATCGTTATAGCTCCGTGTTCTGCTTCGAAGGCGCTTGGGAAGTCGGGTCCGGCTACGACTGCGTAGGTTTTTAGACGCTGCTCAGTCTGATCTAGCCTGGCTGGTGAAGCCGCGCGTTCGGGGCCCGTCCAGATTTCCAGGACTATCGAGCAGCGGCGGCGATCGACGAGACTTTGCGGGTCAAAGTGTCGGCGCCGCCTCCTCTCGTACCGGTGCACCAAGCGGCGCTAGCGCTCACGCTGGCCGTGGTGCTCGGCTGCACGCAGCAGGCCCCCTCTCCCTCCGCGAGCTTGGTGGAGCCCATCATTGGTGGCAACCCAGTCGCCGAGGGCGCGTTTCCCGGCGTGGTGTGGCTCGATAGCGGCTGCACGGGCGTGCTCGTCGATGAAGACACCGTGCTGTACGCCGCGCATTGCGGCGACCAAGCGAGCGAAGCGTGGTTCGGCGACAAGCTGACCGTGGAGGTAGACGAGGCAAACGACACGACACGCGTCGTCGACGCCGATGCGCACACCCATATCCCGATCGACTTCTGCCGCCTGCACCCCGAGCCGCAGCTCGGACAACCGACGGATATTGCCTATTGTCGATTGAAACAGCCGGCCATGGGGCGTGAGCTGCTTCCGACACCGCTGCTCGGCTGTGAGCGCTCGGCGCTCCGCGTCGATCAACCTGTGACCATGGTGGGATACGGACGTGATCCGGTCGCCGACACCGTTGGTGCGAAGATGGTCGCAGAGACACCGCTGACCTGGACGATCACCGTCCTCATCGCTGGTAACAGCGAGAAGGGCAGCTGTGGCGGAGACTCGGGGGGGCCCCTATTCGTGCGTACCGACAGCCTGAACCCAGACTGGGCACCGCGCTGGCGACTCGCGGGGATTCTGTCGTCGGGTGCAGCGGGCGAAGCCTGCGGTAGCGGGCGCTACGTGGACGTAGCCACTGCTCTCGACTGGGTCGAGCAAGAGACGCGGCGCGACCTCAGCCCGTGCGGTCCCGCTGACGGCTCTTGGAACCCGAGCCCGCGTTGTCGGGCGGCCGCGTTGGATGAAAATGGCGCACCGTTAACCGAAGGCGCAACGGAATTTTCCGATACTTGCGGCGCCGCGTTCGACGCCTCCAAGCCCGACCACACAGCGCCCACCATCGACGCGGTGACACTCGAAGACCTCGGCGTTCGAGCGGGCGAAAAACACGTGAACGTGCTGCCCGCAGTGTCAGACGTCGGCTGGGGCGTCGAGCGCGTGCGAATCGACTTCTTGGATGCCGCCGGGGAGACGCTCGAGACCCGTATCACCGAGCTCGATCCCTACGGTTTGGAAGACACCGTATTGCCCGGGAAGACCAAGACCGTGCGGGTGACGGCGACCGACTACGCCGGTGAATCCTCGAGTCGCGATGAACCCGTACGACTGGGCGTCACCAAGGCCGAAGCGAGCTGCGCGGTGTCCAGCCCCATCGGGCGCCGTGGCGAGACGGCCTTCATTACGCTTGCGGCCGGCTTCGCCATGGCGGCCGCGCTAGGCGCCGATTCGAGTCGGCGCGCGCGCAGACGACGCCCGCTCACCTAGCTTACGGACCGCGGCACACGCGATTGCCGCAGCCGCCACAAGATCTGATCAGCCCCCAGCATGACGAACAATACGAGAATCGAGGTGAGGGCCATGAAATAGCGAACGTAGTAGGCAATCGGCAGGTAGCTCACCGCATAGATCAAATAGAATAGAGCAAACACCTTGAGCAGGCGCTGATTCGGCCCACGAATCCAAATCGAGGCGATTAGCAGCAAAAACGGCAGCGGGTGAATTGCCCGTCTCAACCAGATGCCACTTTCCTGATTCTCACCCTGCTCGATCGGCAGGTACTTGAGCGTGGCGCAGTAGATTCGGTTGCCGAGCCGCTTCAGGTACTCGAGCTGATGCGTCGCCATCCAGCGGTTGAAAACCACCTGCTTGCTAGCCAGATACTCGGCCTCCCCGACCTGGGCGTACAGAAAGCGCTCTTCGAGCCGAACGTACGGATGCAGCATGAAGGTCTGCGCGTCCAAGAGACCGTCGGTGTCGCCCACGGTCGACTGGAAGAGCTCGTAGGGCGCGTTCGATTTGACCGGAATGAAACGACCGAACTGAACGGCGTTGCGCACCGCCCACGGTGCCGCCGCCAGCGCAGCGATGGCTGCGGCCATCGCCCACCGACGCCGTTCCCCACGTGCTCGAAAAAAGAACAGAGCGAGCCAGCAACCCCAGCCCAGCGCGAGGGTTGGACTAATGACCGCGGCCAGGCCGCCCAGTAACCCCCAGACCCAAACCTTCATCTCCCCGAGCTGCAGGTAGCGATAGACCACGATCGTCATGAAAGTGAACAGCAACATCATCAGCCAGATGTCGCCGGTGAGGGAGTAAAACCAAAAGGAATAAGCGTACGTCCAGGCCACGAAGAAAGGCACACACAGCCATGCGGGCAGAACGCGACTACAACGACGGGCGAGCGCGTAGACGGTCGTGCCGGTGAAAATAATGCTCAAATTCGTGAGAAAAAGCACCGCCCAAGCCGCCGCGCTCTTGGACTTGAACACTGCCAGCAGCGTGGCAATCAACACTGGATAAAACGGCGCGACCCACGCTGTCGGACCGGTTGGCTCGTCGAAGGGGTCGCTGAAGCCGCGCCCGTCCAACAGCGCTCGCGCCACGCCGTAGTACTCCGCACCGAAATGCTGGCGCAGCCCGGGAGCACCGGGGGCGTACGTGAAACGAAACGTACACGCAGCAGTGCACACGCACAGAACCGCGGCGACCCGTGCCTCCGGCGTGCGAAGCAAACGGGCGATGATGGCGCGCCACGCCAACCATCTGGCGTCCCCCGCGTTCGAAGTCGCGTCGACATCGAGGGCCCCACCCTCCACCAACACCACCTGGGATTTCGTCATCTCGCGACTTTTCATATCTGTTTTCGAGCGCGGCATCGAGTACAATGTTTGGTGTGGAGGCGCCGGGACCAAGCTCGAGTGTTGAGGTCACACGTCGTGTCTCTTCGCCGCGTCGTCAGTTCTTTTCAGATCGCCTCGACGCGCACGCGAACCACTTTCACTGGGCGCGCGCGAGCCTCGCTTGGCTGGTCGTATTCGCGCATTGTTTCGTGCTGGCCGCAGGGCGAACCAGCGCATTTCCGATGGGTGACTGCCGCCTCGAGCCGATCTTCGTGCTGACGCGCAACCAGATTTTCGGCGGCTCACTGGGGGTTTATTTCTTCTTCGTGATCAGCGGGTTCTTGATCAGTGACAGCTGGCTGCGGCTAGAGGATCCGATCCGCTTCCTCATTCATCGCGTGCTGCGCATTTTCCCGGCATATCTGCTGGTCTGCGCGCTCGGGGTGCTGGTGCTGGGTCCTGCCGTCGCGTACATGTCACGGGCGGACTATTTCGAAGGCCTGGCGCGCGCGCCGGTGTGGCGCATCCCTTTGCTCGGTCAAATCTGGCTGCCTATCTTCGAAGGCAATCCATTCAATGGCGAGTGGAACGGCTCGCTTTGGACGATCCGCTATGAATTTCTTTGCTACCTGCTCGTGCTGGGCTGCGGCGCGCTGGGCCTGCTCCGCTTCCCGTTCGTGATGCTCGGATTGTTCCTCACCGCGTGGGCCGCGCACGCGAGTTTTCTGTTTGCCCCCGCCCTACGTGCCGCCGCCGCTCAGGAGCATTGGCTGTTTGGAAACCCGGCGGAGTGGCCTGCGTTCTTGAGCTTTTTCCTGGCGGGCACGTTGGCTCGCACTTGGGCGAAACGGCTGCCACTCTCGCCCGTTTGGTTCGCCACCTCGGTCGTTGCGCTCATCGTCGCCAGCGCGGGTGGCTTTCCGTGGTTTCCCCTTCTTCTTCCGATCTTCGGTACCTACGCTCTGCTGTTCTTGGTGTTGAGTCCACTTTCCTGGCTGCCCCAACGAAAGCCGAGCAACGACTATTCATACGGCGTCTACCTGTACGCGTTTCCAATCCAGCAGACGCTGTTGTTCCTGCTGCCTGCTCGGCTGATCGGCGCGCCGCTGCTCCTGTTCGTTTGCACGGTTCCCCTGGTGCTCGTTTGTGCAGCGCTCAGCTGGCACTTGCTCGAAAAGCCGGCCCTTCGCCTGAAGAACGTCGTGAGGCTCGTCAGCGCGACGCCGTGAGCATCGGTGCCGTGGTGGCGGCTCGATGCACCGGTGTAGCCTCGTCAGATTCACGCCATCACTTCATGAATTGGCGCAAATAGGCTGCCGTCCGACTCTCCCGCGCGCGGGCAACGGCGGACGGCGGTCCCTCCGCAACGATCTGCCCGCCTTCGTCGCCCGCACCGGGGCCGAGATCGATGACCCAGTCGCTGCTGGCGATGACGCGCAGATCGTGTTCGACGACGATGACCGTGGCGCCGGTCGCGACCAATCGCTGGAGCTGGTGCATCAATCGCTCCACGTCTGCCGGGTGCAGGCCGGTCGTGGGCTCATCGAGCACATACAGAGTTTCGGCTTTAGGTGCGCGCTGGAGCTCGGTCGCAAGCTTGATGCGTTGCGCTTCGCCGCCGGAAAGTTCGGTCGCGGGCTGACCCAAGCGAAGGTAGCCGAGGCCAACCTCGCGCAGAACGTCGAACGCGCGACGCACGACCGGCTCCGCAGCGAAGAAGTCCCACGCCTCGTCCACGGTCATGTTCAGAACCTCGGCGATGTTGCGACCCAGGTAGGTCACCTCCAGCGTCTTTTGGTTGTAGCGCGCGCCCTGACACACCGGGCATGGCGCGTACACGCTCGGCAGAAACAGCAGCTCGACCATCACCGAGCCCTCACCCTCGCAGTTTTCGCAGCGACCCTTGGCCACGTTGAACGAAAAGCGCCCGGCGTCGTAACGTCGCGCTTTGGCGTCTTTCGTGGCAGCGAACAGGCGACGAACGTGGTCGAAAAGTCCGGTGTAGGTAGCCAAGTTCGAGCGCGGCGTGCGCCCGATCGGCCGTTGGTCGACTTGCACCAAGCGCTTCACGCTCTGCATGCCGACTCGAATGGTCCCTGCCATCGTCACGTCGGCCGTGCGCTCGAGCGGTTCGCTTTCCGAATCTTCCGTAGGCGACTGCACCCCGAGCTCCCGAGCGACCAGCGAGACGAGCACTTGGCTCACGAGCGTGGACTTTCCCGAACCGGACACGCCCGTGACGCTGGTCAGCACTCCGAGCGGAAACCTCGCCTCGAGCGAACGCAGGTTGTTACAGGTCACGCCCGAGAGCTCCAAAAACTGCGTTACTTTGCGAGGAGTTCGCGCTTGCGGCGCGCGCTCGCGGAACAAGAACTGGCGCGTGACCGAGCGCTCCACGTCGGCGAGGCCCGGCAGCGGACCGCTGTACAGCACTTCGCCCCCGTGCTGACCGGCGCCGGGCCCGACATCGACCACCCAGTCGCCGTGCCGGATCACGTCGATTTCATGCTCCACCACGAACAGTGAGTTGCCCGCGGCCTTCAAGCCATCGAGCGCGCGCAGCAACGCCTCCGTGTCGGCCGGGTGTAGGCCAGCCGACGGTTCGTCGAGCACGTACACCACGCCGAACAAATTCGAACGCACCTGCGTCGCAAGCCGCAGACGTTGCAGCTCGCCGGGGGATAGCGTGGGCGTGCTCCGCTCCAGCGTGAGATAGCCGAGGCCAAGGTCGAGCAACACCTCGAGCCGAGCGCACAGGTCTTCGGCGATGCGGCGGGCGACCAATGCCTTTTCCGGATGCGCGTGCTGCGATTTTCCAACATCTGGCCTTTCGCCCTTTGCGTACGGCCGGAAGATCTCCGCCAAGTGTTTCAGCGGGAGCCGCGATATGTCGGCTATGTCGAACCCAGAAAACCGTACACGGAGCGCGTCACGGCGGAGCCGCTTGCCTTGGCACTCGGGGCAGTCAGTGCCAATCAGGTACTGTGAGACGCGACGCTTCATCAGCGCGCTTTGCGTCGTGGCGAAGGTTTGCAGCACGTAGCGTCGCGCGCCGATGAACGTGCCTTGATAGCTCGGTTCCTCCTTGCGCTTGAGCGCGCGCTTCACCTCCTTCAAGTCGAAACCCGCGTACACGGGTACGGTCGGTTGCTCGTCGGTGAACAGGATCCAATCGCGCGTCTTTTTAGGCAACTCGCGCCACGGCACGTCGACGTCGTGACCGAGCGTCGTCAAGATATCGCGCAAATTTTGACCCTGCCAGGCCGTGGGCCAGGCAGCGACGGCTCGCTCGCGAATGGTGAGCGAGCTGTCCGGCACGAGACTCTGTTCGCTCACCTCGTAGATGCGACCGAGGCCATGACACTTGGGGCAAGCGCCTTCAGGCGTGTTCGGCGAGAACGACTCGGCGTACAGCAGCGCGAGCTTTGGCGGATAGTCGCCCGCTCGCGAATAGAGCATGCGCAGCAGGTTCGAAAGGGTGGTAACGCTTCCGACGGACGAACGCGTGGTCGGCGTGCCGCGTTGCTGCTGAAGGGCGACCGCGGGCGGCAGGCCATCGATATCGTCGACAGCAGGCACCTGCATTTGGTGGAACAGTCGCCGCGCGTAAGGCGACACCGATTCCAGGTAGCGCCGCTGCGCCTCCGCGTAGAGCGTGCCGAACGCGAGCGATGATTTTCCAGAACCGGAAATGCCGGTGAAGACCACCAGGCTGTCGCGCGGGATCTCCACGTCGACATTCTTCAGATTGTGTTCGCGCGCGCCGCGCACGCGCACGAAACCATCCCGGCGAGGCGGCGCGGCCACTAGCGCCGTTTCGCGTCGATGCTCCAAGGACCCACGCCTGCCACGATTCGAAGAATAGTCCCCAGGCACCGCTCGTACCCCGACCATTTTGCCACGATACCTTTCCTCGCCATCGGTCTTTCTCGTGCTTTGAACCCGCTGTGCGAGTCAGCGATACAGCAGGTTAGCTGAGCACCTACTCTTGGCCAGTGCTCGGGGATATCTCTCTTGCGAAGCTTGGAATCCTGCGAAGCTTGGAACTGCAGCCACGGTTCGAGACATTTCGCCGCGCGGGGCGCGTGTGTCGATCGTGTAGGTTGAGCTCATGTCTATCATTCTTTTTCTAGTCGTCGTGCTCGTGGTCCTGGGACTGGCGCTCTACTTGGTCGACCTACTGCCGATCCCGAACTCGACCATCAAGCGCCTCATCCAGGCGCTGTGCGTGCTGGCCGCGCTGTTGGTGATCTTGAATCGCACGGGCCTACTTCGGACCTGACCAAAAGCGCGGGAGCGCGCCGTTCCTCTTTTCGATCCGGCCGACGGTAGAAACCACCGCCGGTCGAAGCGCTGCGATGCGCCCGTTTTTGATGCGGCCGCGCCAAACGCTCGAAATGCGCGGCGCAAAGCCTTCCCGGGGGCGGTAGTAGACTCTGGTCTGAGAATGACGCGCGAGGATCTGGTTTTACGCGAGGCAACGCAGGGAGACTACTCGGCGTTCGTTAGGCTATTTCCAGAGCTCGCTGTCACCGATCCAACGCCGAGCCGCCAGGCTTGGCAAACGAACTACGTGCCCTCCACGACGGTGGCGTGTCTTGGCGCCGTGGTCGTCGGGTACTGCTACTTTCAGGAATACGAAGACACGGGCTACATTCGGCACGTCGTAGTGGCCCCTGACGCGCGTCGGCGCGGAGTCGGGCAGAGCTTGATGCAAGCCGTGGGCGAACGCCTTCGCGCAGCGGGCAAGAAAACATGGCGACTGCTGGCGCCACACTCAAGTTCGAGATCCTGCACATGGCAGGTGAGCTCTAAAGAGCTTGGTAACGCTTGGGCAAAGTTCGAGTTGGCCGTAGCACTCGGCCGTCGACGCCTCGGCTCGCGAGCGCACAGCCTCTCCGCTGGCTCGCTCGCGGCCACGGCGCTATACGTGTAGGCATGACGGTCGCGGACGCATCGGATGTCGAAGGGTTGCTACGGATAGGTGCCATCGTGGCAGAAGCGCGCGACCAGATGGGCGCGAGCGTTGGGCCAGGGGTGACCACCGAGGAGCTCGACGACATCGGGCGCCGCGTGTTGCAACGCTACGGCGCACGCTCGGCGCCGAACCTTGCCTACGGCTTCCCGGGGGTCACGTGCATCAGCGTGAACGACGAGCTCGCGCACGGCGTGCCGTCGCGTCGTGTGCTGCGCGACGGCGATCTGGTGAACATCGACGTGTCTGCGGAGCTTTCGGGCTACTGGGCCGACACGGGCGCAAGCTTCGCGGTCGGGCAGATTGATCGCGAGGCGAGTGAGCTGCTGCGGGCGACGCGCCAAGCGTTGCACGACGGTATGGCGCAGGCGCGCGCCGGTCACGCCATCCGCCAGATTGGCCGCGCAGTGGAGCAGCGCGCGAAGCGCAGTCGCTTGCACGTGGTGCGCGAGCTGTGCGGTCACGGCGTGGGACGTCACATCCACGAAGAGCCGAGCATCCCGAACGTCGAGAACGGCGGCGAGCGCGGCGTGCTGTGGGAAGGCTTGGTGCTCACCATCGAACCGTTCCTGACGCCGCGGCCGACGCGCGTCACCGAAGCGGAGGATGGCTGGACGCTACGCACACAGGACGGTTCGCGCGGCGCGCAATTCGAACACACCTTGATTGTCACGCGGGGCGCGCCCATCGTGGTGACGCAGGGCCGCGCAGCTTAGAGGTGAAGCGCAAAGTCCTGTTCGTCGCGGAGGCGCTGACGCTGGCGCAGGTGGTGCGCTTGCTCGTGCTTGCGCGCGGCATCGACCGCGAAAAGTACGACGTTCATTTCGCATGTCGCGACTTTCCAGAGCTGCTCTTCGGCGACACTGATTTCGAGCGTTCTCCGATTTACACCATCGACCCGGACTCAGGGCTCTCGCGCGTCGAAAAAGGCGAGCGGATTTACGACGTAACAACCCTGACGCGCTACGTGGAGAGCGAGCGCGAGCTCTTTTCGCGCGTGCGGCCAGACATCGTCGTGGGCGATTTTCGATTGTCGCTGTCGGTTAGCGCAACCCTCGCCAAAGTGCCGCTCCTGACACTGATCAACGCCTACTGGAGCCCTTACGCGGAGCGCGAAGCGTTCCCCGTGCCGGACCACCCGATCGTCAAGCTGGTCGGGCCCGAGCGTGCGGCGCGCTACATCGATCGCGCGCTGCCTCGCGCGTTTGCGCATTTTGCGGCGCCGCTTCAGCAAGTGCAGAAGAAATTTGGTTTGCCTGCGCACGGGGACCTGCAAGAGCAACTCTGCGACGGCGACTACACGCTCTACCCGGACGTCCCGGAGCTGGTGCCCACGCGCCGTTTGCCGGAAAGCCACGTCTACCTGGGGCCCGTACCCTGGTCGCCACGGGTGCCGCTTCCGGATTGGTGGCAAGGGCTCGATCCAACGCTGCCTACCGTATACGTCACCTTGGGCTCGTCCGGCGCGGCGCACGTGCTTCCGCTCGTGTTCGAGGCATTGAGCTCTTTGCAGGTGAACGTGCTGTTTGCGCTGGCAGGCCGCACGGGCGAGAGCTTTCGCGGGTTCGAGGCCATCCGCTCGAGCGCTGGCCGGGTGTTCGTGGCCGACTACTTGCCGGGGGACGAGGCCGCGCGCCGTTCCGCCTTCGTGATCAGCAATGGCGGCGCGAGCACCAGCTATCAAGCGCTCGGCGAAGGCGTGCCGGTGCTCGGCATTCCGTACAACCTCGACCAGTACCTGGCCATGACAGCCATCGAGCAGGCTGGGGCGGGGATTTTGCTTCGCGCAGGAAACCTCGCGCTCAGGCCGCTTCAGCAAGCCTGCGTTCGACTACTCAATTCGAGCGAGCTCAAGCGGGGCGCTTTGGCGGTGCAACGGGCGTTCTCCGCGTACGACTGCCATGCGCGGTTCGCTGGGTTGCTTTCTAAAGTGAATCCGACGGGTTGATGGCTGTTTTCCCGCGCAGGGCCTGGACGCGGCCAGGCTCGGAGCCCAGACTTTAGGGCGCCATGACCCGCTCCTATCCGGTTTTCCTGCTGACGTTCGGCGCTCTGGGCCTCTTGCTGCCGAGCTCGAGCTTCGCGGGGGACGAGCCATCCACGCTGAACGTGGTCGAGTTCAAGATGCAGGCGAGCAGCAACAAGGGTGTCGTGCGCTGCGGGCTGTTCGCACGCACCGGCTGGCTGAAAAAACCGCTGCGCACCGCGACTGCCACGCCGAGCGCCGGCAGCGCGCTGTGTGTGTTCGATAAGGTGCCTGCAGGCACGCTCGGCATCTCCGCCTTTCACGATGAGAACTCGAACGGCAAGCTCGACACCAATTTCGTCGGCATGCCGGTCGAAGACTACTGTGCATCGCGCGACGCCCGTGGAACCTTCGGTCCACCGAGCTTCGACGACGCCAAGTTCGACTACCGCGGCGGAACCAAGCGCTTGTCCGCGCGCTTGAAGTAAGGTGCTATCGCGCGGCGGCCGCGACCAGGGGCGGGCTGAGAGGTTGAGCAGGAGGCGCTTCGCGCGACACGAGCGTCGCGTGAGCGTGCCAGGCTGCGGCGAGCGAGCGGCGCTCTTCGAAGCTCAGCGCGTCAGCGTCGGCACGCGCGATACGTGAGGCGTTCACCAGCCATTCGTGCGCGTGGGCCGCGTCACCGAGCGCAAGGAACGTGGACGCGCGATACAAGCCATAGCGAGCGCTTTCGGCGTTGCTCGCGTCACGCAGCCGAGCCTCGTTGTGTGCGAAAATTTGCTCGGCCTCGATGTAATCGTGCTCGGCGTAGCGCGCCGCGCCGCGATCGACGTAGGAAGCGCGGCAGCCGCTGGTAGCGAGAGCGAAAATCCCGACCGCGAAAGGAGCCCAGCGTGGAGCGGCGGAACGGCAGATAAGCCAGCGAGCGGTCATGGCGGAGTCTCCAAGTTGATAGACCCTGTCACTGCAAACGGGATGCCTGGCCTTCGCAAACGCACGCTTGGCGCATATTCTGCGAATTTTTCGGGGCTTGGCGTGCGCCAGCGACGCGCTGAGGCGTTCTCGCATTGCACTCTTGCTGAGGCAAAGTATGCAGAGCGTTCTCGAGTGCGCGCTGAGTCGACGGGCACGGCGCTTGCTCCTCTCGCGGGGATGACGAATCCGCCCCCGCCGTCCCCCGGACAGCCCGCGCCGCCGCCCTTTCGCGATCCCGAGCCGACCCCGCCGCCCACTCCCGAACCGTTGGAGCCGCCGCGGCGCGATCCGGAGCCGATGCCGCCGAGCCGAGAGGATCCGCCGCCAGAACCGCCGTTTCCCGGGGAGCCCGTGCCGCAAATCGAGGATCCGCCGGCGCCGGGCCAGCCGCCGAAGAGTCCGGGGATTATCGCGAGGGCAGGGACTTGGGCGTGAGCGCGCGTTCGACAGGAACGGCGCACTGAGGCGCAAAGTCGTCTTTGCTGCAGAAAGTGCGTGTGCGCTCGCGCGTTGAAGCTGGCGCCGCCTTCTTAGGGGCGCAAGGCTTCGAGGGCGGCGTGCGCGTCTTGCAGGCTCCGCAGCGCGGCCTCGAGCGGCGCGCTAACGCCAACCTTCTCGGCGCGGGGCGCCGTGGTCAGCCGCGCGAGCAGCGCGGTGAGCGCGGCCTCCGCTTGCTCCACGCTTTGCTCCGCCACGCGTACTTCTTCCTCGATTGTATCGTTGCTCATTGGTCGTGTCCGTTTCTAGCGCGTCGCTCCCCACCGCGTACCAGGTGCAGCCACTCGCGCCGGGCGCGAGCGTAGGTTGCGTCGACCGCCGTCGAAGCTTCATCAGGGCGTAGCGGCGACAACTCGAGACGCGCGAGCTCCGCGCCGACGTACCGAGCGACGCGCCAGCGCGCCTCGGGAACAGTGCCCGGAAACCCGCCCGCGACCACGCGTTGCTCCCGAAGCACCGCCTCACCCAGCGCACGGGCCCAAGAGGTGCCGAGCGTTACCGCGCACTCGTCGAGTAACTTACCGCGTTCCATTGACGTGCCCGCCGCGTTCATTCGCTCGGAGCCAACTTCTTCCAGCAATGCACGCAGCGCGTGGCGTGACGGCGAACCGGCCCTCGACAGGCCGGACAGTCGCGCCACTCCGGCTCTGGGCCGAGGTCGATCAGCGAGACTAGCCGTCGCCACGACCCTGCGAGGTCTCCGAACGCTTCCGGGCGCGCGCCTGCATCGAGCGCAGCCACACCTCCGAGCGCGCGTTCGACATCGGCGATGGCAACGCGGAGCTCGGATTGGGCTACCTCAGCCAGCGTTCTCGTGGGTGGAGTCATGAAATCCTTCGTTTCAAATGGCTCGTACGGCCGTCATGGCCCGCGCGATTCCATTCCAATCGAGGTCCGAGGCCGCGCTCGGCAGCGTGAGATGCCAGTCGCGAGCAATGGTTTGAAACGCTTCGGCGCGCGATGAGGCGCTCGCGCTCGCTTCCAGCCCTTGCAGAGGGTGCCCCGTGCGCGCTTCGATGCGCCAGCAGGACTCGCTGTCGGCGACCGGAAAAAAGACGCGCAGGACGAGCGGTACCCCCGAGCAGTCGAGCTCGTAGGTCATGCTGTTCCGCTCGCGAAACTGCTGGGTAATGCGAACGGTGACCGGCTCCTTCGGCCGCGATTTCGCTGGCAGGTCCCAAGCGTGGGTCACTGCGCTTGCCCGACGGCTATGGCTGCCCGTGGCTGCCGTTGAACGCCGTTAAAACTATTCCCCAAGCGAACTTCCGAATCTCGTCGGCTAGGTTTGAGCCTGCGTCCAACGAGCCGGCGGAATCGGACGGGGTGGGGCGAAGAATGCGCCCGCTCAGCCACATGCTCCCCACGGGCGTCGAATCGACACGCGCACGCGAGAGTACCCTGAGACTCAATAGTTATAGCGAAAATCCCCGCTCGCGCAAGCTGCAAACGTTCGCGCAAGCGGCAAATCGGCTTCAGAGTGCGATTGCCATTGGCGACGAACTGTGCTCCGCAAATCGCATTTCGACAATTGTGTCTCGCGAAAAACGCGCAAAAGACCTCGCCAAGAAAACTGCTCAGAATTATTTCAACCGCACCTCGACGAAGACTTCGACCTTCGGCAGACGAACGCATGGTCTCGATGGGCCGCCTCGAAGCAGCGCACATGCGCCAGTGATGTGCCGGCGCAAGGCAAACGAGCCCGGCAGCGCGTCGATGAAACCCGAGCGCCACGATGTTTCGCGCCAGCGGCTCGTGACGTTCGAGTTCTCTCACAGTGACGAGAGCGAAGGAGAACGGCTCATTCCAGCCCGAGCGGCGTGCACTCGTGCAAGCGCCGCGCTGCCGAGCCGAGCGGCCCCAACGCGACCCCGCACTGGTGCAAGTGAGCTGCGCGAGGCAGCCCCCAAACACTGCTGCGCTTATTCCGGCGCTCGCTCAGAAGCAACGCGCCTGACGCTGCTGCGATGGCAATCAGAACACCGCTTCGAGCCCCGCGCTCGGGATCGCGACCGGCCCTACGGTGTCCTCGCGGCATACGTACGCGTTGCAACTCTTGCCCAGGGCTTCCTCGCTCAGCGTGGTGTTGAGCATCTCGAGCACGATCGCAACGTAGGCTCCGTTCGTGCCAATCCGAAAGCGGCGCTCGCCACGCACGTCGATTCGGTAGTACGGTGAGGTGCGCGGCGGCGCGCGCGCCGCCTCCACGTACGCGACGTCCGCGGGAATGCCCGTGTAGAACGAGCCGCGCAGGCCAAAGTGCACGTCGCGTGAGAATGCGTAGGCAACTGCGCCGCTCAGCACGTGGCGGCGATCGAACAGGGCGGGCCCCGTAACGCGGCCGAGCGAGCGCTGCGTACGCGAGAGAGTGTAAGAGAGGTAGCCGCCGAGCTTTCGTGTGAGGCTGCGGCGGAGGGAGAGTTCGAGCCCGCGCGAGCTGCCGAGGGAGCGAGACAATTCGTCGACCGTGTCGTCGCCGTTGTCGAGGCGCGAGACTCCGGGCGCGTCGCTGAGGTTGAACAGGGCCGATTGGAAGAGGGTCGCCTCGACGGTCAGGTCGGACGGGAGGCTCAGGCGCACACCCGCGCTGCTCTGGTAGGCGACCTGCAAACCCTCTTGCAGGGCAGGCGTTGCGCCGGGGAGAGGCAGGACGTTCCCCGGGGTTTGATGGGCGACGCCGAAGCCGCTGAGGAGAGCGACATGCGGGGTGACCTGAAGCTCGGAGCTCAGGCGCGGCTCGACCGCGAGCGCGGTGTCGTGTCCCGAAGCGTAGAGATCGGAGCGCAAACCGAGGGTTGCGTGCAGGCGCCGGGTGACGTCGCGCTCGAGCGAAAGGTAGCCCCCCACCACGCGATCGACGCGGGTGGGAAACTGTTTGGCGTAGTCTGCACGTGACTCGAGATCGTCGAAGTGACCGAGCCGGGTGCGGTAACGCCCCGTGACGGCGTCGAGCCCGGCGTCCAGTCGTGTGAGCGAGTCGAGTCGGCGATGGCCTTCGACGAACAGTTCGACAGAGGTGTCTCGAAGCGCGACGCGGCCTTCGTCGAGCTTGGCTTGGTCGCTGCCGAGCACCGTTCCGAAGGCGACCCGGCCCTGCGTAGTTTCGTATTCATAGCGAACCAGCACGCGATGGAAGGCGGAGTCGATCAGGCCCACGGTCGCGTCGTCGCGCCGCTCTTGCAGGAGATCACGAGCGCCGAAGCTGAAGAGCGTGAGACGCCCGGAGCGGGAGAGGCGGGTCTCGAAGCGAGCTTGGTAGTCCCAGTAGTCGACCGAAATGTCGGGAGCGAATAGATGCGCGATGTAGTTGGCGTAGGACTTTCTTCCGCTGAGCGTGAGGCTACTCTGGTCTGAGAGCGGGAGCTCGAGCAGCGCGGAGCTGTCGAATGCGCGAACGTTCGCTTCACCGTGAAGCGCGTAACTCGCAGGGCGCACACTGCCCGCGGCGATGCCGCCTGCGAAGCGTCCGTAGCGCGCGGGGTACGGGCCGGGATAGAAATCGACGCTCTCGACCAATGCCGGGTGGATCACCGAGGGGCCCGCGAAGACGTGGAACAAGGACGGAAGGCGAATGCCATCCAAGAACAGGCCCAGGTTGCCCGGCGGCGAGCCGCGTACGTAGAAATAGGGGGCTCCAGAGAGCGTCGGAGTTACCCCCGGGAGTGACTCGATGGCGTTGAAAGGGTTACTGAATGCGCCCGGAAGCAGACGCGCTTCGGCGCGCGAGAGCTTGCGTGAGAGCGGCTTGCGTTCACCCTCGACCGTGACCTCGATGGGCTGCGAAGCGGGCTCCGGCGCAGCTGCGCCGGGCGCGCGTTGCTCGGGCGCGGCGGCGGTGCTCTCCGCGCTGTCCGGAATCTCTTCCTGAACGAAGGTCACGAGCAAGCGGACGCGCGCGCTGACAGGGCGGTCACCGCGCCGAGCGGGTTCGAAGCGAAAACCGTGGGCGGCGGCCAGCGCGGCGCTCGAAAACGGTTCGTCGCCGCTCGCTGGGCGCGCTTGCTTCACGGCTCCGTCGCGATCGATCACTAGCTCCAGCACGACTTCGGCGTTGCCGGTAGCGCCTTCAGGGTAGGCCACGCGCGTGTCGGAAAGAACTCGCGGTGGAGTGAGCTCGGGAGCCGCAACTTGGCTCGGCGTTGGCGCTGACTCAGCGGCGCGATCCCCTGGTTCGGCCCGGGCGGCCGCGGCGTGCAACGCGCACCAGGTGCCGGCGAGAAACCCCAGTATCACCCGTTTTTGCCGGAGCGAGATCACGCTAGCAAAGCTCAGACTAGGCCGTCACCTGTTCCAAGCACAAGGGATCCGCAGGCCGTTCTACTAAAACGTCCGCTAGACTCAGTCACCCATGACAACGGGCAAGCAACGGAGACGAAGGCAAGCTGCGCTCGCCCTGGCCGGCGTTGCGCTCGCGTTCGTCGGGCTTGTCTCGGCTTGCTCGGATCCGTACGCCATCCCACCCACCGACTGCGACGATTTTTGCTACGCAACCCAGCGCGCGGGTTGCGACGAGGACTATCCAGAAGGCTGCGTCAGCGATTGCGAGCACGACGGGGCCGGTCGCCGTTACCCGAAATGCGTCGAGCTCTGGCACGAGCTCACCGCGTGCTATCGCGCTACGCCAGACAGCGGGTTCGAATGCGTTGCGGACAAGAGTCGCCCGCGGGACATCTGCCTTTCGGAGCGCGCTGCGCTCGCCGAGTGCGCCCGCGAAGGCGCGGATTCGTGCGTGCGCAATTGCTTTCACTCCGCCACCGAGTGCGGCAAAAATCCAGCCGAGTGCGAGGAGGGCTGCTATGCGCCGCCCCAAGCCTGCAATGCGGAGCAAATCGCGTACGACACCTGTGCGCTAAACGCGCCGGTTTACTGTGGGACTCCAGAAGAAGACACCCGAAGTCCCGAACAGATCCCCTGCTACGACGAGCTCGTGACCCTACTCGTGTGCGCAGGATTCGGCGATAAGAGCGAATGAGAAAGCGCTCGCTTCAGGGCGTGCCACGCGCCGCGGCGCGTACCCACCAACAAGCCGCGTCAAAGCGCACCGTCGCGCCGTGAACGAACTGGCTGAAGGCAGGCAAAACCGCTGCGGTTACCCGAGCTTTGGTGTGTTCGTCCACGTCGTTAAGCAGGCGACCGACGGGGCCCAGGCGAGTCACGTAGCGTTCCAAGTCAGCCTGCGGGAATGAACACTCCACGTCGAGCGGAACGATTTCGATGTCCGCCCAACCGCTCTGCTCGAGGATGCCGCGAACGCGATTCGGATCCGCAAGAGCGAATTGGCCGGGCGCGTTGGGGTCGCGCGCAGGAATGTTGGGCAGCATCGGCGCGGCCGCGCGCTCGGCGGTCGTCATGAACCGGTTTTCGCCCGGGCTTCGCCACACGATGCAGCAAAGATCTGCGCCGTCACGCGCGGCGCGCCGCAGGTTTTCGAACGCGCGCACCGGCTCCGAGAAGAACATCACGCCGAAGCGGGAGAAGATCAGGTCGAAGCTCGCGCGCTCGAAGGGGTGAAGCGCCGCGTCGGCGCAGATGAACGTCACCTGTGTGCCGTCGCGCTGCGCGCGACTCCGCGCGCGATCGATCATCGGCTCCGAGATGTCGACGCCCACGCATTGACCCTCGGCCCCGACTTCCCTCTTGGCCGAAAGGGTCGTGCTGCCGGTGCCGCAGCCGACGTCGAGCACCCCGGCTCTCGGCCTCGCAGCCACCTCTTTGACGAGCAGCTCTTCCATCGGCCTGAACATCCGATCGAGGGCGTCCTGCGCGTCCACCCAGGCTCGCCCGGCCGTTCCGTTCCACAACGCCTTCTGTTCGGCGTCGTTCTTGTGCGAAGCATCCATGGGTTCTATCTTGGTACTTCAAGTCGACTTGAGGTCAAGGGCGCGTGAAGAACATGGACATCAGCGAGGTTCGGCGTCGGTCGGGGCTGCCGGCTTCGACGCTGCGTTTTTACGAAGAGAAGGGGCTAATCGCCTCAATCGGCCGGCGCGGGCTGCACCGGCTATTCGCGCCGCAGGTGCTCGAACGGCTCGCACTGATCGCGCTGGGCCGCGCCGCTGGCTTCTCACTCGACGAGATCGCGCTGATGTTCGCTGCCGACGGACGCCCGCGCATCGAGCGCACGCTGCTCGTCGGCAAAGCCGAAGAGCTGGACAAGACCATTCGCAAGCTCAGCGCCCTGCGCGACGGTTTGCGTCACGCAGCCGCCTGCCCTGCCCGCACCCACATGGAGTGCCCCACCTTCCAGCGCTACCTCCGCGCCGCAGAATCGGGAGTGATTGGCGGGCGCGACAAACAGGCGCCGGCTTCCAAGGCGCGCCGCGGACTGACCGCTCGTCGCCCGGCGCGGCGGTAACGGGCTACGTCACGAACCCCGATTCAGAGCGGCGCGGGGTCGGTCGCGGTTCAGTCCGTCTCATCGCAGCGCAGCTTACCGGCTTGCGTGCCTCGACCGGCGTGAACCAAAGCGCTATACCGATGGGGTTCGGGGCGTTATGCGCGGCGATGGCAAGTTTCAAAAGGCGGTGCTGATCGGCATCGTTGCGGCGAGCGGCCTCCGCTGCGGAAGCGCCGAACAAAATGCGTCTCCTTCGTCCGCGCAGGCCGGCGCCGCGGTGGCCGGTGCCGGCAGCGCGGGTCTCGGTAGCGGAGGCGCGGTTTTTACCACGGGCGGGGCCAGTGGCAGCGCTACGGGCGGTCGCGCTCCCGTTGGTGGCTCGTCAACGAACGAGTGGATGCCGGATTTTCCGCTCGGCGAGCCGGGCTGGAAGCAAAGCCGCGAGCCCTTCTGCGATCTGAACCGCGGTCGACTGCAAGCAGCAGAGGTCTGGGCCGACTCGCGCGGTGTGTTCACTCTGATGAATCAGTCCTGCATCCCGGTCGGTGCGGATCTGCCGAGCTGCCCGTTGGCGACGCTAGCGGCCGAAGGCGTGTCGCTCAACTTCAACGACGGCACGGGCTGGCGCGTGCTGATGGATGCTGAAACCAGCGCGGCGTTCGACCTCAATGGGTTCGATCGCGGTCCGCTCTTGGTTGGGCAGCCCGCCTGCTCGGCCGCGCTGGTAGACGTCGGGTCGAAGACCACGCGTTGCACGCTGCCCGCGACAGATGACCCGTTCGAGCACCGCTCGTTCGTGGTGAGTGAGTCGCTGGCTTACCTGGTCGACCAAGCTGGCCTGCACGAGTACCGCGCGGGTGTTTGGTCATTGCTCACCGAAGCGCTGCCCGAGGCCATCAATGCCTTGTGGGCGAACGAACAGGTCGTGTACCTGGCGGGTGAGTATCAGCTCTATTCGTGGGAACAGAACGGCGCTGAACTAAGCGCAGTGCCCAATGCGCCCGCAGCTCGCTACACCGCCGTGTGGGGCTTCGCGAGCGACGACGTGTGGTTCGGTAATTCGGCCGGGCAGTTGACACACTACGACGGCCAATCGTTCAGCCGCGGCCCGATTCCGAAAGGCATCGAATACCCCGGCATCACGGCGCTGTGGGGACACTCGGGGGAGCTTTTCTTCAGCATGATGAAGCGCTTCGGTCGTGTGACGCGGGCGGGGGAACACGAGACCGTGCTGAACGCCGAAGTCCGCGACTTTTGGGGCACGTCTCCGACGGACCTGTTTCTCGCCGTCGGCGATTCGGCCTTCGACGATACCGCTTGCGGCGGCGGCTTCTTGCTGTACTTCGACGGCAGCGAGTTTCACCGGTTCTGATCCGACCATGAGCTTTGCTTCTTTTTTCGGTTCGGGTCGCGCGGCGCTCGCGGCCTCTTGCATCGCCGCGCTTTGCGCCGTCAATTGCGGCGGGCGATCGCAACGCGACTCGGCGCGGGGATCTTCCGGCAAGGCCGGCGCAAGCGGAGGCGTCGATGGCTCGCTCGGTGCTCGGTCTCAGGGTGGAGAGCTCCACCCGAGTGGAGGCCGCAGCGCTGAGTGGAGCGGCGGCAGGCCGAGCGGTGGGACCGCAAGCAGCGGCACGGCGGGAAACGGCGCGGCGCCTAGCGGGGCCGGCGCGGGCGGGAATCTCGATGGTTGGACTTTGCCGCACACATCGGACAAGCCTTGGCGTCAGTCCCTCGAGCCACTCTGCGCTCCGGAAGGCAGCGGCCTGCCCTGGGATCTATGGAGCGATCAGCGCGGGCTCTACGTACTTTCGGAGTTTGCGTTCGGTGAGAACCGTCTCTACTTCAATGACGGCACGGGCTGGTCGACCGCGCGTCTCAGTCAGCCGAACTCCTACGGGCTGACCGGCTTCAACGAAGGTTCCTTGGTTTTGTACTCCGGCGCGCCCTGCGGAGTGCTGTTTCAGGGCCAAAGCGAGGACGTGTGTGCCTCCACGCTACCGAACGTTTCGGACGTGTTCGTGGTCGACGCGAACCGCATCTTTGCGATCGCGGGAAACCGCGTGCTTCGCTACAACGGCGACTATTTCGTTCAATATGGAAAGCCGCTGCCCGGGCCCGCCCCGACCCGTCCCTACTCCTTCTGGGCGGACGCGGAGGTCGTGATCGTCGCGAGCGACCAGGGTCAGGTCTACATTTTCTCCGACGCGACCTCCGCCGCCGAGGTCCTGACCATGCCCGAAGGAGCCGCTGCGCGCGCTTTGTGGGCCTTCAGTCGTGACGACATTTGGGTGGGTCTGGAAGGCAGCCGGCTGGCTCACTACGACGGCGCGAACTGGACCGTGCAATCGCTGGGCGATTCCGCGTGCGACGTCGTGACCGCTCTCTTTGGCACCGATCACGTCTTGTTTTTTGCAGGCGGCAGTTTCGTCGGCAAAGTCCAAGACGGCGCGGTAGAGCTGTTTTCGGGGGCCCCTCGTTGCCAGTCGGAAGCCATCGGGCCGGGAACCTGGGAAGAGCTCATCTTTCGGAAAATCTGGGGCAATTCGCCGAACGAAGTGTTCTTTGCCGTCACCGAGCGACGGCTCGAGTTGAAGGAAGTCGGCGGCACCCTCCAGACCAACGCCATCGATCCAGACACATGCGGAATGCAGCGCCTGTACTGGTACGACGGAACACGCATTCGTCCCTTATGATTGTGCGCATCGCTTAGGGCCCGCGAATGGCTAAGTCAGTCGATGATCGCGGTCGAGGCGCCCGGATGGCGAGGCGCGACGAGGGCGCATACTGCAGTATGTAACCGAGGAGCAACGAAGCCAGCCGGGATGCATCGGCCGCGAGGGCGACTGACTTAGCCATTCGCGGGCGCTTAGGACCGTTATCGCACGGCCAACGCGCTTGGATTCCGACTTCGCGCAAAACGCGCGCCAACGTCGAGCGAGCTGGGGATTGGGGGCAAGCGCGGGAACGGGCGCGCTGCCCGAATTGCGCGACATCGGGCAACGCGCCGACTCGCGCCTCAACCAGGCAGCCGCGCCGGCCCGACTCGTTCACGGTCGCACGGCGCGGGGCACTTGCGATCGATAGGCGCGCTGCGATTTGTGAACGCACTGTCTCGTCCATGATTCGAGTTCGCGTCGCGTCTCGATATGATTCACACGCTTTTCGTCGGCGGGCAGCAAATGGCGATCACGCATTGCGGGGGCGCGTATCCGTGTTAGTTCATCGTCATGCGGTTCTGGGCTTGTTGCCTGTTCCCGCTGGCGTTTGCGGTCTCGGGTTGTTCCTCGCTCGATTCACGCTCTGATACCGCCGCGGGGTTGTTCGGTCTGGGCGGTAGCGAGAATTCGGCAGGCGCTGTCGGTGGCGGAAACGCCGGCATGGCCGCGGGTGGGGCCAGCGGTAATTGGGCCTGCCTGGGCCAACGTCCGACGCCGCTCGATCAACCTCCGGAGCGCGTTCAGTACCTGGTCGGAATCGTCGATTTCGATAGCCAACCACCGCCCAACACGCCGACGTCGGTGCCGGGCCTTCAGGTGACCGTGTGCGGGAGTCCGAGCTGCGATCCCCCGTTTTCAGCGCCCGATGTGGTGGTCGTGAATCCGATCGAAGGCCAAGCGCCCTACGTGTGGATGATCGACGTTCCGTACAATTTCTCGAACGCCTACTTACGCCTGACCGCGCCGAACTATGCCCCCATGGACTACGTTTTCGGTGGGCCTTTGAAGGGGCCTCCGGAGGGCGGTCACGTCGTGCGCGGGCTCACCATTCCGCTTCTGAAAGAGGCGACCCGCGACACCATTTACAACGACCTCGGCCTGCCGGGTCCGGCCGATCCAAAGCGCGGGGTACTCGCAGTGCGCACGCTGGATTGCCGTCGCAGCGCGCAAGCTCAAGGCCAGCGCGCCGCTGGCGTGCGGCTGCACGCCATTCCTGCGGCCCCCGAAGCACCCGCGGTCGCCTGGACACTGTCGTTCAGCAATCGCGCAACACCGAACAAGCTCGAAACCGATGCGCGCGGCGTGGCCGGCTTCGTGAACGTGCTGCCCGGTACCGTCGACGTCGAGGGCATCGCGCCGGTCGGCAATGGCGGCACGGCATACGGTGCGACGACGCTGCCCGTGCGCGCTGGTGTCATCACGCTCGCCGAAGTGCGCTACGGCCTCGACGTTTGGGGGCAGTGACCCGTGCAGCTCGGCGCGCTAGCCGTCGGCGCACGGCTACACCGCTGCTGAACGTCGGAAGAGCGAGCGGCCGCTCGTGGTTCACCCGCTCGCACCAGACGCCGCCGCGCTGAACGTCGGCAAGTGTGAGAGCGCCTGGTCCAGATACGCGGCGCGGCAGCGCCGGCGCTGCACCTTTCCGCTGGTCGTGCGGGGTAGCGTGGCTGGCTTGATCAGCACCGCGGTGACATCCAGGCCGTGTTCGCGACGGACCGCTGCGCGGATCGCACGCATGACCTCGTCTGCGTCCACCGTGCGCAGCGCGCTCCGCGACACCTCTTGCACCACCACGACGTCTTCGGTTGCTCCGAGCGAGAACGCCGCCGCGCCGTGGGGCGCGAGCGCCGCGTGACACTGCGAGGCAGTGGCTTCGATGTCTTGCGGATAGTAAGTGCGGTCTCCCACCACCAGCGCGTCGCGCTGGCGGCCGACCACGAACAGGCGCCCCTCGACGATCACGCCGAGATCACCGCTGCGGAAGAAGCAGCCTTGGCCGTGCGCGAGGCCCGCGTCGAAGCTCGCGCGCGTCTCACTCTCGCGCTCGAAGTAACCCGCAGCCACGCTTCGGCCTTGAATCCAAATTTCGCCCACTCGATTGGCCGGGCACTCTTCTCGCGTCTCCGGATCCACGATCTTCACGCGAGTGCCTGGCCAGGGCCTGCCCACGCTCACGAGTGGCCGTGCCCGCTCACCATCGGCGAGCCGTGCCTCGCCCTGCTCGAGAGCTTCCGCAGAGAAACGACGGACGATTGGCGGCTCCGCCGGTGGCTCGGAGCTCACGAGCAGCGTCGCTTCGGCCAGGCCGTAAACCGGCTGGAATGCTTCGTGCCGAAAGCCGGCGCCCGCGAAGCGTCGACTGAACTGCACCAGCGTTTCGGCGCGCACCGGCTCGCTCCCGTTGTACGCGACGCGCCACGAGCTGAGGTCGAGGCCCTCGCATTCAGCTTGCGAAATGCGCGCTGCGCACAGCTCGAAAGCGAAGTCTGGGCCGCCGCTGATCGTTCCGCGGTAGCGTGAGATCGCCGCAAGCCAGCGACGCGGCTCCTGCACGAACGAGCGAGGCGGCATCAGAATCGCTTGCGCGCCGACCGATACCGCTTGCAGCGCGATGCCGAGCCCCATGTCGTGGAACATGGGCAGCCAGGAGACGTAAACGGACTCAGCGTGACCATTCAAGGCCCTTGCCACCTGGCGATGGTTATCGACCAGGTTGTCATGAGTCACCACGACGCCTCGCGCCGGACCCGTGGTGCCCGACGTGTATTGGATCAAAGCTGGGTCTTGTGGCCCCGGTTCGCACACCGGCCTGGCTGCACCCGGACTCGACTCGAGTTCATCGCTCGCCAGCAAGCAGAGCCGCTCGGGTAGGGCAGCGCCCGGTGCAGCGACCGAGAAACGTTCGATGAACTCGCTCGTCGAGAGCAGCCATTTCGCGTCCGCGTCCTCGGTCACTCGTTGCAACGCCTCGAAGCCGCGCTTGCGACTCGGAAGGCTCACGGGCACCGCCACGACCCCAGCGTACAGGCAACCGAAAAATGCGCTGAGAAACGCGAGCCCCTGGGGATACAGGAGCAACGCGCGTTCCCCGGTCGCGCCCCGTGCCGTCAGCTCGGCGGCGATCCTGAGCGCGCGGCGGCGGAGCTCGCCCGCGGTCAGGCTGTCGGTTTCGAGCTCGCCTTCGCGCAAAAATCGGTAAAGAACTCGGTCGGGTGCTTCGCGCGCTCGCTGGTCGAGAACACCCATGAGGGTTGTTGAATTGCCGGCGTGTGGCCTGAGGTCGAAGTGAGCAGCGTTCACGACTGCCCTCAGAATCTGCCCTGGCAGACCACGCTGCCAAGGCCCGCTGCGCAGGTCGCGGCGAACGCGCTTCGCTCGCGACCTGGCTCCTGTTTGACGCTGGTGGACCAAAAGTAGTGCCACACCGCCGCGCCAGCGAACCCCACGCCGAGCGCGCCGCTGATGATGCCGACCCGTTCGGCCGTCTTGACGCTGTCGCGGACGTCGCCGCAGCGTTGCTCGCGCGTGAGGGTTGGGTTCGCGGAGTCCAGACAGCGGCCGTCGTCGTTCCAGTGGCTGGCTTCGTTCTCGCGCACGGCGAGCGCGACGCCACTGGTCGTGAGCAGCGCCGCACTCGAACCGGCGAGCGCCCACGTCACCCAGCGCGCACGGAGCGGTGAGGTCGGCTGGCCCTGCGTGCTCGGCGTGGGAAGTTTCTCCGTGCGCCTGGCAACGGTGCTTTCCGGGCCCGGCGCGGCCGTCGTGTTCTGGTTCAGCTCGATCGATTCCTGCGACAGCCCGAGCCCGGCGCTGATGCTGATCGGACGGCGCAGCGGGAAATAGCCGGGTTTTCGCACCTCGAGCACGTAGCTGCCCGCTTCGAGCACTTTCGGCTCCGACAGCGGCAAAGTGCCGAGCGGCTCTCCGTTGACCAACACCTCGGCGCCGCGCGGCGAACCGAGCACGCGCAACCGCCCGATGTGCAGCGCGATCGCTTCCTCGATCGTGTGAATCGAGCCGCGATAGCGCTGATAGTAGGGCTGCTCGCGGTAGAGACTCGCCTTGTTCAGGTATTCGTAGGCGAGCAGCCACTTGCCGGCCGCCTGCGCGGCAGTGGTCACGTGCAACAGCACGCGCACCGAGTTCGGTGCCCGCTTCTCCGCCTCCAAGAACAAATCGAGTGCGGCTTCGTCCTTGCCGCTGCGCCGTAGGGCGATGCCGCGCTGAACCAGGTCTTGCGTGCCCGCGTCGACCCGCCCATCTTCGTCGGCGCGCACCGCGGCCGTGCAGAACGTGAACGAAGCGAACACGCTCACCCCGAGCAAGCGAGACCAGAAACCAGCACACGTCGTCATTGGCTTCACCTTCGTGCTCAATCGAAGATTGGAGCCCCGTTGGTGCCGGGGGGAGGTTTGTTTTCGTTCGGTCGCGCCGGTTGAGCGCTGCTCGGCAGCGCCCATTCCGGAGATTCCTCCTGTGTCACCGTGCGTGCTCGCGCCCGTGCGGCAAAAACCCGCTGCCTCAAGCGAGACACGGGCAGACCCGGCGACGCGACCGGGACCACTTCTGGTGCGAACGGGGTGGCGTCGCTGCGCGCGGACTCGCGACCTACCGGTGGTGCTGGCGCCACGCTGGCTGGCATTTTTGCTGGAGCCGCGCCAGGCGCCGCGTCGGCCGAGTCGCGATTCGCGCGTTGGCTGACGCTGACCACCAGCGCGAACAGTGCCAGCGGCAGCAGCACCAAGAGCAAAGCGAGCGCGGCTTTTCTGGCCCGAGGCCCGCGGCCTTCCGCGCTGGGCGGCGCGGTACGGGCCGCTGAACCCGCCACGCTGCCTTCGATTGCCGCCGCCTTCAGCTCGCCGAAGCTCAAACCCCAGGTAATGCGCGTGCGCTGGCCGGAGAGCTGCAGCAGCTCTCGCCCCATTTCACGCAGATCCTGAAAGCGCTGCGCGGGCTCGAGGCTCATCGCGCGCAGGATGATGCGAGACAAGCGCTTGGAAATGTTGGGGTTGATTTCGTTCGGCGGCTTGTAGTCGCCGCTGGTAATGACCCGCACCAGCTCCGCCAGCGTGGACGCCTTGAACGGACCGCACCCGGTGGCGCACTCGTACATGAGCACGCCGAGCGAATACTGGTCGGAGAGCGGCGTCATCTCTTCACCACGAAAGCCCTCCGGCGACATGTAGAAAGGCGTACCGAGGAGGAGGCCGCTGGTCGTGAGCTTGAGTTGGTCGCCGTCGCTGGTCTTGGAAATGCCAAAATCCAGCAATTTCGGCTCGAACTCTTCGTAGCGCCCCTTGGCCAGAAACACGTTTCCGGGCTTCAAGTCCCGGTGAACGATGCCGGCGTCGTGCACCGCGGTGAGCCCGGCGACCACCGGCACCATGATGTCCAGGATGGCGCTCTCTTCGAGCGCGCCCTTCGCCTCCAACATGCTCTCGAGATCGGTGCCCTCCAGCAGCTCCATTACCAGGTACGGGATCTCGTCTTCGACTCCGACGTCGAAGATGTTGACCACGTTCGGGTGCTTGATCGCCGCCGCGATGCGCGCCTCGCGCACGAAACGTTCGCGGCCTTCCGGGCTACGCGAAAAGCCGTTCGTCAACACTTTCAGCGCCACCTGGCGGCGCAGCCCGGCGTGCTCTGCGCGGTAAATTCGCGCCATTCCCCCTTCGCCGATGCACTCACCGACCGAATACACGCCGAACGTCGAGCCCGGTAGCAGCGCCCCTTGCATGCGCGCCGCGCGGGCCATTGCATCGGCCGAGACCAGCGCAGCTTTTGACGCCTCGCCGCGCTCGCTTGCCGGCGCCGAATCCTCTGCCTGGGAAGGCTCTGGTAGTTCGCCTGTCATCGTTCCAACCCCGCTTTCGCGGCAGCCGCAACCTTGATATGCGCAAACACCGTTTTCGGTAACGTTTCGGCGAGTGATCTCGAAGCTAGTTATTTATTTTGCTGACGACGCGCGCGCGAGTGGCGCGGTCACGATTCGGGTTCGCTTTCCGATGTGAGCGCACGTGGCAATTTGCGGCGCCTGCGAATCACACACGAAATATGAGGGCCGGAATGCGGTGCAGCGAACACCCACGCAGTCACCCATGAGGGTTATCTATCGCCGGCAGCGTGCGGCATTTGGGCTAGAGCGGGCAGATCGGGGGCGCGCAACCGCGCAATAACGTTCAAGTCGTGCCCGCGGGGGGCCGGCGCGGCTGCTGCGTGGGCAAAGTGGGCGGAGGGGCACCTAGTGCGGGCTCTGGCTGACAGCGCGCACTTTTCTGAGGTGCCCCCCCATAATTGGGGAGTCGCTAGTTCACGCGGACGATGCGATCGAGCACGGGGACGGCGACGGGCTGGGGCTGGCTGGCCGCGTAGGCGATGAGCGCGTCGAGATCGATCGGGCCGACGACCGCGCCGGTGCCGGTCGTGAAGACGCTGAAGCCGTCGCCGCCCCCTGCGATGAAGTTGTTAGCAGTGACGGTATAGGTCGCGCCGCGATCGATGGGGATGCCGGCCTTGCGAATTTCGACCACGCGGCTGGCGGCGGGCAGGCCGTTGTCCCAGGTGTAGCTGAGACCGGAGATTTGTAAGAAGCGGCTGACCGCAAACTGTTGGTTCAAGAGATCGTAAATTTGCTGGCCGGTCATGTCGAGCTTGACCAGCACGTTGCCGAAAGGCTGAATCGCGAACAGTTCGCCCCACAGCGCGAGGCCAGGGGCGTCCGCGGGGTTGCTCGCGTTCGGTGCGTAGGCGAGGTCGTTGCGAATGCCGCCCGGGTTCATGAAGGCGAAGTCGGTGCCCATGGCCGCGCGCTGCGCGTCGGCAATCAGGTCGCCCAGGGCAGATTCGCCCGCGGGGTTTTGCGTGCGGGTCAGATCCCCCGCGAAGCTTGCGACGGCTTGGTTGACGAGCGGGGCCGTGAGCGCGGTGGCTTGCTCGACGATGGCTTGCACAGCCGCGTCGCGTGCGTTGC
This sequence comes from Polyangiaceae bacterium, assembly GCA_035549735.1. Taxonomy (GTDB): domain Bacteria; phylum Myxococcota_A; class Polyangia; order Polyangiales; family Polyangiaceae; genus PMG-095. The sequence goes on along the minus strand of DASZQI010000012.1, from coordinate 161,986 downwards.
CGGGGGCTTGGTCGGAGTAGGTGGTCACGATGCGCGCGGACTTGGTGAGCACGTCGCCAGACTCGCGGTCGAGTTCGAGATCGATGTCGTCGTAGGCCGTGCTGGCCGAGAAGGCCTGGGTCACCAGAATCTCGTGGCCGCTCGCGGTTTTTACCAGCGCGTTGGTGAACGAGTGCGAGTGGCCGGAAATGACCACGTCGACCTCGTCGCTCAGCTGCGAAACGATGGTAGCGATGGCTCCACTCAGCGTGGCATTCGGGTCGGTCGGGGTGGTGTAGCTCGGGTTCTGGAAAGACCCTTGATGGATGGTCACGATCACGGTGTGCACGCCCTTGCACTCGAGCTCTCGCACTTGCTGGTTGATTCTGCTGACCTCGTCGAGGAAGGTGAGGCCGGCCACGCCGCTCGCGGTGACGATGGTGGGCGTCTCTTTCAGCACTGCGCCGATCACGCCGACCTTCACGCCGTCGAGCTTGCGCACGACGTAGGGCGGCAGCAACAGCTTGTCCTTCCTCTTGCCGTTCACCAGCACGTTGGCGTTCACGTAGGGGAAGCGCGCGCCGGGATAGGGGTCTTGGAGGAACGGGCCCTTTTCATGGTTTCCACCGTAGATCAGGCGCAAGAGCTCGCTCTTGCCTTCGTCGAATTCGTGGTTGCCGAGTGTGCCGACGACGTTGCACTGCTTGTCGGTCTTGGTCGGGCCCTGGCACTCGCTGTTGGCCAAGGTGTTGAGGACTTGAATCGACGGTTCGTCCTGAAGCAGCGCGGACTCGGGCGGTGACGCGCCGACGTGGTCGCCAGCGTGGATGATCAGCGATCTGCCTTCGAATCCGCTCTGCGCGGCCTTCAGGTAGCTCGCGAGCACGGCCGCGCCGCCGACGGGGCGGTTCGAAACGCGACGTCCTTCGCTGAGCTGACCGTGAAAGTCGTTGAAGCCCAGGATCTTGGCCTGCACGGTCGGGCTCTTCTTCGGCTTCTTGCTCTTCCAGGTGAGCGGGCGGGCCGCGGCTTCACGCAGGCCGACGTCGTCGAGCTCTGGGTCGTCCGCGTGGTCGCCGCAGTTTGCGTGCTGCTCGGTCGTGAGGTTCGAAACGGCTTGCTGGGCCGTAGCCATTTGCCCCGACTCGTCGACGGGCGCGTTGCTACCGCAACCCGAGAAAAGTCCGATCGCAATCATCGAGCCCATCCACTTCGATTTAGTCATCGTCGCCTCGCTGTTGGAGCCCTGGCTTTAGACGCCCAACGTCGCGCTCGCGCGTGGCCGCCGTGACGAGTGCGCGAACCTTGTATGACCGTGGCCGCGCGAACTCAGAAGTTACCGGAGCGCAATCCGAGCTCCACGCAGCCCCCCTAGCCTCGCCCGCTCACGAGTAGGAGGAGCTATGGTCGAAAGAACTTGGTCGCGGCGCAATTTCATCGAGCGCTCGGCGCTCGGCGTTTCCTTGACGAGCGTGGGCGCGCTCTTTCCTCGCTCGCAGGCGGCCGCCGCGACGATTCAGGCGGGCGCGCCGATCGCGGCCTGGGGGCTGCAAATTGGGGACGTGTTCGCAGATCGCGCGCTGATTTGGAGTCGGGCAGACCGCCCCGCGCGCATGCTGGTGGAATACGCTTTCGACGAGCGCTTTCGCTCGCGCCGCTTCGTCGCGGGGCCGCTCGTGCTCGACGTGTCGGATTTTACGGGGCGCGTGGCATTGAACGGCTTGCCGCCGGCCACCGACGTCTTCGTGCGGGTGACGTTCGAGGCGCTCGATCGCTCGCGAGCCAAGAGCGAGCCCGTGCTCGGTCGCTTTCGCACCGCGCCGAATCGCTGCCAGAACGTGCGCTTCGTGTGGGGCGGCGACACCGCGGGCCAAGGCTGGGGCATCGATCTCGAGTATGGCGGAATGCGGCTTTACGAGGCGATGCGAAAGGCAAGGCCCGACTTCTTCCTGCATTCCGGTGACAACATTTACGCCGATGGCCCGATGGTGCCCGAGGTGAAGGACGCGGCGGGCGCGGTGATTTGGCGCAACGCTTTCCTCGATGTGGTTCCCGAGAAGCTGAAGGTAGCCGAAACGCTGAACGAGTATCGGCGGGCCTACCTGTACAATCGCTACGACCAGAACGTCGTTCTGTTCAACAACGAGGTCCCGCAGATTTGGCAGTGGGACGACCACGAGGTCATCAACAATTGGTCGCCTTCGAAGCAACTCGACGCGCGCTACACCACCACGGACGTGCGCGTTTTGGTGGCCAATGCGCGGCGGGCGTTCTTGGAGTATTCGCCGCTGCGCTGGAATGGCAGCGACGAGTCCGGTCGCGTGTACCGCCAGATACCGTACGGTGACGACCTCGACATTTTCGTGCTCGACATGCGCAGCTATCGCGCGGGCAATGGTTGCAACGTCGAGACCGCGCCGGGGCCGGAAACTGCGTTTCTCGGTCGAGCGCAGCTCGACTGGCTGAAACGCGGCCTGCGCCAATCGCGTGCGACCTGGAAGATCATTGCCGCGGACATGCCGCTGGGCCTGGTCGTAGCCGACGGCACCGACCCGGTTTCGGGCTGCGCGCGCTTCGAAAATTCGGCCAATGGCGATGGCCCGGTGCTCGGCCGCGAGTTCGAGATCGCCGAACTTCTGCGTTTTCTGAAGCGGGCGCACATCGACAACGTGGTTTGGCTGACCGCCGACGTGCACTATTGCGCGGCGCACTACTACGACCCGTCCGTAGCGGTGTTCCAGGACTTCGATCCGTTCTGGGAGTTCGTGTCTGGGCCGCTCCACGCGGGAACCTTTGGTCCTAATCCGCTCGACAACACCTTTGGCCCGACCGTGATCTTTCAGCAGGCACCCGAGGCCGGCCAAGCGAACCTACCGCCGAGTGCGGGGCTTCAATTCTTCGGGCAGGTCGATCTCGACCAGCGCACGAAGACCCTGCGCGTCGCGCTGAAGAATAGCGACGGCGTGGAAGTGTTCGTGCAAGAACTGGAGCCGGGGATGCGCTGGTAGTGGCGCCTTGACGGGGGCGCCGAAGCGGCGAGCCTGTCGCCTTCGGCGCTTTCGTTTGCGCAATTTCAGCGCGGCGGGCTCAGCCTCAAGCACGCGCCCGGCGCGATGGCGGGGCAAATGGCGCGTATATAGTAGCTCCCCGGCGACGCCTTGGCCGGGGCAGTGAGCAGGCACGGCGCCCGCGTCGACCGGTGCGTCGGCGTGGGATGGTGTGGCGAGAGTGACTTCAGGTATTCGGAGCGCACTCTCCCACGAGGCGGCGGCGGACGACGGCCCGGCAAATCACAGTCGAAACGACTTGCGCGCGCTCACCAGAGCGACGCCCAAACACGCGGCGGGGATCACGAGCAGGGCCGTCCGCAGACCGACGCTTTGAGCGAGGAAGCCAATCAGGGGCGGGCCGAGCAGAAAGCCGATGTAACCGAGGGTCGCGACCGCACCCATGGCCACTGCTGGAGAAACGTCCTGCCGGCGCCCCGCCGCAGAGAACAATATCGGAACGAACGAGGTGAGGCCGAGCCAGGCTATGGCGAGCCCGATGGGGGACGTCCACCTGCCGGGAGCGGCAACCGCGATGACGACGCCGCTCGCGGCGAGCAGTGCGTTGGCGACGAGCACGGGCCGCCGTCCCCAAGCGTGCACGGCTCGGTCCCCGACGAAGAGGCGTCCGAGGGTCGAAACCAAGGACAGCGCCGAGAATGTCAGGGCGGCGTCGGCGACGCTCATCGCCACTTCAGTGGTGAGAAAGACGCCGGACCAGTCGGCCACTGCGCCTTCGCTCATCATGCCGATCACCGCGAGCAACCCGAGCGCGAGCACGCCCCGAGGAGGGAGCACGAAACGTGAGCCCGCAGCCTGCCGGGGTTCGGGCCCAGTGAGCAAGCCGGTGGTCGCAACGAGGATCACGGGCAGCAGCGACAGCGTGCCGACGCTCAGGATCGATGGCGAGTCGAGGCCACGGGCGAGTAGGAGCGACGAGAGCGCAGCGCCGATCAGAGAGCCGAGGCTGAACAAGCCGTGAAACGAGGACATCACCGGACGGCCCATCTCCGACTCGACCCGGCTCGCCTGGACGTTCATGGCCACGTCCATGGCGCCATTTGCCAGGCCGAAGGCGAGCAGCGCGAACAGCAACGAAACGAATCCGCCCATTCGCACGGGAAGTGAAAGGACCGCGCAGAAACAGAGCGACGCGATGATGGTGGGCACGCGACTGCCACGTCGCGCGATGAGCTGACTGACGAGCGGCATTGCCATGACCGCTCCCAGACTGGTCGAGAGCAGCGCCACGCCGAGCTCGGCCGAATCGAGCCCGAGTCGCGTCCGAATTACAGGGATCTGCGGCACCCACAGGCCTACGCCCGCCCCGTTGACGACGAACACGAGCGAGACCGCAACGCGAGCCCGCTTTAGAGAAAGCGGGCTGGGTGGGCGCTTGGTCCTGTCCACCACTCACGGTAGAAGTGCTGTCAGGGGTGATTTCGTGAGCGATGGGGCGCCGAAGTTCGAGATCTCCCACAACCTTGCCAAGGCCGAGAGCAGATCGCCTTGGGTGCGATCGACCGTCCAGATATCGGGAGGATCGAGCTTCTGCAAACCGAGCGCCTTCAGCGCGCCGCCGGCAAGAACGACCGGAATGTACTGCCCGGTGTGGTCCGGGCCAGCGCCGGACTCGCTGATCCAGAGCACGACGCTACTGTCGAACAGAGTTCGCCCCTGGAAGGGAGTGCTCTGCAGCAGATCCAGCAGGAAGGCGAACTGCCGCGTGTACCAGCGTTGCATCACGGAAAAGGGGCTTCCGATGGGGGGCATGCCATGCACCGCATCGTATAGCGAAGGGGAGGAGTGGCTCAATACGTGTACGGTGTCCACGGAGATGGCGCCCAGCGAGGTGAGCTCATTGACCCGAACCGCATCGCCCCAGCTCAGCGTCGCGACGCAGGCCTTGCGCGCTGCGAGTGCCTTGCTCAAAACGCGCATGTGAGCGCGGCCGATATCACGGTACGTGTCGTCGATCGGAGCGCTGGGATCCGGCGCTTCGATACTTTCGTCGAGCCAGCGACGTGCCGCGGTGTGGGGATCTGGTTCGGACGTCAGTTGGCGTCCGTCGGCGCTCCAAAACAAGCCCTCATCACCAGCAAACTCACCTACGCGCAGTCGGATCGGCGGGCCTTCGCTGCCACCGCAGGTGTCGATTGCCTCGTCGAGCGAAGGCCCCGCAGGCAGCAGGTCCACGACCGGTTGTGCCGTGAGCAAACTCCGCGAAGCCTCCGAAATGCCGTCCGGATTGACCATGGACGACCTGACGTGGCCAGCCGACTCCGTGGCATTGCTGAGCCCGCTCACCAGGGTGAGGTTCCCTGCGAAGGGCGAAAGGGCCGACAGCATCGGCGTAAACTGCATTTTCCCAGCGGCATCGCTGGTCGGCCACCAGTCGGGATAACTCGTGCCCCAGCGCGTGTAGAAAATGATGAGGCGCGGCGCGGGGACGACCGCGGAGCCTCCTTCTCCACCCGCGCCCGCCGTGGCTGGAGATCCCGCTGCGTTGCCGCCCGCCCCACTCGGTGCGCCGGCGGCAGCTCCCGCCGTACTGCCGGCGGAGCCGCCCATCACATCTGCGCCTCCGGTCGACACGGGATACCCCGCGAACCCCGAACCCGCTGCGCCAATCGAACCGCCGTCGCTGACGGCTCCGCCCGAAGTTTCCGTGGCGAGACCCCCTTGGCCCAAGGCGCCACCCTCGAGCCGCCCGGACCCGTCAGAGCTCGCGCGACCCGCGCATGCTGGCATGGAGAAGCTCCCCAACAGCGCAGTCAGCACGAGCCCAACCCGCCATGGCCGCATTCGGCAGCTACACGTCATCAGATTTGACCGATCGGAGCATATCAATCGCACTTTGCCAAGTGAGCGGATCGTGGCTCAGCAAGGGTGATAGAGCGAAGACCTGTTGAAAACTTTTCCACGATGTTTGATGCTGCTCGGCGCAATGAAACACCGGTTGGGTAGGGCGGCGGTTGGAATGATTTTCTGTACCGGGTGCGTGACGCAGGGCAGCGCTTCGGGTGCCAGTGGCGCACCACAGACGGCTACTCCGGTCGCGGCAAGCCCGGCAGGGCCCGTGGCGACGCTAAGTGGAGCGGTCAAGCTGATCGATGGCGAGTACGCGCCCAATACCGGGGAGCCTATCGAGGTGCCAGCGGGTTGCCACGTGCTGAAAACCCGCGATGACATGATAGTGCAAACCTCGGAGGTGGAGGTCCGTGGCACCATTACCCCCGTGGATATCGTCGTCCCCATGCGAGCGGGGTATCGCTACCTGGTCGAGCGCAAGATTGAGAACCCGACGCAGAGTATGTCGCAAGTGGCCATCTTTGCGCGCGAGATGGACCCCAGCGACGCGACGACGCAGCTGTTCTGGCCGGTGAAGGACCCCGGCCAGCTCGCCGCATGCCGGCCGAACGCGACGCCTCCTCAGGACGTTCCGGGTGTCGCGGTTCGTTAGCGAGAAACGGTTCGTTGCTTGGAGCGTTCGTTTACGGGTCGCAGTTTGCTAGCTCGCGGTTGCAGGTATTGCTGACGTCAACCGTGCCGCGCTCGTAGCGCGCGCTCTTGGGCAGGCAATAGGAGCCGGCAATGTCGCGGTTGCCGAAGCCCAAGTCATCGACCAGATGTGTGCATTGCAGGTGGCTCGGGCAGGCGCAGTACGGGCCCGGGCCGGGGCCGGCGCAATGGCAGCTGCACACGGCACCCATTGCTGGCGGTCTGTCCACCAGCTGCGGAACGACCGAAGCGAGCACTGGCACGCCCGATCCCGGAGTCGCGCAGACGCCCTCGGCAAAACCCTGACCGTAGGGGCAGCTCACTCGGCCTTGAAAACCCTGAATGACGCAGGTCCCGCTAGCGCAAGCGGGGGTATTTTCGTCGATGGACACCTCATCGAGGTTGAAGCCGCCGAATTCGGGATCGCGCTCATTCAGGGGTGCACAACCGCCTCCGAGCTGTGCGTGTTTGGCCGCGGGCTCGGGGGCGCCGCTCGGGGGATCTTCGTTGCGTGGGTCCTCTGGCGGTTCATCTGGCGGGGCCGGATCGCGGGTTACCTGGCCGCAACCGAGGCAGACTGCAAAGACTGCTAGCTTCCGCGCCCAGGATGGGTGGTGCATTCGTAATGTCTGCGCCCGCATGCCCCCTCGGTGGCGTGTCGCGCGAACTTCGGCTCACCGACGAGCGAGCGCTTCCGGGAAAAAAGTGGAGAGCTCGGCAGCGCTTGATTGCGGCGGCGGAACATGCGATGAGCGGCGCATGGGACAAATGGTGGTTGGTAGTGGGAAAAGGGTCATTTTGTGGCCCGGCGTGGGCGCGTTGGGAGCCGCGGTTTCGCTGCTGTTCAGTGCCTGCGTCGTGGACGCGGATCAGCGTTCGGACCCGGACCCTCTCGCCGATGTGGCAACGGTCGAGCAAGCGGCGACGATGTGTCAGAACGGCTCGTTTCGCTGTCTGGCCAACACGGTGCAGAGCTGTGTTCGCAGGCGCTGGGTCAGCACGCAAACCTGCGCAACAGCGGCACTTTGTAACGCTGCCAGCGGGAGCTGCACCGCTCCAGCTTGCAACGTCGGGCAAATGCGCTGCGAGGGCGCTCAGCTTCAGACCTGCAACGCGGGGCGAACAGGCTTCACAACGACTCAGACTTGCGCTGCGGGTACGCAATGCAACGCAGCGAGCGGAAGCTGTACTGGCGCAGTGTGCATCGCGGGGCAGACGCAATGTAGCAACGCTACGCTGCAGACGTGCAATCCCAGCCAAACTGGCTGGATCAACACGCAGATCTGCGCGTCCCCAGCTCGCTGCAGCGCGACCGCCGGCTGCCTCTAGGCACGTAGCAAAGCTTCCCGTTGGGGCGGGCTGGTGCTCGCCCAGGTTCACGGCGAACCGCGTGGAGCAGAGCTCAATGTTCTCCCGGCCGCTCGTGCGCCATCTAGAGTGTCGCACAACCTAGTATTCGGCACCTTGCGGTCCGCGGTCCTCAGGCGTTGTTTGACGCGGCGCCCGTCTGGCGCGCCGCTTGCAGGCACGGCGTGGATCGTCTTGGTACTCCCAAGATTGATTCGAAGGAAAACGCATGACCACGAACAAGAATCGCTCTGCATCGTCACGCTCGGGGAGTGAACCGGCAAAGGGTGCGAGCAAATCACCCGCGGTGAGGCAGGGACGACCGGACCAGACGGGCGCGAAAGACCCCGACACGCGAAGCGCGGCCGATCGTGACGGCAACGAGGCGCGCGCACGCGGCGGCTCCAAAAGCAAGACTGCAGGCGGCCGTCGCTGACGAGTACGCTCGTTACACCTTTAGTAGCTGCTGGACCTTGATTCGCTCCTAAGAGTTCGTCGGGCTGGTCCGGAAGATGCAGCTGCGTAGTGCATGCACTCCGACGAACGCAGGATTCGCTACGCAGTCGTGGGGGCTGGGAACATCGCGCAGGTCGCGGTTTTGCCGGCCTTCGCCCACGCTCACGAGAATTCAGAGCTCGTGGCGATCGTGTCCGGCGACGGCGAGAAGCGCGAGGCGCTCGCAAAACGCTACGGGCTCGACTTGAGCGGGGACTACGACGACCTCGAATCGTTGGTTAAAGCAGGTGCGATCGATGCGCTCTACATCGCCACCCCGAACACGGAGCACAAAGATTTGACGCTTCGAGCGGCGAAGCTTGGGGTGCATGTGTTGTGCGAAAAGCCGCTCGCCCCCACGGTTCGCGACTGCGAAGAGATGGTGAGGGCGTGCGCCGCGGCCAACGTCAAGTTGATGGTGGCCTACCGCCTGCACTTCGAGGCAACCAGTTTGCGTGCGCTCCAGATCGTTCAGAGCGGCAAGCTAGGGCGAGCGACGCTGTTCAGCTCATTTTTCACGCATGTCGTCCGTGAGGGAGACATTCGCCGCGTGCCGGACTTGGCGGGTGGCGCGACCAACGACTTGGGTGTTTATTGCATCAACGCTGCCAGGACCTTGTTTGGCGCAGAACCCATCTCGGCCGTCGCCACGAGCATCGAGAAGGAGGGCGTCGACGACACGCTAACCGCGATGCTCACTTTTCCGGGTGAGCGCCTGGCCCAGTTTACGGTCAGCAATAGCGTGGCCGGCACCTCGAGCTATAGAATCGGAGGCAGAAACGGGACGTTGCAGGTCGAGCCGGCGTTCGACTACGACGGACACAGTCGTCTCTATCTCACCGTCAACGACGAGATGACGCAGGAGGGATTTGGTAAGCGCGATCAATTCGCTCCGGAGCTCGTGTACTTCTCGAACTGCGTGCTCGAAGATTCGGAACCGGAGCCTTCGGGTGAAGAGGGCATCTGTGACGTGCGAGTGATCGAGGCGCTGCTGGAGTCCGCGAAGACCCGGCGCCCAGTGGAGCTCGAGCCCTACCAGCGCCAGCGTCGCCCGAGCCCGGCACAGGAGATTCATAAGCCCCCGTGACCAAGCCGGACCCGATGAAAGCGCCAAGCCCCAGCGAAGGCTGAGCCTCGCGGGGCATGAGGGATCAAAATGGTGAACGAGCTACAGAAGGTAGTCGATCGGTTTTTGGCTGCACAAATCTCCGCGCCGGTGGCGGCGATGGAGCTCTTGCTGGCGTGCCCGAACGTCGAGCGGGTGGCGCGCACCCTCCCGCAGCTCAGCGGTGAACCCGCTGAAATTCGTAAGCTTTCCGCCTTGTTCTCCGAGCACGTCGAGGGCTGCTCAACCATCAGCGTGCTCTTGAAGAGCGGGCTGGATTCGCCCGAGCCGGCCACGACCGTCGAAGATGGGCTCGCCCGCGTTCGGCGGCTGTTCGACTATTCCGTGCTGCACAGCGAGGAAGCGAGCGTCGCGCTCTACTCGCTCGGCGACAGCGAGATGCTGGCCGCCGCAACCGCGGAGGCGGTTCGGGTTTTCGAGAGTTGGGGCGTCCTCGGGCCTGCCCGTGACGCGCTCGAGATTGGCTGCGGCATCGGCCGCTTCCTGGTGGCACTTTCCCCCAAGCTCGCGACATTGGTAGGCATCGACGTGTCGCGCAATATGATCGAAGCCGCGCGCCGCCGCACTCAGAAGCTAGACAACGCGCACGCCACGCTCGCCACTGGTCGCGACCTGTCGCAATTTGGCGATAGCTCCTTCGATCTCGTGTTCAGCGTCGATGCTTTTCCCTATCTGGTGCAGTCAGGTCGCTCGCTCGTAGAAACGCACTTCCGCGAGGTAGCTCGAGTCCTGCGACCCGGCGGCGACTTCGTGATCTTCAACTACGCCTATGGCCGCAGCCGCGAGCAAGACAAGGCGGAGGTGACTCAGCTGGCAGTGAGCGCTGGCTACTCGGTGGAGCGACTCGATGAGACCCCATTCCGGATTTGGAATGGGATCGGCTTTCATTTGAGGAAACCGACCGATGAACTGCAAGGACTGGGCCGCTGCGCACAACCAGACAGAGGGCCTCCAGCGCTTCAAGCGCTTGGGTGCCCTCAGCGAAGCATGCGCCGCGAACCTCGCTGAGGCTCGCGCATTTGCATTTCTTTAGCAGCTACTGAAACTCGCAACGCTCGTGGCGGAAGAGCCGAGTACGCCGCGGTGCCCCGCCACAGGGGACGCGCCGAGCGCGTGGCACCGAAGCGAAGCGCCCCTTCCTCTCAGCAGTTTTCGCTGCTCAGTTGCCCCTGCGCTGACAGTAGCGACGCGCGGTACGACACGTGCAGGGCGCCGATCCGATCCGAGCGTGAACCAACATGCGCGCCGAGATCAGCTGTCCGTGGAGCGAAGCGTGTGCGATCGAAACGCCGCTGGCACGCAGCAAAAGGAACCCAATGAACGAAAATACCAGTGTCCCTTCCGCCCCGACCAGCAGTCCTTCCTCCAGTCCTTCCCCAGGGCAGCCACGTGACGAGGCTGCCCTCGCGTTGACCTCGACGGTGGCAACCAGCGCTCGGGACCTGACCGACGAAGCGAAACAGGTTGCCGGCGACGTGATGGATCAAGCCAAAAAATCGGCCGAAACCAGCATTACGAGCGGCAAAGAGCGCGCGGCAGAGAGCCTCGCCGACGTGGCAGATGCGCTTCGCCAAGCCGGCGAGCATCTGCGCTCACAAGACAAAGCAAGCCTAACCGACTACGTCGTGAGAGCCGCGGACAAGGTCGAAGCGGCATCGTTCTACCTGCAGCGCCGCACCCTGAGCGACGTGCTCGGCGACGTCGGCGGTCTTGCTCGGCGAGAGCCAGCCCTGTTCTTGGGTGGGGCATTCGCGCTGGGCCTCCTCGGTGGACGCTTTTTGAAGAGCTCCGGCTCTCGAACCGCGGAGAAGCCTGAATCGGGGGAGTCTGACTCGAAGCCAGTGGCAGACGCCGGCGGTCAAGACGAGAGCTCGACGAGCGCGCAAAACCGTGACCGCGGGAAGGAAGGCCGCTCGCGAGGTCAGCGCCGAGGTTCGAGCGGCGGCGGCACCAGCGAAGAAAAGCGTGGCAATGGCGGCACCGCGGCGAAAGCGCCAGGGGCAATGTGATGGTCGAAGCGAACGACCCGGCGTCCGTCGGCGAGCTGCTCGGAACGCTCGCCCGCGACACGGGGGCGCTGATGCGCCAAGAACTGAAACTCGCGTCTGCCGAAATGACCGTGAAGGGGAAGCGATTGGCGCGGAGCCTCGGCGTAGTCGCCGCTGGTGGCGCGCTGTCTTTGGCAGGGTTTCTTGCTCTCCTTGCCGCTGGCATCGCAGGCCTGCACGCCGTTTTGCCACTGTGGCTGTCGGCTCTACTCGTGGGGCTGTCGGTGCTCGGTGTTGGCTACGCGCTCATTAGCAAGGGGCTGCGCGCGATCGCGGACATCGAGCCGCTACCAGAACAGACACTGAACACACTGAGCGCGGACGTGGCTTGGGCGAAAGAGGAAATTCGATGAGCGGCGACGACGGAACGCGCGAACGCGTCGCGGGAGACTCGCCCGAAGCGAGCGACCCCGAAGTGATTCGTTTGCAGCAAGGCATCGAGCAGAAACGGGCGGACATGTCGGCGACGATCCAGGCGCTCGAGACTCGGCTCAACCCGGCGGAAGTTCGAGACAAGGTCGGGGCAGAGCTCAAGAACGTCGAGGAGCGAGTGCGCGTGGTCATTCACGAGCAATTGACCGAGGCGAAAACGCTGGTGCAGGCCGAGCTCTCGGAAGCCAAGGAAATCTTGCGCGGCGAGATGAACGAGGCAGAAGCAAAAGTGAAGAAAGGCCTCAGCGAGGCCCGTGACACGATCAAGCAAGACGTAAGAGAAGCGTACGACGGCGCAAAACAGGCGGTGCGCGCCGCAACCTTGGGGAAGGTCGAAGACCTCGCCACGAAATTAGGAGACAAGATGAACGACACTCGCGACACTTTGGTAGATACCGTTCGAAACAACCCAATCCCGGCTACCCTCATGGGCGTCGGCCTGGTCTGGCTGTTGATGAACCGCAGCAAATCGGCGTCGAGCCGAGCTGGCGGCTCTAACTTGGGCGGACGAATGACACGCGGGATTGGAGAAGCAGTCGGCAGCGCGGGCAGCGCAGTGAGCAGCGTCACGCACCGAGCTTCGGACGCGGCCAGCAAAGGATTGCAGCAGGCGACCGACTTTGCGGGCAATGCCGCGCAGAGCGCTTCCGATGCCACAGTGGCACTCGCGCACCGAGCGGGCGATGCCGCGTCGCACTTGGCGGGGCAAGCGAGCGAGGTCGCGACGTCGGTCGCCGAAGGCGCGGTGAAGGGCGCGAAGAAGGTGGAACGGGGTTTCGAGCGCGCGCTTCACGAAAACCCGATAGCCATCGGCGCGGCGGCGCTCGCAGTGGGCGCAGTGGTCGGGTTCTCGCTGCCGCGCACCGCGGGTGAAAACGCACTCATGGGTGAGGCACGCGACCGCCTGCTCGACCGTGCGGGCGATGCCGTACACGACGCGGCATCATCGGTCGCCCACTTGGCGGAGCAGACCGTCGAGAGCGCCAAGCAAAGCGCGGAAGGTGCGCCGGCGGAGTAAAAAGCAGGCTCACCGCGCGTGTGTGGCTGCAAGCAAGGGCAGCCACAGCGCGCAAGCCGACGCGCTCCAGCTCCTTACTGCAGGAGTGCCCTGCGCCTCACTGAACGCCACCGCACCATGCCCAGCGTGAGCAACGCGAACATTAGGCCAGCGCTGCCGCCCAGCCCGGGGCGCTGCGCGGTCCGGCAGCTGCAACCTTCCGCCGGCGGTAACGTTTCGCCACCTGCCCCGGCGGCTCCAGCGTCGAGCGTGCCACCGGTCGCTTCGGAGCGACCGCCGCTGCCGCTGCCGCCACGATTCGGTGCAGCACCAGTGCCGCTTCGACCCGCCTCGCCAGCAGCGCCGTCACCGCCAGACCCGCCCTGAGTCGCGCCGCCGTTGCCTCCGGCCCCATCGTGACTTCCGCTACTGCCTCCTTCCGCGGTGCCTCCCGCGCCCGCGTCAGCTCCGTCACTTCCGCCGGCTGCGCCCCCGCTATCGTTTCCAGGGGCGCCCCCGGCACCACCTGCCCCGCCGTTGCTTTCGCCAGCCACGGAGACCACGTACACGCCGCCCTCGTCCGGGTTTCCGAAGGGCGCGACTCCGTCGAGGAGTGGCGAGCCGATCCAGGCGATTTCTCCCTCCATCGCGAGAGATGCGCCGAAGGTGTCGAAATCGGCTCCGTCAGCCGCCGAAAACTCTTTGCGATACACCCAATTTGCCGGCGCAGACCGCTCGAAGAGGTGCACGGAGCCGGGAGAAGTTTGGGCTCCAAACGCCAGCTCCTGGCCGGGTCTGCCGACCAAGGCGCGGTCGCCATTGAGTGCCACGGACGAACCAAAACTCTGGTACGCGGGATCGTCGCTGACGCTGAGTTCGGCTTCTCTTCGCCAGGCCGTGCCGAACCTTGCGAAGATGAACGCTCGACCCGCCTTGTCTTGTTGCGGGGCGCCGATCAGCGCTCGATTTCCCTCGAGTGCGACCGCGTAGCCAAAGTGATCCGTATCGCCGTCCGTCGCCTCGTCGAAACGGCTCAACACAGCCTGGCGTGTCCATGCACTACCGTTTCGCACGAACACGTAGGCCGTCCCGCCACGCGCCGAGCGAACGCTGGGATCACCGATCAGCGCCGTATCACCGGCCAGTGCGAGCGAGTAGCCGAAGTTCGACGCGGTGCTGATCAGCGTCGCTTGGAGGCTCCATACCGTTTCAGACCGCACGAATACGCTGACACGGGTGTACGTATTCTGCGAACCGACTAGCGCGGTATCGCCGTCCAGTGCCAACGTGAGGCGACCCTCTTGTTCGGTCGGGAGCTTCGCTTGCAAAGCCCAACCAGAACCCGCGCGAACGAACACGCGCGCCTCCGGCTTCGCGCGGTCTTCGGTCGAACCGACCAGCGCGGTGTCGCCGCTAATGGCCACGGAGCTTCCAAACAACGAGAGCTCATCCGCCGTCAGTGTTTGTTTGAGACTCCAAATCGATCCCGACCGCTCGTAGATTTTTGCCGAACCCAACCTGGTGTCCATGCTAGAGAAGGGAGCCCCGACAATTGCGGCGGCGCCGCTGCAAGCAACTGACACCCCGAAGTGAGCTCCCGTGGAGCCGTAGTCGGGCTTCAGTTTTATTTGCGGCATCCAGGTCGTGCCAGAGTGCACCAGCACGAACGCGGAGCCGAGGGCGTCGGCGCGTGCCGCGAAGCCTGCGAGTCGAGTGGGGTTCGCCCCAACAAGCAGCGTGTCACCGCTCATCCCAACGGATCTGCCGAAATGCGGCTGGTACAATGAGCCGTTGCCGATTTCGTCGCCACCGAGCATCGACTGTGTGGTCCAGCTCGTGCCCGAACGCACGTAGACGAAGACCTGACCTCGCTCCGCGTCGGCGATGGGTCCTGTTTCGAACGCGCCGACCGCGGCGGTCCCGGCCCCGAGCGCGACCGAGCTACCGAAGTGATTACCCGTGGTGCCGGCGGTCGCCGAGAGCTTCGCCTGCTGCGACCAGGTGGATCCAGACCGAGTGAACACATACGCGGCCCCCTGGTGGTCGCAGAAACCGTCGGTCCGCTCGTTTGCGCATGCGTCTGCACCGATGAGCGCATCGTTGCCGTCAAGTGCTACGGACGCCCCGAAACTGTCGAAATCCGCGCCGTCGCTGGCGATGAGCTTTCCCTGCTCGGCCCAGGTTGCTCCCGAACGCACGAAGACGTAGCTCGCTCCCCGATCTTGGGCCCCGAAGTCGTGCTGCGGAGCGCCCACGAGCGCGGTGTCGCCATTCAGCGATACGGACGCTCCAAAAGCATCGCCTGCCGCCCCGTCGCTCGCAACCAGCCGCGTTTGCTCAGTCCATTTCGCGCCTGAGCGGGCAAACACGTAAGTTGCTCCCGGCTTGGTCGGCGTGGCGCCCGCGTCCTCTAATTGCGGCGCGCCCACGAGCGCGGTCTCACCACTCAACGCCACGGACGTCCCGAAATCGTCGTTCGGCGTGTTGTCGTTCGGGCTTAGTCGCAGCTGCTCCGTCCAGGTGGCGCCCGAGCGCACGAACACGTAGACCGAACCCTCATGTGCCATGAGTGACGGGCGGTGCGCTCTGGTCGCTCCGATCAGCGCGGTGTCGCCGCTTACTGAAACCGCGGTTCCGAAAAACTGGTACGCAACACCGTCGCTGGCCACGAGCTTCGCCTGCAGCCTCCAGGTTGCGCCCGAGCGCACGTACACATACGCAGACCCCTGCTGGTAGTTCGCGCCAACCGCATCCTTGGGGCAGCCCACGAGCGCGGTGTCCCCGCTTATCGAGACTGCGTATCCAAAGGTGTCGCCCGCACCACCGTCGTTGTCAGGGTCTAGCGAGAGGAAGAGCGTCTTGCTCGCTGACACGAGCTCGGGCTCGAGAGGAGCGAGCAGAATCGCTTGGAGAGGCGACCCCTTCGCCTCCTTAGGCTCGAAGTCTTCTGGTGCGCAGCCCAGGGCGAACACTGCCGCTACCAGACACAGAGCCCAGCGAGCGAAATGCAAGCGAAGGGACGTCGCCGTTCCCAATCCTTGTTTCCGAGACATACCCATCATGTCGTAGCCCGCCGGTTAGATGGCTGTGGTGCTGGCAAAGCCGCGCGCATTCACCGCAGAGGCTCGTGCACGCTTGACTTCGTGTTCGTTTCCGCGCGAGGCCTGAATGCCGCGTAGCGGACGGCAACCAAAGGTTGTTATCCCCAGCTAAATCGGGCCCCGGGGGTTGGAAACAGCGGGAATTCAGGCGATGCGACGTTCGTGGCACTCACTCTTCTTCGCTGCAGTCTTGTTGCCTGCAGCATGCAGCGATGACGACACGGACGATCCGACCGATCCGCGCAGTGGGGGTCGCGGTGGAACGGCGGGCGCAGGCAACGGCGGTAATTCGGATGGAGTCGTCAATCGCGGCGGGGCCGCTGCGGGGGGCGTCGCAGGTGACGACTCGCGCGGCGGGGCCTCAGAAGGCGGAAGCTCAGGCACGGGCGCCGACAGCGGCGCATCGTCAGGGGCGCCCGTTCAAGGCGGTTCCGATCCCGGCGGTGGGGCACAGGTAGGTGGCGGTGGGCCGGTTGGCGGCGCGCAAGGCGGCGCAGGAGCCCCTGGCGGGGCGGGCGATGGCGGCAGCGCAGGCAATGGACCCGACGGGGGTAGCAGTGGCTCGATGACGGGGCCATCGTGCGAGTTCGAGTTCCTGCAAAATCTCGAACCCGCCACCCGACCGAGCGGTGTGCTCTACGCCAGGTCGCTCGCTGTTTCAAACGATACCGTAGTGGTCGGCACCAATCTCGGCGCGTACGCGTTCGTCCAGCGAGGTAGCGTCTGGCAGCAACAGGATTTTCACGGCGACCGCTTTGGCCGCGGTTTGGGTGGATACTCCGCGATCACGGGCGACACCGTTGCGTTGGGCGGCGAGACAGGAGTTCTCACTTTCATACGAACTGCCGACGCTTGGTCGCAACAGTCGTTGCTGCTTTGGTCGGACGATCCGTCGCAGCCGACTGCGCCGCTACGCGTGGGCTTTTCAGGAAGCGACATGCTCCTCATCGGCGCGCCCTATGCGACGATCGGGGCGACCAGTCAACAAGGCGCCGTCTATGTCTTCGCGCGGAGCGGCGACACGTGGATCCAGAAGGGCGCTCCTCTAGTCGCCTCCGACGCCGAGCCAGGGAAGGCATTCGCCTTTCAAATGGCCGTTTCAGGTAACACCGCGATTGTTTCCTCTTCCCAGGGGCTCACCGGATCGCCCGGGGGCGCCGACGTATTCGTTCGCAACGGTTCGAGTTGGACGCAACAAGGTCCCCGACTCCTCCCTGGCGTCGGCGTGGTGTCCATCGCGCTCGACGGTGATTCCGCACTGATCACCCGGTACGAAGGTACGTCTAGCGCGGTCCACACCTTCGAACGCACCGCGGGAGTCTGGGCCGAGACAGGGCCTCCGCTGAGGGCTTCGTTCAGCGATGGAGCAGACTCATTCGGCATCGGACTCGCGCTGGCGGGAGACACCGCTCTCATCGGCTCGGCCACACGAGCCGTCACACAATTCAACCAAGGCGTCGCCGAAGTCTTCGTGCGAAATTCCGAGCGAAGGTGGGTTCGAGTCGGGCGCCCACTATTAGACAGCCAGGGCCAGAAAGACGACCGATTCGGCGGCATCGTCGCCATCGCGCCCAGCATTTTCGTGGTGCGGGCGGAAACGAACAGAGCCGCCCCAGGCTTAGGCAGCGTCTTCGTGTTCTCCCGGACTTGTACGCCCGATTAGCGCCCTTCCGCGGTGCACGCTGACTCGGAAACAGCAGCGGGAACGCGCAGCCCGCCCTACGGACGGTATCCGATGGCTAGAATGCTATTCGACGCGTCGCTCGTGACCAGCAGCACTCCGTTTGGCAACGTGGCGAGGGCAACCGGGCGGTGGGGCCACTCGACCGCGACGTCACCGTCGCCTTTGTACTCGAGAAAGGGTGTTGCGGTGCCGAGCGGCAGCCCATCGGAAGCAAGCGCAACACGCATGACCTTATAGCCGGTTGGTACGCTGCGATTCCATGAACCGTGGAAGGTGATGAAGGCGTCGCCGACGTAGCCGCGCGGAAACGCGTTACCGCGGTAGAAGGCGATGTCGAGCGGGGCCGAGTGAGCCTGCATCGCGAGCATTGGCCGAACCACGTTGCTCTCGTCTTGGCACCACGCATCCGAGTGTGTGCCATCGGCTTGCGTGGCGGGGGTCGCCCACTGCGCGCCAGCGCCCAGGCCAACTCCGCTCGGCAACGAAAACTCACTCCAGCAATACGGGTAACCGTAGAAGCGGCCGGGCTCCGCAAATAGGTTCAACTCTTCCGCAGGGTTCTGCTCATGGATGTCGCCGCCGAGGTCGGTGCGCACGAGGTCGTCCATTCCGTTTTCCACTCCCCATAGGCGGCCCCGAGAATCGAAGGCGATTCCCACTTCGTTTCGCAGACCATCCGCGAACAACTCGCCGTTACCGAAAGGGATCGCTTTTGTCGAAAAACTGGAGACCGGAAAGCGCCGAATTTGCGCTCGGTCGGAGTTAGCATCCACGTTCGTGCCGGAGCCGACGCTCACGTACAGGTACTGGGCGTCGAACGCCAAGCTTCGCGTGACATGACCACCGGTTGGAATGGCGTTGACCACCACGGTGCCAGCGCCCAGATCCGAGCGATTGGCGCTGTACGCCCAGCGCACCACGGCGCGATCTCGCGATGCGTAGAGATAGCCGTCGTGCAGTGCGACGCCGTGATTGAGCCCGGTGTAAGCCGCAACGGTCGCGCGCTCTTGTGCGCTGGAAACGCCATCACCATTTGCGTCCCAAAGCGCGAGCACGGCAGCCGAACCCCGCGCCACGGCAAGCACGTTGCCGGCTTCATCTACGGTGATGCCACGCACTTCGGGCACGTCGGTGGCCCAGGTCCAAGCGCAGAACCCGGGTGGCAAGGCCGCGTTCACCAAATCTGCGGCGGCAGGGTAGATGCAAGTGTTCGGCAGCGACGTGCCACCCGCGGAGTCGCCGCCCACACCTGCGGCGCCCGCATCGCCCGCGCTGCCCCCCGCGCCAGCGCCGGCTCCGGCGGCACCGCCCGTGACAGCTTGCCCGGAAGCGCCAGCGTCACCTCCGCTACGACTCCCACCATCGCTGCGGCTTCCGCCGTCCGCTGCGCCCGCAGCGCCGCCGGTCGTACCGACTTGCCCGGCCATACCCGCGCCGAAGTCTCGACCTGCCTGGGCGACACCGCCGGTGCGGCCAGCGCCAGCGCCGCCACCGGCGACCCCGCCCGCACTCGCCCCACCAGCAGCGCTCGAATCATCGCCCTCACCGGCGCAGCTCGGCATGACCGAACTACCCGCAAAAACCAGCAGCAGGCAGCGGGATAGTCGCATCCTGCAACCCTCCCACACTCGCCTGAGAAGGCCAACACACCGCTCGGCGCCAGCATTTTCTTCGCCCTGCCAGAGAATGGTCGCCCTTCGATTGCGGCCTCGCCGCGGTATTGCGCAAGAGCGCGGCGGAGGTCATTCCGTGTGCAACGCACGTGAACCGAGAGCTCTGCGCGCGCGGACCTGCGCTCGGTGAACCGGTATTCCGCGGAAAGTTCTCGCGAGCATGTCGCGTCCGCAGCGAAGCTGCGAGTGATGCCTTTGCTGCGCTTCAGATCCTGCGCGGCGCGCACATGTTGCGAGCGCGCTCGCAGCTGGGTCTACGGATTTTTGCCGCCTCGCGTAACTTTATCGAGCATTATTTCGGGCGCCGGTAACTATCCTTCGGAAGTGCCCGTGATGCGGTTTTTGCGCACTCTAACCTCTGTCGACCTTGGCACGGGCCTCGCGCTCTCGGTCCTGATCGCCTGCGGCAATGGGCAAGACCCCGGAACCAGCGGCTCTGGCGGGTCCGGCGTGGTGCCCAGTTCGGGAGGAGCGCCGAGCAGCGGAGGAGCGCCGACGGGCGGAGTGCCGAGCACTGGCGGGGCATCCACCGGCGGAGTGCAGAGTTCCGGTGGAGTCCCGAGCGTCACCACCGGTGGTGCTTCGACCACAGGGGGCACGTCCGGAAGCGTGACTGCTTCTGGCGGAATGCACACCACCGGAGGCGCCGCGTCGACTGGAGGCCTCGCGAGTGGTGGCGCCGAGTCAACGGGCGGAAGTCTCGGTACTGGTGGAAACGCCGTCACGGGCGGCGCCGGTGGCAGCCCAGCTGGCAATGGCGGCGCTGGTGGCACCGGTTCGGGCGGTGTTCCCGGTAAGGGCGGCGGAGGTGGCACCGCGCCGACCGGCGGAAGTGCTGGTGCCGGTGGTACCGCCGGTGGAGGCGGCAACCGCACTTGCCCGCCTGGCCCGTTCTCGCAGCCGATGGTCGTCTCGACCAAGAGCGTCTGCCAGAACTTCTCCTTCAGCTATTCGTGGAATGAAGGGCCAACCTGGGTTTCCAGCCAAAAGGCCTTCTTTTTCTCGAATTTCGTCGCGGGCTCGGCGAGCGGTGGAGACATCATCAAGTACACGCCGGGCGGGAACTGCGAAGTCTTCATTCGTGACGTGGGATGCAACGGCCTGGCCGCGTCGAACGATGGCAATCTGCTGGCAGCCTGCCAGCAAACACGCTCGGTGGTTCGCTTCGACCTCGCCACAAAAAAAGCGACAACGGTTGCCGATCGTTACATGGGGACGATGCTCGACACCCCCAACGACCTGGTCCAGCACAGCAACGGCAGCATCTACTTCAGCAACCCGACCAATGAGCTCGCCGGGCGACCGGTGGGCGTCGGCCCGGCCGCGTTTCGAGTCGATCCCAATGGCACGGTAAGCTTGATTCGCCAGGGAGACTGCAACGGCGTCGCGCTTTCGCACGACGAGAAGAAGCTCTATGTCCTGCTGTCCGGAATGTGGGACCTCGATGCTCAGGGCGTGCCCTCGAATCGCCAGTCGATGTTCACGACGGGTGACGGAATGGCCGTCGACTGCGCCGGCAACGTCTACGCGAATGGCTCGATCTTCGACCCGAGCGGCCAGAAAATAGGCACTTGGGGCAACGGGACCAACCTCGCGTTCGGCGGCGAGCAGGGCAAAACGGTGCTGGTCACGGGCTCCGGCAAGCAGCTCCGCGAATTGACGATGAACATTCCTGGCTTGCCGTAAGCCAGCGCCCCACCCTCGCCGTTTGACGCGCTCTGCGCGCGGGTAATAGTAGTGACTCGCTGGTGAGGCGAATGCGCAGGTTGATTGGTTTGGGAGCGGCGATCGTCGTGTTCGTGCTGTTGAGCGCGGGCACGCTGAGCCGTGGCTCGAGCAGCGCCTGGCAGCCTTTCTGGGCATTCGGCGTGGTCGCGCTCGCGGTCGGGCTGTGGTTAGGACCTGCTGCGTGGGCTCTGCGGCTCGCACGGCGCAGCAGCGGCCGCTCTCGGCGAGCCTACGGCGGCGGCGCGCTGGTTGCGTGCGCACCGCTCCTCTTCCTCGAGATCGTCTCGATCGCCGATGCGCTGCGCTCGTATGACGGCTATTGTCACGGCTTCCCGGACGCCCATCACCCCTGCTCGCTCGCCGAAGCCGTACTCAGTGCGGCGCTCGGCGGCTCGGGCGTGGCTCTCTTCGGCTGGCTCGTGCTGGGCGTGCCCGCATTCGCCTTCGGTGCAGTGACGCTGCTCGTCTCACACTGCGTTGCGGAGCGACACGGGCCTACACCATCACCCTACCGTCGTTGAACGCACTTCGAGCTCGTACTCGAGCCGACCGCAACCAGCAGCATTTGGTCCGATCGCTGGGGGTCCGCCTGAACATAGAGCAGGGAGGGCATGGCAATTCAACACAAGCTGGGTTCGCTGCTGGGTTCTACCTGCGGCGCGCTCCTGGTGATCGCGTGCAGCGCGACAGGGAGTAGCGTCGACAACGGCGCGGTGGGCGCTGGGGGCGACTCGGGCGCCGGGCCATCCGAATTTTCTGCGCGCAACTCGGCCGAGCTGTTCGCTTGGGACCACGTGCCAGTGTTCGAAGCCACACTACCCGCGGAGCGCTGGTCGTACCTGCGCGAACACGCTCGCGACGAGCTCTACGAACCAGCGGAGCTGCGCTTCGAAGGCAAGGCACTAGGCACGGTCGGGCTACGTTTCAAAGGCAACGTCGGCACTCTGTTTTCTTGCTTCGACGCTCAGGGTCACCTCATCTGCTCGAAGTTGAGCATGAAGCTCAGCTTCGACGAATACCGCCCGGACGCGCGCTTTTTCGGGCTTAAACGCCTGAATTTGCATGCGATGGCGCACGACGGAAGCCGGCTACACGAGCGCCTCGGCTACGATTTGTTCCGTGAGGTGGGCGTGCTCGCGCCGCGCAGCGCCTGGGCCGTGTTGAAGATCAATGGTGAATCCCAAGGTCTGTTTTCGATGGTCGAGCAGGTCGACGGACGCTTCACGGCCGACCGCTTCCCCAAAAACGGCGACGGAAACCTGTACAAGGAAGCGTGGCCCGTGCACGGCGAAGCGGCGTACTATCAAGCGCACTTGGAGACCGAGCCGGCGGACGACACCGCGGCTCGTCACGTGACCGTGAGTGCGCTCGGCGCCGAGCTCGCAGAAACGGCTGAACCCGCGGCCAAGCGCGCCGCGCTCGAGCAGCGAATGGACCTCGGTTACCTCGCTCGCTACATGGCCGTCGACGACGCGATTGCGAACGTTGACGGCGTCACCGCTCTCTACGCAGGCGCCACCCCGAGCGCCTATCAAAACCACAATTTTTACCTGTACCTCGAGGAAAAACAGCCGAAGCTGTGGCTCATTCCGTGGGACCTCGACGCAACCTTCACACCACGGGGTGACTTCGAGATCATTCCACGCTGGAATGGCCCGACGCCGGAGTGTTCGCGTAGCTATTTGGTCTGGGGCAGCGCGTACGTCGTGCCACCCGCTTGCGACCCGTTGTTTCAGGCGCTGGCCGCAGAGCCCAGCGCCTATCGCACGGCGGTCGACGAGCTTTTGGCGGGTCCCTTCTCGGAAGCAGCGCTGAGCTCGAAGATCGAGCAGCACGCCGCATTCATCGAACAAGCCGTGGCAGAGGACGCCACCGGTCCTGGGACGAGCGCGTGGCACGCGGAAGTTGCGGCGCTGAAAGATCGACTGCGCCTACTTCGCGCACGCTTGACCAGCGCGCGCGAAGGCCAGTCGGTCGTGCCCTTCACGCTGTCGCTGACCGGAGCCAACGATTTCGAAACGCAGGATGCGGGTTCGGTCGCGTTCGGTGCTGCGCCGCTGAGCAACAGTCGCTCCTCGGTTCAAGCGGCGCTGCAGGACTCATCCGCGCTCGCGGGCGCACGCGATCTGCGGCTCGACTTCGTGTACCGCAACGAAGGCGAACCGCCGAACAATCCATGGGGGCAGTGGATCTATCTTCCGCTTCGGCTCGAGTCCGCGCCGCGCGATCTGTCTCGGCTCTCGGGCGTCCGGCTCTTGCTCCGCGCGGACTCGCCGCGCACTCTACGCATCGATCTCGACAGCACCGAATACGAGGCGTCCGTCGAAGGCATCAAGTTCGGTTGGGAGGTTCAGGTCGGCCCTCAGCCGAGCGCGGTCGAGCTGCGCCTTTCCGACGCCGCGCTGCCCGCCTGGGGCCACCCCACCGCCGACCAGCTCAGTCGTGTGCTCGCGCGCGTGGAAGGCCTCGCCTTTCAGCCCTATTGCGCCGGTCGCGACCTGAACGGGTTCTTGCCGGCCGGCGCTAGCGATCCGGGGTTTCTCGAGATCGATGAGATCGAGTTTTTCTGAGGTGTCAGCGCGCCCGGCTCACAGACTCGGGAAGGGCCGCTTGCAGGTGGGAATGGGGCCGGCGGACATGTGTAGGGCCTGCCCCTTCATTTGATATTTAGCGGGGCAGCGGGCCATGATTCGTGTGGCCTGGAACTCGTGGCAGGTTCGGCAACGCTCGCCTTCGACGGTGACTTCCATGTCCATGCCGGGCACGTCGCGGAAGGTGTCGGGAATGACGCATTCGTCGTAGCGGACCCGTAACTGTTGCGCTGAAGGCGCGTGCGGGCTCCCGTCGGGATTCCACGAGAGGCGGTCCTGAAGAGTGAAGCGATATCCGCATTGCGGCTCCATTTTGCATAACGAGCCATGAACCAGCGTACCGTTGACGCGCACTTCTCGATCCCAAAGACCGCGCTTCAGGAAGTCGGAGACGCTGATCGAGTAGACCAGTTGCTCGCGGCCCGTTCCAAACACGAGCGCCAGAATGGACGCAGCCGTAAGGAGTGACGCAGCCAATAGCTTTCGGCTCATGACTGCGCCCTGAGCACGTTTCGTTCCAAACGCGACGCACGCTCTTTGTCCGCGGAAAACGAATGGTTCTTTTGGCGAAGGCGGGGGGGCAACGCTACGAAATCGCTCTCGATCAGGGCGGAAGCCCACGCGCCAGGAGCCGGTTTGAGAACGCTTGACGCTCGCGTGCCGAGGCCTTCCTCTATTGGCTGGTGGTTCAGCATCAGCAGACTCTCCTTACCGAGGAGTCGCGGGCCCAGAGATGACTTCGGCGCGCCGTTTCGCAAAGCTTGCCCGCACCGCCCTGCTCGCGGCCGCGCTCGCGCTCTTGGGTTGCCAGTCGCAACAGATCCCTCACCCGCACGTGGCCCTGGTCGCGCCGAGCGCTTCAGCGAGTTCTCGTCCCTCTCCCGTCCCAGTGCAGCCGCGGCTCGAATCGGAACGAGAGACTCAGGCGATCGATTGGACCGAACCCATGGAGCCGGATCACGTCGATCCGGCTCTGCGCCTGACGCGCGCGGCCCCGGCGCTGCAGGCTGCGCCGCGCTGCGCCAGCCTGCTCGGCGCAGCGCCGACACGAGCCCGCTGCGACACACTGGAGAGCGCGCGCGAACAGCTGGTGCAGGCGCTCGGCGAAATCAGTTCGGCAGTGCTCGAACAAGAGCGCAATGCCATCGAGTGTCGGAACGACACAGATTCGCCGCGGCCTCGATTCGCGCCACAGCGAAAGGCCACGATCGACGCGCGCCTGCGTGCGCTCGAATCGTGCGTCGGTTTGCCAGCGGGGTTCGTGCGTGCGTTGCGCGCGGAGCTCACGCTCGAGTGCGCGGACACGCTCGCCAAAAACGCTTTGGCCAGCGGTATGAAGTTGGACGCCAAGTATCATCATGCCCTGCTCGGCTTGGCCCTGGCCGCTCGTTTCGGGCGGGTCGGTCCGAAACCGCCAGACTTTAGACCTCGAGCAAATTCGCTCGACGCAGCGCGTCCGTTCGTCGAGCGCACGCTCCTGCCCTGGTTGAAAGAGCGCGATGCCGTGCTGAGCGAGCTCGAAGCGAGCGCGTCGCTCCTGCCCGAGCAGAGCTACGGGGGCGCGCTCGCGCGCGTGGCAGCCGGCCTTTCGAGGCTCGCAATGCACGGCGCGTACCGCGGTGTCTCGATTCCCATCGAGTTCAGAAAAGACTACGGCCTGCGCACCGCCTTCTACTCGGTAGTCGATGAAGTGTTTGCTCCCTTCGTGGAACGCGAAACGCGCGCGCGGCGCGCGGCGCATCGGCAGCTCGACGTCATCGGCTCGATTTGGCTCACCGATCCGCTCGACGTGCGCCCTTTGCTGCGCGACTCTTCCGAGCTCCTTGGCAAAATCGCATTGCCGCATGCAACGCCTGTCACGGCCGACACGACCGCGGCTCGCCTCGCGCTGTCTCTGCCGGGATTCTATTTGCCGGAGTTGCTTTCGGACGCCGAGCTTCAGTCGGCGAACGTGCTGCGCGCGGCTCTGCTGAGAGGCCTTGCACCCGCCCTGCGCACGCGGCTTCGCTCACGACAATCGACGAGCGATGTCATTTCGGCGCTGACCCGGAGCGAGCTCCAGGCTGCGCTGCTGACGTCTAACCCGCGGCGGGCGCGCCGGGCCGCGCTGCTCGCTGCAGGCGCGCCCGATCGATCGCTGCTGCTGGCCATCGCGCAGAGCCTCAGTAACCTACCGGATGCGCTCGAAGCCTGGGACGGGCAATCGCCACTTCCCATAGACGTCGGAGCGCTCACTCGCTTCGATGCTCCCGAACGCGAAGAGGTCGGGCTTTCGCGACTCGACGCAGCGCTGCTGCTGAGTGCGGCCCGGCGCTTCGCCGAGGCAGAGCCCCTCGTCGGGCAAGTCAGCCTGCTGCCACCGCTCGCCGCGGACGCTTGCGGCGAATCAGTCATCGGCCACTCCGGGGTCTTTCGCGTCAGACACTGCGCTTGCATCTACGTGTGGTCGCGCCCGTTCGAAGGCCAGCAAAGCGCTCTGACCCTTCGCTAGGCGTGCATTCGCCGGTTTGGTTGCCCACGAGGAAAAGTGCGCGCTCGCAGTCGCAGACGTCGCTGGGCGCATGCGCTTCGACGCGGACCGCAAAGGTGCCGCGCCGGGCCGGCCAGGATCAGCTTGGCCTCGCTCGCCGACGCACTTTCGCCGGTCGCTTTGCGCGGACTTGCTTGATGGCAAGCGCAACTCTGCCGGGATCAGCGCGGGGGATTGCACGCGGTGTCAAGGAGACCGCAGCGACGCTTCGCCGCGCAACAACGTACAAGACCGGACGTTGGGTAGCGTCTAGAAGTGGTGCCATATCCAAACCGCGTTCTGCGCGCGCAGTGTTCTGCGCAGTGCAGCCGCTTCGCTTACGTCCTGAGTCTACGGCGCATATAAACTGAACGGTTTTCGTGCGTCGGGCGACAGTCCGCTCACGAGCACCACGAGGAGTACCACCATGATGCAATGCACTTGGACGCCGACGGCTTCCATATTGGGTTCACTGTTCGCTCTGGCGCTCGGCAGCGCCTGCCACGTCGTGGTCGAAAAAGACGACGCAACCGGCGGTCAAAGCACGAGCAGCAGCGGTGGCTCGGATGCGATGGGCGGCGCTTCCTCATCAGGCGGACGCCAAGATTCATCCAGTGGCGGCAGCGCTCTTGGCGGTAGCGCTCTTGGCGGTAGCGCACAGGGCGGTAGCGCACAGGGCGGTGCTAGCGTGCAGGGCGGCAGCGCCGTCGGCGGCGCTGCGCCGGGTGGTAGCGCGCCAGGTGGTAGCGCGCAGGGCGGCAACAGCAGCGGTGCCCAAGCGGGCACGTCGTACGTCGAAACGTGCGGTTTACCGGAGCCATTCGACAATAACGATCGGGACACGGCAGTCGCACTCGGTGCCAGCGTAACGCTTTGCCTCGACAACCCGTCGGACGAAGACTGGTTCTACGTCGACACGCCCGCCGACGGCAAAGCGCACGTGTTGGAGCTGAACTTCGACCAGGAACCGACTGCCTGGACCAACGTAGACATCTATTCGAAGACCGACGGCTCGAACATCGACTCGTTTCACTTAGACAAGGGTGTGAAGAGCAACGTATTCGTCACCCTCGGTCCCGGGTCGCGGACGTGGATCGACATCAGTGCTTACAACGCCAGCGACGCGAGCACGACCGTGAAAGCGGCCCTGACGACCGAGAACGACAGCTACGAACCGAACAACGACCGCGACACCGCGGCCGCAATAAAGTCGGGTCAAAAGGTCAGCGCGCAAATGCTGACGCCGTACGTTGCCAAGCAGCAAGCCGAGTCAGCAGATTGGTTCAAGGTCGAGCTCACGGCCGGCGATCACGTCTTCCATCTATCCGGCGTGCCCCAGGAAACCTGGCTCGACCTTCACATCAGCGACAGCGCACGTGTGAACGTCGACGCGGGGCACCCTCCGAATCGAGGCGCCATATTCGACTTTCCCTTTACGGTGCCAACTGCCGGAACCTACTTTTTCTCGATCGAAAGCTATCTGAGTGCTCCAGCGGTCGTCAGTCACGGGAACAAACCGCATTTTCTAGGCGAGAGCTACACATTCCAAATCGACTGAGGCGCCGCTCCCCGCCACGGATGAAGACGGACGGCGGCGGGCACCGGGCAACTCGTCCTGCTACGGCAAGTACCCCTTGATCGCGGTGTACCAAACACCCGCCATGCGGGCGTACCCAGCTTGATTCGGGTGGACGCCGTCGCCGAGCTCGGAAGAGGGGAAGCCAGTGAATTGGTCGACGAGAATTACGTGTTTGCCGGCGTTCGCGCGGGTTTGAACGATGGCGGGGATAGCGTCGTTGAAGGTCGTGATGCCGCTCGCCTTGGAAGGCTCTGGAATGATCTTCGCAACGACGATGAGGGCACTTGGGAGTTTGGTGATGATTTGATCGACGAGGGAGGCCAGGCGCTCGGGCGCACCGGAGTTCAGGTTCTGATTGATGTCGTTCGTTCCAAGGTGCAAAAGCACGATGTGGGGCGCGGGGTTCAGCGCAGGCGTGGGGATGAGGTCATCCACCTGGCTGATGGTCCACCCAAAATGGCCTTCGTGCGACTTGGGAAAAGTGACGCCAGAGACGTTGCTGGGGCCGTTGGATAGGCTGCCGACGAAGGTGATGTTCTTGTTGTCCGCGACGGCTTTGGCGAAGAGTTCGACGCGGTAACCGCCTGCGTAGCCAGTACCCTCGGTGATCGAGTCGCCGAGGGGCATGATTTTGCAGACACCGCTCGCCGGGCACGGTTGAAATGCCCCGGACCCGCCGCCGTTGCCACCACCCGTCGCTTGCCCGCCCGTTGCGGAAGCGCCGCCGTTACCGCCAGTGGCACCTTTACCACCGTTGCCGTTGCCGCCGCTCGTGCTGCCACCGCTGCCCGGGCCGCCGCTGCTGGAAGCACCGCCCTTGCCGGCGGCTCCGCCGCGTTCGGATGTGCCGCCGGTATTGAGCGCCCCTCCACTGCCGGAGGTGCCACCCAGGCTCGGGCTGCCACCGTTGATTGAGGCGCCGGCGCTTCCGCCATTTGCAGAGGTGCCACCGGAGCTTGCGCCGGCGTTGCCAATGTTGCCGCCGCTCGCGGAAAGCCCGCCGGTCGCAAGGCCGCCGCTGGAGCTTCCGCCGCGTGAAGTCGCGCCGCCGGTGCTCTGGTTCGCGCCGCCGGTGCTTTGGTTCGCGCCGCCCGTCGTGAAACCTCCGCTCGCGAGCGATCCCCCGCTGCTGCCTCCGCTGGTGTTCGCGCCGCCGGACCCCGTTCCATTGGCACTTCCACCGGTGGTGGCGTTCGAGTCGGCAGGCGATGAGGAACACGCTGCCAGGAGCGCAGTAACACCAAGGAGTGATGAACGAATGGTCAAGCGGGATGCAAGGTTCATAGCAAATCCAATGGCCGTGCTCGTGGGTCGCTCCCCGATTGGTCATCCCCGCATGCCGACATGGAAAGCTGCAGTGACGCCATCGCCAGCAACAGGAAGCGTCGAGCGACCATGAGCATAGAGTAGCGTCCCGACACTATCGCGGGCCGACTATTTTTGGCGCGCCATTTGCGTGGCGGGCCATCGGGACCCGCCCGCCGTCGTCGCGCGTGCCGGTCAGTAAGCTTCGCCGCGAATCAGTTAGCTGCTGCAGCTTCCTCCAACGCGTCGGCGGCGCCGGATCACGCTAGCGGCTGCGGTCGCGAAGAGCGCGAACAGGCCACTGCCGCTGCGATCGTGGCTGGTCCCGACTCGGCACGCACAGCCCGTGTCGGTGCCCAGGTTGCCGCTATCGGCGCCACTAGTTTCGACGCCACCGCTCGCGTTGCTGCCGCCGTTGCCGTTCGCGCCACCGGTGTTTGCGATGGCACCACCTGCGCTGGTTGCGATACCGCCCGTGCTAGTCGCCACCCCGCCGCTGTTGTTCCCTGCGCCGCCGGTACTGTTAGACGAACCACCAGAGGTCGAAAGGTTGCCTCCGGTACCCGCGGAAGCGCCAGCAATTCCGCCACTACTAGTGCCTGAGGAACCGCCCATTGCGGCGTTGCCGCCTGCTGCTGTGCCCGCGCCACCTGCCCTGCCCGCGCTACCAGCATTGCCCCCGCTCGCGCCCGCGGCGCCGCCACTCGATTTGCCAGCGCTACCGCCGCTGCCCTTTCCGCCCGTCGCGCCAGCAACGCCACCGCTGCTGGTTTGACCCCCGGTCGTCCCGCCACCACCAGACCCGCCGCTGCCGTTATCGGGGGGTAACGGGCCCGTCCCCACTGAAAATTGCATGGTCGGCCCGGACGCGGAAATATCGTAGATGCGCAGCCCGGACGCGGCTGCGTTGTTCCAAGCGCTACTCGGAGTCGTTGACGCGGCGAGCTCGGCGTTGGTGGCTTTCGAATAGAGGTCACCGGCAGCGCTGCCGGGGCTTGGCCAGGTCGTGCCGCCGAGCGCGCGCGAGCCGGCCGTGGCTTGCACCACCGCAAGCTCGAGCTTTGCGGGCGGCTCGTTCGAACGAATCGAGTTGTCGAAGTGCCAGACCAATAGGCCGCCGCCCTTCAGCGACACCCACTCGGCCGTGTTCTGAACATTCGACCAAAGAAAGTATTCGGTGGGTCGAGTGGGATTCAAGAACCGGTACACGACGCCATCGGGCACTGCCGAGTAGCGCGCGTTGGTCGCTTGCGCGATGTCGATGATGTCGATCCAACCTTGATCGGCGCGAAACATGTCGTTGATGCCAACCGGGTTGGTATCGCTGCCCCGATTGGCCATCACGCAGTAGTCCCCGACGCCGTACAGGTCGGGCCAGCCAAACAACATGTGCCCGCTCTCGTGAGAGAACACGTAGTTGGTCGGCTGGTTATTCAACGCCGTCATCATGTAGCGATTCAAGCGGACGCCATCGCGCTTTTCGCTCGAGCCGCCGGCGTGTGGCCACAGGCCCTTACCGAAGGTGCCCTCCCCGCCCGCGTAGAGCAGGCTGATGGCCTCGGTCTTTCCGTCTTTGTCGTTGTCGAACGACGAGTAATCGATCTCGGCGTCGAGCGCAGCGACGACCTCGGCCCAAAGCTCGTCGGCGCGTTCGTAAGCAGTGCCGCCCTGATAGTAGCTCTTCGGTTGCTTGGCGCGGTAAAACCCGTGAACCTCGTTCTGGTAGTCGACCTTGCCGTTCGACTGGTTCAGGTAATAGTCGCGCACCGAGCCTTTCAGCCCGAACTTGCTATAGCCACTCTGGTTTAGCCAAGCGTCGATCTCATCTTTCGAGTACGCGCTCGCCTGGTCGCTGAAGTCGACCAAGATCGTTAGCCCCTTCACCACACCGCTCGGGTGTGGGAACAAATTGATGTTCGTGGCCGCCTGAAGCAACCCAGGCGTCGAGGCTGCAGGCAGCGGCAAGTCCGGCCAAGCCGGCACTTCTCGACCTTCCCAAACGATCGTTGCGTTTGCCGGCGCGGCAGGCAGCCCGATCGCCGCCCCGGCAAGCAGCGCGGCTAGCGCAGTCGGACGAACGCGGGGCGTGGCGAGCCGGCGGCATGGACGAGGCAAAGCTTGGGGCATGTCACAATGAGCCACGCTAGCGAAAATTTAGCTCACATTCGGCAATGACGACTTGTTCTGCTTGGCCGGAAAACTGAACCAACGGTGGCGCAGCGCAGCGTGCAGCCACGACGGGCGCCCGAAAATCCGCGATGAGCTCCACGCCGTTGCTCGGTCTTTCCCTCGAAGTCATTCCCGAGACGAGGCTCGGTTCCCTGCACTGCGCGCGGAACCCAAGCCTTTCGCTAAACGAGATTGTCGAGTGGCGGGACGGCGTAAGCCGGGTCACCGAACGTGGTCCGCGTATCGCCGAACAGGTTGAGGATGGAAGCGAGCAAGCCGTTGTGTGACACGTTCGGATACCTGAGAAACCGGCCTCCGCGAAGGCCGCCGCCCCCGCCAGCCAGCAAGAATGGCATGTCGCTCTTGGCGTGCGTCGCGGGGTCCTGACCTTCGCTACCGAAGAACACCACGCTCTCGTCGAGCAAGGAATGACCGCCCATGTCCACCGCGGCCATTTGCTGCAACAGATAGGCCGATTGCTGCGAGTACCAGGTCGCGATCTTCTCGCACTCCAATGGGTGATAGCCGCCGTCGTTCATGTAAAAGCGGTGGGTTTGAGGCAGGTTCAGCCAGGGGAGCGTGTACTTCGACTCGCCGTCGCTCCACTGCAGGGTGCCCACGGCGGTCAGGTCGCAGGCCAGCGCGGTCACCATCATGTCCATCATCAGCTTGCCGACTTTGGGGATGGCTGCATCGGTCTGTGCATCGACGATGCTCCCCGTATCGGACGAATTGAGACCAGCAAGGGGGTCGTAGTCGGAAGTGTCGATCAACGCTGGTACCGAGCACCTTCCTTGCGAAATCTCCGCGAGCTTTCGCTCCATCTCGCGAATTTTCGACAGATGCTGCTCGAGCTTTTGTCGATCCGACGCGCCGAGACGCCTGGCGAGCGCCGCGTAGCGTCCGCCGAGCGCGTCGAGAATGGACTTGTCCCAAACGCTGCTGTCGGTGGTCGGCGGCTTACGGTCTCGAAACAGCGTATTCCAAATGTCTACTGGATCGATCCGGGGCGCGATCGGCTCGAACGCGCTGCTGTTCGAGAAATTCAGGATATCGAACGGGCTGACCTTGCCGCGAGCTTTTCCGGTTCCCCAGCGCAGCGCGAACTGCAAACTCGGAAAACTCTTGCCCGCGCTGGCGGACGCGGCCAGCACTTGGTCGATGGAGGGCCCTCCGGCGAACAGTGTGCTCGCCTGCTTGGTGCCGGTGAGGAGCGCGACCATACCGGACTGATATTGCTCACCGACGGCGCTCTTCATGTCGAGGCCGCTGAGCACGAGCAGCTTGCTCTTGACCGACTCGAAGGGCGACAGAATGGGGCTCAAGGTGAACGACGTTTCGGTTCCGCTCGGAGTCCATTTCGAAAGCACCGTGCCGCCGGGGGTATACACACTGAGAAAGCGCTTGGCCGCGACTGGCGCAGCTCGAGACTGGCGTTCGGGCTGCATGATTTCGAGCCAAGGCAGCGCGATGGCAACCCCGCTCGCGCCACGCAACAAGCTGCGCCGACTGAGCCGGAAGTTCGATAATTTCATGGCGCCACCTCGTTCAGCGGGCGGTACAAGAAGCCGTCGGTTTGAGTAACCGCAACCAATAACTCGAGGACATTGCCCTTGGCGGCGGCAAACGCCGCATGCAGTGCCTCGCGCGAGCAAGCGTCTTCGGGCAACTGGTAGCGACCGTAGGCAAACGTGAGCCAATCATCCGCGTAACAGTTTTGTACGTCGACACTGCGCGCGAGTCGCGCGGCCAGCTCGACCGCCCCGTCGAAGCTACCCTGTGCGTCGCCGACGATGATCTCGCCGCTCGCGTCGATGGGCTTACCCGCTTCGGTCTCACGAAAGCGGCCGACCGCATCGTATTGCTCGAAGGCAAAACCGACCGGATCGACGTAGCGGTGACAGGCCCCGCAGGCCGGGTTCGGAAGGGTCGCTTGCTCGAAGCGCTCACGAGTCGTGAGTCCCGCTGCGGGTGGCAGACTCGGGCCGACACCGGGCGGATGTGAAGGCACCGCCGTGCACAACAGCTTATCGTGAACCCAGCGCCCGCGTTGGGACGGATTGCTGCTTCCGGCGATCGAGCCGGACGCCAAGAATGCCCCTTGGGTCAAGAGACCCGCGCGCCGGGTCGGGTCGAGAGCTACTCTTTCGAAGGCGGAGCCAGTAACGCCAGCGATGCCGTAGTGAGCGGCCAGGGGACCATTGACCCAAGTGAAGGGGGCGGTCAAAAGCGCATTCAGATCTCCCTCGCCCTGGAAGGTCACGTCGTCGACGAAGCGCGTTGTCTCCTCAGTCATCGAATCGGCCAGGTTGGAGCCGAGCTCCGTGTGCGCGGCCAAATCGGGAGCGATCAGCCCCAGATTTCGCAAGTAGAATTCGCGAACCACGCCGTGCGCGTCCGGCTGGGTCAGCAGACGCCGCGCTTGCTGCGCGATTTGCGCCTTGGTCCGCAGCTCGCCAAGCTCCGCCGCTTTGGACAACACCGCGTCGGGCGGCGCGCCGCGCAGGAAGTACGAGAGCCGCACGGCCATCTCGTGGGGCAACGGTCTGCCCATGGCGGCACCCAAATCGGGAGCTGCTTCACCGAACTCCACCCGGTAGAGAAACTCGGGGGATTGCAACGCCACCTCGAGCACTGCGCGCGCTCCACTTGCGAAGCTCTGGCCGAGCTCTTCACCCATCGCGAACGCGGCGTCCATCTGGTCGCGCACTTCATCGCGAAGGGGCGCCCGAAAGATCCGCGGCAAAAACTCGTTCATCAACTGCTCTCTACACACGCTCTCCGCGGTGAGCGTGGGGTCACAACCGATGGCGACCGACAATCGTGCCGGGTCGCTGCTCAGGTCGGACGCCAATTCGTGCGCCAAAGTATGGTAAGCCTCGACCTCGACCGTGGAAGCGGCTTCTTCGTCGCCGCCGTATGGAAGCAGCTTCGCGAACAGTTCGGTTGCGGGCCGAGTCGCGATACCGAACAGATCGCGCACCGAGTTATCGTACTCGAAGGGGCTCAGGCGGCGCAGGGGAACGCTAGGAGCGGTCGGCGCCGCGCAGTCCTCCGGTTCTCCCTCTCCTGTGGTCCCGGCCGTTGGAACGCCCTTGCCACCCGATCCGGAAGAGCCGCCTGCAACCCCACTAGCACCAGCGCGGCCCCCACTCGTGCTGACGCCGCCTTGCGTGCTGACGCCCCCTTGGGTGAGCGATCCGCCCGCAGCGGGCTCGGCGCCTGAGCCGGCGGAAGACGTACCCGGCCCGTTCTTTTCGCTCCGCCCGCCGCAGGCGATGGACGCGAACGCAACGCCGAAACTGACCAGCGTGCCCCACCGCCTGCGTGACGACGAAGCATGCTCTCGCCCTGAATGACTAGCGTATTTCGATTTCACCACTCGCCCCAACTGCCACTAGGTAAGCACAGAACCGTCGACGCGACCGGGTACACGTGCAGTGCGAAGCTTCGAAAAACTGTCCCTGCACTCGCAATCGACCCTGCGCAGTGACGGCGACCAAGTGGATCCGTCAGTCATTCGCTCGCGGTTCGAGCCTCGAACGCGCGCCGGGCTTGTTCACGCGCCCGGACCTCGCTAATCGAGGTCCCCGAGGACGCGAGCAAGGAGACGACCATGGGAAGCACTGCAAATTTCGGGCTCGATGGGCAAGTGGCACTGGTCACTGGGGCCGCGCGAGGAATTGGCCGCGCCTGCGCGCTCGCTCTCGCGGGGGCTGGCTCAGATGTCGTGCTGGGGCTTCACGATCAGAACAGCGACGGCGGGTTGGCTCGCGAGATCGAAGCGCTCGGGCGTCGAGCGCTGCCTCTACAAATGGACATGGCGCAGCTCGACCAGGTCCACGCCGCAATGGAGAAGGCTGCCGCCTGGCAAGGCCACCTCGACGTGCTCGTGAACAACGTGGGGATCGGAGCGCCGAACCGCGCCGAGGACGTTACCGAGAGCGACTTCGACCGGACCGTGCAGATCAATCTCAAGGGCACGTTCTTCGCCAGCCAAGCTGCAGCTCGCTTGATGATTCCGCGCAAATCGGGCCGCATCGTGAACCTGAGCTCACAAGCGGGCTTCGTCGCGCTGGCTACGGAGTCGATTTATTGCATGACCAAGGCAGCGATCGCGCATCTCACGAAGTGCCTCGCACTCGAGTGGGCCGCTCACAACATCACCGTGAACGCGGTCGCACCAACGTTCATCCGCACGCCGGGCACGCGCAAGTGGTTGGATGACGACGCTTTTCACCGAAGCGTCATCGCGCGTATCCCGCTCGGGCGCGTGGGTGACCCGAGTGAGGTCGCCGCCGCTGTCGTGTATCTGTCGTCCCCGGCGGCGTCGCTCGTCACGGGTACGACGTTGATGGTCGATGGCGGCTGGACGATCCAATGAAGGACAGGAGATGCCGGCGAACACGCACGAGTCTCGCGGGTGGCGCAGCGTCGGGCTCTTGCTGCTGGCCGTAGGCTGGGGTGCGAATCACTTTGCCTCGCTGCTCCCCGTGTATCGACGACTACTTGCGCTCGACGCCGCAGCGCCACAGCTCCTGTTCGGGATGTATGCGCTCGGGCTCGTGCCCGGCCTGCTGCTCGCGGGGCCACTCTCGGATCGGGTTGGCCGGCGCGCGGTGGTATTGCCCGCAGCGGCCATCGCGCTCGTAGCAAGCGTCGTACTCGGCGCGTGCGGCGCCAGCTTCGGCGGGCTCCTGTCGGGGCGCTTCGCGTACGGGCTAGGCGCTGGAGGCGTGATGGGCGCTGGCGCTGTGTGGCTAATCGAACTGTCGCGCGACGCGCTGCCCGGAGGCGGCGCGCGCCGGACCACGATCGCGCTTTCGTCAGGATTCGGTCTCGGACCGCTGGTCACCGGCGTGCTGGCACAGGTTGCGCCCGGCCCAACCGTCTTACCCTACGCGATTCACGTGGCGCTGCTCGTTTGTGCGCTGCTGATTGCTCGCCTCGCGCCAGACACGGGCGAGCGCAAGCAATCGGCGGGCCCCCTGCTGCGCATCGAGCTCGATCGCGAGGGTTGGTGGACGTTCCTCCGCAGCGTCGCGCCGATGGCGCCCTTCGTGTTCGGCTTTCCGGCGATCGCGTTCGCCGCCTTGCCGAGCATGCTCGGGGCCGCCGTGGGTCCCGCGCCGACCGTGTTCACCGGCGTGCTGTGCGCGATCACCCTCGCCGCGGGTGTCTTAGCGCAACCAATCGGCCGCCGTTTCGACCCGACTCTGGCTGGCCGGCTCGGTGTGTTCGTAGGTGCGGTTGGCCTCGCCTTAGGTGCGGCCGCGCTCGCCGCTCGAACACCGCTCGCGCTGCTCGTGGTCGCGCCAATTCTGGGGGCTGCTTACGGCGTGTGCATGACGGCGGGGCTTCAGTGCGCGCAACGCCTGGCACGCCCCGAGGCGCGGGGTGGGGTCGCAGGTCTTTATTACGTACTGACCTATCTCGGCTTCGCCGCGCCGTACCTGCTGGCGCTGGTGACGCGCGTCGTGACCCCGGTAGTAGCGCTCGGATTGACCGCGCTGCTCGCTGCGGTGGTGGCGCTTTCGCTGCCGCGCTCGACGATCACTCGACCAAGCCGCTAGCCGCTCGGCAGCGTGAATCCCGCAACTGGCGCAGTGAACGCCAGCGCGGTTCGCCCCACGGCGGCAGAACCGCGATGGATTCCGGTGCCTGCCCCCACTGCAGCAGAAGTCGGGAACCCGCAGTGACCGGGGGGCATTCCCCCCCAGGCCGTGCAACCCAACCGACTGCTTTCTCGAATGACTTTGACGCAGATGAACATGAAAAAACCATTCGGCCTTGGCATTGCGCTCCTGCTTGCAGCCTGTTCCTCTGACGGTAACTCCGGTCTAGCAGGCAGCGGAGGCACGAGCGCTGGCGGCACCTCCTCCGGCGGGTCGAGTTCGTCGGGAGGGTCGCTCTCCACGGGCGGGGCGATCACCGCGGGCGCCAGTTCGGGTGGCTCGAGCCTTTCGGGCGGTCAGGCCGGCTCCCCATCGAGCGGCGGCGTGGTGAACGCGGGCGGTTCGGCGGGCGCGCCAACGAACGGTGGCTCGCCTGCAACGGGAGGCTCGACCACAGCCGGCTCAGGCGGCCAGGCGATGGCTTCAGGCGGCGCTGCAGGCAAGGGAAACACCAACGGCGGTAGCACCGCAACCACCGGCGGCTCAGGTGGCGGCACCGCGACGACCGGCGGCTCGGGCGGCGGCGCCACCCTTACGGGTTATTTCGTGGCCCCGACCGGCAATGACGAAAACCCCGGCACGCTGGACGCGCCGTTTCGCACGGTTACCAAAGCGCGGGACGTCGTGCGCGGCGTAAGCGCGACGATGGCGAGTGACATCCATGTCTACTTGCGCGGCGGGCTCTATCCCATCACGAGTCCCATCACCTTCAAAGCTCAAGACTCGGGCGTGAACGGTCACAAGATTTACTACCAGGCGTATCCGGGTGAGACACCGGTGCTGAGCGGCGCGACCAAAGTTACGGGGTGGACTCAGCACAGCGGTAGCATCTACAAAGCGACGCTGAACCGCACGACCAAGCTGCGAAACCTGTACGTGAACGACGCCAGGGCCAGCATGACGAGCAAGACGGTCTCGTCGAAAGGCGGCTCCGGAACCTATTCGGTGACCGCGGGCAAGGCGGCTTGGGCCTGGGTCGCTGGCAGCAACAGCGACGGCGTCAGCTACAACGCGAGCGACGTGCCGGCCATCGCCAGCAACAAGGACGACCTCGAGATAGTCAACGGCACGACGTGGAACGAAAACATCGTTTGCGTGAGGGATGTCACCACGACGGATACTCTAAGAACGCTGCTCTTGCAGCAGCCTTACGGGGCGATCGCGCAGCTACCAGGCTGGAACTCCGGCTTCAGCGTGTCCGGCTCGCACACCCTGTTCAACGCGTTCGAATTCCTCAATTCGCCGGGTCAGTTCTACTTCGACAAGACCACGAAGACCCTCTACTACTACGCTCGCTCGGGGGAGGACATGAGCACGGCCGACGTGGCCGCGCCGACCGTGGAGACGTTGATCGACGTAGCGGGAACCTCGAACGCGGAAAGGGTGAAGAACCTGACGTTCCAGGGCCTTACTTTCGCGAACACCGACTACAACCTTTACAACCTGGCTGGCTCATGCGGCAAGGCGAGCGTTCAAGGCGCTACGATCTTCGTTGCGTACGGCAACGGCGACTGGCACGCGAGCAAGTACGAGATCTTGGACACGCTGCCGGCGATGATCCTGGTCAACAACGCCGACTCCATCGACTTCATCGGCAACACGCTGAAACACAGCGGGAGCGAAGGCATCTCGTTCATCAACGACGTCGTCAACTCCAACATCATCGGTAACTACGTGGGTGACATCGCGGGCAGCGGCATCACCATCGGCCACCCGCAGCATGTCTACCTCGGTGACGGCGGAACGCATGCCAAGTACGCCAAAGGCGTCGAAGGCATTTGCACCAAGAACACCATCTCCAACAACTTCGTATACAACACCAGCTCGCTCCGCGGCTTCGGTGGGCACGCCGGCATCACGGCCTTCTTCGTGGACGGGCTCGCCATCACGCACAACCACATCCAAGCCACGGCATACAACGGCATCAACCTGGGTTGGGGCTGGAAGAACTTCAAAGATTCGACCACCTGCAAGAACAACTCGATCAACCAAAATCGCTTCGTCAACGTGCTGAACCGACTGCATGACAGCGGCGCGGTTTACACGCTCGGGCAGATGCCGGGCACGAACATCAATCAAAACTACGTCAAGGGTATCCCGCCTGCGACATCGGGCCCGACCTACGGCCTTCACAACGACGAAGGCAGCGCCTTCATCACCCAGAACGACAACGTTCTCGACATCGACCCAGGCGTAAAATACACGATAAATTGCGAGGATTTCGGGGACAAGCACGATTTGACGATCCTCCGCACCTACGCCACCGTGAACAAGATGGGCGTGAACCCTCCGAACAGTAAAATCGATACGCCGGTGGTCGTCGCGGACAACGTTTGGCCGCTCACACAATACGAAACGTGCTTGGCTTCGGGCGTCGAGGATACGTATCGAAACCTGGTGCCAGGTGCGTTACTTGCCGCGCCGGACTACGTGTTTCCGGCGAGCGTGTCGGTCCCCGCGGGCACGGCCAGCATCAAAATTCGCAGCGCCGGCAATCAGTCGAGCAGCGTGTGGTTCGCGCCTGCCGGAACCACGACCTTCAGCGCTGGCGCGAACGCGACGAAAGCCGCAGGCGACGCGACCACCCTCGCGATCCCGAGCAGCGCTGGCACGTACAAGCTCTTCATCGTGGATTCGCAGGGCAAAAAGCTGGGCGAGTCGTCGGCTTTGCTGCGAGTCAAATAGCCTCCCTCGAGGCCGAACGCTTCGCAGCTGCTCGGTTTGGCCGGACCATGTAACATCCCCTCCTCTATGTACCTACTCCGAGGAGTACTGGGATACTTTGGCCTGACCCTGGGGCTAGCAGCGATCGCTCACGCTGGTGCAGTATTGGCAGCGCGCAGGCTCGGTGTCGGCGCGTTTCGCTGGTTCGACGGTCGGCGCATGGGAGGCGCCTGGTGGCAACGCCTTGCCGTGCGCGGGCTCAGTTGTTTAGCGACGCTGCTTGCAGTTCTGCTGCTCATCTTCATCGGCAATCTGGTGCAAGGCTCGACGACCCCCACTACGACCGTCGAGGTGCGCCCTGGGCCGGCGGAGTCGGCCGGAATACGCACCGGGGATCGAATTCTGAGCGTAGACGGCAAAGCCATCGAGAGTTGGGAAGCGCTCCGCACCGAGCTTCAGCGAGGTTTCGGACCACGGCGAATCGAGATCGCGCGCAAAACTCAAAAGATGGTGGTTAGCGTTACGCCACGCGACGGTCGCATCAACGTGAGCCCCGTCTACGAGTCTCGAGAGCTCACCGCACGAGAGGCGCTCGGCCGAGCGCTGCGATCGCCTGGCGCGATATTGACTCCGGTTTTAGAGCGCGCTTTCCGCGAACACGAGGACCGAACCACACTGGTCGGCCCCGTAGCGATCGTGCAGGAAAGCAAGAAGCAAAACGATGGCTCGTTCTTGCTGTTTCTTGGCATCCTGGGCTGTAACCTGTGGCCGCTCGTTGCGGGTGTTCATGCCTTCGACGCGCTAACGCTGCTGCTATTCCGCGCGACTCATCCCTGGGCGCACGAGAGCACTGAGGAACGCTCTACCGCGCGGCTCGCTCGAGTCCAGCAAGCGCTGCTCGTTTCGCTGTTCGCGGTGTCGGCACTCGTTTTCTTGGAAGTCGTTCAGGAAACGAGCTTTGGCGACGGAGCGTTGCTCGGAATTATGCTACTTGCCCCTGCTGCGTTCGCGCACTATTTGCTGGTTACGATTGCTGCGCTCGAGCGTTGGGGAAAGGGCTTCGCAATGGCCGCAGTCGCTGTCAGCCTGATCGTCCCTTGTGCGGCCCTCGGCCTTCCTATCTGGCTCCTCCACTGGTTGCGCGGTGAACTCGCGCGGCGCGGCTTCCGCGTTAGCTGGTTCGTGACATCGCCGAAGTCATCGCGCTGACCTGCGCGACGCGGTGCAAGCTCCGTACGGCTACGTCGTAACTCCAACGGGTGATCGCGACGCACCGCTCGGGCCCGGCTGCGAGAACACTCGAGCTATGGCCTCCTCACGGTAGTCGAAAATCCTCTGCAGGGTGCGCTTCACGAACAAGGCGTGCGTCAGACCGCCGAGCACGCCGAATGGGAGCTCGTAGTCGACCACGTCCCGCATTTCGGTCCCGTTGGGACTGTCGCGAAACTCGTGAAGGTGGTGCCAAAAACGGTAGGGGCCGGACAGCTGCGAATCGACGAAGCGCTCGTTCGGCTCCCAAACCGAGATCTCGGTGAGCCAACGCATCGGCACCCCACCGAGCGCAATCCGATACTCGATGTGCGTATTGCGCGTCATCTGAATTGGTTCTGGCGTCACGATCTGGAAATTCAAGAACGGCGGCGTCAATATCTGCAGATTGCGGGCCGCTGAAAAGAACTCGAACACTTCGGAACGAGGCGCCGCCACGATCTGCGTTCGCTCGAGGCGATGACGACCAGGCATGCGTCGGAACCTGGGGCAGAACCACGCGCTCGGCAAGGGCGAGAAACCGTTGGCCGGCGCGCCAACTTCAACTACCGGAGGGACCGGCGCAGGGGCCACGGACAAGCAGGGGTACGGCGAACTCGCCTCAGCTGTGCGCGGAAGCGCGCGGCGGGTTGGCGTCCGCGGCCCTTTCGAACCGGCAAACCGGCCCAGGGCGTGCTGCCGAGTGGCACGCGATTCGCTTGCCAGGCGAACGTGGCAGCCAAAAAGAACTCGCTGGTCGCAAACATCAATCGTCGGAAGAAGCGCGGCACCAGCCGCCCCAAATCTCGATCCACCGTCAGCTCTGCGGCGTATCAAGCCATGCAACAAGGCTGGCCAAAACGCGGTAGCAAAAAGAAGAAACGGTCGACCGCAGCCTGAGTGCCGAGCTGCGCATGACTAAGGTCACGCCCAAAGGCATCGAGCGCGCGCTGATGAAGCTGCTGGAGGCCCGACATCCGCGCAGCGCTTGCCCATCGGAAGTCGCCCGATACATCGACAAAGAGGCCTGGCGCGCGCTCATGCCCTCGGTGCGGGACGCCGCGGGACGCCTTGCAAAACGCGGTCGGGTGGACGTGTTGCAAAAAGGTAAGAAGGTCGAGGTGAACAAGGTTCGCGGCCCGATCCGGCTTCGTCTCGCTTCGGCCGCATCAGCCTATCGGGCGGTCGACTTCAGAAAGCGTCCTGAAGACTACCGTGTCGGTCGTGGTGAGCAGGGCGTTCTGACCGCGGAGCCGTACAAGACCGAACTCTTACCGCTCTGGCGCTTCAAGACCGAAGCCGACGCCAAAGCCTCGGCGAAATCGCTACACGCCGCTTTCATTGCGTATCGCGAGCAGCATGATTTCGTGGGCATGGATATGGCACGAAAGTTCGTTCAGATGGGGTTTACTCGAGCTCGCCGCTACGCCAATCACAAAGGCGGCCGCAAATACGACGAGCGCGGCAACGTCCTGCCGTTCACACCTGATCGCGAAAAGGCGCGCGCGGCCAACGTCTTCTACCGGTTGTGGAAAAAGCTCGAGTCCGACGAGGAATACCGAGCAGCACGCGCGACCTGGCTCGAGTCGGAACGCGCTCGTTAAGTTACGCCTGTGCCGAGCAGACAGGAAACCCGAGGCGCGAGCCTGTTGGTCGAATGTCAGCAATGATGATTCTACCCGGATCGAACGGTGTATCGTGGCGACGGAGGGCATACGTTAGCGGCAGCTCGCCGTTGAGAAAGCTCCGAGTTCGCCGCCGAAGCCGACGCCGGCCAGGCATCACGAACCACGGCCTGTCACGAGTTTTGTGCCTGTCGCGTCGCTAATAGCGGTATAGTGAGGTCGTTGGTCGGGTTGGTGAGTCGCAGCGACGTTCGGCAGCGTTGGATGGTGTGGGCGGCGCTATGCTTTGCGCCTTCTTGCGGCCGAACTTCGCTGGAGAGCGATTCGTCCGACAGCGAGCCAAGCGCGGAGACACAGGGCGGCGCCGTCGGAACAGGAGGAAAGCCGCAGCCGCGCGGAGGCAACCGGTCCAGTGGCGGAAGTGCCGG
This sequence comes from Polyangiaceae bacterium, assembly GCA_035549735.1. Lineage (GTDB taxonomy): Bacteria > Myxococcota_A > Polyangia > Polyangiales > Polyangiaceae > PMG-095. Next base: position 119,035 of record DASZQI010000012.1, on the reverse strand, counting down.
TGCAAAGAGTGTCTTCGGCGGGAGCGGCAGCGGAGGCGCGCTCGACGGCGCGGGCGGCAATGCGGGTGGCAATAGCTTCGGCGCCCGCGCCGGAAGCGGCGCGCTCAACGGCGCGGGCGGCAATGCTGGTGCTCCTACCGCGAGCGGGGGCTTCGGCGGTTCGGCGAATGGCGGTTCCAAGGCTTCCGGAGGGTCCGGCGGGCTGTTGGTGGGCGGTACCAGCGGCGAGGGCGGCAAGGCGCCTGGCGGCAGCGCGGGCGCCGGAGGGAGAACGGAGCCTCCTTGCAGTCGCGTGCTTCAGAGCAGCACGACGGTGATTCGGCAAAGCGACCTCGAGTCGCTGCGGGACGTCAGTACCGTGTTTGGCGATGTCATCGTAGCCGGCAGCGTGACCGATCTATCTCCGCTCGCTTGTCTGCGGGAGGTCCACGGCGATTTTCGAATCGTCGAAACGACCGGGTTAAAAGCTGCCAATGGGCTCGAAAACTTGGGCCTGGTGACGGGCCAGGTTCTGGTCGAGGAGAACCGCTCATTGCGCTCGCTCGACGTGATGAACGCCCTGCCCTACGCGTCCTCGATCGTCATCGTCGGGAACCCGCGGCTTACGGAGCTGCTGGGGTTTTCTTCGCTCGCGCAAGTCGGCACGTTCGGGGTCTTCGAAAACCCCGAACTGCTGCGCATACGCGGGCCGGCCGCGCTGACCGAAGCCGATGAGGTCTTCGTTCAGCGGAGCCCCCAGCTCGTGGATCTCTCGGGCCTCAGCTCCTTGCGACGCGCCAGCACACTCGAGCTCGCGCTACTCGGAATTTCTAACCTACAAGGGTTAGTGTCGTTGACCGAGGTTGGCTTGCTGTCGATCGCCGCCTGCAATTCCCTGCCGGACCTCACTGGCCTGTCTGCGCTCTCTCGCGCTTCCGAAGTAACGATCGCGTACAACGCCGCTTTGACCCAAATCGACGCGCTGGAGCGGCTCGACGAAATGTCCGTCCGCCTCGCAGGCAACGAGCGACTGTCGAACGTCCATGGGCTCATGTCCTTGACCCGCGCGGGCGAGCTCGAGATCGTAAACAGCGTGGCCCTCACGGATTTCTCGGGCCTCGCCCAGTTACGGAGCGTTTCCGGCACCTTTACCCTGTCGCAGACCGCCGTCGACGACCGCGCGAGCTTTCCGTTGCTCGCCGAGGTCGGGGCGCTCAGCTTGGCGCAGAACCCCGCTCTCATCAGCACGAACGCCTTTGGCTCGCTGACCGAGCTCGGGTCGCTGTTCGTGCAATGGAATGCCGCGCTGCGGAACCTCGATGGCTTCGAGCACGTGCAGGCGTTGCAGGAGCTCCGGGTCGAGCACAACGACGCGCTCACCTCGGTCGCCGGACTGCGCGGCTTGTCGTCGGTCGATTTGGTCTTCAGCCTCAGCTTCAACTCGAGCCTTGTGAGCTCGCGCGGACTCGACGCGCTCAGCCGCGTCGACACGCTCATGATCGATGGCAATTCGAGCTTGCAGGGCCCCCTCGCTCTGGGCGCGCTGACATCGGTCGGCATTCTGCGGATCACGGCAAGCCCACTGCTCGCCGACTTGAAAGGGCTCGGCCCGCTTTCGAACGTAACAGGCGACGTTTATATCGAAGCGAACGCTCTGCTCGAGAGCGTCGCTGGCCTCGAAGGTTTGACCGCGACCTCTCGCGGCGTCTACCTGATCCGCAACCCTCGCCTCGATGATCTGGGCGGGCTCTCGAACCTGCGAAGGGCGGACAGCTTGGTCATCGACTCCAACGACTCGCTCGAACGGCTGCGACAGTTATCGGCGCTCCGCGAGCTCGGCTGGGTGCTGAGCGTCAGCAACAATGCCAGGCTACCCACGTGCGAAGCCGAGTGGCTGCGCGACCAGATCGGCGCGAGTAACATCCGATTCACGCAGATTCTCGACAACGACGATTCTGGTGTGTGCGCCCCGTGAATCCGTAGCCTTCGACGACTCGACGCTGGCTCAGTGAGAACCGGGCCGGACGCTGTCGGCCAGGCGCAAGAACAATTCGGGCCAGTTGGTGCCGCCGTAGCTTTCACCGAAACGCACGAACACCCAGTGCCGGTCGGGCACCACGAACACGTACTGGCCATGATAGCCCTTTGCAAAATAGGCGCGGCCGTTTCGCGTCAAGAACCATTGATACTTGCCGCGGCGCACGCAGCCGTCCGCGGTGTGCACGAGGCCCGCGATCGGATCGGGCGAAAGCGCGCGCTCGACCCAGGCTCGCGAGAGGATTTGCTGACCATTGAAGCTGCCGCCGTGCAGAAAGAGCAAGCCGAGCCGGGCATGATCGCGCGCTGTGGCATTGAACCCCCCGAAGAACTTCTCGACCCCGCTGTCGGCGCTGTCGAGCGACCATGACGCTGGGCTTTCTGCGCCGAGCGGTTGCCACAGTCCCCGCTCGAAATAGTGAGCCACCGTCTCTCCACGCAGCCGGCGATGCAGTACGTCCCAAAGCAGTTGAACGTTCACGCTGCCGTACAGGTAAGACTTTCCTGGAGGCCGCGTGACGTCATACGCGTACATGAGATCGCGCAAGTCGGTCGTGTAGTAGAATGTTGGCGTAGCCAGCGACTCCTCCTCGAAGTCGATACCCGAGGTCATGCGCAGCAGGTGTTCGAGCGTCACTTCGCGGTAACGTCTCTTTCCGACCAGCTCCGGAACGTAGGCCGTCACCGGCTGCTCGAGCGACGAAAGCAGACCGTCGCTCAGCGCGCGTCCAATCAGCGCGGCGGCGTAGGTCTTGCTCATCGAGAAGCCCGGCAACTCGGTCGTGGCCGAAACACCGCAAAAGTAGCGTTCATAGACGATGGCATCGTCGTGAATCGCGACGAACGCGCAGGTCCGAGAAGCCTCGAGGAGCGCGTCGAACGAGGCGTACACGGCCCGTTCAGCGTCGGTCAGCCGGAATACGGCCTCTGCCGCGCCACGCTCGAGCGGCGCTTTCGCAGTCGATGCGTGCACCACGCGGCGGTCGAAGTAGCTGGGCGCCGAAAGGCTCGGCGCGTTGAAGTAGATCAGGCGCCCGACCAGGCAACCCTGACACGAAAACGCGAGCGCGATCAGAGCGAGAAACGCGGCAGCGCGCGAGTTTCTGCCGCGGCCGTTGTAGGACCTAGTGCAGGTAGGGATCGAGTGCCTTGAACCAGACGTCAGCCATGAGATTGTACCCGGCCTGGTTCGGATGGAGGTTGTCGCCGAGCAGCGCGTTCTTGTAGTTCGTGTCGTTCGTGAAGGCCGTGTACATGTCGACCAGCAGAATGTGGCGACCCTGGCTAGCCCGCGTGGACACCAAGTTCGGCATGGCGGCGTTGTAGGTCTTGATCGTGTTGTTCGTGCCGTCGGTTTTCGTCGGTACGATCTGCGCCAGAACGACGAGGACGTTCGCGTCGCGGGTAAAAATCGAGTCGAGCAGCTTGCCCAAGCGATTTGGCGCGTCGGCGACGTTGTTGTTGCCGTTAATGTCGTTCGTGCCGATCATCAAGGTAATGATGTTGGGTTTGTAGTTCGGGATGCTCGTATTGACAAACTGCGCGATGCCGTTGGTCCCCTCGATCGTGTAGCCGCCGTGACCCTCGTGGTTCTTCGGAAACGTCATTCCGTCCACGGTAGGCACGCTGTAGTCACTGGCCGAGCCGACGAAGGTGATATTGCGACCCGCTGCCAGCGCGAGATGAAATAGTGGGGCACGATAGCCCCCGTTGACGTTGTAGCCTTGCGTGATCGAATCGCCGAACGGCATGATCTTGCAGGCTCCGCTCGCGGGGCAGGGCTGATACGAGCTGGCGCCGCCCCCGCCACCGCTACCTCCGCTAGTGCTTCCCGCTGCACCGCCGGTGCCCGCCTTACCACCGGCTCCGCCGGTGCCTGCCTTACCACCAGCTCCGCCAGTGCCTGCGCCTCCGTTGGCGCCACCGGTTGAACCGCCAGCGCCACCTGAACCCGTTTTGCCAGCAGCTCCACCGCTTGCGCCGCCCGCCCCAACGCCACCGGTGCGTTCTCCGCCAACGCCTGCGGTTGCGCCACCGGCGCCACCACCGAGTGAGCCCGCAGCGCCTCCATTAGGATTGCCACCGGACCCACCCGTCGCGCCCCCTGTCGTAGTGCTGGCACCTCCGGTAGTTCCACCTGTGCCGAGCGACCCTCCGGTCCCGAGAACACCGCCGGTGCTGCCGCCTGTCCCGACGCTTCCACCAGTCGATGCGCTCTGGCCACCGCTCCCTCCACTAGGCGCCGCGCCACCGGTCCCCGTGGGGCTGGGAGGGCCCGCGTCCTCACTGCACGCTGCGAGCGAGAGCGCGACACTTGCGAGTATCGCGGCTGATACGGTGTGGAGCTTGTACGCAAACATCGACTTCTTGATAGCAAGATTGCGGCGCGTTCCCATCTCGATTGGCCTTCGATTTTGTGTCGGCCCACGGGCCGTTCTATCACAAAACATCGGTTTGTTCGCAGAATGAACGTTCCTTCCGCGGACAGGGTCTTACGCCGCCTATCTCGAGTCGCCGTTGATCCGAGTTGCCACTATTCGCGTTCGCGCAGCACTGGCCCCCTGCAGCGCTACACGCCGCACGGGAAGTGCTGACAGAATGTGGAGCCCGGGTTGCTGCCTTCCAGCGCGCGCAGTGTGTTGCGCAAGCTCGAGCTCAAGGTGAGCGCGAGCGTGAGGTCGGCAGTGGCGACCGCGCCGAGCTCGATGCCAGAAACCACCAGCCAGCGGTTCCAAGTTTGGCTGCCAGTCAAGAGCACCGCGTTGTTCCAGGCGTTCTGTCGTGCGCTGGCCATGCCCGTGGCCAGGAACAGCTCGTCGACCGGCCCGAGCGCGCTATCGAGCGCCGCGTAGTTGGGGCCGTAGAGAGAGCCGAGCGCCGCGATGATTTCGTCCCCGACCTGGCCGAGCACGTCGTTGACGCGCGTGTGGTCGATGTAGCGACTCGCGGTGTTGGGGCTGATTTTGACCTTCTCGATCGCGAACGCCAGGTCGAAGTTGATGTGCGCGTTCATTCCGAGCAGCGCATCTTGAATGATCAACGTCTGGCCGCCCGCGGCGGCGTCGAACGCTTTGAGCCACGCCTTGGGCACCTGAGCGCGTTGCCCGCGCGCAAAATCGTACAAAGCCTTGCGATAGTAATTGGCGAACTCGGTTTGATAGCTCTGCATCCAGGCCGTGTTCGTGTAGTCGCCCGCGTCGATGCTCTCGGCCATGCGCAACGTGGTCAGCGCGTACACGCTCGCGAAGATCGCGCGTCGGTCGGCCGCCGCGATCAGGTGCTCTTCCACGCAGCGCAAACCGTCGTACGCCTGCCAGTGCGTTTGGTACGGCACGCTCGTCAGCGTTACCAGACTGGTACTCGTACAATAAGAAGCCTCCGCTCGCCCCGCCAACGTGAGCAACGAAAGCCCCAGCACGAAACCCCACGCGCGACTCCACCACTTCTTCATCTTTGCCTCCACGACAGGCCCGAACGGCTTGGCCCCGCTCCCGTATATACCGAGCTCCGCCCATTGCGTGACACATTCGATTGGTAGTACGAGTTCGGTTGAAGGGGTTTTGTGCGTCGCAGCCTGAATGCCGCTTGGCAATGCCGTCCTTCCCTCCCCTAAACGGGGGATGGCTCGTGCGCACTGACCGGTGGTAGGGGCCGAGGCGGGCGCGGGGTTCGCAGCGAGAACGCGCCAGGCACGCTGCCAGAACCGGCGCGCGCCGCCAGCCCTTGGCCTGCTTCTAGCGCGGCGCCCGGAACGTAGTCTTCGGCTGGTCGGAGCTTCCAGCCGCCGTCGCCGGTGAGCTCCAGGACTTGGCTGTGATATTTTACTAGGCTCGGGTGGTGAGTAACGCTAATGAGCGTCGTGTCGAGCGCTTGCAGCTCGGCGTACAGTTGCTCTTCGTTCTCGACGTCGAGCGCGCTGGTCGCTTCGTCGAGTACGACGTAGCGCGGCTTGGCGAGCAGCACGCGCGCAACGGCTAGCCGCTGCTGCTCGCCGACCGAGAGCACCTTGGTGAAGTCGAGCTCGGCGTCGAAACCGCCGCAGCGTTCGACGAGCTCGGGGAGATTGACCCGCTCGATCACTTCACGCAGCTCTTCTTCGTCGATACCGCGATCCACGTTGGGATAGAGCAGCTGCTCGCGCAGCGTGCCGACGATCATGTACGGCCGCTGCGGCAAGAATAGCATGTGCTCCAAGCCCGGGCGGCGAATCGTGCCGGAACCGCGATTCCATAGACCGGCCACCGCACGGAGAAGGGAGCTCTTCCCGCCGCCGCTCGCGCCGACAATCAAGAGGCCTTGGCCATCGTCTACGGAGAGCGATACATCACTCACCAACGTGCGCTCGTGTTGGGGCGTTCGCAGCGTCACCTCGACGAGCTCGAGGTTTGGCTGTTCCTCCCGCCCAATCAACCCTTCGCTCTTGCTGGGCGGCTTGCCATGCTCGTCCAAGATCTTGGAGAACGAGTGGAGACGCTCGATGCCGGCCGCAAACGCGCTGAGGCTCTCGAAATTGTCCACGAACACGGTGAGCGAGCTGAGCATCGCCGCGAACGCGCCCGCTGCCTGCACGGCTCGACCCACCTCCAGCTCGCCGGATAGTATGCGTGGCGCGACGATGATGCTGGGCACCGCCAGCGCAAAGAAGCTGTAGGCGTATTGAAATAGATTCAAGCCCAGTGTGCGATTCAGAAGCTTCTTGTAGTTTGCGTAGAGCTGAGCGAAGCGATGCTTTACGTAGGCACCCTCCCGCTTTTCACCCCGATAGAAGGCAATCGCTTCCGCGTTTTCGCGCACGCGGATCAGGCCGAAACGAAAGTCGGCCTCGCGCCTCAGCTGCTGGAAATTCAGCCCTATCAAAGGCTTACCGAAGACCGCGAACGTCACCACCGAGCCGAACACCGCATACAGCACCAAGATCAGCACCAGCGGCTTGGAGATCGACCACAGCACCCCACTGAAAGCGACGAGCTGCAGCGTGGCGCTGACGAACTCGAGCAGGAACGTCAAAGATTTTCGGGTGAACGCGTTGACGTCTTCCGCGATCCGCTGATCGGGGTTGTCGATGCCCTCGTTCGACGTGAGCTCGTAGAATGCCTTGTTGCGCAAGTACTTGGCGAGAAACTTCTCGGTCAGCCAGCTCCGCCAGGCGATACCGAGTCGGTCGCGCGCATAGTAGTAAAAAGCGTAGAGCGGCACCGCGGCGAGGAGCGCCGCGCCGAACACGCGCATGGCATGCCAAAAGCGTCGGCTGTCCTTCGCGGCCAAGGCGGAGGTGAATTCGCCGGTTTGGTCGTTGAACATCACCGTAAACTGCGTGCGACCCAAGAGAAGCAGCACGAGCAGCGAAAGGAGCCCCCAGGCGACCCACTTCTTTTCTCCCAACCAATAGGGCTTCGCGATTCGCCAGAAGCGACGCCAAAGCCGGCCATCGAAGTTCCTGACGCGCTTACGCTTGAATTTGGACACGCGGCTCCGATCGAGGCAGTTGCAGCGCAACGATTGCGAAACGCGTGCCGTGGCGACGGGCATGACCAGACTCCTCTAAATCGCCGATAAATCGTGCCCAGCGCGGCTGGCGCCCCGCGATTCATCGTTCGGGCACACGGCGGCGCGGCTGTTCCCTGGATTTTCGCCCGATTCGCAAGCGACTATCCCGGCTCGTCAGTGTCCGAATCGGGGCGACAGTTGTCCGCAATGACAAGCGGCGGACAGCCGGCGGCGAGTCCGTGAAAGACAGCGGTGCCGGCGGAGCCGCTCCGAGCATCCTCCCGACCGAGCACGTCTTCGTCGGTTCCAAGGCGCCGTGGTTCACCCTTGCCGATGACTTGCCTCAGTACGAGGAGCACGTCGGCTACGGACACGCATTCACCGATGCCCGTTACTGTGCCGGGCAGGCGCGGCTGCAATGAGGAGGTCGGCGACGCCGCGTTGCCCAGAGTCTCGCGCTGACGTCGAGCGCGCCCTTTTCTTCGCGGCCCCCAAATAGCGCCCTGAGGCGCCGCGCTACGATCAAGCGGGGTCTTCGAGGCTCAGTAGATCGTCGATTGTCTGGCGGCGGCGAATCAAGCGGCTCGAATCACCGTCGACCAGCACTTCCGGAATGAGGGGCCGCGAGTTGTAGTTGCTGGACATGCTGGCGCCGTACGCACCCGCGTCGTGCAAGACCATCAAGTCACCGACCTGAGCTCGCGGCAGGGCTCGAAGCAGCACATCGCCGGAAGAAGATTGAGTGAACATGTCGCCAGACTCGCAGAGCGGCCCCGCTACGGCGGTGTCGACGATGTCGCGTTCGCCTTCGGTGCGCGGCAGAAGTTCGATCTCGTGCCAGGCTCCGTACATCGCAGGGCGCACGAGGTCGTTGAAGCCCGCGTCGACCAACGTGTAGTGATTGCGACCAGCCGACTTGGACGCCATGACCTCCGTCACCAGCACGCCAGCCTGCGCGGTGAGGAACCGGCCCGGTTCGAGCTCGAGATGAACGGCGTGGCCCAGAAAGGCTTCAATCGCTTTGCGCGCCGCGTCCCAACGTAGAAAGTAGGCCCCGGTGTCCACCGGGAGTTCGGAGGCTCGATAGGGGATCGACAGCCCTCCGCCGCCCGAAATCGCACGGATGTCGCGCCCCAGGCTGCGCACCATCTCGACCATCGAGTCGCACACGCGACTCAAGTGGTCGATGTCCGCGCCCGAGCCAATGTGTGTATGCACGCCGACGAGATCGAGCTGATAACGGTCGATCAGCGCGAGCGCACTCGGCAAATTCTCGTGCCAGATACCGTGCTTGCTCGATTCGCCGCCGGTGTTGGTCTTCTTGCTGTGCCCGTGGCCGAAGCCCGGGTTCACTCGAATCCACACGGGATGGCGGGGGCTCACGCGACCGAGCTGCTCCAACATGTCCTCGGAGCCGGCGTTCACGGGCACCCTCAACTCGAGGATCCGGGAGAGCGCGTCGCGCGGAAGGACGTCCGCCGTGAACACGATCTCGCCCTCGATACCGGAGTCATATCCTGCGCGCACGGCGCGCTCGAGCTCGCCCGAGCTGACGCAGTCGACCTTTGCGCCCAGCTCGCGCAGCAAGCGTAGAATGTGAACGTTCGAGCAAGCCTTCTGCGCGAACCTCACGGTATCGAAGGCCCGCAACGACGCGAACTGCTCGCGGATGACCTGCGCGTCGTAGACGTAGAGCGGGGTGCCGTACTGTTCGGCAAGTCGTGCGAGGAGGGCGCGTCGAGCGGGCTGAGTGCGGGACAAGGGTAGCCTTTTGACGCCGCTCTTCGCCCGAAGCAAGGGGTGCAGCCGATCGCGCCGCGGGATTGAGCGTCGCGGTCGGCCGGGACCGGGACTTGCGCCGTGCCGGCGAGGTGCGTGACCTGGCCCTGCCGGGCGTAGTCGCTGGCAAAACATCCCACTTTGCTGCGATCAAACTGTGGCATTCCGGTTTGGAGCGACTTCTGGACTCGACCTTGGATCGTGATCCGGCATGAAAACCGCGGGGCCGCGCACGTGAGCGGAGGCTCACTCGAGTCGTGCGCGGGCGTAGTAGACTCGGCCTCGCATGCAGATCGAGCTGATAGCCCCCGCCAGCGAAGACTCCGCACTTCTACCGCGCCTTGGGCTCGGAATTCTGGCGGCGCACACGCCACCCGAAGACGAAGTCATCTATACCGATGATCTGGTGCGGCCGTTCGATATCAACCGCGACGTGAAGGACGTCGACTTGGTCGGCATCAGCGTGGACAGTAAGACCGCGCGACGCAGCTATGAAATTGCAGCTGCGTACCGAGCGCGCGGCGTCAAAGTCGTGCTCGGCGGCATCCACGCCACTGCCGTACCCGAGGAAGCAGCCAAGTTCGCCGACGCCGTGGTGCGCAGCGAGGCCGAGGAGCTTTGGCCGCGCGTGATCGCCGACTTCAAGCGCGGCGCCTTGGCTCCGCTCTATGAAGGGCCATTGCCGGATTTCAAGCACAATCGGCTGCCACGCCGCGACCTGTTCCGCTCGAAGAAGTACATTCCGTTCCAGGTCGTGCAGACCATGCGCGGCTGTCCCTATCCGTGCGAATTCTGCAGTGTTTCGACGGCCAACGGCACCACCATGCGCTTTCGCGCGGTCGAGGAAGTGCTGACCGAGCTGCGCTCGCTCGGCAAGCTCATCCTATTCGGTGACGACAACGTGATGATTCACCGCAAGTATTCCGGTGAGCTTTTCACGCGCATGGGCGAGCTCGGCAAGCATTGGATTGGGCAATGCTCGCTGGCGGCCGTGAAGCGCATCGACAACGTTCGCCTCATGGCGGAGAGCGGGTGCAAAGCGCTCTTCATCGGCTTCGAGAGCATCGACGATGCGACGCTGAAACACACCGGCAAGCGCCAAAACAAGCCCTCCGAATACCGCGAGGTGCTCGAAATGCTGCACGAGCACGGCATATCTACGTGGGGCAGCTTCGTGTTCGGCTTCGACACCGACGACCCGGAGGTGTTCGAGCGCACCGCGGAGTTCGGCATCGAGATGCGCCTGACCATGGCGCTCTACGCGATCTTGACTCCCTATCCGGGAACTCAGCTCTATCGCCGACTGAAGGCCGAGAAGCGCCTCACCGACGAGCGCTGGTGGCTGGGCGGCGATCACGATGCCGGCTCGCCCTATTTCATACCCAGCCGAATGAGCCGTGAGCAGCTTCGTGAAGGTTGGCAGCGAGCGTGGCAGCGCTTCTACGCGCCGAGCGCGATTCTGAAGCGCTGGACCGTTCGTCCGCAGTCGAGCTGGATTCAAACGCTCGGCTTCTTGCCCATCAACATCATGCAAAATCGCCTGGTGAAACACAAGATTCTGGGCGGGGCGCAGCGCTTCCGCACCGCGAGCGACTTTCCGATGTCCGCGGCCTTCGACCAGATCAGAACACTCGCGGAAACGGCGCAGGAACACGCGGTCGACAGCCCCGCGCCGGCGAGCCCCAAGACCTCGGCCACGGTGCAACTCCGGCGCAGCCGTGAGCTCGCTTGACCTCGCCGATCCGTTCATTCGGAGGATCGCAGCAGGCGGTCCGCCTGGGTTCTTAGCGACGGCCGAGTTGCCGGTGGCGCCGCTCGGGTGCAACCGCTCGGAGCGGAGGCGGTGAGCGGGGCACCGCGGCGACTAGCTGCGATCGCGATCCGGTTCGTCGTGATCGCAAATGATGCGTGCTTCAAGGGCCGGCGCGCGCCTTGCGCAATCTCGATCGGCGAAGGCCCTCACCGTAACCGGGCACGTGACTTGCTTTCGAACGAATCGAACGGAAGCGATGTCTACGATTCGCAAAATCTTGGTTCCAGTCGACCTGTCTAGTTGTTCGCGGGCGGCCTTGCAGTTTGCCTGTTCTTTGGGGATGTCGCTTGGGGCCACGCTCGAAGTGCTGTTGGTGCTCGGCGCGGATGCGACTGCTCAGGAAGTAGTCTCCGCCAAGCGAGACCTGGAACGCTTTGTCGCGACCGTCGACACCCGGCGCGTCTGGACTCAAGAACGGGTGGATGTAGGAGATGCGCCGGAACGAATCTTCAGCGCCGCCGAGCGTGGCTGCGCCGATGCGATCGTGCTCGGTACCTACGGCCGTTCCGAGCACGACCGGTTACTGGCAGGAAGCGTCGCGGAGAACGTGGTCCGGGGCGCCAAGTGCCCAGTCCTGACCGTTCGCGAGAGCGGTTGAACACACTCTTCGTGCCATGAATGCCTACCGATCGCTCGCGGCTGGCGTTGATTTGCTCCACGCAGGTTCGATGTTGTTCTGGGTCTCGGGCTGCCTCTGCTCGTTTGACACCGCTTCCCGAGGCTGAGCCGCGGCATGTGGTTCGCGACTGCTCTCGTGGTGGTCAGCGTCTTATCGCACGAGCTGCTCGCTGCGTGCGCAAGCACCCCTGCGCCGCGCGGACCGCTCAGTGCGCCGATCAAGCGTCCAGCACCTCGCGAACTTTCTTCGCGAGCGCCGACGGGGAGAACGGCTTCTGCATGAAATGCGCAGGAGCGACATCGAGTAGAGAGGCGTGATCGGCGTAGCCCGACATCAGCAAAACCTTGGTTTCCGGGCGGTGCGCTAGAACTTGCTTGGCAACATCTACTCCGCTCTTGCTGGGCATCACGAGATCGCTCACGACGAGATGGAGCGGACCGTCGTGCCGACGAGCGAGCTCGATGGCCTCCGGGCCATCGCGAGCCACGAGCACGGAGTAGCCGAGTCCTTCGAGCACCCGACTGACCGCGCTGCGGACACGAGAATCGTCCTCGACGACTAGTATCGTCTCGACTTGGCCGCGCTTCGGCGGCGCAGAAGGGGTTCTCTTCTGATCGATGGGGCCGTCGACCGCGGGCAGGTACACGTCGAACACCGCCCCCTCGCCTAGTTCACTCTGAACGTCGATCCATCCCCCACTTTGGGTCACGATTCCGTAGCAGGTCGATAGTCCGAGCCCCGTCCCCCTCCCGCGCTCCTTGGTCGTGAAGAAGGGCTCGAACAGGCGAAGCTTCGTGTCCGAGTCCATTCCAACACCAGTGTCGCGGACCGAGCAGACCACGTACTTTCCGGGCACCAACGGCAAGCGCGTCGGGCTACCGAGCTCGACGTTCCTGGTCTCGATCGTAAGCGCTCCGCCCGATGGCATCGCGTCGCGAGCGTTGACCACCAGGTTCATGATCACCTGCTCGATTTGCCCGGCGTCCGCGCGAATCGCACGCAAATCGGGTCCGCGAATCAGCGAGAGGTCGATGTCTTCGCCGATCAGCCGCCGCAGCATCTTCTCCAAGGCAATGAGTGACGCGTTCAGATCCAAAGAGGTGGGGGCCAACAGCTGTCGCCGGCTGAACGCCAGCAGCTGGCGAGTCAGGGCTGCCGCTCGCTCGGCGACGATCTGGATTTCCTCGGCGTCGCAACGCCTCGGATCGTCGCGACCGAGCGACTCGGCAAGAAAATGGCCGTTCGCCAGGATGGCCACCAACATGTTGTTGAAATCGTGAGCGATGCCACCGGTAAGCTGACCTATCGCTTCCATCTTCTGCGCCTGCCGGAGTTGCTCTTCCAGCTGCTTCTTCTCGGTCACGTCGGAAATCATGCCTTCGGCGTAACGAACGCCGTCGCGCTCGTAGCTCGCGAAGGCACGGTTCCGAATCCAGATGAAGCGCCCATCGCCATTTTTCCGGCGGTACTCCAGATCGAACTTGGTTCCGTCGCGCAGCAGGGCCGCGCAAGCATCGAGCACGAGCGCGCGTTGCTCGGGGTGAACCTGCTCCCCGATGCGGGTCAGACAGGTGTCGCTGCTACACCCGACGCCCAGAGCACGTAGCCTCTCTTCGTCGGCGGTCAGGTAGGTCACCTTGCCGTTCTGGTCCATTCTCCAAATGACTTCGGGAATCCGCTCCAAGAGCGCGCGGTACTTGACCTCGGCGGCTTTCAGCGCCAGCGCGGCGCGGACGCAATCGGTCACTTCGTGCCCGATCGCGAACACGACCTGCTTGCCGTCCACCTGGACCACGTGTCCCGAGAACTCCATCGGCACCGGAAAGCCGTCCGCACGCAGAAATGTGGCCACGGTCGGCTCTTCACCATTGGCCAACAGGTTCCGAAAGACCTGTGCGTTTTCGAACTCGTAGCCCACCGCGGCAAACTCGTCGAAGCGACGACCGACCACTTGCTCGGGGCAAAGCCTCAGTGCGTCGGTCCAGCGCCGGTTGGCCTCGAGCACCACACCGTCGAAGTCGAGCAGCGCAATCGCGTCGTTAGCGCCCTCGAACACTGCTCTGTATCGGTCTTCCGCGTCGCGCTTCTCGTTCAGGAGTTCAGTCACGTTGCTCGAGTGCGCGGCGCTTGGCCGTGTCCAAGCAGGAAAAGTGGAATTCATGTCCCTCGAACGAGGACTGCAACAGGCAGGCCAAGTCCTCAGCCCCTCGACCATGTGCGGTGTCGTTTCGTCTCGCGCGCAAAGGCTGCGGCTTCACGGTGGCAGCGCAAGTCGTGCGCGCGCTGCGGGCCACGCTCCGACGAATTGCGGACGACACCGCCCGACAGCTGCCCTCATGCTGCTTCGCTGAGCAGCGGTCCCGGAGTGCTGGCACGGCGAACCTGTGCCGGCCCAGCCCCAAAGGCCGATCGGCTGCGGCTCCAAGGGCTTTCGCTGGCAAATCCTGCGATCAACTGTGCTAAGACCCCCGGCGTGTGTCGGCCCAAGGGTACGGTCTCCCGGGTGCGCGAAGAAGCGACATGTCCAATCAGTCAACGCGTCTGGTCAGCTTCGACGGCACCGAGGTCGTGGACGCGAGCGTGGCGCGCCCCGAACGCTACCGGGACTTATTCGCGACTCTGAACCCGGCTGTGGCTTTCATCCCGCGCGGCGCGGGGCTCTCCTACTCGGCCGCCAGCATGGGGGCGGAGAGCCTCTCGGTCGACATGCGACGCTTCAACCGCATCCTGGCCTTCGATCCGGAAACCGGTGACGTCACCACCGAGCCTGGCATCAGCGTTGGTGCGCTGCTCGAGTTCCTCTCGGAGCGCGGCTTTTTTCTGCCCGTGGTTCCTGGCTATCCGGACATCACGGTGGGCGGGTGCATCGCGTTCGATGTGCACGGCAAGAGCCAGTTCCATTCGGGAAATTTCGGCGAATGGATCAAGGAGCTCGAGCTCTTCCACCCCGCTCATGGCCGCCTCCGCTTGAGCCCGCAGCAGAACGCAGACCTGTTCGAGCTCACCGTCGGCGGTTTCGGGCTGACCGGCGTGATCACTCGTGTGCTGCTGCGAACGGCGCCGTTGCCCGGTCGCGCGCTCGAGCTCGAGACAGTGGCGGTCGAGAATCTGCAGCGCGCGGTAGAAGTGATGGAAGCCCGAGCGGCAGGCGTTGCGGGCCTGTACTCGTGGCACAATTTCAGCGAGCCTGGTCCTCGCTTCGGCTCCGGCTTCGTGTTCGTCGAACAATTCGTGCAGCGAGAGCACGCGGCGTCCCCTGCACGCCCGCGTCTCGCTCTCGCGAGTCGTGCGCCGTTCGCGCTTTGGAACCGCGCAACCAGCCGCATTGCCATGGGCGTCTACGAGCGGCGGCAACGCTCGCGAAAGCCGTGGACACTGCAGCTGCGACCTGGGTTCTTTCCAATCGAAGGTCTGGAGGGTTACTACGCGGCCTTCGGGCGCAGAGGCTTTCGCGAGTACCAGCTGATCGTTCCGCGCGAGCGCTGGGCGGAGTTCACCGAGAATTGCGCGAGGCTTTTTCGCGAGGTGAAGGTGCCCGTCACGTTGGCCTCGCTGAAGCTGTTTCGCGGTAACGGACGCTTTCTTCGTTTCCGTGGGACCGGAGTGTGTTTGGCGGTCGACGTGCCGGCGGGGCCAGCCGCGTTACGCCTCTTTGCCGAGCTCGATCAGCTCGCCCTGAAGACGGGTGCGTGCCTGAACCTGTCGAAAGACAGTCGAATTCCGGCAGAGCTCTGCCAGCGCATCTTCCCCGAATACTCGGCGTTCAAGGAGCAGTTGAAGCTGTTCGACCCGTCTGCGCGCTGCGGTTCACGTCTGAGGGCTCGCATCGGTGTCTAGCGCGGTCATCGTCGGTGCCACCTCGGGTGTGGGGCGTGCCCTGGCGGAAGACTTCGCCAAGGCGGGGTTTCATCTGCTGCTCGTCGCGCGCGATCGCGAAGATCTGGAAGCGACCGCCTGCAATATCCGATTGCGCTTCGGCACGCGCTGTCACGTTCTCGCGCAGGACATCGGCGATCCCTCTTGGGACGTCGCGGCGTTTGCGCGAGATTGTAGCGAGAAGCTCGATGGGGTCGATTGCCTCCTGGTTCCTGCGGGTGGAGTTACATCGGCGGACGTGGGCGCTACCGAGGAGGTGCTCTCACAGCTGACCGCCGTGAATTATCTGGGGCCCGCGAGGCTCGCAGCCGCGTTCGGTACACTAATGTCCCAGCTGGGGCGCGGCTCGGTCGTGCTCTTTTCCAGCATCGCTGCCGCGGCGCCCAGAACGCGCAACGCTGCCTATTCGGCTGCAAAGGCCGCGCTCGAAACCTATGCACGGGCCCTGCGCCACGCGCTGGAACCCAAGGGCGTTCGCATTTCCTGGATTCGGCTGGGTTACGTGGACACGCCCCAGAGCTTCGGCATGAAGCTGGCGCTGCCCGTGGCCCGCCCCGAAGACGTTGCCCGCTTCGTTCGAGCCCGGATCAGGGCGGGATCGGGCCCGTATCACTATCCCTTTTTCTGGCGGGCCGTGACGCTGGTGCTTCGCGTTCTGCCCTGGGCCTTGTACCGTCGACTGTCGTTCTGAAAGCGGTTGCCCGATGTCGAATAAACCCTGCGTCAGCCTGTTCTTTCCCGTGTACCGCGACGAGTTGACGGTGCGCCGGGTGACTGAAAAGGCGCTCGCGGTGCTGAGCGAGGTCGCCGAAGAGTACGAAGTGATCATCGTCGACGATGGCTCCCCCGATCGCGCGGGCGAGATCGCCGACGAGCTCGCGGCGGAGTACCCTTGCGTCAGCGTAGTCCACCATCCGCGTAACCTGGGCTATGGTGCTGCCATCAAGTCGGGCCTTTCGCGTGCACGCTTCGAGTGGATTTGCTTCACGGACGGCGACGACGAATACGACGTATTCGATCTACACAAGCTCATCGCGCTGAAGGATTTCTACGATCTGGTGATCACCTTCCGGTACGTGAAGGTCTATTCCGGCAGCAGGCAGCTGATCTCTTGGGTGTACAATTCCGTTCTGCGCGTCTTGTTCAGGACACACTATCGCGACATCAGCACCGGCCTGCGCCTAGTGCGTAAGAGTCTGATCGACCAGATCACGTGCGAGTCGAACAGCCCGTTCATTGGTGCCGAGATCACGATCAAGTCGATGCTCAAGGGCTACCGCGTGGGCGAAGTCGGGATTCAGACCTTTCCCCGAGAGTTCGGCGCGGGCGCCTCCACCTCGCTGCCCAACATCTTGGCTACCATCCGCGATATGACCAGCGTCTACCGCACGGTGTTCTCGGCCGACTACGACCTGCCACCGAATCGGTCGCGACGATGACGGAACTCGGCCTCGACAAGTTGTACGACGCTCGCTTCTCCCGCGACGAACGCGTGGCCAAGGACGCCATCTGGCGCGTGCTGTGCAGCCAGTATTTTCAGCAGTTCGTGGACCCGAGCGCCACGGTGCTCGACGTCGCGTGCGGCTATGGCGAGTTCGTGCGGCACATCCGAGCGGCGCGCAAGATCGCCATCGATTTGAACCAAGCGGTCGCCGCGGATCTCCCCAGCGACGTCGAATTTTACTGCACGAGCGCGGACAACATGTCGCCCGTCGCGAGCGCAAGCGTCGATCTGTGCTTCGCCAGCAATTTCTTCGAGCACCTGGAGAGCCGTCAGCAGATGGACGCGGTGCTGACCGAAGCGAAGAGAGTGCTGAAACCGGGCGGGCGCTTTCTGTGCATGCAGCCCAACATTCGCTACGCCGCCGACAAGTACTGGGACTTTTACGACCATATCTTGCCGCTGTCGCACCTGTCCGCCGCGGAGGCATTCCAGAAGAATGGCTATCTCATCGAGCGTCTGGTGCCGCGCTTCGTGCCGTTCTCGACCAAGAGCGCTTACCCGAAGCACCCATTCTTCGTCAGCGCTTACCTGCGCTTTCCTCCGCTCTGGCGCCTACTCGGCGGGCAGTTCGTCTTGGTCGCAAAGACGCCGGCGGTCGGCTGAGCCTCGGACGCCGGCGACGCTTCGAGGGCCGCTTGGTCCAGCCGTTCGTGGTCATCGCCGCGACCTGTTCCGGCTCGAAGCCTTCGGCGTGATCCCAGGCCTCGAATTTCACTTCGTACAACCTGACGCCGAGCCGCTTCTTGTACATCCACTCGAAGCCGTCTTCGATCGTGACCTCGATCCCGACCACCTGCGCGGACGTTGGCGCTGCGGCCGCACTCTCGTCGTTGAGAAAGGCGTACTGCAAGGAGGTAGCTACCAGCGGCGAGAGCAGGAACCCGGCGCCGGTCATGGTAGGGATGATTCTGTAATGTTTGGTCTGGCCGTCCGCGAGCCGAACACCGAGGTCGACTAGCGGCGCTCTGTACAAGAACGCCAGCCTTCCGCCGAGGCTCTTCTGAAAATCCAGGCAGACCCAGAGCAGCCGGTGCTCGTCTCCCGGCACGTGAATGTCCGTGGCGAACCGGGCATTGATTGTTCGCAGGTGGTCTAACCGATACTTGATCGGGCTCGTGCGCTTGACGAAGAGCGCCAGATCCCTGGGTAGACCGACGAGCTTGTAGCGTGAGAGGATCTCCAGCAGCGAGATACCATCGTCGAGCATCGGATACCGGTCGTCGACCGTGCTGAGATCCAAAATAAGGCTGTCTGGGCTGGACGGTCCCAGCAGGTGCTGCCGATTCTGCTCGATCAGTGAGGGCGTGTACGCAGCGAAGCTTTGAAATACTAGCCGCGGGTTCCACTTCATGTTGTGCGCGAGCGCCAGCGATTGCTCCGTGCGATATACGTCGACAGTGCCGGGCAATGAGGGCAGCCGATTCTTGCGACGGATGCGGGCCCAGGCGGCCTCGAAGGCCTGCTCCCGGCCACCAGCTTGCAGGTCATGGAAATTATCGGCCACGAGCTGCGCCGTTGCCCCGGTTTGATCGATCAGGTACCGAAACACGTTCCGGTTTTCGTAAAGGGTGGTCATGTCGTTGACCGCTAGGAAACCGGCCACGACCGACAGCGCAAAGCCGATGCGAGCGAAACGATGGCGCAAGCTGCCGAGGCACGCGATCCAAACGCACGCAGCCATCAGCAGCGCGCCGCCCATCGCCGTAGCCATGTAGCCGGCGGTGAAACCGCCCTTGAAGAGTGACCAGGCGAGCAGAAGGAAGGTCAGGACACGTACGACTCTCGAGCGCGTGCTCTCCTTGCCGGCTAGCGAGTAGAACAAGAGCGCTGCGGCGCTCAAGAGCGTGAGCCAATAGCCCGCAATCAGCGTCAGACTCTTGAGTGGCCTGCCAATCGCCTCGCCGTACCCTTGCGCGATGGCCAGGGTATTTTGCGCGTACTTCGGCAGGCTCGTCAGCGATTGACCTTCCCCCACCCAGATCAAGAGGCCACCGATGGGAAACACCGCCAGTGCCCAACGCAGCCGGCGCATCGCCAGGCAAAGACCGAACTCTGCTCCCCACAGAAAGGTCGTGGAGATGCCGAACGAGGACTTGATCAAGGACAGCAGCGCCATCCCGAACCAGAAAAAGCTTTCCAGGACATCGTCGTCCGGGCGGCGATGGATCAAGAGCGCGATCAACCCGAGCGGGGCGAACGAGTACCAGAAAACATCCGTGATGGCCGTCACGGGCACCAGCAAGAACATCAGGCCGGCTCTGACCGCAGAGTTCCGGAACGAGATGCTCACCAAGCGGTGAAGCAACCAGACATAGAGCACTGCCAGCAACCCGGCCACGATGCAGTGCACCGCGAACAGCTCGGGGTGGTAGTAGCTCGTGTACACCCGGCCGAGCGGGCCAAACGTAAAGATGACCTGCTTACCGAAGTCCAGCCCATCGACAACGATTTGATTGATCGCGAGCTGCCAAGCCGCGTCGATGTTGGTTTCCGGCATGACCAAACGCGGGCGCCAGAGAAAGGCGATCGCGGTCAGCGACACGAGCGCCAGCCAATATGGGCTAGCGCTGCGCGCCAGCGTCTTCAGATAGACCCCCAATCTGTTCGCAGCGCTCACGTCGACTGGCCGGAAGCTAGCTCGGTCGGCCCTAACTCTCCAGGGCATGTGGTTTCACGTTCGGATTTGGGACACGAGGAGACGTTTCTTTGTCGTCAGAAGTCGACTCGTCCGGGCGAAGTACCAGGGGTCGATGTAGGCGGCGCGCGGTTCGGACCGGCTCTTCGGTTTTGGGGCAGATTTTGGGGCAGACTGGGGAGCTCCGACCGTGCTGAAATAGCGTTGCGCAGCGGCCAGCCGTGATCCGGTTCGCGCCGACGTTGCCACTAGAGAACGCATGGGTCCCGAGCCAGACAACGGCCCTGAACCGGGTAGCGACACCGCTCCCGGCGCGCGGTCCGGCGCCAAGAGCGGCCAGGAACGGCTCACCCCCGTGGTTCGGCGGGCTCAGGCGGGTGACTCCGCCGCGGTAGCTCAGGTGGTCGCCGAGCTGGCCCCGGCGGTGCTACGCGCGCTCAGCGCCCTGCTCGGTCGCATGCACCCGGACATCGAAGACGTGGCGCAGGACGTCCTCTTGGCGGTCATCGCGGGGCTGCCGGATTTTCGTGGTGACTCCACGTTGTTGCATTTTGCGGTGCGCATCGCGGCGCGCAAATCGGTCCTCGTGCGGAGGCGTAGACGCAGCGTGCTCGGCTGGCTGCAAAGCTTTTGGCAGGGCGAGCACCCGCTGCAGCAAAGCCCCGCCTCCGCTCACGAAGAATTACGCGGTGATCGGCAGCGGGCGCTGCTCCGATTGTTACTCTCGGAGCTACCAGATGCGCAAGCGGAGGCGTTGATGCTTCGGGTCGTGCACGGCCATTCCATCGAAGAGATTTCGATCATGACGCAGACCCAGTTCAACACCGTTCGCAGCCGCTTGCGGCTGGCCAAGGAGGCGCTGCGCCAGCGCATCGAGGCGGAGCCGAAATGGGCCGAACTGGGGCAGGAAAAACCATGATGCGCATCGACCTACACCCCGAAGATTTACTCGAGCGCGCCGCCCGCGGCACCGCTAGTGACGCAGATTGGACACGGCTGGAGCAGCATCTAGCGGAATGCGCCGTGTGCCGCGTCGAGCGTGCGCTTTCGGCTCAAGCAGCGCTGGACGCCGCGCCGCTGCGTGACGAAAAGCTGGTCGTGGCGCGCTTGAAACGCGCGGTGGCCGCTCGGCTGGCTTCGCCCAGCGCGAGCCGCGCGCGGCGGAAAAGCACGTTCGTTGCCGTGGCGCTCGCTGCCGGAGCGCTCTGCAGCGTGGCGGCGGCCGCGACTCTGGTCATAGTACGTCGAGCGCCGGCGCCGCTCGAAAGCGCCTCCACCAAGCCTTTGGTGGGCGCCGCGCCCGTGCTGGCGAGCCCCCGGCCCATGAAAGCCGAGCAACCGCGCGGTGTCGCGACCGGCGAAGTCGAGGTAGCTGAGCCGAGCATTCAACCACCCGTCAAGAGCGTGCCGCAACCTGCGCGCCCCGCGCCTGTCGCAGCAATCGAACCGAGTAGCGCGAGCGAGCTGTTTAGCCGCGCCAATAGAGCGCGTCGCGACGGCAATATGACGGAAGCGGTGCGCCTTTATCGCACCTTGCAGGAACACTTCGCGGGCACGAGCGAAGAGCTTGTCTCGAGGGTCACGCTCGGGCGATTGTTGCTCGACAGGTTGGGTGACAGCCGCGGTGCTCTGGTTCAATTCAACAGCTACCTGGCGAGCCCTGGCGGCGGCGCCTTGCGAGAAGAAGCGATGGTCGGCCGTGCGCTCTCACTGGGCCGTATGGGGCGCACGGCGGAAGAGCGCACGGCGTGGAAGGCCCTACTGGACGCTTGGCCCAAGTCCGCGCACCGCAAGCGCGCGGAGGCGCGGCTCACCGAGCTGGGCGGTGCGGATGTTGCTGGCACTGTTGATGCTCGTGCTGGCACCGGCAATGGCCGCAGCGAGCGAACGCAGTAACACGCTGCTCTTGACGGTGGCAGCGCCCGAGGCGGAAGCGGAACGGCTGGAGGCCGTAACGCGCGAGCTCCTGGCGCGCCTTTCGATGCAGGTGGAAATGCGCCGCGTCGATCGCATCGACGTGCGCGAGATGCGACAAGCGCTCGGGCCCGCGCAGGCGTACTTCGCGCGGGTCTGGATCGCATTGTCGGAGCCGGGGCGGGCGCGCCTGTACTTGGAACATGGGGCGAGCGACCGCGTGCTGGTGCGCGAGGTCACGGGCGACGCAAACAATCCCGAGCTGATGCGGGAGGAGCTTGGCCACATACTGCAAACTGCGGTCGAAGGCCTGAAAGCGGGGGAGGAAATCGGCGCGCCCCGCAGCGATGCGCTGAAGGACGTCGCTGCGGAAAACGCCGTCGTCGAAACCCCTGCTGAAATGAAAGCTCCGAAGCGCGCAGCTGCGCCTCCGCCCGCAGCCGCCGAGCAGAAGCGCGACGGTGCGCTGCATTTCGGCCCACGCTACGAGCTCTCCTGGCTCGGAGACGGCCGTTTCGAAGATGGGCCCGGCGCTGTCTTCCAGTTAGCGCTGCCCGTCGGTCTCGAGCTCTCGACCTACTACCGCAGGCCGCTGAAGGTCGTAGGCGAGCCGGTCGGCGTACGCCTACAAACTTGGTCTCTGCGCGGCCTGCTGACGCTGCAAGTTTGGTCGGCACAGCGCAGCGCCATTCGACTGGGCGCTGGCGGCGGTGCAGATTTGGTCCACGTGAGCCCCATCGCGGACGCAGCCGGAACCGCTGAGCTATCCCGCGCGAGCTGGCAGAAGCTCGCCTTGGCCAGGCTGCAGGGCAGCTATGCGCGCCGCGTCTTCCGCTTCATCGACGCGGAGTTTTCTCTCGGCCTGGACTTGGATTTCAACGGCACGCGCTATGTGTTCCGGGGGGCGTCCAGCGAGCTGCGCGTGCTGGACCCGTTGCCCGTGCGACCCTTCCTCTCGCTGGGAGCTACGGTGCCGTGAGGCGCTCGGCCTTTGCGGTTGCGCTCGTGCTGCTCGGTTGCGACGCGGGCGCGTACACGCTCGGTCGCGACTCGGCGAGCAGCCGAGCCGAGCCCAAAGCCGTGCCGTGGTTCGGCGGGCCCGACTACTACGCGCGCTGGCCGCGGTATCCGCGGGATCCGAGCTATTTTTCGGTGGGCGTGTGGATGCAAAATCCGCTCAACGCCGAGCGCTTCGCGGCCGTCGGCGTCAATCACTTCGTTGGCTTGTGGCAGGGGCCGACCGACGAACAGCTCGCCACGGCGCGCGCTGCAAGTATGCCGGTGGTCTGTGAACAAAGCGGCGTTTGGCAAGCGAACCTGAACAACGCCAGTATTCAGGCTTGGCTGTACGCGGACGGACCCGACAATGCGCAAGAGCTGCCGGATGGCTCCTATGGTCCCTGCATCGAGCCCGCGGTGACGCGCGCGCACTATGCCGAAATGGTAGCGGCGGATCCGTCACGACCGGTCATGCTGCTCTTGGGGCAAGGCGTGGCGACGCCGGATTGGGTCGGGCGAGGTGACTGCACCGGACGCACCGAGGACTACCCCGAGTACGCGAAGAGCGCGGACATCCTCGTCAACTACACTTACCCGATCGCCAACCAGCACCCGATCGAGCTCGTTGCAACCGGCATCGAGAAGCTGAACGAGTACGCGGCGTGGAAGAAGCCGGTGATCGCCGACATCGAAGCGTCGAGCATCGACGGCTTGCCGCGCCCCACTCCGCATCAGCTGCGCGCCGAGGTGTGGATGAGCCTGATCCATGGGGCCGCGGGCATTCAGTACTTCTGTCATCGAATGACCCCGCTGAACGAAACCGATTGCCTGGACGATGCGGACACCGCCGCCGCCCTTTCACGCATCAACCGCGAGCTCCTGCTCTTGGCCCCGGCACTGAATACTCAAAGCTACGCGCTCGAGCCGCTGAGCACGAACCCTGCGGTGCCGGTGCGCGCCGTGCTCAAGAGGGTAGGAAGCGAGCGTTACGTCTTTGCGGCGGGCATGGCGAACGCCGCGACGACCGCTTCATTTTTCGTGAGCGACATCGACAGCGGCAGCCCAGTCGAAGTCATCGGTGAGGGCCGCAGCGTCGTCGCTGCGGCAGACGGCGACTTCGAAGATGAGTTTGCGCCGTACGACGTGCACTTGTACCGGGCAACGGCACGGTAGGTTCGAATCAACGGCGACTTCAGCTCCGTGACAGCGACGGCGAGGCGCGGAACCTTGGACGAGGAAGGGCGGAGCGCGTGCGCCCGGGGACGTCTGCGTCGAGCAGCGCGCACGTATCAAGGTGCGCCCCAATCAACCTTTCCCCGTCAGCGCCAGTTCGGGTGCCTACGCCAAGAGCTCGGTGATCGGGCCCTTCCGCAATGCGAACTTCATGTCACCGAACTCGGTGTCGGCGGCGCCCAGTGCGTTGAGGAGGGTGATGTAGAGGTCGTTGGTGGTCGCGGTGCTGCCCGCGTCCAAAGACGCCGGGTTCTTGAGACGCTCTTTGTGCAGCTCGATGAAGCGACCGGTCTTGAGGTAACCGCCGGCGCTGCCGAGCAGCATGTACGGCCCGTCCGTGGAGCAATGGATGCCGCCGGTGCTGAACTCGTTCGAATAGAAGATGAGCGAGTTGTCGAGCATGGGCACGCCGCCTTCGAGAAAATCCGGCGAATTGAGGCCTTCGGCGATGATTTTGACCAGGCCCATGCGCCAGGCGCGGTTCTCCTTCATCTCGAGCTCCCACTTCGGCACGTTTTTGGGGTCGCCCAGATCGCTCACCCAGTGCCCAAGCGAGTGGCCGATGTCGTAAGCCGAAACGAGCTGAAGGCCGGAGGGCGCCCAGGGCGTGAGAATGTCCGCGATCTGTAGATTCGCGACGTTCGCGGCGCCGCAGCGCAGGGCGGCAACGATCAGCTGCGCGTGAATGGGCGCGAGCTGCTGCTGCTGCTTGCTACCGTCTTTGATGTCGGCTGGCCGCGCGGGCACGACACACTGCGCGGTCAGCTCGAGGCCGGAGATCTCGCGCTCGAGCGACGATAAGTGCGTCAGGTGAGCGTCCACGATTTGCTTGTCTGCCTGGCCGAGCTTGCCGGAAAAGCGCCGGTAGCCGTCCATCAAGCTGTTGAGCATGCTCACCTTGAGCTCGCGTCGCTGGACCGCTTGCGGATCGGGCGTGCCCGAGGTGACGCCTGAGAACAGTGTGTTGAAAGCGGTACGCGGATTGCTCTCGCCTTCGGTGCGCTGCTCGCCTTTGGCGCCCCAGAAGAAGCCAGAGCCGTAGTAGTGCCCGGGCACGAACAGCGCGAGCGGATTGCTCGGGCCGCCCTGCGTTTTCTGCAGGCGCTGAGCGGCGACCCAGTCGATCGAAGGGCCCGTGGCGGTCTCCGCTTCGTCACCGCCCGGGCATTTTCCGCCCGCAGGCGAGGCCCCGTCGTCGCAACCAGAAGCGCGCGCAGTGAGCGACGTGGTGTTCGAAAGGCCGTGATCGCCGCCGTAGCGACCATGCGTGGCCGCAGCGTTGTCGATGCCGCGAATGACCGTGAGCTTGCTCTGGAGCGGCGTGCCTTCGAAGACTTCGTGTGCGATGCCGAAGGTGGAACCGGGCTTCGGCAGCCAGTGGTCGATGGTCGGCATCTTCGGGTCGTAGTCGGGGATCTTCGGGTTGCCGGCGCGCAGCCCGCTTTTCTGCATGCACATGGTTTCGCCGCCGTGGTTGAAGACCACGACCAACCGCTTGCCGCGACCCAGCGTTTGCGCCCAAGCCTTTTCGTGGGTGTACTCGAGCAAGGGCAGACCGAGCACAAGCCCGCCGACGCCCGTGAGGAATGCTCGCCTACCGCTGTTGCGCAACGTCATGCTCGTCTCCGCTCACTCGCCATGGTTCACGTTGAGGAACGCATCGCTCTCGACCATTGCCAGCAAGAGCTCGCGAATACTGCGTGTTTCCGCGGTTTTTTCTTGGATTTCTTGCAAGCTGCACGCGTCCAGCGAGACCGGGCTGCGGCGTAGCGCGACCTCGAACCATTTGCGCGCCGCGCACTTGGCCACCGCGGGGCTCTGTGCCAGGCGCTGGCTCAGCTCGATCGCGCCGGTTACCGGACCGTCCAAGTTCGCGCCCGCGTTCGAGAGCTGCGCGCTCGCGTCGATCGCGGCTCCGGTCCCTGCCTCCTTCTCCTGCCAACGGCCGATCGCGTCGTAGTGCTCGAACGCGAAGCCGAGCTCGTTGATTTGCACGTGGCAGCCTGCGCAGGAAGGGCTTCCGGTGCGCTTCAAGGTCGCCTGCCGAACGGTCGTGACGTCTCCCCCGGTCACCTCCACCGGCGTGTTGTCGACGTTGGCGGGCGGCGCCGGCAAAGCGACGCACAGCACGTCCTTGAGTAAATAAACTCCGCGGCGGATGGGGGACGTGACGTTCTGCGAGGCATGTACCGCGAGGAATCCGGCTCGAGTGAGCATGCCGGCACGCTGGGTTGGATCGAGGTCGACCCACGCCCAAGTATCGGCGCTGGCCGGCCCGCTCACACCGTAGAGCTTGGCCAAAGGAGCGTTGACGTAAGCGCGCGTGCCGGAAAATAGCTCCTCGAGCGAGCCATCTTTCTCGAACATCACGTGGTCCATGAACATCTCGACCTCGCGCCGCATGCTGGTTCGCAGCACCGCGTCGAAGCCAGGAAACAGCTTGGAATCCTTGGGCGTCTCCGCGAGGCTCGGCAAGATGGCTGCGCCATCGAGCTCCAGCCATTGCACGAGGAACGAGCGCAGCACGGGCTTGGCGCGCTCGTCGGCCAACATGCGCTCGGCCTGGCCGCGCATGCCGGCGCTGGTCATCAGTGCGCCGGCCTTGGCCGCGGAAAGGAGCGCGGCATCGGGCAACGAATCCCAAAGAAAATACGAGAGCCGCTGGGCGCGCTCGTAGCTATCGAGCACGTTGACCGTGCCGGAAGGCGTGCCTTCCGCATACACATACAAAAACTGCGGCGCTTGCAGAATGAGCTCGGTGATGGTCTCGAGTCGTAACGCCACCGGGGCCGCGGCCGGCAGCTTGCTCCAACTCTCGGCGAGCCAAGCTCGTTCGTCCTCCTTCAGCGGTCGACGAAACGCGCGCTCCGCGAACGCCTCGTACAGCGTCTTCGCGCACGCAGCGTCGCTTTCGGGATTGCAGTTCCCGTACGCGCTGAGCCACGTTACCGTGCCTGGCACGGCAGCGTCCGCAGCGTTGTACCACTTGCGGACCGCATCCAGCGTTGCGATGGGCTCGCGATCCGCGTCGAGCACCGGGTCCAGCGCGTCGCTATTCAGCAGCGCACGCAGCGAGTTCGTGTACTCCGCGGGTGTGAGCCGGTGTATCCGCTCGGGCCCCACTTGCGTCCCAGCACATTCGGCTGAAGACATGCCACCCGCGCCGCCCGAGCTGGCCGGTGTGCCCCCGCTTGAAACAGCGCCCCCCGCGGCCGGAGCCCCAGCGCCACTGGGCGCGCCTCCGTCGGCCTTCGAGCCTCCGTCGGCCGTGGAGTTTCCGCTTGCCGCAGCGCTCGAGCCGGCAGCTTCTGAGCCGGAAGGCCCGATGTGTCCGACGCAGGCGCCGAGCGCAAGGGAAGCCAGCAAGACGCCCGCCGCGAGTGGATGCCGATGCTGCATGGTCGCGCCTCTGGTGGCGCTGACGGGAGAAAACGGATCACCAGTGGCGCTGCGTTTGGTGATCCAGTGTGGGACCATGTCAGCCCCCCCTCGACCCGAGCTACTTACGCGCGGGCCGGGTTCGCGCTGCCGCGCCCTTCAATCGCATTTTTGGGTCCAGAGTGCGCCGCGAGCATTGGTGCAGGTCGAGCCGTCCCAGCCACAGGCGCTGGCCGTGTTCTGGACGCCGCACGCCGTACTAGTGGTGAAGACGACTCCCGGGCAGGTGGCTTGGGTCGTATAAGCCGTGCATCCACTGGCGTTGACAGGAGTCGCCTGCTTCTCGACACCGTTGCAATTCCAGTCGAAGGGCTTCGCGCAACCCGCCAGCGCGGCATCCGTTGGTCCGCCGCTGTAGTTGGGGTTGGCCTCGGGATTCGAATCGCAGCAGTCCGAGTTGTTCGATCTCCAATTTCCGCTCGGAGCAGTCGTCCCGCAAACCTTCTTGGTTCCACTCGTTGACGAACCGAAGGAGTCGTTGTCGCTGTCGAAGTAGAACGTCGTGCAGTTATTGTTGATGCAGTCCGCATTGCTGGTGCAAGGGTCCCCGTTGGGGGCTCGACAAGCACCTCCCGAGCAGGTCCGACCCGTCGCGCACGGGCTGTTGCACGCGCCGCAGTGCTGGTTGCTGGTCTGCAGATCGGGGGCGCCCGAGCAGCTGCCCCACACGTTGCTCGAGCAACTCTGCGAACCCAGGTTGCAGTTACCGCACGCCTGCGTCGTGCCGTTTTCGCACTGGTTCTTGATGCACGCTCCGGTGCCGTCTTTATGATAACCGGCCGAGCACGTGCCGTTCAAAACGCAGGTTCCGGTGCCCCCATCGTGATAGCCGCTCGAACACGTGCCGTTCGTGACGCACGCGCCGGCACCGCCGTCGTGATAGCCAGTCGAGCACGTGCCGTTCGTGATGCAGGTGCCGGTGCCGCCGTCGTGGTAGCCCGTCGAGCAAGAACCGTTCGCGACGCAGGTACCGGTGCCGCCGTTGTGGTAGCCGGTCGAGCACGTGGCGTTCGTGACGCAGGTGCCGGTGCCGCCGTCGTGGTAACCGGTCGAGCAGGACCCGTTCGCGACGCAGGTACCAGTGCCACCGTCGTGGTAGCCGGTCGAGCAGGACCCGTTCGCGACGCAGGCCCCGCCACCGCCGTTATGATAGCCGGTCGAGCAGGAGCCATTCGCCACGCAGGTGCCGAGCCCGCCGTCGTGATAGCCACTGGCACACGAGCCATTCGCAACGCACGTGCCATTACCGCCGTCGCGATAGCCAGTCGAACACATCCCATTTGCGACGCACGTGCCCGCGCCGCCGTCGTGAAAACCGGTCGCACAAGCGGCTTGGACACAGGTGCCGTTGCCGCCGTCGTGGTAACCGGCCGCGCACGCGCCGGTCAGAACGCAGCTGCCGTCCCCACCGTCGTGATAGCCGGTGGCGCAGGTGCCGCTCTTCAAACAGGTGCCCGTGCCGCCGTTGTGATAGCCGGTCGCGCAAGAGCCATTCGCAACGCAAGTACCGGTGCCGCCGTCGTGATAGCCAGTCGAACAGGTCGCCGTCGCAACGCAGGCGCCCGCACCGCCGTCGTGATAGCCGGTCGAGCAAGTGCCGGTGGTGACGCACGTTCCGGCGCCGCCGTCCTGATATCCGGTCGAGCACATTCCGTTGGGCAGGCACGTGCCCTTGCCGCCATCGTGGAAGGTGGCTGAGCATTTCCCGTTCTCGACGCACGTCCCACTGCCACCATCGTGAAAGCCGGTCGCGCAGGTGCCCGCCGCGACGCAGGTGCCCTTGCCGTCATCGTGAAAGCCCGTTGAGCACGAAGCGGTGACGCAGGTGCCCTTGCCGTCGTCATGAAAGCCGGACGCGCACGTACCCGTTTTGAAGCAGCTGCCGTCGCCACCATCGTGGAAGCCGGTCGAGCAGGTGTCGCTCGTCACGCAGCTGCCTTTGCCGCCATCGTGATAGCCAGTGGAACAGCTGCCGGAAACCACACAGGTTCCGGTGCCGCCGTCGTGATAACCCGTCGCACAGCCGCCGGTCGCAACGCAGCTGCCGTCGCCGCCGTTGTGAAAGCCCTTCGCGCACGCTCCGCTTGCCACGCAGCTGCCATCGCCGCCGTCGTGATAGCTCGGTGAACAGCTAGCCTCGGTGACGCAAGCTCCGGCACCGCCGTCGTGAAAGCCCTTTGCGCACGTTCCGCTCGCGACGCAGTCCCCGCTCCCGCTGTCGTGAAAGGTTGGAGAGCAGGTTCCGGCCGCGACGCAAGTCCCGGTGCCGCCGTCGTGGAAGCCCGCCGAGCAGCTGCCCTTCGCGATGCAAACACCGTCGCCGCCGTCGTGAAGACCGCTTGCGCAGTCGGCCGTGCCGCAACTGCCGTTACCGAGGTCGTGATATCCGGAGCTGCAGGTGCCCGTTGCGACGCAGCTGCCGTCGCCACCATCGTGAAAGCCGCTCGAGCACGTACCCTGGGTAACGCACTCACCATTTCCGCTGTCGTGATAGTCCTTCGCGCAGCTACCGGTCACGACGCAGCTGCCGTCGCCACCGTCGTGAAAGCCGCTCGAGCACTCGCCCTCTTTGATGCAGATTCCGTTGCCGGCGTCGTGGTAGCCGGCTGCGCAGGTGCCGGGCGCTACACACGTTCCGTCACCACCGTCGTGTTTGGGTGGTGCACAGCTGCCAGAACTGCCGGAGGAGTTGTCCGCGCCACCGGTGCCCGCGCCACCGCCGCCGCCCGCGCTGCTGCCCGAGGCACCGCCGCTTACCGCGAAGGAACCACCGGCGCCCGCGGAGTTTCTTCCGCCGCTGGATGCCCTTCCCCCGCTTCCGCCGCCGTTGCCGCCCGACCCGGCGTGCCCGTACGTGTAGCCGTCATCGACGTCGCACCCCGCGAACAGGACGAACACACTGCACCCGAGAAGAGCTAATTCTTTTCGCATTGTTCACCACCAGCAAGCCCCCCGCGATCTCCCAACCGAATACGAATGCTTAGCACGAGCGGGCTCTCGTCGGAAGACCTAGCTGCCCGCTTCGACGTTCGCCAGTCGAGAGCAACGCAAGTTCGCTCGAAACATTTTCGTGCGGAAAAGTGCGTGCTGCGCTACGCGCAGCGATCAAATGCGTCTTCTCGTTTACGCATCGATTTATCTCATTTCAAGTCATTCCCCTCCACGCTTCAAGCGAGCGCACCGAGCCGTTCGATAGCGCCGGGTGTCACCGAACGCGAGCGCAGCCATGTCAGGAACGAGACCCGCGAATGTTTCGCGCGGGGGAGGCAAAGTGCTGGTGCCGTAGAACGAATCTGGGACCGGATGCCCGCACAGACCGAACGCTTCCGCAGACACGTCGGTGATACCGTGAGCGCGTGAAACTTCTGCCGACGCAGTGCCTGGTCGCCGCGCTGCTCGTCTGCACTTGTCGGCGTCAGGCAACATCGGACCGCGCGCCGCCCCCAGTGCGCAGCGCAGCTCCGGCCTTGACGGCCAGTGCGGTGCCCGCGGGGACCACGTCCGCGCGCGCGGTCTCCTCGGAGCCGGCGATCCGCGAGCTCTTGTCCCGCTGGGTCGAGGCCCAGAACCGCGCCGACTTCGCGGCGTACGAAACGCTGTACGCGAAGGCGTTTCTGGGCATCAAGCGCGTGGGCGCTCAGACGTTTCGCTTCGATCGCACGCGCTGGTTGCTCGATCGCAAAGGTATGTTCAGCCACGCCCCAAAGGTGGGCGCGGCCGGGGTGCAGATTACTGATCTCGGGCAAATCGCCGTGGTTCGCTTCGAGCAGACCTTCGAGAGCGGGGAGTTTCGCGACGTCGGGCAGAAGCAGCTCACCCTGGTGAGAGAGTCCGCAGCCTTCGTGATTGCCCGCGAGGAGATGCTCACGTCATTTCAAACGGTACCGGCCGGAGTGCCCAGCTTCCCAGAACTTGCCTTCGTGGAGCATCACGCCGGGCGGCCCTTCGTGCTGTTGGAACGCTCGAATTTGCCCTTCTCGCGAGCTGAGTACGTGGATTTCGAACTTTCTGTCTCGGCCATCGTCGACGACGCGACCTTGCCAGAAGCTCGTCGCGGCCTCGCTGGGCGAGGCGTTCTACGCGCGCGCGGCCGATCAACCAGCGCTCGAAGTATTCGAGAAACGCGCTCCATCCGCTGACGAGCGGTCGCGCGCGCTCTCCGCGTTCAAAGCCTTGCCAATGTACGCGAAGAACCAAAGAGATTTCGAGCTGGAGGGAAACCGAGGCGATTGGACGAGCTTCGAGGGCGGAAAGCCCGAGATTGCCGTGTTCACGGGGCGCGGGAGTAGTTGGCTCAGCGTGTCGTCCGAAGTCGGCCATGGCTGCGCTGAGTACCGCGGAGAAGGGTTTGCGCTTTTCAGTCTGCAGCCAGGCGGAAAGCTCGAGCTCGCGAGTGACCCCGGTAACGCGAGCTGGTTTTTGCCTCACGCTGTGGTCGATGCAAACGGCGATGGCGCGCCGGAGTTACTCGGTTGGGACTATCGCCTGTTCCAACGGCTAGGTAGAACCTTCGCCCAAGCGCTCGACGTTTCTCCGCCGGTTTTTGCGTGCGGTTGCTAGCGCGCCCTTCTTCGCCTGTTCGGGCGGGCGATTCTCGACATGCGCGGCTGTCCCAAAGTCAAAGTCGCTGACACGTCCCGCTCATCGGCCGCGCCCACGCGAACGCGCTGACACCCGAAACGTGCGCGCACGCGTGCGCGCACCGTTGCGAGCGCGAGCTTCTCTGAAAACGCCTGCGATTTGCAGAGTGGAGAGTTGGCACGACTCCTGGAAAGAGACACTCGAGCCCCTATGGCTCTTTATCAGGAGGAGGTTCGACATGTCATGGATCCAAGGTTCGGCTCTGCTCTTGGCCAGCATCCTGGTTGCCGCCGGCTGTTCTTCGGGCGCAATGGACAGCGGGGAGGCTTCCGAGGAAGCGAGCTCCGTAACGCAAGCCATGAGCCGCTGCGGGTATCCACCTCGGCGGCCGTGGCCAGCCGGCTGCCACTACACCTGCGTTTGTTCGGAGCCCGTCAATGCGCCGTTCGGAGAGGACATCGGTGACTACCACTGCGTGGGCGGAAGCTGCCACCTCGAGCCGCGCGCCGACTGCGGCTTCGAGCTCCAATGCGAGTAGCGAGTTCGAAGCCGCGGCTCGTGCGCTGACGGGAGGCCGGCGAAAGGGGGCGTTCTGCGCGACTAGCGCAGGACGTTCCTCTCCGCCGGTGCGCAGTAGTGCCACGATTCCGATCTCATCGCGGAGCGCTCCGCTCGCAACTGAGTAAGTCCCCCGTCGGTATGAGTCGGGAGGAGTGGGAGCTCATTCAAGGGGCACTGAAAGCCGACCTGTCGCGAAGAGCATCGGAGCTCGATCGAACGCTCGCGCTCGTCGCTGCGATCGATCGAGATGTGCAACAGCGAGCACGAGTTGAGCAATCGACAAAGCAATCGAATCAGTTACTGGCGATGGTGAGTGCTCGCTGTCACCATCGTATCTTCGGGCTGATTTAGTTTCCGAATAAAAGGAGAAGATAATGATCAAGCGATGGGCGTGGTTCGGTGCGGTTGTATTGGGCGCGGTTGCAGCTTCGGCATGTTCCCAGGGGCCGGAGGCTAGCGACGAGAACGTGTCCACCTCGACACAACCGATTCTGAATGGCGCTCCTGCGAACGAGGCGAAGCTCGGGGCCGTCGTTGCCTTGGTGTACACGATCCCCGACACGGACTTCGTGCTCGACGCTTTCTGCAGCGGCACGCTGGTAGGTCCGCGAGCGGTGGTCACGGCTCGCCATTGCACGCCCATGATTGACCAGGCGGCGGCCGAGGGCCTTACCGCTGCGGTCGCCTTCGGGCCCGATGCGTTCGCCCCCATTCAGGTCGTCCCCATCACGAACTACGTGGCGGCTCCGCATGCGCCCGGCAACGAGAAGGGCTTGCTGCTCGACGGCGGCCGCGACGTGGCGGTTGCTCACCTGGCTAGCGTCCCCGCCGGAGTCACCCCCGCGAAGCTCGGTGAGTTCAGCGAGTCCATGATCGGCACCAAGTTTCAGATTGCAGGCTTCGGCATGTACAACTTCGACGCTTTCTACGGTCAGAAGTACGCCGGCGTTGCCACGGCTCGCGCCACCAACGGCGACTGGTACCCGTTGCTCTTCAACCGCAACTTCCAAGCCTTCCACGAGTGGTACTTCACGGACTCTGCACTTGCGGCGCCCAGTGAGCAGGAAGCTCGCGAGTGGTGGAAGCGTTATCGACTCGAGAACAAGTACGAGCTCCTCGCGGGTGGCCTACCGGGTGAAGCGGTGGCCTGCTACGGCGACTCCGGCGGACCGCTGCTGCTCGGCAGCAATGCCAACAACCTGACCACCTATGGCGTCAGCTTCGCGGTCGAAGCCACATACTCCACCGTGTGTGGTCTCGGCGGCGGCTACCTGGTGTTCAATCGCAAGATGCTGGACTTCGTCCGGCAGTCTCTCTAGCGAAGAGACGACTGCGATTCGAGTCCGTTGGCCTGAGGCGCTCGCGCGCCTCAGGTCCGGAACCGCGACGCGGTGGGCCCTCGGTCCACTGGGCCCACCGTGTCGATGCGCGGCGCTGGACACCTGCGCTTGCGCGAACCTTGCTCCAATCAGCGCGTGTAGACGTCCCTCCACCGCGCCGCTTTGGAAGCTCACCTAGGCAGGCTGATGGAACCTGGCTCTAGCGTGTGAAGACATAGGCTGCATCGCTGCTGCCCTTCTCGCGTGTGCGCCTCGGGGATCTCTTTGCCGACAAAACCCCTGTGCGCGTATTGCCGCGCTCGACGTCGATGCTTCCGCGCATCCCTTCGCTGTCGCGATCGAGGCCGAAGCGCCATTCCCCGCCCACCGTCGCGCACGCTTACCCCAGTCAGATACCGCCGCGCGCCGCCGTTCGACTCGCTTATTGGAGGACCAGACCGACCTGCGTCAGGCAGAAATCGAGTGGATAGATCGCGTTGGTGGCGGCTGCCACCTGAAGCCCCACGTCCACGAACCCCTGGCTAATGTCCGTGGGTCCGCTGCCCACTGCGCCATTCCAGCATTGGACGTACATCTGAGAGAACAGCACCTGATTGCGAACACCACTCACGGGGGTCACGAGCGTGCACGAGTCCTGCTCGAGGGCGGGATCTTTACCCGTTGGAGTTGCTTTCCAGCGCATCGGCGGAATCGTTGAGCCCTCGACGGTGAACCAGAAGCCCGTGACTTCGGATGGCACGGGCCAAGCGTTCTTCGCGCCATCCACGGCTTGGTTCAGGTTGAAACCGAGCTCGATGCCCCAATAGTCGCTATAGGGAGGATGACTGCCGTCGGCTGGGGTTGGCACGCTGTCTACCGTTCCGTTCAAACAAATTTTTCCGACCTGCGCCGTGTCGAGCACCACGGTCTCCGAGCCGAGGTTAGCCTTGGCCAGGAACGCACCGCCGGAGACGCCGTACGGGTTGCTCCCGAACTGGTACGGAACATCACCATCCGCTGCTGCCACGATCGGAAGTTCTCCGGACGAGCTGGCGCCGCCAGCAGCGGGCGCGCCGCCGTCACCCGAGCTACCGCACGCGCTGAGCGAAATCAGCCCCAGGACGACCCAGCTGTTGAACCAAGTGCGCATCGTGCGTCCACTTTACTCCATGCACAGCCGCCAGAAGCGCGCCGACAACACCGCGCTCGCAGCAAGGAGCATGCCGCGCGGGGATTCGGCTTCAGCGAGCACACCGAGACAGGAGCGAGCACGATGGCCCAGGCAAACAAGCCAAGGTAGGCCAAGCCGAGAGCGAGCCGGTTGATGCCGTAGAGGCTGCGCTCGCGCGCGCCATCAGCCCGGCGAGCGAGGCGGGGCAGTGGGAGTGGTTACGACCCTCGGCAGAGAGCTGGCAGAGTGGCGGCGAGCGCGGACGGCCCCGAGATCTCCAGCATCGGCGACGCCCGCGCGAAGCGGGGCTGGCCCGGCCGTGACCGAGCGCGAAATGCGAGCCGTCTCTGGGAGCTGCTTCGGGTCTCAGCGGCGACCATCGAGCGCATCGCCCCAGGAGGTCGCCCCACTGATCGACGACAACTAAATCTGCACCCGTGTTGCCTCACGAACGACTGCTGGTACCACACGGTCCTGCTTTGCCCCGGTACAGTGTTGCCGCGCATCGCCATCAGGTAGCGTGCGCGGCAACATTCACAACGTCGCGTTCTGCGCCGGCGCAGTGTCGGAGCTAACGCGGCTGCACGCATGCAAAGCGCGCTAGGAACCCGCGTCGATTCGCTGTGACTTCAGTGCGCGAGCGCACTGCTGGTAAACATGAA
Source organism: Polyangiaceae bacterium (assembly GCA_035549735.1). GTDB lineage: Bacteria > Myxococcota_A > Polyangia > Polyangiales > Polyangiaceae > PMG-095. The sequence continues at coordinate 83,428 of DASZQI010000012.1, read as the reverse complement.
CCCGGAGGGGTCCATGGCCCCGACCATGACCGAGTTCAGGCTCTCGTTGCTGAGGAAACCCATCGCCGTCGGGTTTCCGACAAAGGTTTGCGGGAGTGAGGTGAAGTCGGGGGTGCCACCCGTTAGCTGCGTCGAATACCAGATGTGATTGTCCGCTTGGCGCCCGTAGAGGACGACCTCGGCGGAGGGACTTCCGCAACCAGTCGCGAGCGCGGGATCCGAGACGAAGGTGCCTCTCCTCGCGGCCACTACGTTCAAGAAGCTGGTGCCCCTCCACATCACCCACGAGAACTTATTGTTCGTGTCCCGCGCGGCGATGATGGTCCCCGGTAGCGGATAGGTGAAGTCGCAAGGGAATGCGAGTGCCGGAGCCGATTGAAACATCGCACCCGGCGGATCCGGCACGGTGGCCAAGCTGACCCAATTGCTCTGCTGGTAGAGGCCGCCGGCCAGAGTGTTCTTATAGAGCTGAATGTGACCATCCGCGCGGAGTCCGGCGAGGATCAGCGTGTTGGCCGGAGCCACTGGCGAGCTCGGCGGAACGTGGGTGATCGCCGGCGCGCTGGCCCACGTGCCCCCGTTGGGTATCGCAGCCCAGTTCTGCACGACTATGCTGCCGGACGCATCGCGGATGGTGATGTAGTACTGGTTGTCGAACCCTCGCGCGACGATCGCGACACGCTTGCTGAGCGGGCCCACGGAAAGCCGGATTCCCACCGCGGCTGGGCGGGTCGAGAACTGTTCACCACCCAGCACGCTCCAGTAGGCGCTCCAGTTGCTGTTGCCGTCTTGCTGGGTCACATAGATCTTCGAATCGAGTCCCCAGCCAACGGCCATCGTGGGCCCGCCGAAAAGGCGGGCGAGAGCCGGCGCGTCCTGGAAGAGGCCGGTCGACGACATGATCCACGGCTGAACGGCATGGAGCGCGCTGCCGACGCGGCCCACCTCGTCCGACTCGTCGGGAGCCCCGCAACCTAGGATGCCGAGCGAAGCACAGGCAAGCAAACTGGGTATCAGACTTCTTTGAAGCATGGTCCGGTCCTCCGTACGAAAAGTGGATGGGTTGCCGATGCACTGAGGCCAACGCGACGACTCGTTCGTCGCAATGAATGATCCGGGGTGACATGGCGGAACGTGCTCGCGCCGAGACGCCCACGTCCATACGGACCGCGGCGCCGTTGGGTTGGCAAAATCGAACCATGCGGAAGGCCCTTCCCCACCGGCTCACCGGGCCGAACCGTTACCCCAGGCCCGACGCGCTAGGCACCGTCGATGGCCATCGCCGACGACGAAGCAGCGACGGGGTCCAATCCCTGTCCGGAACCCGTTGCGCACTCGGGTCGGGACGAGTTGTACACGACCGGAGCTTAGAGATACGAGTCGCGCACCAGCCTTGCTACCTCTGCACGAGGCTATCCCGGAGCTCCGTGAGAAGCCCGAGGAGGCTTATGAAACTTCGCTCGAAGAGGCGTCGAGGGCGCTGGGTGGGCCACTAGGTGGGCCAGGTTTTGTGGGCCATTCAGGACTTGAACCTGAAGCCAACGGATTAAGAGTCCGCTGCTCTACCAATTGAGCTAATGGCCCTGAAGCGGGCAGGCCCGCTAAGTAAGGGGACGCCGCAGTACCTCGAAGCGAAGGCTCCGTCAAGGACGAGCAGCACGGGTTCTGCGAAGAATGCCAACCGCTCGGCCGGGCTGGCGCACGGAGGCGCGAACTCGCCTCGGCTAGCGCTTGGCTAACGCGGTGTGCACTCGCCGACGCCAGGGGGGTCGCGGTCGAAGTGGATGCAGTCGCCGCCGGCTACGGAGCAGTCGGGCTTGCCGCACGCCTCGGCGCGGCAAAGCTGGCGGCAGAAGTAGCCGGTCGATGCTCGCCCAAGGCAGGTGAGCCCTTGACCACAGACAGCGGGCGGCGCGCACGATTCGCCGAGCTTCGCGGTGCCCTTGGGGCTGCAGGCGACGGCGCCCGTGGGGTCCGCGATCTTGCACTCGCGCGCCCCCTGCTCCGAGCAGGAGCTCGGATCGAGCGGGTCGCAGTTGTTGACCGGGATGCAAAAGTCTCCGGACTGTTCGCGATGGCCGTCAGCGAATTGAACGACGAACTGGCGGATGCAGCTCTCACCGGGATCGCAAGCGCTCCAGTCTTCGCCGCAACATTGCTTGCGGCAGGCCATCACCCCTTGTTCGTCCTTCAAGCACAGGTAGCCGCGGGCACAATCGGTGGACACTTTGCACGCGTCGCCCGAGTGGCCGGCGCCGCTGGCTTCACACTTGGGGATGACAGTGGTCGCGCCTGTCGGGTAGTAAGGGCGGCAGGCTTGGTCGTCGGGGCAGCCTGCTTGTGTCTGGTAGTTGCAATCGCCCGGAGGGCACGCCGCAGCGCCGTCCGGAGGCGGGAGGATTCCGCCCTTGCCGTTCGGGACGATGGTGGTGCAGGCGCCGGTCCCGCCGCTGCCTCCCGCTCCACCATCGGCGGTGCCGGAGCTCCCGCAGGCGGAAATCAACGCGGCCGGAAGCACCAGAGCGCACGCGAAAGCCCAGCGGCCGCGCTGAAGAGAGGGGATCACGGTCATAGGGTGCCACGCGAAGGCCGCGGATTCAGTGGTCGACGCAGAACCCGACAGCGGCCCACGGGCCGAAGCGTTGTCCCTCCGGGGGATCCCGTGCTAGTTGGCCCGTCCTCGGCGGGAAAGGGCAAGGGGCCCAGCCGTCCGAGCGCTTTTAGGAGACCAGCATGTCCGAGACGACCATCTTCAAGAAGGCCCCCGTCGCGAGGGATGGCAAGCCCGACTACGTTGTGCGCGACCTCTCTCTCGCCGCTTTCGGGCGCAAGGAAATCGACCTTGCCGAGACCGAAATGCCTGGCCTGATGGCGACTCGCGCGGAGTTCGCGAGCAGCAAGCCGCTTTCGGGCGCGCGCATCGCGGGCTCGCTGCACATGACGATTCAGACCGCAGTGCTGATCGAGACGTTGGAAGCGCTCGGCGCGGACATCCGCTGGTGCTCGTGCAACATCTTCAGCACGCAAGATCACGCCGCCGCGGCCATCGCGGATCGCGGTGTCCCGGTGTTCGCGGTCAAGGGCGAGAACTTGGTCGAATACTGGGACTACTCCTGGCGCGTGCTGCAATGGGCAGACCAAGGCACCCCCAACCTGATTCTCGACGACGGCGGCGATCTCACGTTGCTCGTTCACCTGGGCGTGAAGGCCGAGAAGGACGCCTCCTTCTTGGATCAAGATCCGGGACACGAAGAGGGGCGCGTACTCTACGCGCTCGTGAAGCGAGCGGTGAAGGAGCGCCCGGGGTTCTTCGCGCAGGCCGCCAAGAACATCAAGGGCGTGTCCGAAGAGACCACGACGGGCGTTCATCGCCTGTACCAAATGGCCGCCAAGAACGAGCTGTTGTTCCCGTGCATCAACGTGAACGACTCGGTCACCAAGTCGAAGTTCGATAACCTCTACGGCTGCCGTCACTCGCTGCCGGACGGCATCATGCGCGCGACCGACGTGATGCTTTCAGGCAAAGTCGTGGTCATTGCGGGCTACGGCGACGTGGGCAAGGGCTGCGCTCAGGCGATGAAAGGCCAGGGCGCGCGCGTGCTGATCACGGAGATCGACCCGATCTGCGCGTTGCAGGCGGCCATGGAGGGCTACGAGGTCACGACGATGGCCAAAGCCGCGCCGCGCGGCGACGTGTTCGTGACCACGACCGGCAACGAGTTCGTGATCACCGAAGAGCACATGAACGCGATGAAGCACCGCGCCATCGTGTGCAACATCGGTCACTTCGACTCCGAGATCGAGATCACGAAGATCAAGAAGCACCGCTGGGTCGAGGTGAAGCCGCAAGTCCACGAGGTGATCTGGCCGAGTGGCAAGTCGATCATCGTGCTGGCCGAAGGCCGCCTCGTGAACTTGGGTTGCGCAACCGGTCACCCGAGCTTCGTGATGTCGAACTCCTTCACCAACCAGACCATCGCCCAGATCGATCTGTGGCTCGCCGCGCAAGGCAAGTCGACGCTGTCGGGGATTGCCGGTTACGAGCGCGGTCGCGTGTACACGCTGCCGAAGAAGCTCGACGAGAAGGTCGCACGGCTCCACTTGGCGAAGCTCGGCGTCGAGCTCGAGGTGCTGACCGAGCGACAGGCTGAGTATCTCGGGATCCCGAAAGAGGGCCCGTACAAGCCCGAGCACTACCGCTACTGAGACGCTGAGCGCGCGCCGCTCGGCGCGCCGATTCTGGACAACCCGCGGCCCCAAAGCCGCGGGTTGTCGCATTTCGGGGGTTTACGAACCGCCTGCGCCGGCTGGCCGATACGCCATTTTCGCCAGATTCTCGGCCAAAAGATGACCATTTTCGAAAAACACGGCGCGCTCTACAAATGAGTGTTTTCCTAGCCTCGAGCGATCGCATTCGAGGCCGAGGGGCACGTGAACCATCGCACGCTGAAGAAGGCGGACTTTCCGCTGGTCATGGAGGCCGCGCGGCGCAAGTTCGGGCCAGGTAATCCATACGGCGTGCAGGCGTTCGGGATCGATCGTCGGGTCACGCGGGGGCGCCGGCTGCGCTCGGCCGCGCTGAACGTGTACGTGGTGCACAAGCACGCAGCGCCAGAGCGCGCAGTGCCGGAGGTAACGGTGCGCGGCGGAAAGCTCAAGGTTCGTCCGGACGTGATCGGCGTCGGCGCCGATCCACAGGGCCACGAAGTCTCGCGCATCGCTCCGCCCCTACTGGGGCTTTACGCTGGCGCCGCCATTCAGGTGGGCGGGCGCATCCCGCGTTTCGGCGGAGTGGCGTGCATCCTGGGCAGCGGCGGGAGCCCGACTCATTTCGTGACCGCGGGGCATCTGTTTGCGCCGAAGCGAGCAAGAACTCCGGTACTGGGCGGGCGGCGCGGGGAGAGGCCGCGCGTAGTCGGAACGTTGCAACTCAATCTGCTCGATCTGCCACTTCCGGGTCTCGCGTTCCCACTCGACGTCGCGTTGATCGAGCTGAACGCCGACGGAGCGCGCCTGGTGTCGCTCTCCCAAGACGGGCCACGGCTTCGCGACGTGCTCGGGAGCGATACGGTCGCTGGGGCGGAGGTCAACGCCTTCTTGCCGACAGCGCACGATTGTTCGCGAATGACCGAGATTTTGGACGGGCCACTCGACGCTCAAATGCGCTCCGTGGCGCGGGGCGTGTACCGGGTTCAGCAAGTGCTCGGCACCCGCGCGGTCATCACCAACCCCGGCGACTCGGGGACGGTTCTATACAACGGCGCGCTGAACACGGCCTCGGCCGTCGGCCTGTGCGTGGGTCAATTCGGGGCAATGTCCATTTTCGAACCGCTCGATCGCGCCCTGCTCGCGCTCGAGCAAGCCACCGCTCTGCCGCTCGAGCTGATTTGAGAGGGAATGAATGAAGGCTACGTTGAGTGCGACACTGGCTCTGTCTCTAATCTCCATCTCCAGCCTTTCCTGGGCGCAAGCAGGTGATTGCCGTAAAGAAGCGGAGGCGTTCGTCAACGGACCGAACGGCAAGGGGCTCGCTGCGGCCCACTTCGTGAGCGCGAACGGCAGCCTCGAAGCACTGAAGCTCGCGCATCCCTGCGCGACCGGCTCGTGCGGCACCGCCTATCTGAGCGCCGCAGCCCAACCGGTTGCCGTGTCGTCGCTCGGCCTGTCCGAGGGGTTCACGCCAATTCGACTCGATGGCGGTCCCGCCAAGCTCGAATGGCGCCCAGTCGCGCGCGTAGCGGGGAGCCAGTGTCCTGGTCTCGTGCTGCTCGTTGGCACCAAGGGCGCGGCCAAACCAGTCGAGACCAAGCCGCCTGTTTCCCCTCCTCCCCCGCCCGATGGCAGTGAATCGCGTATCGAAGCAGGCTTTAGCTCGAACCAACTGAATCAGGCGCTGCGCGCGTATCACGAAAAGCGTCAGCTCAGTGGGCGGATCACTGCCACCGGGAGCGCACAAAGCCTGGACGCCGTCGCCGGTGAAACACTGCAAATTCTTGGGCAAATCGTGGCCGATCGCGCCTCGGCGGAAGCCTATCGCCTGATCAAGGATCGCTTGGAGAAACTGCTCGGCTGTCCCGCTGTCGCGGGCGCGCCCCCCGCTCCGCCAGCTGCTGCTTTGCCGGGCAAGCGAACCTTTCCGAAGCCGACCTTCCCTGAAACCTGCAAGGTGTTGCGCCCGTTGCGCATGGAGGACGTCGCGACGTCGCACGATGCGCTGCAGGGCGCGCTCGCCGCGGACGGCTTGCGTTACCTGATGACAATTCAAAACTCGCTCACCCCCGCCGAGAAACGGGTCGAAGAGGTCGGCGCGGCGCTCGTGGTCACCGCGATCGTCGTGCCGCTGATCGTTAGGCCCAAGCTACTCGCGGACGACACGCGCGCGCGCGCGGTCGTCGGCGCATTGGAAGCGCTGGTCGACAAGCACTACGACGACGTGAAGTGGCAAACCGAGAAAGCCAAGCACGCCATCGCCGCAGGCGTGCTCGCGTACACCCGCTGCGCCTATGAAGCTCCGGACAAGCCCGGCACCACCGTGGCAGACTGCGATTTCGCGCCGTACGCAGACGCCTACGCCGGCCCGGAGCTCGATACTCAGACGGCTGCGCGCGCCCTCACCGCGCAGTTGATCGCGGTCGCCACACTGACCAATTCGGCGGGGCGGCCCGACGCGGTTCAGCGTGTATTGCACGCCGTGGATGCGGTGTTCGCATCGAGCTGCATGCTGCTCGACCCGGCTCCAGTCGAAACCTTGAAGTTCGAGTGCCCGCGCGCGCCCGAGCAAATTGACGCCTCCCAGCCCTTGCCGGCGACCACTTGGCTCTCGTTCGCGCAGCCCATTATCGACGCCGCGTTGGAGCGCGATTCGAACGCCCTGGTGGCCTCGATTGCGCACGTGCTGCAGGTGTTCGCCGACGCCGAGTACGCCGAGACACACCAGCGCGCGTTCTTGCTGCTCGGGTCACTACTGCAGTACTCGCGCACCTACGCTGCGCCGGGCGAAGCGACCGCCGAGCAGCTGCACGAACAGCGCAGCAAAATTCTGGAGTCTCTGACCCGCTCGATGACCGATCGCACCGCGCGAGAGGGCGACGATATTTGGTCCTTCGGCGGCTCCTTGCGCCTGGTCGGCGGCGTGCGCGTGGGCGGAACCAAGCCGGCCGTGCTGAGCCCGCTCGGGCTGCCGCTCGGGGTGGGCTTCGACCACGTCGGACGCGAAGGCAGCGCGGGGCTTCACTTGGAGTTCAGCCCGGTCGATTTGGGCCAATACGTCGCGTACGACAACCGCGCGGTCGTGAAGACGCCCGAAGTCGCCGATGCTGTGTCACCAAGCGTGACCATTGGTGCCGGGTGGGGCCGCAGCATGCCGCTCGTGCTGGGCGCGACCTTCGGCTACTCGCCAGCATTTCAACTGAACCCGAGCAACGAGACGAAGGGCGTGTTCAACGCTGGTGTCACCCTCGGGATATATGTCCCGCTCGTCGACGTGAACTGACAGCACGCCTCAGCGGCCGAGGCGTCGCCGCCACTCCGGATAGTCGTGGGCCAACAGTTGCTTGGCGAATTCACCGTACCAGCGGTAGCCGGTGCGACGCTCGCGCTCCACTTCAGCCAGCGAATAGACCTTCTTGCCGTCGCGGTTGGCCATGAACGGCCGATTGGTTTCGATCTCGTAGAAGCGCGCCCACACCACCGGCGCGCTCGGATCTTCGACCACGCGCACGTCTTCACGGCTAGTGTGGTACTTGTAGCGAACCGGCTCCGCGCTCACGGTCTCGAGACGAATGCCCGTGATCTTCGAGCGCTCGAACCACGCCACCGCTGAGTCGACCGCACGCGTCACGGCCTGGCTGGGCGCCGGAATGCTCATCAGGTACTCGACCACGAACACGCTCTCGTCGCTGACCAAGGCCGGCAGCTCGTAGGAGCGGCCGAGCGTGGGTCGCAAGCTGTGTTCGTCGTACTGGCCCGCCCAGACAGTGGGGGTGCCCTGTACGACCAGCTGCAGACTCAGCAAGCAGTTTTCTCCGCGCGACAGTGCGGACGCGACGCGCTCTCGCAGCGCCTCGGGCACGAACTCGAAGGGACGATTGCGCTCGCTCACCCGGCGCAACAAGGCGAGCACCCCTGGCATCACCGCGTCCATGAACGTGATGTGCGGCCGATACTCTTCGCGGCTCGGGAAAGAGTGCGGGAACCCGCCGTTTTCGTATTGGGCGCGGAGTACGAACTCGAGGCCGTTCAGGCAGCTCTCGCGGTAACGGGCGTCACCGGTTCGCGCAAACGCCTCGGCCAAGTACTGGATCTGTGGATAGGTCGCGTGATTGTCGAAGGACGTATCGAGCGCCTCGCTTCGAGCCCGAATGGCGTCCCTTTCGGGCTCGGACAGAACACGCAACGGATCCCAATTTTCAGGCCAGCCGCCATTCGCTCGCTGATGAAGCAGAATGTTGTCGGCGATTGCCACGGTGTCGTGCGGGTCGAGGCGCGCGTAGTCGCGACGATCGTTCGCGTTTTGATAGTGTCGAATACCGTCGCGAAAATCGTCGACCGAAATCGGCGGCAGTGAACGAGTGCGAAGCTCGGGCACGGTCGGGCCGTTCACCAGAGCCGGAGGCATTGCTGTCCCGGGGCGAGCGGGCGCAGGCGGGGGCGCGGCGGAGGGCGCGGCGCGCACGCATCCGGAGCACACCAACGCCGAAAGCAAAGTGATGAGGCCAGGCACTTTCGCCGCGCGTTTCGACGCCATCGCCATGAGTGGCGATGGTAGGCCGCGGGCCACGGCTTGGCGAGCGCGCTACACTCCCGCCATGTCCGCTTTCGACCGGCACGCCCTGAAGAAGATGATCGAAAATGGCCGGGCCACTGCGCGCCGAGCGGGCGAGCGCGTGCTCGAACCGATTCAGCGCGCGATCGAGTCGAACAGCGCGCTCGAGGTGAGCCGCAACGCGCCGCTCGCCGAGCCGGGGGAAGAGCCGCCCGTGGTGGCTCGGCTGATCGTGGAAATTCGCAGTGATGGCTCGCGCACCATCGCCCGGGGTGGGCTCGAAGATTTGACCACCGGTGAGAAAGTGGCGGTGCGCGCGGACGGCACCTCGCCCGCGCAGCTCGCGCGGTCACTGGCGAGCACGTTGGTGACCTTGCCGGTGTTCGCAGCACGCATCGCGCGCTCGCTAAAGCGGCCCGAACCCGACAAAACCAACGACTAGCTGCGGTAGTCCGCGTTCTCGCTCACGTACTCGTGGCTGAGATCCGCACCGAGGACGCTCGACTCGGCCGAACCCAGGCCCAAGTCGATGTCGATTTCGACACAGCGCTCATGGGGGGGAAAGTCGATCGGCGGGACGAACACGCCGTTTTTCGGCTCCGCGCTCGCGTACAACTCCGCCCCGCGCAAATGAGCAAGTAGGTCGCCTTCCTTGGAGGGGTCCAGCAAAAACTCACCGCTCTCCACGATCGGAATGCCGCCCAGCCGAATGTTGATGCGGGAGAGGTCGAGGCTCGGCTGATGCGCCCCCACGTACTTACCTACCGCTTGCACGAGGCGCCCGACGTTCGGATCATTCCCGGCGACCGCGCACTTGAACAGGGGCGCATTCACCACTGCTTTGCCAATGGCCCGCGCGGTAGCTTCGTCCGGCGCGCGCCGCACGGTGACGCGCATCACGTGGTGCACCCCTTCTCCGTTGCGCACGATGTCTTCGGTCAGATCCGCGCAAACCTGGGTCAGCGCGCGCTCGACCGCGCCCAGATCGCTGACCGGCACCGCGCTCGAGCTCCACGCGACCACGGTGTCGGAGGTGCTGGTGTCGCTGTCGATGCTCATGCGGTTGAAGGTCTGATCCACCGCGCGTGTCAGCATCGCGCGCAGCGCTTCGCGCGGAACCGCGAGATCGGTCAGGATGTACACGAGCATGGTGGCGAGGTTCGGCTCGATCATGCCCGCACCCTTGGCGATGCCCACGATGCTGCCGCCAGCGAGCTCGATACGCCGCACCTTTGGATACAGGTCAGTGGTCACGATGCCATCGGCGGCCGGCAGAATCGACTCACCCGAGAGCGCGCTCACCGCGTTCGGCAACGCCTGAACCATGGCCTCGACCGGCAAGCGCCAACCGATCACACCGGTAGAGCTCGGCAGCACCGCGCTCTCGGGAAAATCGAGCAGACGTGCCACCTTTCGGCACAACCCCTCGCTCACCTCGACCCCGCCAGGCGCGCAGACGTTCGAAATCTTGTTGTTCACCAAAATCGCGCCGAGCCCGGGTGAGCCGAGGCGCTTGCGCCCAATGATGACCGGTGCACCGGGGAATGCGTTCTTGGTGAACACCGCCGCGAAATCGGGCGAAGGGCGCTCGAGCGCAATCAGAGTGAGTGTCATTTTGGCCTGCTTCGACACCTCGAATGGAACGAAGTCGAAGCGCGTCGTCCCTACACGAAAGCCGCGCGGAAGCGCCGACTGGGTCGTGAGCCACGCGCGATGCGCGCTGCGGGATTCGAACACGTGCTGGGTACTGGCCACGGCCGGCAGGGTAGCAGCTCGAACCGTGTTGTCCGCGGGGAAAATTCCCGTCATTCAGGAAATTGCGTCGTAACGACTTGGGGTTTCACTTTTCTCCGCACGGAGTCGGCGCCTTTCCCCACTAACGCAACGGTCACTCGGTCTCCGCCAACTCGGCCGAGCGCAAACTGGGCTCCATGCGCACTAGAAACGCGCGCTGGCGCCCTGATCCAAGTGAACGCCGATTCGACCTCGGCCGTTTCTCGACAGGACTCGTCTATGCATACCGGGCCCATTTCACGCAGGCAGCTGATCTTAACGGCAGGTCTCAGCATCGCGCTGCCCATGTTGCCGTCGCTGCTCTATTCGAGACGCGCCAGGGCGGCGGACTGTGCGCCCGCCAAGCGCTTTCTTGCCTACATGTTCCCCAATGGGCACCACATTCCGGAGCACATCCCCACCGCAACGGGCAGCGGCTCGGCGTGGTCGCTGCCGCCGATGATTGCCTCCATGGCGGACGTGAAGAGCGAGCTCACCTTCGTGAGCGGCCTCGAAAATCAACAGCGCCGACGCGAGGTGGGCGACCACGCGATCGGCTGCGGTGCGCTGTTGACCGCGCGCAAGCCGACCGCGAACCAGCAAATCACCAACATGTCGGTGGATCAGGCGATCGCCGACGCGATTGGCAGCTGCACGCGCCTGCCGTCGCTGCAGCTCGGCACGCAGAACGCGGGCCCCACGGACTCTTTCGGCACCTACTACACGCGCAGCCTCTCCTGGCGCGGCATGGCAGTCGCCAACGCGGACGGCACCATGTCCTACCCGCAGGGTGCTGCGACGCCGCTCGGCAAGGAGATCGACGCAAAGAAGGCCTTCGACCGCCTGTTCGCCGGTAGCGATCCGATGGTGAGCACGGCCGAGGCCGAAAAGCGACGCGCGCTGCGCAAGAGCGTGCTCGACGCAGTCGTTCCTCAACAAGCCTATCTCAAGGCGCGCCTGAACGCGCCGGATCTGGCCAAGGTGGACGAGCTGTTCACCGGCATTCGCACGCTCGAAAACGAGCTCGCGCAAACACCCACTTCGGTGTCGTGCACGGTGCCCACCGCACCGGGCACCGGCCTGGACTTTCAGAAGCAGCTCGATGCGATGCACAACCTGATGGCCATCGCCTTCCAGTGCGACATCACGCGCGTCATCACGTTCATGATGGGCGACGCGCTGAACAACCGCAGCCTCGCCTTCATCCCAGACGTCGCTGCGGTCGGTGGTGACGCGGGCGACCACTCGGTCTCGCATCACTCGGGGCAAGCCGACTTGGTCGCCAAGTTTCGGGCCATGGTGCTCTGGAAACAGCAGCAAATCGCGGCCTTCCTCGGCAAGTTGAAGGGCATGACCGACTCCGACGGGCAATCGCTGCTGAACAACATGTTGGTCTTCATCAGCAGTGATTTGGCGGACGGCAACCGGCACAACCACGACGACAAGCCGATTCTGCTCGCCGGCAGGTTAGGTGGGCTGGTCACGCCCGATCGGCACGTGCGTTTCCCAGTCAATCGCGACTACACCAAGGTCAAGACATTCGGTGATTTCTTCATCACCTTGCTCAGCCTGTACGGCGTCAAGGTGACTGCGTTCGGCGATGACGGGAAGGAAGCGATCGTATGGAACAAGTGACGCGCCTCCTCAGAGCTAGCTGCTTCGCTGGCTTTTCCCTCACCCTGGCTTGCTCCGGTACCATTCAGGATCCCGGTAACGCGAACCAGAACGCTTCCGGCAGCGTCGGCGCGGGCAACAACACCGGCAACGGCGGCGCCGGCACCGGTGCGGGGACCGCAACCGGGGCAGGGCCCGGAACGGTCTCAGGCGGCGCGACGAGCACTGGGTCGACCGGCAACACGCCTGGCGCAGGCGGCAGCGCGACCGCTGGCGGCGGACCGTCGAACGGCGGAACTGCCACGGGCACCGGGGGCAGTCCGACCGTGCTCACGCCGCCGGCCAACCCCGGTTTCGTCGTAGCGCGGCGCTTGAATCACGCCGAGTACAACAACACGGTGCGCGATCTTCTGGGCACCACACAGTCTCCGGCCAATGATTTTCCTGCGGACGATCTGGGCGGCGACTTCGACACCGTCGGCTCGGCGCTCAGCCTTTCTCCGGCCTACGTGGCAGCGTACGAAAAGGCTGCGCAGGCGCTGACCACCGAGCTGTTCGCCGCGGACGCCACGCGCAAAGGTCGTATCATAACCTGCAACGTCGAAACGGCCGGCGACACTTGCGCCCAAACCGTGCTCACCGCCTTCGTGCGGCGGGCGTGGCGGCGCCCGGTGACCGCAGACGAACTTCAAGCGCTGATGACCCCGCTTTCCAAGGCACGCGAGCTCGGGCTCACGGCCAGCGAAGGGCTGCGCTCGGCGCTGACGGCGGTGTTGATGTCACCGTTCTTCATTTTCAAGCTCGAGATCGATCCGGATCCGACCAGCAAAGCGGTGCGGCGCCTGACCCCGCTCGAACTCGCCACACGCCTCTCGTACGCGCTGTGGAGCACCATGCCGGACGACACGCTGAACCAGGCCGCTGACAGCGGCCAGCTCGGCACCGACGAGCAGGTCGCAGCGCAGGTCGAGCGCATGCTCGCCGATCCGCGCGCAGACAACCTGCTCGACGGCTTTGCCGGCCATTGGCTCGACTACCGCGATATCGACACGCACGAAGTCGACGCAACCAAGTTCCCGAAGTTCACTCCCGCGCTCGCGCAAGCCATGGAGACCGAAGCCACTCGCTTCGTACAAGACTTTTTGCGCGGCACGCGCCCCGTCTCCGAAATGCTGAACGCCAAGTTCACGTTCGCGAATACGGCGCTGGCCAGCCACTATGGCCTCAGCGCTTCCGGCGCGAGCAACACTCAATTCGTGCGCGTCGACACGAGCAACGCGCCGCGCGCGGGTCTGTTGACGCTGGGCGCCCTGCTCACGAACACCTCCTTCGCCTCGCGGACTTCTCCCGTGCGGCGCGGTGAGTTCGTGTTCAGTCATTTGCTATGCGACACCGTCCCGCCGCCACCACCCGACGTGCCCACGCTGCCGGAGAACGCGACCAGCGGGACCTTGCGCCAACGTTTGGAACAGCACCGGGCTGATCCGAACTGCTCGGGTTGCCACACCTTGATGGATCCGATCGGCTTTGGCCTGGAAAACTACGACGCGATCGGCGTTTACAGAACGCAGGACGGCTCCGCCGCGGTCGACGCGACCGGGACGCTGCCCGATGGACGCGCGTTCAACGGCGCCATCGAGCTCGGCAACATCTTGGCCAACGATGCGCGCTTCCCAATCTGCGCGACCAAGAAGTTCATGAGCTACGCCATCGGTCGCCTGGTGAACCAAGCGGACGACCCGGCTTGGGCGAGCTACCTCTCCGGGCGCTCGCAGGCGAGCGGCGGCAGCCTGCCGAGCCTCATTCGCACGGTGCTGCTCAGCGACAGCTTCCGCAGCCGACAGCAGCAGCCGCTCTGAGCGTCAACGGCCAGAGCTTTTACCGGGCTGCGCTTGACGCAGCTCGAGCTGCTGCTGCAGCCGCTTCCTGGCTTTGTAGATGCGTGCCCAAACCGTGTTCAGAGGCACGCTCTGCAGCCGAGCGATCTCTTCTCCGCTGTAGCCTTCGATTTCGAGTAGTACGAACGCCGCGCGTTGATCGGGGTTCAACGTGCTGAGCATGGCCTCGAGCTCCCGCGCTTTCTCTTGAGTCTCGAGGTAGTCAGCGGGGCCAGGGCCGGCCTTCAAGAGGTTGTTCGAGAGCGGAACCCGCCGCGCGAGAACGTGTCGTATCCAGTGCAAACGCCGAAAGTCGCGCACCCGGCGGCGCGCGATTTGATACAGCCAGCCCGCCATGTTCCTGCCGTCGAAGTCGGCCAGCCGCCGGTGCACGACCAGAAACACGTCCTGAACCAGATCTTCCTGATCCGACTCCGGACCACCGAGCGCACGCACCCAACTCGAGACTCGATTGAACCACGCTTCGAAGACCTCCTCGAATTCGATCGGAGTCGAACGCGGCTCTGCCGGCATCGACGATCGATCCGACGGCGGGGCGGACCCGGGCTTCGAGGGGAGTTTATGTGGCAAGCAGCGCGTCGCTGACCGTCAGCGTCCGGCCTTGAGTGGGGCCCTCCGTTCAACCCAGGCGGAAAAAAGATCGCTCCACCGCCCTGACTCTAGTTTTCCGATCTCGTGCGAGTGGTACGAGCGCAGCGGAACGCCGTTCTGCGAATCAATGCTTGCGATAGAGCTGATCGAACAAGGCGCCGTCCGCGAAGTGCTTGGCCTGCAGCGCCCGCCAGCCGCCCAGACTTCGAATCGAAACCAGCGATAGCTTGGGAAACTCCGCAGCGTGTCGGGCGAGCACGCCGGCATCGATCGGACGGAAGAAGTGACGCGCGCCGATCTCTTGCGCTGCCGGAGAATACAGGAACGTGAGGTAAGCCCGAGCCACCGCAGAGGTCTTTCTCTTCGCAGCCACCTTCTCCACTAGCGCCACCGGGTTTTCGGCGAGAATGCTCAGCGAGGGCAGCACGATTTCGAATTCCGAGGCGGGGCGACTCGCGATGAGCTTGGCTTCGTTCTCGAAGGTCAAAAGAACATCGCCGATGCCGCGCTCGGTGAAGGTCACGGTCGCGCCGCGCCCACCCGTGTCGAGCACTGGAACGGCCGTAAACAGCGCCTTCAAGTATTCGCGCGCGGGCGCCTCGTTCTCGCCGGAACGCTTGGTGGCATAGGCCCAGGCCGCAAGATAGCTATAGCGGCCGTTGCCCGACGTTTTTGGGTTCGGGATCACGGGCGCCACACCGGGTTTGATCAAGTCCGCCCAGTCCCGGATCTGCTTGGGGTTGCCTTTGCGCACCACGAACAGGATCGTGGAGGTGAACGGCACGCTCTGATTCGGTAGCTGCTGCGACCAGTCCGGCGAGAGCAGCCCGGACTTACTGGCGATAGTGTCGATGTCCATGGCCTGGTTCAAGGTCACGACGTCCGCTTCCAGGCCCTCGATCACCGCGCGCACCTGCGCGCTCGAACCCGCGTGAGATTGTCGAACGACGAGCTCTTGTCCCGAGCGCTTCTTCCACTCCACGGTAAACGCCGCGTTGATGTCCTTGTACAGCTCACGCGTGACGTCATAAGAAGCGTTGAGCAAGCTGAGCTCGGCCCACGCTGGCGTTGGTGTAGAAAGCGCGGCCAGCAGAGCAGCGACCACGAGCAAGAGGCGGAAGCGAAAATCCCGGCGCATGCCGAAGCCAAGCACGCCACTTCACTTTGTTCCATTAAAACAGACAGAAACTAAGACCACGAATTCCTGGTGATTTTATCGGGAAAGATAGGCACCGCGGACGAGCGGCGTCTTTTCCAACGGAATCGCTCGCTTAGCGTAAATCGGGCTGGCAATCGAAGCCGCAGCCATCACCGCTGACGGTGTTGCCATCGTCGCACTTCTCGCCGAATTCGCTCTGCAACTTGCCATCCCCGCAGCGCGGCCCGAGCTCGCAATCTTTCGTGCAAGCGTTGTAGCCGCCGGTGTTCTGCGCGCTACCGAGGTCACATTGCTCGCCGAACAGGCCGTCGAGTTTGCCGTCACCGCAGTAGCCACTCAGCACGCAGCCCGGAGCGCACCCAGCGCTGCCTTCGGTGCCGTAGGTCGTCAAGTTCACGCCGTCGTCGCAAGCCTCGTTACCCGCCTGCACCACCTTGTCACCGCAGAACGGACCGCGCTTGCAATCCGCCGTACAGCCGCCGTACCCGCCGGTGTTCATGGCCGCGCCGAGATCGCATTGTTCCGGCGCCACCACGACGCCGTCGCCGCAGGCCGGAGTGCACGCGGTGTAGCTGGGCGCGAAGCCGGTCAGCGTGAGTTTGAAGTTCGAACCGGCGCTATGGCGCTCGGCATGAAACAGCGCAATCTCGTACAGGCTGCCGCGGGTTAGCCCGAGCGCGGTAGCGCTGGCATCGAGGTTGAGCGAGAACTCCGCGCGCGGGTGCAGCCCTCCCACGTCCAGCGCCAACTTGCGCCCCACGAAGATCCAGAGATCGTCGTCGCCGCTGAACGCGAGCGTCTCGCCGCCGCGGTACTGGAAAAAATAGCGAATCTCGGTGCTGAAGCCGAAGTCGTGCGGGAGCCCATCGTTGACCACGGCGTCGGCGACCGCGGTGCTTTCCTTGGCCGGCGCAGCAGTGAAGCCCTTGCCATCGATGGGGTAAAAGCCACCCGGAGCCGAGTCGAACACGTACGACCCGTTGGCCAGGCGCGGCAACAAGAGCGCGCCAGGGATCACCACGTTGACCGAAGCGGTGTCGCGGTACCATTGGTCGAAGTTTGCCGAAGTGGTCAGCATTTGCCCGTTGGGGCAGAGCGTCGCATCGGTGAACGACGCGGGCTGCAGCTCACTGCAGCGGCCATCGATGACCGGCTTGCCATCCGCCGAGAGCGCCGCCTTCACGAGACCCACCGTGCGCGTCGGACCCTCGAGCTCCGGCTCGAAGTCAGGGTGACGAAGCGCCGTCCCGATCGGAAAGCTGTTGAAGTCGCGATAAGTGACCAGAAGGTTCAGCTGAGCTGGCGGGTTCGACGTCGTGTCTTTGCAAGCGAAGCCAGGCTCTTGCTTGCAGTCGTGATTGCAGCCGTCGCCGTCACGCGTGTTGCCGTCGTCGCACTCCTCGGGCGGCAGCTTCACGTGGTCTCCGCACTTCGAAACGCAGGTGCCACTCGAGCAATCTGGTTCGAGCGTGCAGCTCGCCGAGCAACGGTCTCCGTCGATCGCGTTGCCGTCGTCGCACGCCTCACTGCCCTCCACGGTTTTGTCACCGCAGCGGGTGAGGTGGCAAACCGCGGGTTTTCCAGGCGAACCGGAGGGTGAGTCGCAGACGTAGCCGGGCTCGAGCAGACAATCCGCGGAACAGCCGTGCCCGACGTTCGGCGCCTCGCACTGCTCGGCACCGTTGAGCACGCCATCGCCACAATGCGGAACGCACGGGACGCTCGGGGTCGGGCAGTCCCAACCGGACTCGAGCTTGCAGTCGGCGGCGCAGCCATCACCGGCGGCCACGTTGCCGTCGTCGCAAGTTTCGGCGCCGCCCAACTTGCCGTCCCCGCAGCGCACGAGACTAACGCAGGGCTTGCCTGGCTCCGGGCAGGCATAGCTGGTCTCGACTGTCTTGCAGTCGGACGAGCATCCGTCACCGGACTGGCTATTGCCGTCGTCGCACACCTCGCCGAGCTTCAACTCGACCTTTCCGTTGCCACAGCCGACGCGGCAGCCGCCGGGCTCCGTACACGTCCCGCCGGCTCCGGAAGCCGCACCCCCTACCGAGCCCGAGCCGCCGAAGGTAATGCCTACGCCTCCGCCCTGCCCAGATGAAGATCCACCAGACAGCACATGGGTGCCGCCCACTCCCGACAGGCCGCCAGTCGCCGAGGTCCCCCCCGGCGCCCCCGATGAACTGGAACTGCAGGCGAACGCCGCGGGAAGTAGGGCTGTGAGCAGAGTCAACGCCGCGCGCTGCGGAAGGGCGAAAGCGGATCGCATCGAGGGAGCTCCATCCCGGAGTAGCGGCCTTTGCCGCCGCGTCGAGAATACACCCGCGAGGGTTCAAGAAAGATGGTCAGTTTGACGCTCATTGCTTCAGTGTTGAATATCGATGCTCGCTACGCTTTCTCTTCGTCGCGCGGGGGCTCCGGACCCGACCACGGCAATGCTTCGCCTCCGTAACGCCCACTCTCTCATTCGGTCAGCGCGTGGACCTTCCGGATCCTGACTCTCTGCGTTGTTTCGTGTCCGCTGCGCGCTTGCTGAGCTTCAGTCGCGCCGCGCGTGAGGTCGGGCTGACGCCGGCCGCCGTGGGCCAACGCATTGCGCGCCTGGAGGGTCAGCTCGGACGCACGCTCTTCGATCGCAACGGGCGCCGCGTGTCGCTCTCGGCTGCAGGTCTAGCGTTCTTGCCTTCTGCCGAGAAGGCTCTGTCCGAGCTCGCTCAGTGTTTGCATTCCGGGCGCGGTGGCGGCGGTCCGGAACCCTCGGAGCTGGTCCTGGGAACGCGGCACGAACTCGGCATGGCCTGGATCGTGCCGCTGCTGCCGCGCCTGCGCCGCAGCCTGCCGCACCTCACCATTCATCTATATTTTGGCTCTGGATCGGATCTACTCGCGCGCCTGGTCGGGCGCGAAATCAGCTGCTCGGTCGGCTCCATGCGCGCCAGCCACTCGTTGATTGGCAGCATCAAGCTGTGCCGTCACGAGTACCTCTTGGTCGCGAGCCCGAAGTTGCTCGAAAAGAAACCGCTCAGCCGCTTCGAGCACGCAGCGCACCACACGCTGGTCGATGTCGACCCCATGCTCTCGCTGTTCGCCTATTTTCGCGAAGCAGCGGGCAAACGCGTGCTGCGCTTCTCCCGCTTCTCCTACATGGGCACGGTCGCGGCCATTCGCAGCGCGGTGCTCGCGGGGGACGGCGTCGCGGTGCTACCGAAGTACCTGATTCAGGGGGACCTTCGTGCTGGGCGGCTGGTGGTGCTGTTTCCGCACATCAAGCCGCTGCCGGACTTCTTTCGCCTTTTCTACCGCGTGGGTGATGCGCGGCTCAGCACTTACGAGTCGCTGGCCGCGCAGCTGCAGTTATCACCACCGCGTTGATCGCTACCTGAAACGCTAGCCGCCGCAGGAAGTTGCGCAGTCATTACTGACGCAACCGGTGATCAGAGACTCATACGCTGGACCGGCGATCGGGAACTCTGTGATGCAGGCGTCGAAGCAGGCCGCGTCCGTGTCTGCGCAAGCACCAATGCAGGTGCTGAACGCGCCCGCATCCGATGCCGTTACGTATTTCGCGAAGTCGGCGCAGCAGGTGGTCTTGACGCAGGCGACGCAAGCCGAATCAGTAGCATCCGCCCCACAGACGCAGGAATCTACACAGGACTTACCCTGGCAGGTGTCGATCGAGGCGTCAGCCTTGCCGGCCAGAGGGTACTGCTTGGCACAGGCGTCCACGCAGTCTTGGTCCTGGCAGGGCGTGATGCAGGCGTCGTACCCACTGACGTCGGCCGCTGAAATGTAGCTCTTTACTTCGGCGCAGCACGTGGAGCGCGTGCACGTGGCGCAATCCGTGTCGCCGGTGTGTGGCAGGCACACCGTGCACACGCCGAGCGCAGTGTCTTCGGTGGCGCAACCCGCGACCGTAGTGTTCGTGGCATCGCAACTGACGGTGCCCTTGGTGTTGATGCAACCGTAGAATGCATCCGACTCCGCCACGCAGGCGGTGCCCGGGTCGCAGCCATCGGTACAGTCGGCGGCCGTGATGTCGCCGCACTTGGCGCCGAGCAACTTTTGACACGCGTTCTGACAGGCGTTACCGGACGTCCCGCCCGTACCCCCCGTCGCTTTGCTACCGCCCGTGGTACCCGTGCCCGTTCCGCCCGTGGTGCCCGTACCGACGCCACCCATCGACGAGTTGCCGCCCGCGCTGCTGCCCCCCGTGCCCTTCCCGGTGCCCTCGTCACTTCCGCACGCTGAGAGCGCCACCGTGGTTACGACACCGAGAACGAAGCTGCTGATTCTACGCATGTTCATCACCTGCATGGGAGAGGCCAGTACTCGCTCCGAGCTCGCATGAAAAATTGTGGAGAGTGGGGAGCTGCGGGCGGGCGGAATGTCGCAGTTTTCTTCTTTACACGCGAACTGTTACTTTTGAACTGTTTAGTATCGGGGCGCTACACAATCTGAGTTTAGCCAGCTGTCATTGCAGCGCCATGCTGCTCATGGTCGTCGCCAGCGCAGCATACAAACTTCGCCTGGGATCGTCCGCTCTAAACACTAGTCGCAAAAAGTCGGTCAGGGGAGTCACTTCGGGGCAGATCTCTACCAAGTCTCCGGCACGCAAATCGCGGGCAACGAAAAACTCCGGCAACACGGCCACACCCTGGCCCTGCAGGACCAGGAGTCGGATTGCGGCAATTGTACCCACTCGCAGCACTTCCCCGAATTCCATGCTGTCCAGCGCATGTGGCGCATCGCGCCAATAGCGGAACAAGGGCAGGTCCTCCGTGGTGTCCAGCAGCGTGTGACGCTTCGCGTCTACTTCGTTCCGAAGCGGGCGCTCTTGTAGTAGCTTGGCTTGTCCGACCAATACGTAGCGCTCTTCGTGCAGCCGAATGGAGTCGAGCTTGGTGTCGGTGATGCGCGTCGAGGTGACCGCGCAGTCGATGCCGAGGCTACGCACACGCAGCACCAGATCGGGCCCTGAGCCGAAGTAGAGGTGCAGTGTCAACTTGGAGTGGCGTGCCTTGAGCTGCGCGAGCATCGGCACGAGCCACGAGATACCAATCTCGTGACGAGTCCCCATCACCAGCTCGATGGGCGTCGTCACGTCGCCCTGCACGGCGCGCGCGCACTCGGTCATGGCATCGAGCGCGCGCCGCGCGTGCGGGACGAGGTTCAACCCAGCTTCGGTGAGCACGACGGCGCGCGTGGTTCGGTGGAACAGTTTGGTGCCCAGCTCGTCTTCCAGTTGGCGAATGCGTTGACCCAACGCAGCTGGAGAGCGCGCCACGGAGCGGGCGGCCGAGCGGAAATTCAAAAGGCGGGCGGCCGCCAGAAAACACCGTAAATTGTCGACTTCGGGAATGAACATACCGCGCCGAGTTCAGGTTCCAGAGGGCCGAAAAACGATGCACTCCAGATCGCACAGAACTGCGCGCCGATACAATCAATCTTAACTTTACTAGGCAGTGAAGCTGATCTTGAGCAAGCGCGCCCGGCGCCTCAGAAACGCGCAGAAAGCGCGCGGTTGGCGCTGCGCAAGGGCTCATCGGTCGTTTGCCCTCGTAGCTGTCGGTACAAGGAATCGAGAGAAATGCCGAGCGCGAGGAAGGCGCGAGCTTCGGGGCTGTAGAAGACGCTGCGCCGACGACCATCGGCGCCAAGCTGCGGAGAAAGATTGAGGTAGCCGGCGCTCAGCTCGAAGGTGTGATTGATTTCGTAGTCGAGAGACACGGCGAACAACGTGGAGACGCCCCAGCGCGTCGCGTCCGCCCGACCCGGCACCTCGGCGCATCCGGTCGAAAGGCACATTTCTACGGCCTCGCGCTGCCGGTAGCGATAGCCGTAGCGCATGCCGAACTCGCTCACGAACGTGAGCGAGCGGGCGAGCTCGAGGTCGGCGCGCGCGGAGAGGTTGAGCTGGTGCTGGGTGAAGGCCGCGCCGCTCAGTTGATCGCTCGGCGCGCTGCGACCGTCGGAGTCGAGACGAATGCGATCGATGCGATCATTGGTGGCCACCTTCGCATCGACAAACTCATAGCTGTAGTTGACGCGCGGGCGGACCAGGACCGCCCGCAGGACACTGGCCGTTTCGCCGCGCAAAGTCAGGTATTGGTCGAGGCCGACCCCAGCCCCGAGCCCGAGAATCCGACCGCCCAGCGCGCTCGCCTTCGATGTCGGAAAGGTGAGAATGGGCGCGCGCAACACGAGCTGAGTGCGGTTTTGCGACGTCGCGGCGATGGTTTCGGCGTCCAGCAGCGAGAGCTCACTGTCCGCGAAGTCCCACTCACCTCGCTCGGTGGTGGTGTCACTATTGGTGAACTCGCGCACCAGTCGTACGTCGGCTCGCACGCTCAGGCTCCGCGCCGCGTCGTCGATCAAGTAGTAGCGCGGCGCCAAGCGAAGCGTCATCTCGTACGTTGGATTGCGGCTTTGATAGTCCGCACCAATGCCCAGCGTTTGCGTGGTGACCGAGTGGTCCCAGATCAGCACCGAGTCGTGAAAGGGCCGCCGCTCCGCGTCAGAAGCCGCTTCGCTGGCAGCGGGCTGAACGCCCTGATCGAGGCCACCCGCGCCGTGAGCAGAGCTCGGAGCTGCGACCAGCGCCAGCGCCAGCGCCAAACTAGCGAACGAGATGAGTGAAGTAGTCATTCGAAAGCGTAGTAGGTGGCCGAGAGCAACCAGCTGCCGCCCTCGACCACCTGGTCGATGCTCCAGCTGAACTCATGGGACCCCGGCACGGCCAGCGCCGTTGCTTCGACCACGTGTGTGTCAATGACGCTGCCCGGGCACCAGTTGGCGCGGGAAGCACGCACGCTGCTGGTGGCGCCGCACGGGTTCTGGGCGCAATAGTCGATACTGAGCAGTGACGACTCGTAGTGCTCGATGGTGCACAGGGTCGAGCAATCGGTGCGCCACGGCTCGAATTCGTCGACCAATTGCTGATCGACGTAGAGCGAGTGCTGCCGGCGGCAGAATTCCTCCGCTGGGCCGATGCAGTGTGCGCTCGCTGCGGCGCCGCCGTGGCCGGTCACTCGGTAGTCGATGCGCGCGCTGCCGGCGCCGCTCGGCGCCTCGAACGCGATCGGCTGCCGGCTTGCGGTCAGCTCGCTGCCGTAGGCGAGCGGAATTACGGCGAGCACTCGTCGCGGTGGCGTACCGAGCTCGCGATCGAGCCACGCACTGACGATCCATTCGCCCTTGGCGCCGCTCACCTTGCCTTCGGGGTCTGGCCAGGTGCCGATTTTCACCGACAGCTGGTGCTTGCCGGCGAGTCCGTTCACCGCGTCGGTGACGTCGAACTGCATCGAGAGCGGTCCGCCGAACGGCGTGATCGCACGACCCAGCTCCAGGCCGGGCGGGCTATCGCTTCCGAACTCGGGCTCGTCGAGCGCCAGCTCGAAACCGCGGTCGAAGGCATCGCACTTTTCCGGCCAGCTGTGACCGGCGGGGATGGACGCGCGCGTCCATTTGTCGAAGGGAAAACACGGCGATTCGAGCTCGACGAACAGCGTCGCGCGCGCGACGGCCTCGTCGCCGAAATCCACTTCCGTAGTGGCTCGCTGAAAATGCTCGGCCTCGGCGTCGCTCGAGACGTGCACCGCGTCGAACAGCAGCGCGCCCGGGTGGGTGATGGGGTCGCCACCCGTACCAACACCGCCGGTAGTCGACCCGCCGCCGGTGGGGCCCGGTTCGCCCCCTGAGCCGCCCGTCTCAGCACTCGTGGAACCACCGGTAGTCGAGCTGCGACCGCTGGATCCGCCGGATTTATCGAGCGGCTGAGACGCGCACGAAAGCGCCAGCGCGAGCGGCGCCGTGAGCAGGAGCGCAGCGGCCACCGCCGCCGCGCCCCGCGCGGCACGTATCATCAGTAAGTGCCCCGAGTGCTCGGTGGATCGAACAAGCCGTACACGCGGCCAGCTTGCCAGAGATAGTCCGGCACCGACTTGTAATTCCTGAGCTCGTAAGCCGAGTGATTCTGGTTGATGGTCACCGGCTTGCAGGCAGGGTTAACGTTCTGATCGCAGTCGGCGATCGCCACCAAGCTGTTTCCGAGCGGTGAGATACCCTTCACGGCCGGATCCGCCTTCACGATTGGCTCGCCGCTCGGATGACGCATGAACATGGCGCGCCCGCTCGCGTTGAAGCCCGCGGGGTAGCGGCCCTGCGCCGGATACATCACCTCATCGAGTTGATAACCCTTGGCAGTGAGTTCGTTGGCATATTCCAGGACGCGCGCCGCGATGCCCTTCTCGACCAGCTTGCCTCCGGCGCAACCGTTCGCGGCGTCGCCGAACAGGCATTCCGTGCCGAAGCTACGGGCGTAGTAGACTTCGCCCGAAATCGGATCCTGCCACTCTACGCGCTGATCGATCTCCGGGCTCGCGTCCTTGCCCAGTCGGTAGAGCCGCATCATGTCGACCCAGTTGGTCTTTTCGTTGGCTTTGATCAGCGCGACGGTCCACGCAATCATGAACTTTTGAACCTCCCAGCCAATCTGCGGGTCGATCGGCGCCGAGTTCGTCGGCGCGACCGGATCGAGCGGGAGCCCAGTCGTAAAGCTGCTGCAAGCGTTGCGACCGTTACTCGGGAAGCAGACTTCGGGCCCGTTGGCGGGCCAGAAGCTGGGCCAACCGAGCGGGCGGGCCGGGTAGAGCCGCGCGTTCGGATCGAGCGAGGTGTCTGCGCTCGCATCCAAGAGCGGCATACCCTTGGCATCGGCCTCTACGCGCGGCGCCAGCAGCGAGCGGTCGCCCGTGAGCGAGTTGGCGATCACGCGACGGAAGCCCTGACCGAGAACGTCGGCCATGCCCACGGCTCGAAAGCGCGCATCGTAGAAGTCGCGCCGCGACTGACTGACGAAGCGATCCTCCGACTCCGCGAACAGCAGCGCGGTGTTGATCTTGTCGTAGTAGGAGCCGGCGTTCTCGGTGTACTCGACGTCGAAATCGCCGTGGGTGGAGGACAGGGTATTTTCCAGCGGGTGGCCGCCAAACCCAACGTCGCGCAGGTAGCCAGTCGCGCCGTTCGGAACCACCACGTTCGGCTTCGCGCCGTCATCCGGGCCGTAGTCATCGGGATCGCTGGCCGAGCGCAGCACCGGATCTTGGAAGGCGGCGGCTCGAAAGAAGTGGTCGCCAGGCTCGGGGCGCGCGAGCTGTCGCGTGAAATGGTCGAACGCGACCGTCGCTGCGAGCATGTTCTCGCGCGCGTTCGAGTTCACTACCAGCGGCCAGAGCGAATCGAAAGCGTAGCCCTGGTTGAGCGCCAGATCGCTGTAGATCGAGGCCAGGAAGCCCATGCCCGCCGCCATACCCTGCAGCTTTTCGTTGTAGCGGGAGAAGGAGCGATTGCTCGCCTCGAGCACGCTGAAGGTCGAGCGATCGCGCCGGTAATTGTCGAGTATGTGGCGAATTTCCTGAGTGGTGATCAGGAATTGGACCTGCTCGTACGGATCGGCGCCGTTGTCGTGACGTAGCACCGAGACGTTGCCGAGATCCGCCCAGTGGTCGCTGGCGAAGCTGTACGGAACGCGCTGCTGGCCACCGAAGCCCACGTTCGGGCTACCGCGGTAGGCGCCGTCGGTCTCCGCGCTCGTGGGCATGCGCAAATCACGGTAGCGAGCATAGTCTACCGGTTGCTGCCGGCACTTGGTCGCCTTGCCGGCGACGGAGACGACGTGCCCATCGAGGACCGGATCGAAGTCTCCGTCGACTTCGGTGTTCCAAGTGCTGGGCGCGCTCGCGCTCGACGAGTAACAATCCTTGATCACGCCGAAGTTACGCTGAAGCTGAGAGTAGTGGAATTGGTTCCGACCGAGTTGGTACTTGATACCGAACAAACCTCCGAAGTTGTCGGTGGCCTGCGCGATGCCGAGACCAATCGAGGTACCCGCTTTGTACTTGGGGTCGGTGTAGACAGAGACGTTGTCGCCGTAGAAGAAGCGCGCCGCGGCGAAATCGGTGGCGCCCAGGCCGAGCATGTCCTGCGTGAGCTCACCCGGGTAATCCATCACCGTGGACTGCATCCACATCCAGATCAGCTGCGACTGCTCCTCGTCGGTCGGAGGATCCCAGTAGCGCGGCCCCACGCAGCTCTGGCCATCATCGACCGCGTCGGTGCAGGCCGTGGTCATCTTCCCGTTCTGAGTACGAAGCTGCCAGTACTGCGGACGGTAGAAGAGCGGTGCCGAGCTGCTCACGAAGTTGTGGCGCAAGCCCACCGAGTGCCCCATTTCGTGCGCGAGCACCGCGTACGTGTAGCGACGCTGGACGTACTGGAACATGCGCTGGTAGCGCTGGTCGCGCTGCGAGGCCGTCTCACCTTCCCCCGGCGGGAACTTGCGCTTCAGAATATCGGCTACGCCGGCGAGTGACGACGGTTCGGGCGCTTCACTCACGATGCAGGCGCCGCGCGCAGCCAGCGCATTCTCCTTCACTTCGCGCAGGCGCGAGCGGAGCAGCGGGTTGTTCAGCGCCAGCGGCGACGCCAGCTGAATGGCTTGATCACCCGCGGCCAAGCTGCTCGACATGCCGGCGAGCTGGAACATCGCGGGATTCAAGAGCTGCGTCTCCACGTCGGTCCCGCGCGCCCGATTCATGACCGATTGCAGCTTGGCGAGCCCTGGCGAAGCGATGTCGTTGCGCGCTTGAACGTCCAGCGCGCGCACCATCCCGCTGCGCAAGATCTGCTCGACCTCCGGAGGAGGCGCCTTCTCGGTCAGCAGCTCGAAATCCTTGGGTGTGAGCTCGCTGGCTGCGGACAGCCGCTGGGTGATCTCGGACTTGGGAATCGTCGGCAGCGCGCCGCGCGCCGACAGCTTGCTGGCCAGCGCGAAATCCCGAACGTACTTGCCGTTGGTGATGTCCCCGGTCGCAAGCTCGCCGTTCGCGTAGCGAACCAAATCCACGAGCTGCTGCGCGGCGAGGTCGGTGACGTGGGTCCAAATGTTCATGGAGCCCGCGACCTTCTCGCCCGTGAGCGGGTCGTCGCCGTCGGTCATGATGCCCCAGGCGCTCGGCACCTGCGGGTTCGGGATGGCGAGAACCGTATTGTAGCGAAGGTCGCCGAGCCGCGGCGCGAGGCCCGCCTCACCGCAGGCCGGGTGGTCGTCGCTGGTAACCGGGTTGTGGCACAGCACGAGCACTGGCGGCAGGGTCGCGACCTCGGCGATGGCGAGCGTGCTCGCGTCCGACGGATTACCGCGCTCGCTGGCCACCGCCTTGGCGGCCTCGCGCGCGGCTTCGTCGCATTCCGGAGCAGTCCAACCGCGCCTGCGGTGGCAGGCGTTCAGCTCGGCCGAGATGCGCACGGCCTCGTCGTTGTCGTCTTGCTGACCACGCCACATCGGAAAGCGAGTGTCGCAATCTGCTGCGCCGGTGTGCTTGCACTCGGTCAGGCGCGCGGTCTGAACCGCGGTCTTCAAAGCCAAATCCCACTCTTCGACGGCCCAGCTCGTGGGCTCGAAGACGCTCGTATCGCCCGCGATGTACCAGGGAATGGTACGCGCGGTGCGCTGGGCATAGGGCAGCGTGCAGCGACGCTTGAACACGTCGCACTGCGAACCCGCGCCCGCCTGGGCGCACTCGTCCGCCGTACCGTCCGCGTCCAGGTCGCGGTTGGGATCAGCAGCGGGATCGCCGGTTGGATCTTCGGTCGTTTCCTTCGTAGCGCACGGCACCGAGCCGGTCATCTGCTCGGGGTCGGTGTAGTAATGGCTACGCTCCCACAGGTTGTAGCGCGAGAGGAAGCGCGTCCAATGCTGGTCGAGCATGCCGTAGTTGCGCTCGTACCCGCGCCGGTAGTTGAAGTTGAACGCACCGAGCACCTGGAAGCGCACGCCGTCGTGATCGGCGGGCTCGTAATCGGTGTCGGTCACCAGCCGATACGAATCACGAATCGTGATCTCGGTCGGGTTGCAGTTGCCGTAGGGGTCGGTGCCGCCGCGGAACGAAGCCGAGAGCATGCACGCCGGGAATTTGTCGATGCCCACACCCAAACCGGACAGGTCGACCAGCTTCGGCGATGCGTAGACCTTGTTGGTGACGTCGAAATAGCCGGCCTTGGCGTCGAAGTGCGGCGCGTCGGGGTGCTTGGGATCCAGAATGGTGTAGGAGACGGGCTGATACTCGATGCCGCCGTAGACGCCCATCATCGAGAGCGTGTCGTAGTCATACGCGTCGGTGACCAGGTTCTTGGACCAGTCGACCCGGAAATATTCGCGGTCGTACCAGGGCCGATCCGCCGAGTTTTCGACGATGACGTTCAGCTCTTCGCCGGTTTGCGGGTTGTACTCGTGCCGAATGTCGAAGTGACTGGAGACGGCATAGCTAGCCACGATCTGCCCGTCGTTCGCAGCCTTCGGAGTGACGCCATTGAGCGCGTTGCCTTTGTCATCCGTGCCCGAGATGCGCTCGTAGGAGAGGCGCGCATTGATCCGCTCCTCCGTGATCTCCCAGCGAATGCGCGACACCGGCTGCGCGTAGGTCGAGGTGAAGAGCCCGTCCTGCGCCGCGCCGTAGCCGACATCGATCACCGTTCCCCGCTTATAGAACTCGGGGTCGTCGGCCGTGCCTCGCAAGTCCTTTCCAACGAAGAAGGACTTGGCCAAGGCCTCCGGTTGCACGCGGTTGATGGGAGATCGTTCCTCGGCGCAGCCGATCAGGAACGAGCCAAGCATTGCACCCACGAAAAGTCGTCGACACGCTATTGAAAACATGAGTTCTCTCGGGGCTAGATCGGTCTTCGATGTTCGTTGTCCAGGCCCTCTGATACGAACGCGGGCCATCGAATAGCAGAGCGGGAGCAGCGCTACAGCTCGAAAGAGAGCGCTATTTATGGAATTTGGGCGTAGCGTTTTTCCGAACAATCGTACGTCGTCTGCGAGTACCGTCCAGGCCAAGCTTGAACCAGATATTGGAGCCGAGCATGCTCGGAATCCGGCATGTCCGACGAGTCCACGGCGTCCTTCACGAGCTTCCGTGACGACGCACGCCTTTCTGTGGCGTGTTTGGTGCTCGGCATCGAAAACGGCAGCCCCCAAGTCACTTTTCCGAGTCTGGGGCTCCACGACCTGACCGAAGTCTGCTTCGGCCGGGGCACCCGAACTACGACCTGGCGCGAAGGTTCGCGCCTCATGGTTCAAATTCGTGATAGCCGGATGTCGTCCCAACACACACGCATAGCGCTCGCCGCGGGGGCCTTTCACCTCAGCGACGAGCAGTCCAAGAACGGCTCCTTCGTCAACGGCCGCCGCGTGGCGTCT
Source organism: Polyangiaceae bacterium (assembly GCA_035549735.1). GTDB lineage: Bacteria > Myxococcota_A > Polyangia > Polyangiales > Polyangiaceae > PMG-095. The sequence continues at coordinate 54,371 of DASZQI010000012.1, read as the reverse complement.
TGCTCCTTGAGCGACGGGGACGTGGTCGAGATGGGGTCGACCTTCTTCGTGTTCAAGGAGCAGTTTCCGACCGACTCGCTCTACGAAGACCTGGTCAGCGACGGAGCGCCGCCGACCTATTCGGCCGACCTGAGAGAAACTTATCGGGAACTGAAAGGGATCGCGCGCGCCGATTTACCAGTGCTGGTCTGCGGAGAGACCGGCACGGGTAAGGAGCTGACGGCGCGTTTGCTCCACCGTTGGTCGGGTCGACCGGGCGCATTCTGCGCGGTCAACTGCGCGGCCATCCCAGCAGCGCTGGCAGAAAGCGCGCTGTTCGGACACAAAAAGGGCGCTTTTTCTGGCGCGGTCCAGGACAGCCCGGGGTTCATTCGCGCGGCCCAGCACGGCACCCTGTTTCTCGACGAGATCGCCGAGCTCGACCCGGCGCTGCAGCCCAAGCTGCTCCGCGCACTGCAAGAGCACGAGGTCACCCCGGTTGGCGAAACCGCGTCGGTGCCCGTCGATTTTCGGGTCGTGGCGGCCACGCACGAAAACCTCGACGAGCTTTGCGCCAACGACCGCTTTCGCCCGGACTTGCTGGCGCGTCTCGACGGTCACCGCGTGACGCTGCCGCCACTCCGCTATCGGTTGGAAGACTTGGGCCTGCTGATGCGAGCGCTCTCGCGCTCTACGCCGGGGCAGGCCCCAGCTCAGGTGGTCCTGGAGCGCGGCGCGGCCCGCGCGTTTTACGCCTATTCGTGGCCGCGCAACGTTCGAGAGCTCGGCCACGCCCTGGAGCGGGGTCTGGCTCTGGCGCAAGCGCGCGAGCTCGAACTTGCGGATTTGCCGAGCGCGATTCGCTCCGCCACCTTCGACGGCGCGTTCACCAGCCGGGTTCCGGGAAGCGAGGAGGACAAAGCGTTGCGAGCACGCTTGATTTCGCTGCTGACCGAACACCAAGGCAACGTCAGCGTCGTCGCGAGGGCGCTGGGCAAAGCCAGGGTGCAGATTCGGCGCTGGTGCAAGCGGTACGGGCTCAACCCGGAGACGTTTCGCGCGGGTTGACGCCAGGCACGGGAATCAGCACCCGCGCGTAAAGCTCTGGGCGGCGCACCCCCTCGGCGTCGAACACGCCGTCGCGAACCGGCTGCGCGCCGGAGATTTGCCCCGCCTGGAGGGCGCAACAAGCCGCGTAGAGCCGCATCCCGGCCGCGGCGAAGGCAGCCTCCGCTCGCTGCAACCGGCGAAGCGCATTCGCGGAATCCCCCGCCAGACCGGAAAGGCCCGCGCCGAGCGACGAGGCCATGCCATTCGACCAGGGCATACCTTCGCGCTCGATGTGCTGGACCGCCTGCTGCACGACACGCGACAGCGCGCGGCGCCGCTTGGGTTCGGCGACCGCCAAGAGCAGCGCGGCGCGACCGCGTAGAAACCACACGTCGATGCGAATGAACTGCGCGCGGAGCAGCAGGGACGCTTCGAGCTTCGGCCAGCTCGCCTCCATTCGTTCGAACGCTTCGGCCGCGCGCCCCTCGTAGAGGTCCGCCGCGACCAGCGTGAACAGCGCGGCCAAATGCTGAAAGTGAAAGCCCTTTTGCGACCAGCGAGTGAGCAGCGCCTGGCACTCCTTGCGCATTTCGGCCACGGCGTCGTCGGCCATGCCCAGCACGTGCAGGGGCCCGAGCTTGAGCGTCATCTGCGAAAACACGTCTTGGCGTTTGCCGTATTCGTCCAGCAGACGTGGCACCCGGACGCGCACCTCGCGCAGCCGCCCAAGGTAGACCAGGGACCAAGCGCAAAATATTTGCGCACGCGCGAGCTGCCACGACGTGCCCACACATTCCTCGAGCAGGATCGTTTCGGCCTCGCTGCAAAAGCCCAGGCACTCCGCGAAACGCCCATTTTGCAAGGCCACGATCCCCCGCGCCAGCAAGAGCCAGGCACGCGACTCTGGGTTCTCGACGCGGTGAAGCAGGCCGCTCGCCTTCTCGAGCAACTGACTGACCCGCGGCTGCGCCGCAGAACCTTCGCTGGCGAGCAGCGCAGCTTCGAGCGCCAGCCCTTGCACCAGACGCTCGGGCTCTCCGGCGCGCAGAGCGAGCAACAAACCTCGCGTTTGGAAGTCTGCTCCCTGAATCATGTCGACCAGGCCGAGCCCGGAGGCGATCGACCAACAAGCGTCGATGCGCTGCAGAATATCGGGCGGAACGCGCTCCGCCGTGGTGAGCTCGTGGTTCATGCCGCGGAGCGCGAGCCGTGCACGATGATAGAGCAGCGAGGCCAGCGCGTGGCGCGGAGCGGTGCGCAGGGCGATACCGAGCGGGGCCAGCACGCTCTGCAGCACTTCGATGCCTTCGTCGATGTGGCCGCTGCGGAGTAGCTCTTCGGCGGCGCGACGACGCAGTTCGAGAGCTTCGTGTTCGGAGGCGCTGAGACGCGCGGCGTCCAGAAACGCACTGGCCGCGTCGAGGCTGCGACCAGCGCTCGCCAATACGCCGCCGAGCGCGATGCTCAGGGTCAGACGCGCACTCCGCTCCTCGGTGCCGAGCAGAGCCAGCTTGTAAAACGAGCAAGCGCGATCGAAAGCGAACGCGGCTGCTGCGGCGCGGCCGGCAGCGGCCGCGTGCGGCGCGGCGTGTACCGGATCCTGCGCGCGCGACCAGTGAGTGGCGAGCGATTCGACCTGCTCCGGAAGGAGCGCCTCGAACGCAACTGCCAGGCGACGGTGGAGCTCGCCCAGCGCCTCCGCGCCGATCGCCCCGACCACGGCCTTGCGCACGCGATCGTGACTAGGCTGGACACTGCCCGACGACGCGGTGAGCAAGCGATCCGCGACGAGTAGCTCGGTGCAATCTTCGACCCGGCCGAGCTCGAGCCCTGCAGCGTTGACCACCAATTCCCGACGCAGCGGCACCTCGCACGTGCAAGCGAGTTCGAGCACGAGGCGCGCGTCTTCCGGCAGAGCCTGGACGCGCTCGCGCAAGACGTCGTCCAAGCGCAAGCCCGAGCGCGGCGCGTTGTCACCGAGCCCCGAGGCATGGCGGACCAATTCGTAGAGCAAGATTGGGTGGCCGTTGGCCTCCGCGGCCAACGCGCTGGCCTCGCCCTGGGGCAGCTCGAGTCCGAGCCGCCCGCTGTGCTCGCGGGCGAGCGCCGCGGTATCGGCGTCGAGCAGCGGACCCACTTCCAGCACATCGTCGGCGCCCAGCACCGGCCGCGCGCTCTGCACCCCGGCGCGCAGCGTGTAGCTGCAAATGAGCAAGAGGCGCGGAGCATCCGGCGGCCTCAGCAGATCCTGCAACAATGAGCTGCCGTCGGAATCAATCCACTGCGCGTCGTCGATGATGACCACGGCCGGAAAGCGATCTCCGAGCCTCACCAGCAGCTCACGTAGCGCCGCCGCCGCGCGCGACCGCGCGATGTTTGCGTCCGAGCTCGGCAACTGACGTGCAGCGTTGGAGAAGCCGTGCACGGCCTCGAACGCCGGAAACTGACGAATCAGCTCCGGAACATGACGCGGGATGAACCACGCGCACTCCTCCGGCCGCAAGCCACGCAAGAAGCGAACGAGCGAGTCGACCAGACCATCGACGCCTTTGTAGTGGATTGATTCGCGCTCGTAGCAGCGACCCGAAAGCACCACGGTGCGCTCGTGCCGCTCCGCGATTTGTTCCATGAAGCGCGAGAGCAGGGCAGATTTGCCGATGCCCGACTCACCGGCGATGGAGACGGTGACCGCGCCGGTGTCGACCATGCGCGCGTAGCGCTCGCCGAGCCAAGCGAGCTCGCGCGCCCTGCCGAAGAACGCGGTGACGTGGCTGCGACTCGGCCGCCGACGCGAGATCAGCGGCGCGGGCGGTTCCGAGTGGCGAAGGCGCCGCCACGGCGCGCCGGCAACGCGCTCGTTCGCATCGCGAAGCAAGAGCTGCTCGCACAAGCTGACCAGATCATCCGGCAGACCCGAGACCAGGCTGCTCGGGGACGGCGCGTCCAGAGTGCGTTTGTTGACCAGCACGTCGATCGGCGGCCCATCGAACGGCAGCCGCCCGGTGAGCGCATGGAAGAGCACCACGCCGACCGCGTACCAGTCCGCCGCCGGCCCCACGCCGCTGTACGCGGATTGCTCGGGCGCCATGTAAACCGCAGTGCCCACCACGTGCAGCGTGCTCGACTCGTGCGCGTGCTTGTCGCTGACCAGGCCGAAATCCAGCAAGCACAGCGCGCCGTTCTCGCGCACCAGAATGTTGGAAGGCTTGATATCGCGATGCACCAAGCCGCTCTCGTGCAGCACCTCGAGCGCGTCGATCAGCTGCGAGAGCGCCTGCCGCAAACGCAGCTCGTCGAACCGCCAATCACTGAAAGGCTTCGCCGCCGGCAACTCGTGCCGCGTGCCACCGAACGCGTGGCGCAAGCCGGACTCTGCGGTAACGGTGTCGGTGACTTCAGGGCTGGCGCTGTCCGCGTCGCGCACGAAGGCCAAAAAATGCCTGCCGTCCACCAGGTCCATGGTGAAGAACAGCCGCCCGTCGGCCTCGAACAGCTCGTGCAAGCGGATGAGGCAGGGGTGCTGCACTTCGCTGAGCGCGCGGAACTCGCGCTTGAAACGCGCGCTCGACGCGGCGTCCCAGTCGCGCAGCGTCTTCAACGCCAAGCGGCGCTGCGTGGCGCGATCGAAAACCTCGTGCACGATGCCCTGGCCGCCCTGGCCGAGCAGCCGAACCACTTCGAAACGCTCGCCAAAAGAAGCTTCGGAGCGCTCGATCATCGCGGCCAGACCTTCGCCGTCGACCGGGGCACCCCCTGAGTAGCGACAGCGAGTTTCGAGTTCATGACCGAACGCACCTCGACGCTAGCCTACCGAGTTCTCCGCCTGCCGCAAAGGCCGGCCGCGCCGATAAAACCCGCCGCTTCGCCCAGAGCGCCGTCATCGCTCGCCTCCCCGGTCACCGCCTACCTCCCGCTCGGGTTGCGCCCCAAACACCGAGCGTCGCATGGGTAGAATTCCAATCCTAGATATTGCTCTTGCTCGCTCGAGTGGAGCTGATTAGCGTCGCTCGCATGTCGGTCTCGCGACGAGACTTCGTATTGGGGCTTGCGGGTAGTGCTTTTGCTGCGGGCTGCGGGGCTCCGCTCCCGCCCGCACCCTGTACACCCGCACAAAATAACGGCTGCGCGGGTAAACCCGGCTTTGTTTCCCCACTCACCCCTACGTGTTGTGAGCTTTGGGCCTTCGACGAAATTCATCACACGCGCTCCATCGTTTACCGCCCGCAAAGCGAGGATGAGCTGGCCGCCCTTTTGCACGCGGTCCCGTCCGGTCGAAGCCTGACCTTGCGCGGCGGCGGGCAATCGCTCGATACCCAGTCGCTGAATGACGACCTCGTGGTCATTCTGGACCAACCCGCGTTTCGCCAGATTGGCTCACCGCAACCAAGTGACCAAGGCTGGTCGCTCACCGTCGGCGCCGGAGCGCGTTGGTGGGACGTGGTGGAGGCCGTGGCACCGCTCGGTTTCATGCCCCCCTCGTGCGTCACGTCCGGGGACGCCACCGTGGGCGGCACGCTCGCCGCCGACTGCGTTTCGCGTTCGTCGCCCATCTACGGCAAGGAAGGCAATCAAATCCGCAGGTTTCGCCTGATTTTGTCAGACGGCACCCGCAAAGAGTGCCGGCGTGACGCCCAGGATCCGGAAGAGCAGCGCCTGTTTCGCGCGGTCATCGGCGGCTTCGGCTACCTGGGGGCAGTGACCGAGATCACCTTCGACTTGATCGTGGCTCGGTCGAACCCAAACCAGTGGCTCGCCTCGCCGAACGTGTTCACGCGCTCGACGCGTCACGGACCCAACGTCGAGTGGGACATGCTCTTGCGCTGTCTGCACGACAAGAGCCGCCTCGAGCGGGAGCGCTACCAAAGCGACCCGGTCGCGTGCCGCACCAGGTGCTCGTCGCACCAGCGCGGGCCCTTGGCGAGCGCGCCAGAGTGGTCCGCGCTCTCCATCGCATCATTTTTGGTCGGCAGCGGCATGAGCGCGAACCTGCTCGAGCAGCGCTACACCGAAAACCAGGAACTGCGCCGCGTGCCCGGCGGAATCTACGACAAGGACTCCAACATTCCCGCCATGGCCGAGCGCATCGCCGCATTTTGGCCGACCATCGCGGAAACGGCGGTCGACATCGGCTTTCCCCAGGGCGAGTACGTGGACGAATTGTTTGGCTGGCTGTTCTTCCTTGGCAACTCGACCAAGCGAGCCAAACAGAACTCGCATGCAGTCGGGCAACGCCTCAACTTCAATCAGCAATCCTTCGCGCTGCCTTCAGGCCCGGATGAGCACGTCGACACCCGACCGATGCGACGCTTCATCGAGCTGATCGAAGCACGCTTTCATGCCGCGGACGCGCGCCCGGCCTCGGTCGATTTCCTGCACGTGCCAGCGGATGACTTCGTGATGTCCGCGAGTCGTGATTTTCCGAGCTTCGTCGTCACCATCTCGGTCGCGGACCGGAACTGCCCGGTCTTGCCAGCGAAAACCAGTGACCTTTTGTGCGAGCTCAGTCGGGACTGCCGCGCGCTCGGCGGGCGCGTGCACCTCGTGAAAAACGTGGTCTGCGATGGCTCGGACCTGCGCGCCATGCACGGCGACGCGGCCAAGGAATTCAAAGCGCTCAAGGCCCAGTACGACCACAAACGCCTCTTTCAGAACGACTTCTTCCGGCGGGTGTTCGAGGCATGACATCGCCTTTCTTCCGCCGCGCGCTGCATGTCGCGACTTTGGCTGGCACGCTTATACTAGCGCAAGCCGCGTGGGCAGACGGGCCGCCAGCGGCCACGGCGAAGCATCCGTCTCCGCCCATCATCGCCGAGCTTTCCGACCCGCCACTGCTCGGCGACAAGGACGGCGTTCTGTATGTTCGGGACTCTGCGGACCGGCTGCGCCTCTACCCGCGCGGCGAGCTCGCCTTACAGGGCCACGGCTTCCTGGGCGACAACACGGCGAGCCTCAGCGCGGACGACGCGCTCGCCGATCTCGGACCGCGCGCATTCGTGCGGCACGCTCGCTTCGAGCTCGGCGGCGAGCTGTTCAAGCGCGTGGCCTTCGACGCCAGCCTCGACCTGGTGGCAAACCCCGCGCTCGACGGCGCGCAAGCCGACAGCCGTCACACGCGTGTCGCGCTGGTCGACGCCTGGGGCTCGGTCGACGCGGGGCGCGGGCTCAGCCTGCGCCTCGGCGTGTTCCAGGCGCCGTTTTCACTCGAAAACACCACGCGGAGCAACGACCTCCCGCTCATGGAGCGCAATGTTGCGACCCGCTTCGTCGTGCCCGGGCAGAAAGTGCTCGGTGCCGCGCTCAGCAGCGTGAGCAACCGCAACCTCCTGCGCGTGGACGTCGGTGCGTTCGCTGCAGAAAGCCTGGATCCAGGGCGCTTCCAGCGCAGCTTCGACGGCATCGCCCACGTCAGCTTCTACCCCGTTGGCTTTCGCCCCATGCGCGATTTCCAGGTCGGCTTCAGCTTACGTTTTGGCGCGCGCAACCTGCGCGACAGCACGGGCGATCTGGGCGCCATCACCAGCGGACAGGGCTTCGCGTTCTGGCGGCCCACTCGCGACACCGCTGACGGCCGCGCGCTCCACATCATGCCGGCCAAGGGTCAGCAGGCAGGCAGCCTCGAGCTGCGCTTGCCGATCTCGGCATTCGTACTTCGCTCCGAAGTCGCCTTGGTGCACCGCAACACGCGCGAAAGCTTCGGTGGAGCCGAAAACGCTTTCAGTGAACGCCGCGGCGAACTCTGGGGTCTCGGCTGGTACGCGGAAGCCTCGGTGTGGTTGCTACAGCTCCTCGGAGTGATCGAAGGCGAAATACCGGTTTTCGGAGAGTACCCGCGCAACGAGCACCTCGAAGTGGCGACGCTCAGCGTTCCGCCCAACCGCTATGGTCCCGAAATCGCCTTCATGGTTGCCAGCGTCAACGCCAGCTACGACTCGGCGAGCCGTAGCGGCGTCGAACCCACACCGCCGATCGCGGACGACATCCAAGTCCTACAGCTGACGCTCGGTATCAACTACTGGCACACTCGCCGCTTCAAGCTCAGCCTGAATCTGAGCGACTACATCGCCAAGGGCAGCGGGGGCAGCCAAAATCTGGCCAAAGTTCCCGGTAGCCTCGGGCCGGAAGCGCAACGCACCGACGCCATCTCGCTGTATGAGATTGGCGCGCGCACCACGCTTTCGTTCTGAGCCCGCAGCGCTCAGTTCTGAGCGAGTTGACCTATTAGACCCAAACGCCCGGAAACGCCCAGGCGATGAAACGCCGTGGCCAGTTGATTCGCAACCGTACGCAACGTCGTTCGCCGACGCGCGGCGATCTCCCTGTGACTCTTGCCCTCGACCAACAACCGCGCCACCAAGAATTCCGCCGGCGTCAACAAGGAGGCCAACCGCAAGTCGGGCCGCTCGACGCTGATCACCTGATAGCTGGTCTCCCCGTCGTGCAGCTCACTCGAACGCGCGGGGTACCGCTGCGTGTCGCGTGCTGCGTGAACCGCCAACACGAGCTGCGGGGGCACGCGCGACGCCGTGCATGAAAGCCCGAGCGACCTCAAGCATTGCTTGGTGAGCAGCGCCACCGTCGACGGCGCCAACCCCAGATCGATCCCCACCCCCTTCTGGTTCCCCTCCAGCAACATTCGCTCGAGAATGTGCACCCGCCGAGCGCATGGCCTCTGCCATGCCGCACCGCGCGCCTGTCGCTTCAGAATCAAATAGCAACGATCGTCCGTCAGAAAGCTATCCATTACGCGACATTCGCCGCTTTTCAGCCCCTTCCACACCTCGCTCAACGAAACTTCTCCGACACTCACCTGGTCCGCCGAAATGGCGCTCCAGCGCAACAGCTCACCGAAGTAGCTCGCCTGTGGAGGCGAACTCTTGCCGGCCAACATCGCCCATTTCACATCGATCAACATCACAGCCTCACTTGGCCCCCCGGCACTCCCCTCAGCAACCGACGTGCCACGCGCCCACCCCTCATTTCCCTCGCAAATCAAAGCCCCCTGGAACAACACGCCCTGCCCCCACCACCCCGTTTCCCCTGGTTTTCCTCGCGCAATCGCGCGTGGAACACCCCTGTTCCACCGGAACACTCTGTTCCACCCGAACGCTCTGTTCCACCCGAACGCTCTGTTCGCAGCCCAACGCTCTGTTCGCAGCCCAACGCCCTGCTCGCAGCCCAGCGCTCTGGCAGCCCAACCACCTGCTCGCAGGCCCAACGCTCTGTTCGCAGCCCAACGCTCTGTTCGCAGCCCAACGCTCTGTTCGCAGCCCAACGCTCTGTGCGCAGCCGAACGCACTGTTCGAAGCCGAACGCACTGTTCGAAGCCGAACGCACTGTTCGAAGCCGAACGCACTGTTCGAAGCCGAACGCACTGTTCGAAGCCGAACGCACCGTTCGCAGCCGAACGCACTGTTCGAAGCCGAACGCTCTGTTCGAAGCCGAACGCGCTGTTCGAAGCCGACGAACGCTCTGTTCGCAGCCGAACGCTCTGTTCGAAGCCGAACGCGCTGTTCGAAGCCGACGAACACGCGCGCGGTTGTAACGCAACGGTCGCCTCCAGTCGCCGGCGCGCCTGCTCCTCGGCGCCGCCCGCGGGCATTTGCGGTTACCAGAGACGCTTGTGTGTGCGCCGCGACCGTGGCTTCATCGTCATTCCAGGTGGGCTGGCCTTCGGTCTGATCCGGAACCTCGCCATTGCACATCGTGTGACTTCGGCACAGACGCGCGACTGCCCGCGCCGCTCGGCTCGGCACCCAGACACCCCCCTGAGGCCATCAATGGTCAGTGAGCCGGTCGCTCCAAGAGCGACAGCTGGCCATAGCGTTTCCATCCCGTGGACAGAAGCCAGCTCTGTGCCGTGACGATAGGCGGCTGGTCGGGGGGCGCCAGCGCAGCCGGTAGTGACCAGCATGACTCTTCAATCGGAGCGCCCCGAGAACACTCGACGAACCCTCGGAAGTAGGGCGCAGACGAGTAGACATCGAAGGGGGCCCGCGCTTCAGGCCGATGCTTTCTGAAGTTCGCCAGCACGTAGACCAAAGCATTGCGCACGGCACGCGGACTCGTCAGCGCGCGCCCGTGCCACCGATCCGAAAAAAACCGACCGCGACGCCCGAGCAACTGATTCACCCTCCGCGCAATGCGTATCGACAGCCCCCGCAGTCCCTCGATCAGCGCGGAGCGATCCCGCGCCTCGACCAGCAAATGCAGATGATCGCCCTGCACCGAAAACTCGACGACACCAAACCGCGCCGCCCCCGCACGATTCGCGGCTAGAATCGCGTTGCGAACGGTCGGAAACACGAATTGAGTACGCAACGAGCGACAAACACTACGCAGGGTAACGTGCACCGGATGCTCAGCCCGGTGCGCCGGACGGGCATGGTGAGGCATTCGCCGTCGCCACGGCGCCGGGCGCCGCCCCGCACCCACTCGGCGCCCACCCCAACCCGACGTCAGCGCCAACTCCAACTGAACAGCGCGCTCAGCCCCCAACCCGAGACCGGGATTGACCCTCACGCACCGACCTTCACGCGAACCCTTTCGCATTGACACAGCCCCTCCGCACTAGATCTTGAATCAAGCCTATTAGTTCCGCGCGCCTTAGTCAAGAGATGTCGAATTCACGCTTCGTCTTTTCAAGTCACGAGAAAGAAGCGTTGCAGGTCACGAGAAAGAAGCGTTGCAGGTCACGAGAACCAAAGCGGAGTGAAGCCGTTCACCGCACTGGCCCCCGTCGCCGCTTGAGTCGAGCCTTCAAAGTCCTTCGAAATCGCAAGTGACCCTTGCGCGTGTTCAAGCCTTACGCGCGCGTGTTCAAGCCTTACGCACGCGTGTTCAAGCCCTGCTCCTACTCTCGCCCGCGATGACCGCCGGGCCATCACTGCCGCCGGGCCATCACTGCCGCCGGGCCATCACCGCCGCCGGGCCATCACCGCCGCCACCCATCACCGCCGCCACCCATCACCACCGCCACCCATCACCACCGCCGCCCATCACCACCGCCGCCCATCACCGCCGCCGCCCATCACCGCCGCCGCCATCGCCCCTCCCCCCACTCCTCCCGCGATGCACCCCTCTGCCCCCTTTCCAACCCACGCAACGCAACACGCCGCGCGTTCAACGCGTCCAAAGAATCGTTGCCCACCCCGCGACATGCTCGGTTGCTGCGCAACCTGCGCGTGTCGCCGCCCCTCCCAAGTGTCGCTCCGCGCCACGGGAGGGGCACGTCGCGGCGTCGCCCACCCCGCGACAGGCTCGGTTGCTGCGCAACCTGCGCGTGTCGCACACCATTGAGCGCCGCAACGCGGCGAGCTGCCGGCAGAGCCGTGACGCGGCCGTAAGGCGTAGGCGGGCGGGCGGCGGAACTGCGAGCGCACGAATCGCTGGCCGCACGGCAAGAGTCTGATAGACGACTCCGGTGAAGACGAACGCGGTGCGAATGCTCGACACGCTCGGCATCACCTACGAGCTGCGCGACTATGAGGTGGACGAAAGCGACCTGTCCGCGACGACAGTGGCGTCGAAGGTCGGGCTGCCGCCGGAACAGGTGTGGAAAACCTTGGTGGCCCGCGGCGATCGACACGGACCGTGTTTCGCAGTGGTGGCAGGCAACGCCGAGCTCGACTTGAAAGCGCTCGCACGTGCAACCGGCGATCGAAAAGTCGACACGGTGCCGCTCAAAGAGGTGCAGCCGCTCACTGGATATGTGCGCGGCGGTGTGACCGTGCTCGGTGCGCGCAAGGCCTTTTTGGTCTTCGTCGATCCAGCCATCGAGCAATACGAGCGCGTCGCGGTGTCTGCAGGGGTTCGGGGAACACAAGTCGTGCTCGCGCCAGCCGACTATCTGAGGGCCGTAAACGGCAAACTCGCGCCGATCGCTCACGCCGCGCTCTCCACCCGCTCGCCTTCGACTTGACCTCGGCCCTCGGCCCTCGCCCTGACCCACCTGGGGCCGCTGGCGGTACGTACGCGCATGGCCCGGCAGCGCGCGAGCAGCCCCGAAAATCGCAACCCAATCCTCGCAATCCGGCCCCCCGGCAAACGACCCGCCCTACCGCGGCCGAAGCGCGCCGCAACCGCCCGCCTGCTGAACGCGCTTCACGTAGTAGGGTTCCTCACCTCGCTCGCGTGTTCCACCGAAACGAGCACTGACGGGGCAAACAACGCGGGTGGTGGCTCCGCGAGCGCACCGAACGGAGGGTCCACCACCCTGGCGACCGGTGGAGACGGTCCACTCGGCGGCAGCAACGGCAACACCTCGGGAAGCCCAGCAGGCAATAGCGGCAGCACCGCCCAAACCGGAGGCGTCAGCAACGCTCAAACCGGAGGCGAAAGCAGCGCTCGCGGTGGCTCCTCACCCACCGCGGGCAACGCCGCAAACGCTGGCTCCTCATACGCGGGCAACGCCGCAACGGGCGGCTCCAGATCCATGGGCGGCAACGCCACGAGCGCTGGCTCCACGTCCACTGGTGCCAATGGCGCATCAGGTGGCTCCGCGTCCACCGGTGGCAATGCCGCATCAGGTGGCTCTTCATCCACCGCTGGCAATGGCGCATCAGGTGGCTCCGCGTCCACCGGTGGCAATGGCGCATCCGCAGGTTCCTCGTCGGACGATCACCCAGCGGGCTACGTGCCAGCGATCATCGGCGTCGGCTATGGCGGGCTGCGCATCGTCTCGCGCGATGGGGGGCTCAGCTGGGGCTCGCGCGCTTCGATCGCAGCCAAGGGCGGCGATGACGACAATTTGATCCGCGCGATCGCTTACGGAAAGGGCCGCTGGATCGCGACCGGCTGGCGACTCTGGACCTCCGATGACGGCGTCACCTGGACCGACCACGGAAAGCTGCACGACGGCATCGTCAGTGACCAGCAAATCATCGAGGGGCTAGCGTACAAGGACGGCTACTTTTACGCCGCGGGCGATGGCAGCCCGAGCAAACTCTATCGCTCGCCGGACGGAATCAGCTGGACGCGCTATGCGACGATCGGCAACACCGTCAAGCACACAGGCCTCGCCTACCGCGGCGGAGTCCTCGTTTCGTACGGCGACTCCCATACCAGCTATCAGTCGAGCGACGGACTGAGCTGGACCGAAATGAGCGGAATTCAAGACGCGACCTACTGCGAAGGCCAGTGGAAGAGCCTGAAAGAGTGCTTCAACGCCGCCTGGTTCGACGCGGGCTACTACCTGCTCGACGAGTGGGGCGGCTTCATCCGGCGTTCCCCCAATGGACAAGGCTTCAAGAACGTCTACGCGGACGATCAACAGAACACCCTGTATCGCAGCCGAGCCTTGGCGCAGGGCTTCGCCGCGCCACGCTAAAGCAACCCTTCGCGCGCATTCAAACGCCTGGTCGAGTTTGGGTTGGATGGCCCCCCTGAAAAGTGCGCGCTCGTCCGGCTCGACCGACCCTGGGCAACCGATCGCGCCACCGCTCGTCCCAGCAGCCGCGCCGGCCCTCGCTGGGTCGGGCGCCAGGTTGGTCGCTCACTCGCCACGCTAGAAATAGATGTACGAGACGCCCTGCGCCGACGCGGCTTCGGGGTGCAACGCGCCCTCGGCGCCAATCGCGAAGTCGTGCGTGTATTGCCAGCGCAGGGCGCCCTCGACGGACCAAGTCGAGCGTGGATGCTGCGCGGGTAGGTAGGTCCAGCGACCGCCGCCCCACAACGCCAGGTCGTCGGTGAAGCGCAGCCGCAAGCCAGCGATGGGCCCTGCGCCTGCGCGAACCGCATCGAGCAAGCCGCTGTCGAACGGGGCGAACACGCGAGCCTCAGCGAGCGCATAAAAGAGCGCGGCGTCTCCGAAGGGAGCAAGCGCCAGGCCGAAACCAACCTCGAAGAAGCCAGTAGCGCAGTCGACGCAACCGGTGTCGTAGCTTCGCGTGGCGCCAACCGCGACGCGGAAACTGGTCGGATGTTCGAAGCGCGTCCACGGCGACACGCTCTGCACTCTGATGAGCTCGAACTCCTCCAAGGTAATTTTGCGGGATTTCTCGCGATAACGCAGCGTGAGCGGCAAGAACTCGATCGCCGCGCCTTCGGGAAAGCCCGGAGCAGCGTCGACCAGGTCGTGCAGCGCAAGCCGGAAGCGCAAGAGCTGATATGGCCCCGTGTCCCGCGCATAACCGCCACCCAGGCCCAGGCGACGCGAACCATGTCCGTACTGCGGCATGCGCTCGAAGGGCGGCGTCTGCTCGACCGACTCGCTTGGCAGCTCGATCTCGGCGCGGCGCGCCAAGAGCTCCTGCTGAATGTCCGCCTCCGGATCCATGTCCTGTCGCGACTTCACGAGGTCGCGCGCCAGGCGCACGTCGATCAAGTCGAGCGCGGTGTCGAGCACCTTCATCTGCCTAGCGGTGGGCATGGTACTCGGGAACGGCGTGTGCGGTTCAGCCAGCAGCTTCGCCAATAGGTCGCGCTCGTCCGCGCTCAACGCCGAAAGCCGGAACTTCAGCTGCGTGCGATTCGAGGGGCGATAGCGCACGCGCTTGATGAGGCCCGGATTGCGATACAGCGCCTTCACCGTGTCGGCCGGAAGCACGGGGTAGCCGACGTAGCGCAAGAGCTCCAAGCGAGGGCTCACCGCTTCGAGCAGGCCGAGCACATGGTACGAGCAATTCTCGCTCAGGTAGTAATAAGCGAAATAAGTCGAGCCGAGCTCCCACAGATGATCGACGAAAATCTCGATCTCTTCGGGGCTCAAATTGAGCTCGTACTCCCACAGGTCGCGCGACTCGTAGTCGTTGTACTCGCGAACCTTCTTGTAATACGGCACCTTGCTGAACACTCCCGGAAACTGACCGGTAAGGCCCTTCAGCGCGTAAACCAAGGCGTTGCCCGTATCCACGCTGGCCGCGAAATCCACTCCGTGGTTCAGCAGATCCGAAGGCTCTTCGCTGTTCGGCCGCGCGCGCTTCTCGACTCTCAAGAAGGTGTGACCGAAGGCCGATGCCGGGTTATTGAGATAGTAGGAAGAGAAGATCAGCGTCACGCCGTTCGGCGCGAGACGCGAAACGTAGTCGACGTAGCGCAGGCAGGGTCGATACGGGAGCTTGCCCTCGAGCCCGAGTGACTTCTCGAGAAACCGGCGGCGCGCGGGGAAACGGCAGTACGGGTGCTGCAGGCCCTGCGCGTCGTCGTCCGGCCCTTCCGAGAACAAAGCGCGCAGAGTTACCTCGAGCTCGGCTTCCGGATCGGTCTTGCCTTCGCGCGCCAAAAAGAACGGCTTGCCGTCCGCTTCGCTCTCCCAACCTCCGAAAAGGCCGCGGCGATAGTGCCCGAGCCGACGCCAGCGCGTGGTTTCGGCGAGCCGATCGCGGTGTGCTCGAGCGACCAAGGCCTCCACGTCCACTTTCGGAGCAGGCGTCGCCCGTGGCTTCTGCACGGCGGACGTTTGCGCCAGCGCGTGGCGCTGCGAGATGCACACGAGAACCAGCGCGATCAGCGCGCGAAAAAGAACTTTCACCACCGGCGGGGCAGCGTACTCGAAGCGCTTCCCGCGGAGCAGCAACAGATTGCGCAGAAGCAGCGGCTTTCGGAACCGGTTCTCGGGCCAGCAGACCGGCTCACCCCGACGCGCACCGAACCAAGCGTCGCTGCTTCACTCAGGGCGCAATTGCTTGCGCGCGCAAAGCCTCGACGTCCTCCATAGGGACACCGCTCGCGGTCAGGTAGGCTTCGACGCCGCCCCGCCGCTCGATCTCATCGAGCGTGCCGACCAGGCTATCGGGATACGCACCCACGTTCGGCTCGGAGAGCAGATACTCTTGCAAAATATCGGCGTGCGAAGCGCCCAGCGCGAGCAGAATGACCGCGCTGAGCACGCCCGTACGGTCGCGCCCCCACGTGCAATGGAAGTAAACCGGATAGGATGCAGGATCGCCGAGCACGCGCAGCGCCGCGGCGATCGACGCCTTCGCGTCCAGATCGGCAATGTAATCCTGACGGCTGACGTTGTACGGGATTGGCAGCGGCGTGAGCACGACGTTCGCCGCCGCTCCGACGCACGCTGCGTCCGGCTTCTGCAAGCGCTCGTCTTCCGTGCGCAAATCGATGACCGTGCGAATACCGAGGGCCGCGAAATCCGCGCAGGCCGCGGTCGTAAAGTTGTAGAGCGGAGCTCCGCGATAGAGCTGCCCGCAGGCCACCATGCCCCCGCCATCGAGCCGCGTTCCACCCAAATCACGAGCGTTGACGACCGCGCCGGTGAGAATCGGCTGGCCCGGCCGGCACCCGCCCGTCCCATCCACGCCGCCGCCCGTCCCGTCAGTGCCGCCACTGCTTTCGACTCCGCCCGTCCCGGCGGGCGAGTGATAGCCAGGGCGAATCAAGGGCTCACTCTCGCAACCAGCGAGAACGCCAGACAAGAGAACGAGTAGCGAAAGACGAAGCATTGCGATTGGGGGCGCTAGTGACCGCTCCGCACTATACTCGCCGTTCGTAGAGCGGCGAGTCCCAGCGACCGAATTTCGGTCCTCGCGCCAGTAGCGGCCGAAATTTTCGGTGAATCGCGCGCGCATCGCCGCGATATCGTGGGCGCCTTGCCCCGCAAAGCCTGGCTCCCCCTACTGCTCTGCGCGGCGCTGTCGCTGCCGGCGCTGTTCGTCGGGTTCACGCACGACGACCTCTTGCAGCGGCTGCTGCTCGAGCAGCGAATCCCCGAAATTCAGGTCGGCGCCAGCGCGCTGTACGATTTCACTCCACCGAGTTACGGAGCGAACGCGCAGCGCGCGACGGGGGTGATGCCTTGGTTCGTCGATCCCGAGCTGAAGCTCCGCTTCTTTCGACCGCTGTCGAGCCTTTCGCTCGCGCTGGACCACGTCGTATTCGGACGCCGCGCTCTGCCCGCGCATCTGCAGTCGCTGTTCTGGCTGCTGCTGCTGACGTTCGTGGCACAGCGCCTGTACTCACGCTGGTTCTCTGCGCGCGCAGCCTGGCTCTCCTCGCTCGTGTTCGCGCTATCGGGCGTGCACGCGGTGCCCAGCGCCTGGCTGGCATCGCGACATACCCTGCTCGCCGCGGCGTTCGGCAGTCTTTCGCTGCTTTCATGGGTTCGCTTTCGCGAAGATCGCTTTCGACTGGGGTTTTTTCTGGCCCCGGCGCTGCTTTTGGCCAGTCTGCTGACCAGTGAGTCGGGGCTCGTCTCAGTGGTCCTGCTAGTCGGCTACGAGCTTGGCACCCGCGGTCTTCGCCAAGGGCTCCGCGGCTCCTCCCCGCATTGGTCGCTCGCGCTTTCTTACCTCGCTGCGTATGCGGCGCTCGGCTACGGCACACGGGCAAGCTCGTTCTACGTCTCGCCGTTCGATTCCCCCCTGCGCTATTTGTCTCAAGCGCTCTACGGCGTGCCGGCTCTGGTGGTGGAGCTTTTGCTCGGATTACCGTCAGCGGTCGCCAGTTTCGTTCCCGGCGCGCAGGTCCTATTCGTTGCGCTCGGACTACTCACGCTCGTGCTGTTTGCGGCAGCCCTGCACGCGGTCCGCTCCGAGCTCTCGCAGAGCGCTCAGCGAACCTTGACCTGGCTCTCGCTGGCAACGTTGCTCAGCTTGTGGGCGCTGGTCGGGGCCGTGGTCACGGGTCGCGTGCTGCCACTCCCTTTGTTGGGCGCAGCAGCCGTGGCCGGCAATCTGCTTTCCGCAGCGTGGAGCAAAGCCTTCGCACCCGCGAACGGCCAAGCTGCAAACAAGACCTGGCTCGTGCCGATTGTCCTACTTGGCGCGTTGCACTTCGGCCTCTCGCCGCTCGCGCGCATCGGCACCGCGGTCCAGTTTCGTGCCTTTGCACGAGCGCAGCAAGAGCTCGCGCAAAAAGCGGACCTGGGCGGCTGCGAGAAACGAGGGACGCTCTACCTGCTGACCGGCGCCGATCCGGTCTTGGCGCTCTATACGGGCCTGGCTTTGCGCTTCTACACGCCGGAAAAGGCCGGAGCCGAACGACTGCGCGTGCTCTCCATGGCGCCGCACCGACAGCGCCTGAAGCGCATCGCGCAAAACGGGTTCGAACTCGAGGTGCTCGACCGACCGCGCAAAGTAAACCCTTTCGAGAGCTTGTACCTGGCTCCCGAGCGGCCGCTCACTGCGGGGCAGAGTATTCGGGCGGGTGAGCTTCAGGCGACGGTGCTCGCTGCCGCCTCCTCCGTTTTCACCAAAGTTCGATTCGATTTCGATGGTGAACTCGCAAGAGACGTCTGCTTCTTGGTTTGGACCGGACAAGAGCTACGACACTTGCCGCTCCCCGAGCTCGGCGCGAGCGCGCAGGTTCCATACGAGCTCGGGCCCATGGGCATGTAGCCGAGAGCTTGTGGCTCGCTGTCCAGCGGGCTAGCGTCGAGACGTGGCGGTGCTGCTCAAGTGTCCCAATTGCGGAGCCCCGCTCGAGGGTGCGAAGGTCGGCTCCCTGCGTTCATGTCCCTACTGCGGCTCGCTGATCGCGCTGCCCGAAGCGCATGCGCCGGCAGCTGCGACCCATCACCGCCAGCGCGCGCGGTTCCCGATGGCGACTTGGCTGGTGCTCGGCGTTGTTCTGGCACTCGGGCTCATCGGCTCGCTTCTCTCGGTGTTTCGAGGCCTGCAAACCCCCTCGAAAACGACGCTGGCGGCCCTTCCCGCGCCCAAAGCGGCCCCCGCCGCGGTCGCATGGCAGCGGCTCGACGCGCTCGACCCCAGTCTGAAGCTCGCGCAAGCGCAGGTCGAACTGCCGAAGTCTTTCCCCGAGGTGACGACCGACGTGCATCGCAAGGAATTCAGTTTGAGCCTTCAGCATGGCGTGCTGAATCGCGCGCTCCTTTCGTGGGAGTGGGGCTGCGACTGTCTCGATGGCATCGTGTTCTTCTTCAAGGACTATCCGACTAGGCAGCGCGCAAACGAGTCGTTCATTCCTTGCTTACAGAGAGAGCTCGGCTCAACGAGCAAGAGCGCACCGCCATTCGACTTCGAATGGGCTGCGCACGCAGACGCGCCACGCTTGCATCTCGGACCGCAAACTCTTTCGTTAGATTTTTCTCGCGAATCGAGCCAGGCCGGTTTGCGTCGAGTTCTCGCCGTATTGGCTCAGTGCGGCCAATAGCAAACGTCTTAACAAACACGCTCGTTCGTGATCGCGCTCAGAGGCACGTCAGGAATCACGAAAGTGCGGAGATGCCGTGCTATAGGAGCGCACTGCGCAAAGGCGACTCGTGGCCCGCACGGCCCGGCTCGTCCGGAGATCGCTATGAAGTCGAAGCTCTCGTCTCCTCTTTCGTTCGTCTCGTTCCTGGCACCGGTTTTCGCACTCAGCGCGTGTAGCGGCGAATCTTCATCGGGGGATAGCGGTGGTTCGCCGAGCACCGGCGGTGTGCAAGGCCAAGGTGGCAACTCGATGCAGAGCGGCGGCAGCGCAAACGGCGGAAGCTCCACCACTCAAGGTGGCGCCGTTACCCAAGGTGGAAACGCGAGCACTCAAGGAGGCACTGCGGGCGCAGCCCCGGGCGGCAACGCGGGCACCGCAGCCCTGGGCGGCAACGCGGGCACCGCGAGCGGCGGCCTGCTCGGCGGCACGGGCGGCTCGAGCGCCGGGGCGAACAACTTTAGTGGCGGCAACGCCGGCGCTTCAACCGGGGGCACCGCGAACGGCGGCGGTTCAAAAGGCGGTACCGCGAGCGGTGGCGCTGCGAATGGCGGCACTGCGAATGGCGGCACTGCGAATGGTGGCACCGCTAACGGCGGTGCATCGGCTGGAAGCGCAACGGGCGGCGCCTCCGGCAAGGGTGGAAGCGCTGGCTCACCGGGCAGCGGCGGAACTGCCACGGGAGGCGCCGGCGGCAAGGCTGCCGGCGGAGCGAACACCGGCGGTACCACTGGCGGCAGCGCCACCGGCGGCACCTCGACAGGCGGCGTGGCCGGCGGGAACGCAACTGGTGGCGTCGTCACGGGAGGCGCATCCACCGGCGGCACATCGACCGGTGGAACGGCGACCGGCGGCGCTGGTGGCGGCGGCAATGTGACCGGAAAGACCTACTACGTAACCCCCACCGGAAAGTCCACGAACGATGGCAGCAGCTTCGCCAACGCTATGGATTTCGCGACCGCTCGCAGTCGCGTGGTCGCCGGCGACGCCATCCTACTGCAAGCGGGAACTTACCCCGTCGCCTACACGGCCAGCGCCAAGAACACCATTACTTTCTCGCAACAAGGGACCAGCGCGAAACCGATACGCGTCTCGGTAGACGGCACCGGCCGCGCGGTGTTCGACTTCTCGTTTCCGGACCAGCAGTGGGTTCAGGATTCATATGGCTTCTTCGTCACCGGTAGCTACTGGACCTTCAAGGGCCTCGATATCATCCACGCGGGTTATCAGGGCGCGTACGTAACCGGGCAGCACAACACCTTCGAGAACTGTAGCTTCCACGACAACCGGAACACTGGCCTCGAAATCAACGAGGGCGGCGCCTACACCACGGTCATCAACTGCGACGCCTACCGCAACTACGACCCCAAGAAGGCCGGAAGCATGGCGGACGGCTTCGGGCCAAAACAGACGCAGGGGCCCGGCAACAAGTTCATCGGATGCCGCGCCTGGGAAAACTCGGACGACGGTTTCGATTGCTTCGACAGCCCGCAGACCGTCACCTTCGAGAATTGCACCGCTTTCCGCAATGGCGTCGACGTGTGGAACTACGGCGGTTTCATGGGCAACGGGAACGGCTTCAAGATCGGCGGCAACGCTGCACAAGCGAACCACAAGCTCACGCAGTGCGCGGCCTTCTCGAACCGCGTCAAAGGCTTCGATCAGAACAACAACACTGGCGGCCTGACGCTGTACAACTGCACCTCCTACTCGAACGGCATCAACTTCGGCCTCGGCGGCACGCTGAACTCCGGCCAGAAACACGACGTAAGAAACAGCATTTCGCTCGGCGGCGCCGACGCCGATACGATTTCGAACGCCACGCAGCAGAACAACTCGTGGAGCTCCGGCTTCAGCGTCAGCGCTGGGGATTTTCTGAGCGTCGACGTGTCGCTCGGCTCGGCGGCGCGCAGCCCGGACGGAAGCCTGCCGGTGAACAACTTCCTGCACCTCAAGCCGGGCAGCGCGCTGATCGACAAGGGCGTCAACGTCGGGCTACCGTTCAACGGAACGGCGCCCGACCTCGGCGCCTACGAAACCAACTAACGCTCCGTCTCGAACGCTAGTCACCGAGAACCAACGTGGCACGCAGCACGCCGTAGGCGAGTTGCATGTTGGCGCTGGCTGCGATGTCCGCCTGCGCGCCATTGTTCTCACTGTCGACCCCGGTCACGAACACACCTTGAAACCCGCCCTCGAGCCCGAGCGCGAAATTGCGGCTCAAATAGTAGTCACCGCCGAGCCCGAGCATCACCGGCACGAAGCTCGCGCCGAACTTCTGCTCGTTCGGTGTATTCGTACAGACCTCGTTACCGGTGCCATCGATCGTACACTCTTGACTCGTGCCCTTGGCACTGATCGAGGCGCGCCCAAAGCCGACGCCACCGATCAGATTGGCACGCGCGCGCCCGTCCGCTGAACGCCAAACGTCGAACATCGCAGTCGGCACGAGCTGATACAACATCACCGAGGCCGAGGTCTCCCCTTCCCCTTCCGGAGTCGCCGAGAGCCCGACTCGCGTGAGGCCGAGCTGAAGGCCGACCGCGAACGGTTGTGCCTGATAGCCAACCATGAACCCAGGTCCACCGAGCGAGAGCAAACTCGACTGAGTTTGAAGCCTGCCCTGCACCAAGAGCCCAGTTGCGTGCGATCCATCGCCGTTGGTAGCCCCCGTAGCGGAGGTCTGGGCGCTGGCAATGGCCGGCAGCGAAACCCCAAGCAAGACACACGAAAGACCGATCGCCTTCGAAAGCTTCATAGACGTCTCCTCTGTAAGGTCGCGGCCCGCTGAACGGACCGGCGTCCCACCACGAAAGCAGGGGGAGCAACTTCCAGGCCAGACCCCGATGAGCCCTCACTTGCGAGAAATCCCGCCATTCGAGCGGAATCGAGAACTCACACCGTGGCACCGGCGTCACACCGTTACGCCCAGCCAACGAACCGCTCAAGCTGGGCTGCGAACGACCGTTCTCTCGAACCCGATGCGTGTGGTCAACGGCTACCCGTGCCGCAACTGCGCGGACGAAGAGCTGGCCAAGCGCGGCGTCGACCCGGCACGCCCGAACCGTGAGTTCGCCGGTAGCGAAGTGTACGTGCCGCCTCCAGCGCAAAAGCCCGGTGAGGTCGAGCTCGGCGTGAATCGAGTCGAGCCGAACGAAAAGAGCCCTCTCGGACGCGCCCTCAACCTATTCGCGTGACTGCGCTCCTGCCGTCGTCTTCGCTAGCAGGCGCAGGATTCGGGCCAAAAGTCGCGCCGGTAGATGACTCGCCGCGGTTCAGCTGCACACGCGGTTTCGGCCGCCGTGTTTGGCCGCGTAGAGCTTCTCGTCGGCGCGACGCCAAAGTTCGCTCGCGCTGCGCTCGGCTCCGGTGAGCGTCGCGACCCCAACACTCACCGTCACCGCGACGCTCGCGCTCGGATGCTCGAAACGCGCGGCAGCCACCGTGGCGCGCAGGTCCTCCGCTAACCGCAGGGCCCGTGCCAGGTGGGTCTCGGGCAGAACCAACGCGAACTCTTCACCGCCGTAGCGCGCCAAGGCGCCGTCGCGACCCAAGGTTTTCTTGAGCACCGCACCGACTTCTTGCAATACGAAATCACCCACTGGGTGACCGTGCTGATCGTTGACCCGCTTGAACCAATCGATATCGACCATCATCAGCGTGAGCGCACGTCGATAGCGCCGCGCACGCGAGAACTCGCGCTCCAACGAGTCATCGAAAAACCTGCGATTGTGGAGGCCAGTCAGGTGATCCACGATCGAGAGTTGATAGATCTCTTCGTGGAATAGGCTCTCGACATCGACGCCGCTCAGGTATTTGAAAATAGTCGAGCCAATGCGAATCCGGTCATCGCGCCTGAGCTGCGCCTGCCCCACGAGCTCCGTCTCGTTCAAGAGCGTGCCATTGCGGGAGCCAACGTCCATGAGCAGCCAGCCGTCGCGGCCGCGCTCGATGCGCGCATGACGGCGTGAGACCGCTTCATCGCCCAACGAAATCTCGTTGTCCGGCATGCGCCCGATGCGTGCAACGCCGGAGTTCAGGAGGTAGCGACGGCCCATCACCGCGCGATCTTCGGCGTAAATCACGACCAGACAGTCGTTCGTCACCGGGTTGACCGGTGTCTTGGTCACGTCAGCGACGGCTGTATCCTGGTCGTCTCGAGCCAAGTGGCCTCCCAGTTTCGCCGCCGAACATAGCGCATACTGCACGCATGGACCACTGCCGATGTTCAGCTATTTGCGGAAACGAAGCTGCGACAAGGTCGCACACCGCACACACCGGAAGAGCACGGGTTACACCTGAGTCCATGCGCGCCGTGATAACTCTTCGGTGTTTTCTCGGTCATGCGAGCGTGCATTAACAATTCGCAATCCGAATGAAACATGCGCGTCAGGCGCGCGCTCCAGATTCGAGAGCTCAAGGCTCTCAACTCGAACAGGGGCGGCGGATGACAGCCCGCGCGAAGATCGCGTTGAGCATGCTGCTGATGACGTTCGGAGCGGCGATCGCGCGGAGAGCAACCAAGCAAGAGCCCACTCGCGCCGCAAACCTGGTCGTCCACGCGCTCGCGCCGGAGAGCCCCGCTTTGGAGTGGGACCTCGAGCGGCTCGGTCCGAGCGCACTCGAGGAGCGGCTCGATCAGTTGGAGCACGAGCTGCGCTCCCCGGGCCCTGCGTTTCCGTCCCCTGCCCGGTCGCCGTCCCCCACGCCTGCTGATGGCGTCGGTCTCGAATCGGGCTCCGAGTTCCCCGAACCGGCAGGCGGCTCAAAGAGCTGGCCCCAGGCGCGCCGCCACGCAAACGAATCCAGTCATCGGAAAAAAGCCGCCTAGGCCTTGACGCCGGCGGCACGCGAGTTAACACTGTTAACATGGACACGCGAGCCCGGATTCTGAGCGAAGCGCGCGAGCTGCTGCTCGAGGCGGGGCTCAACGGCTTTTCGATGCGCGTGCTGGCCGAACGCGTCGGAGTGACGGCGACCGCACTCTATCGCCATTTCGACGACCGCGACGCGCTCCTCGCCAGCCTGCTCGATCAGGGTTTCAGCACCTTCGGCAGTTACCTGATGCGCGCCCTCGGCGGCGCGACGCCGCTCGAGCGATTTCGTCTGACCGGCAAAGCGTACCTGGATTTCGCCTTGGAACAGGGGCGCGACTACGAGCTGATGTTCATGACGAACTGCGAGGATCTGGGGCTGCAACGCCTGTCCGAGGAGATCCAGCAGCGGGCTCAGAGCACGTTCGTCTTCCTGGTCGATCGGGTGAGCGAATGCATGGAAGCAGGCGTCTTCGCCCGGGCCGAACCGCGAACCGTGGCGGTCTACGTGTGGGCGCAAACGCATGGGCTAGCTAGCCTGTGGCTGGTGGGCCAGCTGGCAAAGGACCTGGATTTGGCAGGCTTTCGGCAGCTCGGGGAGTTCACGCTCGACCAGATCGAGCTCGCCTTGCGCTCGCGTGAACGCGCTGCGCGCCGCTAGGCGCTTTTTTTTGTGTCTCGAGTTAACGCCGTAAACATGGAGGAAACGACATGACCCAAGTGATTGCAGACCGCATGACCGCCCGGCGTGAGGGCGGGCTCGTCGTCTTTTTGATCGGCGCCCGCGTGAATCGTTGGTGGAAGATTCACCGCTGGCTACCAGTGGTGTTGGCGATGCCCAGGATGCTGCGCGAGCTTTACCGGAACCCGGAGATTGGGTTTCTGGGGGCCGTGTCGCACGGTACGCTCATGGTGCAGTACTGGGAATCGCAGGAGCACTTGCTGCGCTACGCCAAAGACCGAAATGCCGCTCACTTCCCTGCATGGAAGGATTTTTATCGGCGGGTTGGCACGAACGGCGACGTCGGGATCTGGCATGAAACCTACGTCGTGCCGAGCGGCGGTTACGAATCGGTCTACGTAAACATGCCGCGCTTTGGTCTAGGCAGCGTGGCCGAGCTAGTGCCGGCGCGCGGCCAACACGCGACCGCCGCAGGTCGCCTGGCACCCCGCGCGAAGCAACCGACTGCAGCTTGAATGGGTGCGAAATGCGCCGGTGAAAAGCCGCGCGTGAGGGCTTGCTGTCGGTCGCGATATCGATAATCCTCCGGCCTGGGTTGCTGCCGGTTGATCTGCGATGAGCTTGAAGGCATTCAAGGAAACGCCGCCGTGGGAATGGCCTGATGGCATGTGCAAGCGCTTGCTCGACGTGCTGCGCGATCCGGAATCTGCCGAGTCCGAGCGCTTGCTGGCTGCGGAACTTGCCGGCGATTTCACGGTAATCAACGACGAGCTCGCCGACGCGCTCCTCGCGCAGCTCGAGCGTAGCGCGAGCTCGGTCGCGCTACGCAGCCAAGCCGCCCTGTCGCTCGGCCCGATACTCGAGCACGCTCACATGGAAGGGTTCGACGACCCGGACGAGGTCCCGGTGAGCGAACGAACCCTACGGGACGCTCAGGTCCGGTTGCAGGCGGTGTACCGCGATCGCGGCGCCCCGACGCTGGTGCGCCGGCGAGTGCTGGAGGCGTCGGTGCGCGCGCCTCAAGATTGGCACATCGAAGCCATCCGCGGCGCGTACGGAAGTGACGACCCAACGTGGCAGCTCACCGCGGTGTTTTGCATGCGCTTCGTGCGCGGCTTCGCCGAGCAGATTCTGGACGCACTCGAAAGCCAGAACAACGACGTCCGGGGGGAAGCGCTGCTCGCTGCCGGCAATTGGGAGCTCGACGCGGCCTGGCCCCGCGTGCTCGCGCTGGTGACCTCGGAAAGCACCGAAAAGCCATTGCGCCTGGCGGCGATCGAGGCTTTGGCCAGCATTCGCCCGCAGAAAGCGGCGCGCGTGCTCTCCGAGCTCACCGACTCCGACGACGAAGACATCTCCGAGGCCGTATTCGAAGCCATCGCGCTGGCTGAAGGCGCCGCGGCCGATGACGACGATGAGTACGGCGGCAGCGGCGTCTTACACTAGATTCGTTCCCAATCGACCGCACCGCGCAGCTCTGGCGGCAGCGCGTCGAATTGGTGCTGAAGGCGCTCGCGATCCAAACTCGGCGGCGCCTTCACGACGAACGCGAACTCTCGCTTGATGAACTTGGTCTGCTCGCCGATGATCGCACAGCCCGCCTGCGCGATCAGCGCACGATGAGCGCGCGATGACTCCTGCATCGCCTGCTCACCCACGCCCGAGATGCGAATGATGCCGGCGATCTGCTGCTCGAGGAAGTAGATCAAGAGCCAGCCGATCACCGTCGCGGGAATGGCGACGATGAAGATCTTGAGCCCGCAGCACAGGCCGACCACGGTCACCAAAATGACTCGCCCGGTATCCTTGGCGTCGCCCACCATGGTTCGGAAGCGGAGCAAGCCCCCGATGCCGAAGATCACGAACGCCATCGTCGGCTGAACCTCGACGATCAACGCCACCACCGCGGCGACCACGGCGTACATCAACAGCGTTTTTGGTTGCTCGAAGTGTTCGAGCGTCGAGAGTCGACGCCGCGTCGCGGGGTGATAGGCGATCACTGCGCCCAGCGCCAACGCGAGCAGCAGCACCAGCACCATGTCGAGCAGCAGCCAGCCGTCCGAGAAGCTTGACCAGCCATCGAACAGCGCGTCCAAGCCGTGCTTGGGTGGTGTCCGCGCGACTTCGCTGAAGCCGGGTTTCGCCGCAGCAGGCGCGGCCCCGCACCAGAGCACGAGCAGCGCAGACAGGAGGCGCAGCGCAAGGCCCATCTTAGGGTGCTCTCGTCTTCAAGCTATCGATGGCGTGCACCGGAGCCAGGTCGCCGTTCATCAGGTGCGCGATGGCGCCGTACACCAAGCGATGGCTTTCGAGCATGCTCTTGCCGGCGAACTCGGGCGACGTCACTTCCAACGTGAAGTGACCACCGCCGCCGCGAACCTCGGCCTTCGCGGCCGGGATCCGCGTCTCGATCGCTTCGCGCAGAGCGTCGATCACGTTGCCTTTGAAATCGGTCGGATGAGACGACATTGAACGCGGTCTTTCCTCAGTAGCGCGGAACGGAGGGCTCGATTTGCAGTGACCAAGCGTCGATTCCGCCGTCGACGTTGTACACGTTCTTGAAGCCCTGGCTCAGCATTTGTTCGGCGAAAGCTTGGCTGCGGATCCCGTGATGGCAGTGAAAAGCCACCTTGGTATTGCGATCCAGGTCCATCAGAAATTGTTGACCTGCCGGGTCGAGCGGGCGAGCCCCGGGGATACTCGCGATCGCGCGCTCGGCGGCCGGGCGCACGTCGAACAGCATCAATTCGCCCCGATCCAGCAAGCTCTTCGTCTCGGTGACCGACAGCTCTTTCACGCGCGCGGGTTGGTTGGGGTTCTCGATCTTGAACCCACCATTTGCGCCGGCCACGAAATCGATGCTGACGCCTTCAGCGCGCCGGGCACTCGCCCGATCCAGCGCCAGTCGCAGGCCGTTCGACTCCACCGTTACATCGCCGGGCGCGGGCGGCCCGAGGAACAGCTCGTTCTCGAAACTTGCGTTGATCTGGTAGCGCAGTACGTCGTCGCCCGCGTCGGCCAGCGCGGCGCGAAAGGCTTCCACCGCGGCTGGGGTGACATCGATCTTCGGCACCCTGACGTTGCTCGCGTCGGCGCCCAGCAACTTCTGAAGCTCTCCGGACGCGCTCATCTCGCGCACGATGTCGCAGCCGCCGATGAACTCGCCACCAATGAACAGCTGCGGAATCGTCGGCCAGCGGGTGTACTCCTTGATGCCCTCTCGCAGCTCGGGCGAGCGGAGCACGTCCACCGTTTCATAGTCAGGCAAAAGCTCGTCCAGAACCTGCACGACTTGGGCGGAGAAGCCGCACTGCGGCATCTGCCTGGATCCCTTCATGAACAGCACCACGCGCTCTCGCGCCAAGAGCCCGCTGATCTGCTGCCGGATGGGTTCACTGAGAGCCATGATCGTTACCTTTCCGATGGGCTCGTTCTTCTATCCGAGTTTCCTGCCGCATCAACCAACCAAGCGGACGCGCTGGAGAGCCCGCGCGAGCCGGTGGCCGAGTCAGGGCGCACGAACCCGGCGCCGCGGCCGAGCGCGCTCGGCTCTCGGCCGACGAAGAGCGTCCGGCTCCCTATAGAAATACTCGAGGCATTCCGCGTTGTTTCCGCATTTGGCGATGGCTTCGGGCACAAAGTCGGAAAGGGCGGGCGCGGCAAGCTGATGCTCGAGATAGTCGTCCGACACGCGGTTTTCCTCGCTTTGTGGCGACCAGGAAGGACGAGGACGACCCGGAATGCGCATACGGAACAAGACCCGATTCCGAGAAACAGGCGGAGCGCTAAGCGACTAACCAATCGATATTATTGATTATAAATCACATCTAATCATCCCATTGAATACTCCCAGTATGCTGAATCGGCGTGCGCAGCTTGCCTTCGTGCGCTGTTCACGACACCTTCAGCGACGTGGGCACCCGGGCTTCGGTCGATGTGTTTCGGTACCGCGATTACCGAGTTTTTTTGCGCGAGCACTACGAGCGCAACAAGACGCGCAAGCGCGGCTACTCGCTGCGCGCGTTCTCGCTCGGTGCCGGGCTCCGCTCGCCAAACTACCTGAAGCTGGTCATGGACGGGGCACGCAACCTGACGCCACAAATGGCGTTTCGGTTCGCCGAGACCTGCGGGCTGAGCGGAGAAGCACAAGAGTACTTTTGCGACCTGGTGGCGTTCAATCAAGCGCGGCTCGCCAAAGAGCGCGAGCTTTGCTACGAGCGCCTCAAGCGCTTCAGCCGCTTTCGCAAGGTCCACAAGTTGGACGCGGAGTCCGAGTACCACTCGGAGTGGTACATCCCGGCGATTCGGGAGCTGGTCTCCCGCCGCGACTTTCAGGACGACCCGGCCTGGATCGCGGCCACGCTGCTGCCTCAAATCTCCCCAGCTCAGGCGCGGCGCGCCCTTTCCGTGCTGCTGGAGCTGGGCCTGCTCGCGCGCGACGAGTCGGGCAAGCTGGTGCAGCCGGAACAGTTGCTGGAAACACCGGAAGGCCCGCTCGGGCACCACGTGGTGCAGTTCCACCGCGTGATGATGGCTCATGGCGCGGACGCGCTCGATCGCGTGCCGCGAACGGAGCGCGAGATCTCTTCGCTCACGCTCTGCCTGAGTGAAGCCGCGTTCGACAAGCTGAAGGCCGAGGTCGCGGCCTTTCGCAGTAGTTTGCTGCAGCGCTATCAGGCGGACGACGACGCGGAGCGCGTCGTTCAGCTCAATTTTCAATTATTTCCGTTGTCACGCAGGAGAGAAATATGAAGACGAGGGCGCTTTCCGGGCTGCTGTTGGTTCTGCCTTTGTGGGCGGCGTGCAACGGCACGAGTACCGGCAATCCGATGGGTGAAACGGGCAAGCCCCCGAAGGGCGCCACGTTGGTCAAGTCGAACTTGAGCCGCGAGACCGATCCGCAAGTGAGCGAGACCGACAGCGCGACGCTCGCCGATGGCAATCGCGCGTTTGCGTTCGACTTGTATCGCACGCTTTCCCAACCCGGGAAGAACCTGTTCTTCTCGCCCTTCAGCGTGTCCGCGGCCCTCGCCATGACTTACGCCGGCGCGCGCGGCAACACCGAGGCCGAGATGCGGAGCACGCTGCATTTCGATCTGGGACAGAACCTCGTGCACCCAGCGTTCAACGCGACGCTCCAATCTCTCGACCGTCGCGGCGCAGAGCTCGCACCCGATAGCACGGGCACCGGCTTCGAGCTTCGTATCGTCAATCAGGCGTGGGGCGAGAATGGCTATCCGTTCTTGCCGACCTACCTCGACGTGCTCGCGACCAATTACGGAGCTGGCTTGTTCACCGTCAATTTCTCGGACAGCGAAGCCACGCGCACGCTGATCAACGACTGGGTGAAGGACCAAACCGAGCAACGCATCAAGGACCTGCTGCCGAGCGGAGCGCTCAGCGGCGATACACGCCTGGTCTTGACCAACGCCATCTACTTCAAGGCCAATTGGCTCCAGCAATTCAAGCCCGCCGATACGCAGGACGCCGTGTTTCATGCTGCCAGCGCCGAGCGCACGGTACCGATGATGCACAAGACGCTGGATGCCAACTATGTCGAAGGAGACGGCTTCCAAGCCGTGGCGCTCCCGTATCTGTCACCGACGGTGCAGATGCTGCTGATTTTGCCGAGTGAAGGTAACTTCGATAGCTTCGTGGGCGGCCTCGACGACGCGACCTTCAGCAGCATCCGCGAGGGGCTCAACGAGGCCACGGTCACGCTCTCGCTGCCCAAGTTCCAGTTCGAGTCCAAGAACAAGCTGAAGGGCGCGCTGAGCTCGCTCGGAATGCCGAGTGCGTTCGGAAACGCCGATTTCTCCGGCATCGCCGGTGGCATCGAGGAGCTTTACATCGACGAGGTCTATCACAAGGCTTTCGTGGGGGTGGACGAACAAGGCACCGAAGCAGCTGCCGCGACCGCAGTGGTCGTGACGCGGGAGTCAGCCAAACCGCTCGCCACCCTCACCCTCGACCGCCCGTTCGTGTTTGCAATCTACGATCAACCCACCGGAGAGGTTCTGTTCCTCGGCAGCCTCGCCGACCCAGACGCTCCGCCCGAGGAGTGAGGGCTACGGCGCCCAGCCGGCTTGGATGTCGCGCTCGGTCAGACCGCAGCCACCGTCGGCACCATTGTTGGTGAAGCGGGGAACGAGCACGCGGCGCGCTTCCGGAAGCTCTGCGGCGACCGCGCTGATGTTCGATGGGGTATCATCCCAAAAGATGACGCGCGCGCGGTCGCTGGCTCGGCTCGGGTCGAGCCCATAGTGGCGCATCACCCGACGGATGCCATTGGGCTTACTCAGCGTGCCATCCATGGTGTAGGCGCAAGTCTCGCAGTTCCAGTTCTCGCGCACGTCGATGGCTGGGTAGCTGAAAGTCTGGTCCGGGCGCGCGTAGTTGGGCGCTCCTGTCAGTTCGGGAAATTGCTGCTGCGCGACGATCGGCAGCACTTTGTCCGACCAGCAAGGGTCGACCGAAGCGTGGCTAGCGATGCCGATGAACGCCCCGCGACGCACGCACTCGGCAACCGCGGCGCGCGCGCCGGGCGCGAGGCACTGAGAAAACCAGCCGTAGGTGTCGCACCTATTCTGGCGGCAAAAATAGGCGGCCCTGCCGTCGGTCTCGGGACAGGAATGGCTGCTCAGCGTGAGGTCGTAGTCGAAAACGCAAAGCCGCGGTACGTCGCCAGTCGGCGCCGAGCCACCGCTACCAGGCGTACCTCCGGAGCCGAGCTCCTCGAGCACGAGTGAGAGCGCACTGCGCGAGCCGCAAGCGGGAAGCAGGGCCATGGTGGCCACGAACAGCGCGGACGGCGACGCGGAGAAAAGGGCTCGCATGCGGACCGGTCGGATACGCTGCCGCACGAGGTTCGTCAAACGCACGAAGCAACGGCGCGCTGCTCAGCGCGCCGTCGTGATGCAGCCGACCAGAATCTGCACGTCGAACCGCTGCGCCAGCGCGCAGGAATCCGGGCACAGCGTCACGGTGTGGCCTGCCAGCTGAAAGCCGGTCGTGCAAGCGCCCACTGCATCTTGGAGCAGCATCCAGCTTTCGACCGAGTCACTGAGCAACACGCTGACTCGATCGAAGTCGAGCACCTGTCCCGGGGCCTCGGTGATCTGAAACGTGCAGTCGGTGGTCCTGCCCACCACGCTGCGCAGCCCACCGAGCTGCGACGCCAAATCCGGATTCATCCCGAGGTCGACGTGGCAAAGGGGGATATCGCCGTCGCAACCCGTGTCCGCCGTGCCGCCATGGATCGAGGCATCCGATAGCCAGCGTCGATTCGCGTCGCTGCGAGGTGAGCCGACCATTATCGTACGGACGCCGTGCGTAGAGTACGCCGATTGAATCCTGTCGATGATTGGCTCGGGATCGACCGGGCTCCCTTCTTCCCCACCGATGCCGCACACTGGAACGGTCGGTGCGCCATCGGTGGCCACGAGAACCACCTGAGGTCCGGTCGTCTTCCTGACCTGGTCGATCGCGAACTGATAGGCGTCGAGCAGCGGAGTACTGCCCACCGGCGTCACGCCTTGCAAGCGTTGTGAGATGAGCGCACGCTGGGCCGAACCGAGCTCGCCGAGCTCAGCGCTCACCACGGCTTCGCCGAGCTCGCCACACGAAGCCGGCGAGTTTCCGCCCATCACCTCCGGTGCCGGGAATAGCACCAGCCCGACCCTCGTGCTGCTCGGAATTTGGTCGAGCGTTTGCAGCAGCGCGTCGCGTGTGACTTCCCAGTCGCTCGAACCGACGGCACCCAACCCGGTTTGTCCCATCGAAGCGCTGGTATCCACCAACAATTCGAGGTTCATCGACACGTTTTCTCGTTCGACGCTGAACCCCGTGCAAGACATCGCGACCAGCGAGCTCCGCTGTTGCTGGGTGATCGGGATCTGGCCACCGTCCAAAGTCGAAACACCACCAGTAGCCGGCGGAATTGCGATGCCGTCGCCACCACCGCTCGCGATGACCGCGGTTCCGCCGCTAGCAGCTCCAGTTGTACCACTTGTTCCACCGTAGGTCGGCGCGGCGCCCCCGAACCCGAATCCGTCGTAACCACCCGCGCCGCCCGGAACATCGACCTCTCCCAGCTTGCGCGCTTCACCGCCGCACGCACCGATCGCCAAGGAAGAAAGGAGACACAGACCCGCGAGCGATGACCTCATCGCATGAGTTCCCGCGCGCGCTGGCCGGTGAGCCCACGCGGGTCCTCTGCCACGAGCCGCTTCGCGATCTCGGCCGCACTGGCAGCATCACCGAGAGCGCGCAGCGCCTCGATTCTGAGCAGGTTCGCTTCGCGAGCGAGCGAGCGCTCACCCGCCTGCTGCGCGTACCGATCGAGCTCGTGGAGCGCCGCGCTCGGGTCCTTGCGGGAGAGGGCGGCGCGGGCACGATCGAGCAACTCGACTTCGACCGCCAGGGACGTAGCAGCGAGAGAACTCTGCTGCGCTGCCGGCAACGCGCGTGGAGCTTGCGCACGGGCCGGCACTTGGGCTTGGTCGCGCGCGCGAAGCTCTGGCGCGGCCTGGTTCGAGTCCACAGAATCGGGCTCGCTGACCGGCGTCGGCAACGCCGCGAGCGTTGCCGAGCGTTGAACGACGCCAGCACCGGAAACGGCGTGAATTGGCGCCACCACACGCACGGCGTTCGGCTGGGGTGCCCCCGCACGGTTCACCACACCAACGAAGCCCACGCCCACCACTGCGCCTAAAACCAACGCCTTGCCCAGCGCCGCGAGCGACACACCGACGAAGGCGGAACCCGCTGCCGCGCCGCTGGCCCCGAGCGAGGTGCTCGTGCTCACGAGAGCTGCCGAAGCCAACGTCGCCGCGCCGAGCGCGCGAGTAGCCCGCTCCAGCGCCCCGCGCTCGGGTGCATCGAGCGCGGCAGACGACAACAAAGCGCGATCGAACTCATCCCATTCGGGTGTGTCTCGCTCGCTCCGGCTCATGGCATGCTCCCTTCCAAACGATAGCGCGCGCGCAGCCTGCGGCTCGCGAGCGCAAACAAGGTACGGCCGCGGCGCAAACGCGAGTTCACGGTGCCCAGCGCAACCCCGGATGTTTCCGCGATCTCGACGGCAGAGAGCCCTTCGAGCTCGTGCAGTACGAACACTTCGCGCAGCGGCGGCGGCAGCGCGTCGAGCACTTCGTCGAGCAGCACGCGCAGCCGCTTGCGATCGAGCAAGGCTTCGGCGTTCGGGGTCGGATCCGGCAACGCTTCGCCGATGTCGGCGTCTGCTACCTCACGTCGGACGGGCGCCGCGCTGCGATGATTGGCAGCCACCCGCAGCGCCACTGCGTACAAGAAGCGAAGCTCGCGCCCGGGCTCGACGCGCTCGAGCTTGTTCGAGACGACGATGAACACCTCTTGCGTCGCGTCTTCCACGCGGTCGGGGCGCACGCCAAGACGGCGGATGAAGCGCCAGACTGCGTCGTAGTGCTCCTTCAACAGTTGCTCGACGCTGACGAACTCACCCCGCTCGAAGGCCGCACGAACGCCCGAATCACGAACAGGCTCGAGCTCGGCAGCGCTGGGTAGCGCGGCAAGCTCGCTCGCTTCGCGGGCAGACGACGGGGTCGACACCTTGGCTCCTTCGTGCCTCATGTGAGCTCGGCCCTCAAACCATTCACCAAAAACCCAGGCCAAGGCTGAGTTCGCTGCCCAGCGTCACCAGTGCGGGCCGATGCAGGCCGACGTTCGGGCCGAAATAGAAGCGATCGCGAAACAGCGGCACGGACGCGCTCCCTGAAATCCCAAGCTGCCACCTGCCGATTCCAGCTTCCGCGCGCAGGCCCAACCCGGGAGCCAGCCACCAGGCGGTCGAGGAAGCGGAGGCCCGCACGTCCAGGCCCTCACCACGCAAAATTCCAGTTTCAACGGCAAGACAAGGACGCAGCTCGAAACGCGATCCACCGGACCACCGCCAGGGACAGAGCGCCGCACGCAGCGACACCCAGTCGAAGCGCGCGCGCCCGATACGCACCAGCTCCTGGCGGCTCCAGGCCAGCCCGAGCACCAGCGCTGGAGAGAGCGGCGATTGGCGGAGCCAAGCGTGCTTTCCGTAGACAACAATCCCTGCGCCGAATTCAGGTAGCACGCCTTCGTGCAGCAACGTCCCCAAGCCAAACGCGAAACGTGCGGGCACGGAGCGCTGCGCTGAAGATCGCTCGGGATCGTCGAGCTGTAACTCAGAAGAGTTAGAATCCGCGGGCTTCGACGACGGAGGCGGCGGGCTCGGTTTCTGTATCTGCGCAGGTTCGGTCGCTGCGGTGGCGTCTTCGGGTTTGGGCTCCGCGGTCTCAGCGGGGGGAGCACCGCGCGCGGCGGTGATGGCTGCAACGAGCGCGAACGCGGACACGATTTCGCTGCAGTCCGAGGCATCCAGATTGCGCTCGAGGAACGGTCCGCTCGCGGACGAGATGGTCAGCGCGCCCGAGAAACCGGCAGGCTGTGCGGTGATACGCACGCGAACTCGCGACGCCCCCGGCGCCGGTTCGACGAGCACACCGCGCGCGGCGAGCGCGGCCGCGAACACCGCGGCGCTGGGACACGCCTCGACGGCGTCGTAGTCGAGCGCGACCGTCGGGGCAGGCTCGGCGCCCACCGAAGTCTCCGCCGCAAGTGCCCGCGGAGCGAGCGCGAGCGCAAACCCCGTCGCGATCAGGGCGGCTCGGGGGCGCGAAAACACGGCGCGACGTTACCCCAAAAAACCTCGGAATATCAGGGGCATCGGCCAACCCCAAAGCTTAGGGGCAAGTCGCTTTCGCTTCGTAGATCGTCGGATCGACCTCGCCGGAGGAAAGCCAGCTACGTCCGTCCGCTCCGAACGTGGCGCCCTCGCTTTGAGCCTCGTTCGCCACCAGCAGCGAGCGCGGCATGGTGCCAAAGGCCGTGGCCCAAGTGGCGCCCGGAGCGCGCACGAACAGGAGCGCCGCCTCGTAGGACCTCACGAGCGCCCGGTCCCCAGTCGGCGAAATATCGCCGGCGTTCGCACCCTCTGCACCAATTTGGAACGACGCAAGGCGTGAAAGCACCTTGGGCATATCCGGTGGCGTCGAGCCAGGCGCTTGAAAAACCACCGCGCTGCCGTCGGCCTCGCGCGTCACGATGATGTAATCGCCATTGGCCGGATCGATCATCAACGTCTCCGAATCGTGCGGCCGATCCGGATACGTGAAGCGCATGCGCTGAAAGTCCGCGATGTTTTGCTGGGTGGAGGTTTGCGTCAACGACACGGTGGGTTCGCGCACGCGGTACACTTGGATCTCGGCGCGGCCGCTGCCCGTTCCCGGCCGCGCGGTGTTGTCCCCGATGTCTCCGAAGTAGAGGTAGCTTCCGGCAGCAGGGCCCGGGCCGATCGCGCAGTCCTCCCAATCGGTTGCCTGCACGCCGGTGAGCGAGAAATCGCCGAGGGCGTGGCCGGCCTTGGTCAGCGCGAAAAAGCGCGGGCCGCTGCGATCGGCATGCGCGTACAGCACGCCGGGCTGAGCGCGGCTCGCGACCAGCCCGGACAGCGTGCTGAGCGTTGAGGGCTCGGCTTTGCCGAGCGCTACGGGCGCCGCGAAATCCACGCAAGCCGTCGCTGC
This sequence comes from Polyangiaceae bacterium, assembly GCA_035549735.1. Taxonomy (GTDB): domain Bacteria; phylum Myxococcota_A; class Polyangia; order Polyangiales; family Polyangiaceae; genus PMG-095. The sequence goes on along the minus strand of DASZQI010000012.1, from coordinate 18,150 downwards.
GCCGGCCGCGCCGCCACTCGACGTTCCTGCGGACGACGCACCGGCAGTCGATACGCCGCCGGCGCCGCCCTTGCCATTGCCGCCGCCCGACGACAGGGCGCCGCCGGTGCCGATACCACCGCTCCCCACGCCGCCGCGACCAGCCGTGCCGCCCGTCCCAGAACTAGTGCCGCCGCTCGCCAACGCGCCGCCGGTCGCGACCACGCCGCCGCTAGCGATTGCGCCACCTGTCGCGACTGCGCCGCCGCTCGTCAGCGCACCCCCGCTGGAGAGCGGATTGCCGCCAGAGCCACTGCCAGCACCACCGGCGGCCACGCCGCCGGTGCCGTCCCCGCCTTGAGCGGTAGGGTTCCCGCCGGTGGTCAGGCTTCCGCCTTGAGCGCTCGCGCTGCCGCCCGTGCCCCCGCTCGACGACGACGAGCCGCAAGAAACTCCCGAAGCAAGCGCCAGTCCGGCGAGCCCGAAAACTGGAACCGCGAAAGGGCTCGTCGCAAGCATTCCGGAACCGCGCGGCATGGGTTTTCCCTACCATGCCGAGTACCCCGGAACCGAATCAGCAGGCAGGGTCAGGCTTTTACGCTAAACGAGGCCCGCGAGCGGCCCCGAATTCGGCTGTCGATCCCCGAGGCTGGTCGTGGTCAGGCCCATCAGCTGCGCGATCGAGACCAAGAGCTTCACGTGCTGCTGCTTGTCGAAGTTGAGGTTGCGCTGAGTCTTGAGCGCGCCGCCCGCTTTCCCGAACATCAGCAGCGGGGAGCGGTCCATGCGGTGCGCGGTGCTGCCGAGCTCACGGCCCCAGACCACGAGCGTGTTGTCGAGCAGGGTGCCGCCGCCCTCCTTCACCGCGTCGAGCTGCTGGAGCAGATAGGCGACTTGCTTGGCGTACCAGTTGTCGATGGCTTGGAGCTCGGTGCGGCGATCCATGCCGTCGTGGGACATGGTGTGATGCGCGCTGGTGTGCCCGAGCCAGGTGTGCGTGACGTTGCTGAAGCCGTAGCTGAGCTGCAGAGTGGCGACGCGCGTGACATCGCAGGCCAAGGCGTGCGACACGATGTCCATCATCTGGGTCACCTGGTTCGGGTAGTTGGCGTTTCCGCCACCATTGCTACCGCTGGTCGCGGGCGGCGCGGTCGGAAGGGTGCAGCCGCTGCTGACCATGGTCGGCATCGAGTCGTTGAGGCGGCGCTCGATGCTGAGCAGCCCTTCCAAGTGTTTGTCGATCTTCAGGTACTCCTCTTTGCCCACGCGCGTGCGAATGCGGCCGAGGTCCTTCTTGAGCACGTCCACCAGCGCTTTTTGCTCGTTTCTCGCCTGGGTGACCGCAGGATCTTCCGTGGGCGTCATTCCACCCCCGGGAGTGACACCGGCGAACAATCGATCGAAGGCTGCCTTCGGACTCACTTCGGGGTGAATCGGCTGATTGTCGCCCGTGTAAGTCATCCGGTTCAGGCTGGTGGGCCCCCCGCATTGCACGCCCAACGCCACCGAGCGGTACTTGGTTTCTTGCGCAGCGTCCGTAGGGCCGCGCTGATACGGCATCTTGGGACCGAACGCCTGAGCCACGAGCTGGTCGACCGACGCCGCGCTGCCCCAGCCCGTGCGGTGCCCGTTGCCGCCATCGAAATCGGCGGTGCCGCTCGGATCGTGCAGCGTCGCGCCGGTCCACAGGCCCGCCATGCCATAGGCGTGCGCTTCGCCCGCGCCGCCCGCGGTGAGCGTGAGACCCCACGGCACCACCATCTTCGCCTTGAACGGTTCGAGCGGAGTATGAATGGCGTGCAGCGTAAAATCGGTCTCGGTACCGGTCGGGCGCCAATCGACGGTGTTGTTGTAGTCTTGCGCGGCCATACCGTCGGGCGAGAAAATCAGCAGCAGGCGCTTGGGCAGAACTGCTTCTTGCCCGCTCGCGTTCAGCAGCGGCAAGAGCGTGCTGGCGGCAGCGCCTAGGCCCAAGCTGTGAAGTAGCGCTCGACGGGAGAGTCCGATGCGTGATTTCGAAGGCATTCTGTCGCTCCTAGTTCCCCGTTGAACGCACGTTGCGGAAGGCGTCACTCACCGCAATTTGCGTGAGCAACGCGCGAATATTGCCGCCTGAAGCGTGGAAGCCCGTGCGAATACCCTGCATCGAGCAAGCGTCGTCCGTGCTCTCGATGCGCCCCAACGAAAAGCGGAACCACTGGTTGGCGACGCAGTTTTCGACCTCTGGAGCTGCGGCAAGCTTGCTCGCGAGTTCGACCGCGCCGTCGAACGCGCCGTTGAGCCCGGTCGACACGCCATTGACGGCGCCAGTCGCGTCGACCGCGCCGAGCCCGTCTTTGGTGCGATAGGCGCCGACCGCGTCGTAGTGCTCGAAGCCGACCCCGATTGGATCCATCAGCTGATGGCAACCGGCACAGTTCGGATCCGCCGAGTGCTGTGCGAAGCGCTCGCGCGTAGAAGTCGCGGCGCTAGGCGGAGGCGGCGCGTTGTTCACGTTGGCCGGCGGCGATGGGATGGTTTGGCACAGCAAATTTTCGCGTACCACGAGGCCGCGGTGCACGGGCGAGCTCTGATCGCGATGCGCGTTGCGCGCGAGGAACGCCGCTTGCGTCAGAATGCCCGCCCGCTCGCTGCCGTTCAAAGTCACAGCCGTTCCAGCCTTGAAACCGGACGGCTGAGTGATGCCGTAAATTTGGAACAAGCCGCCCTGTGGAAAGGCCTGGGTCGAGGTGAGCAGCGTCTTCAGCAAGCCGTCGCCTTTGCGCACCACCGAGTCGCTGAACAGCGATGTCTCCTGCAACATCGCGTCAGCTAGCGCGGCGTTGTAGGCGGGGAACGCGCTCGCGTCCTTGTCGAGGTTGGGCAGGTCTTCGAGCGCCAGCCACTGCCGGTGAAATAGGCCGATCGTCGTCGACGCCTTGGCGTCGTTCAGCATGCGCTCGACCTGATCGCTGAGCACGGAAGGATCGCTGAGCGTTCCGTTGCCCGCCGCGCCGAACAGCGCTGCGTCGGGCATCGAGTTCCAGAGAAAGTACGAGAGACGCGAAGCGAGCTCGTACGGAGTGACCGCGACCGCTTTGGTTTGCGGGGTCCCAGTGCTGCCGACGTCGTGATGATAGAGAAAGAACGGCGATTGCAGCATCGCCTCGACCACTAGACGAAAGCCGTTTGCCGCGCCGCCGCCCTGCTTGCCGACGCCATAGAGCGCAACGTAGTCGGTGACCTCGGCTGCTTGGAGCGGCCGACGAAACGCGCGCAGCCCGAACTCGGTCACGAACTTGGTCGCGCACGTCGTGCCGGTGTCCGCGGCCAAGTCGCACGGCGAGATTTGAGCCATACGCGACTTGGCGTCGAGGGCGAGCTTTGCGGCCACTTCCTCGTGCTGTTGCACGAGCAGCTCGGTGATCGGGGCCACCGCGTTGCTCGCAAACGGCCCCATACGCTCATCGGGGGCCAAAGCGTCCGCTGGAGTGCCGCTGGTGAGCAGCAAATCGCGCACGGTGTTGTTGAACTGATCGCGGGTTAGCCGACGCACCTTGGTAAGGCCGGCGTTCAAAACTCCCTTTGCTGCCGCGCACGCCTCGGCAGTCGTGTCCGGCGGCGTGGTCGTCGTGGCGCCCGCCGAGCCACCGCTCGCGCTGGCCCCGGAAACGTTCGGGGAGCCCGAGCTACTCGCGCCGCCCATGCTCCCGATCTTGCCACCGCTGCCAGGGCTACTCTCGCTGCCGCCCATCCCCGCGCTCGACGGCTCGGCTTCGCCCGCGCCGCCGATCTTGCCGGTGCAAGCGGCCGCGAGCACCACCACGGCCAAGAGCTCTGCGCGCGGCCGCAGGGTTCCGAAAACTCGCTGAGCGAACGTCATGCGTTGCCTCATTCGGCCTAGAAGGAACATTGCGCCATCGTCGAAGTCAGTGTGTGACTTCGAAAAAGCGCTCTGGGGACCAAGGGCTTAGCGTGTGCGCGAACTTCAATCGGCGCACTTCCTTTTTGCGTTAACTCTGCGCGCGGGGCGCGCGCTTTTCGCCCTCGCATTTCGCGCGCAAGATCTGCGAGCGAGTGGCGACGAGGTGCGTCAGGGTGCGCGCCAAAACACCGGAAAATTCGGCCCCAAAGGGCGGGTACTGACGGCTGCGTCATCGACGTACACGGACGCACTCACGGGGTTCAACGCTTCCCCGATGCTACCCACGTTCCACTCCACGTACTGGCTCGGCATCGTGAGCTGCGCCGTGAGCTCGAAAGCGCTCGCCCCGTCGAGCCACACACGTAAGTGTCCGCTGCTATCGTTCGCCGCGAGCAAACAAGACTCGAGCTGAAACCAGCGCTCGACCGGCACGCTCACGGACTCGGCGACCGCCATCTCTTCGCGATCGTGACGATAGAGCGAGAGAACCAGCGCTTGATTTTGCCCGGTCACCACGTCGAGATCCCACATATCGACGTCGCTGCTCGGCTGATCCGCGACGCTGCGCGAACGAAACTTGTAGATCAACCAATAGCCGTTGGTCGTGACCCGCGTCGGAATGAAGAACCAAGCGCTGTAACAGGCCTCGTTCGGCATCAGCCCGCTACGAATTGCGATTCCGGCCGAAGGCGCAGCGACGCTGTTCGAACTCACCGTGGAGCGGAGCGCGAAATGACCGCTACGTACCGGCGTACTCACCAAGTCGAGCTTGCCGCCCCCACTCGTCCAGGTGCTGCCGCCGTCACGCGTCCAGTCGCTGAGGTCACCGGTTTCGTGATCCGTCCACCACAGCATTTCCGGGCTCTGGCCGACGTCGACCGGCTCGCCCGAGCAAGCCGCGCTGCCCAGCGCCGACAAGCTCAAGAGCGCGAAAGCAGGGCGCATCACGGCGACGACAGCGCGCGGGCTCGCTCGGCGGCCTGACGAAATTGCCCGTTTGGAAAGCGAGCCAGGTAGCTCTCGGCCAAGGCCTTGGCCCGCGGATCCCCGCGCTGAACTGCCGCTTCCACCGACAGCGCGAGCGCTTCTTCACCGAGCGCGCCATTTGGATAACGACGCCGGTACTCCTCGAGCAATTTGGCGGCGCGCTCCGGCTGCCCTTCGCGGCGCAGGGCCTGCATGGCACCGAACACCAAGCTACCCGCCTCGGACTCGGCGTTCGCGCGCGGCCGCGTGGCGCGCGCCGGTTCCTCACGCGTGCCACGCGCATTGCGGCTCGCGCGCACCGGCTGGACTGGCGGCAAAGCAGTCGTCGGCTCGACGCTGTCCGAAGCCCCACTCGGCAGCGCTTCCGCGGCCTGCGCGGGCGGCGCTTCCACGACAGCCAACTGAGGCCGCGCCGGAGGTCGCGACTTTGCCGCAGGTTTGGTTGCCACCCGCGCAGCGCTCGATTCGGGATGCGAAGGCGCGATTAGCGCGCGGTAGCCGCGAGCAATCCACGGCCCGGAGACCGCCGCGCTCGCGCCCGCGGCGCAGAGCAGCATGGCGAACGCGAGCGGCGCCCGAATCAAGCGCCCGCGCCGCGCCGAACCGCGCGCCAAAAGACGCGCGCTCACGCGCTGCTTCTGCCCGGATGGCGGCTCGTACCGCTCCACCGAACGGAGCAGCTCCATGGCGTCAGCCTCGAGCGGGAATCTCGGATCCCCTTGCTGTTTCAGCGGTTGCATCAGCCCTCGTCCCTCTGCGCGCGCCGGTGTTCGGAAAGCAGCGAGAAGAAATCCTTTCTCGCGTGAAAAAGCCGAGTCCACACCGTGTTGATCGGCACGTCCAAGAGCTCGGCGATCTCTTCGCCGTTGTAGCCCTCGATTTCGAACAAGCGAAACGCGACGCGCCGTTTCTCGCTCATCTTCGCGACCAAAGTCTCGAGCAAGCGGCGCTTCTCTTGCGTTTCCAGCGTGGCCACCGCGCTCGCGCCGTGCCACGGCAGATCATCGATGTCGATCGGCGATTTTGCAGCAAACAAACTCTGAATCCAGCGCCGCCGGCGATGCTGCCGCACCTTGCGAGTCGCGATGCGATAGAGCCAGCCCGGCACGTTCCGCCCATCGAAATCACACAGGCGGCGCCGCACCACCAAGAACACTTCTTGCGCCAGGTCTTCGATGTCCGCCTCGGGCGCGCCGAGCGCGCGCAACCAACGCGTCACGTGGGCAAACCAAGAGTCGTACAGCGACGCGAACTCGAGCGAACCGTCCCGCGCCGGTCGCTCCGAGCTCTCGCCGGGCGCCGGCGAGAGGGCGGTCAACGCTGCGGCCTTACGCTCCTGCACCCTCTATTAGGACCTTCGCGCCGCTGAACCTTCAAGGAAACTTTGCCGAGACCCCGAGCGAGGCTCCCAGCCAAACTGCGGAGGCGTGCCCGAGGCTGCCCCGGGGCTCGGCAGCGAGCTCCGACGGGAACGGGAAAATGTTCGTAAAAACCGATAGATACGGGCCGAATGCCGTATCGAGCGCGAGCGACCCGGCGGCACGGACGCCGAGCTCGATTCGCGTCTCGGTGCGGGCGCCCGGCAGCGCCTCTTGCCGCAAACGGGTGAGCGCCGCGAGCGGGCCGAGCTCGACCGCGCCCCGGAACCGACCGACGCGCAGACCACGGCGAGCGCTCAGGTCGAAGGGGATTCGAGTCTCGTGTAGCGGAACCGTGTCGAGCTCGAGCGTGCTGGGAGTGGCGATGCTGGCGCCCAAGGTGAGGCCCCACGGCCCGCGGAGCGCGCTGATGCGAAGCTCGCCGCCAACGGCCGATTGAGAGGATTCGACGCGCGGAGCCGCGAGCGCGAGAGCGCCGAGTGCGAGCTGAAGGGACCAGGAGGAAGGGGCAGCGGCGGGGGAAGCGGTAGCCGTAGCGACAGTGCCCGCGGGAACGGGAGCCGATTGAGGAGCGGGAGCGGATTTGGGCGCGGGAGCACTTTTTCGGCTGTCGCGAGGCGCGTCCGGAACGGAGTCCGATTTGGCGGGCGTTTCGGATTTTGGGGCCGGCGTAGCGTCCGATTTCGAAGTCGGAGATTTCGTGGACTCGGGCTGCTCCGGAAGGGGGATGTCAGGCGGAGCGAGTGTGAGCGCGACGAACACGGCCGCGGTGTGCGCGCGCTTATCGCAATCGCGAGGCTCATCGGTGTACTCACGACGCCGACCCTTGACCGCAACCGCGTAGCGATCGCCCAAGTCTTGCACCTCGAATTGCGCGTCGAGCCCCGCGAGATCCACGCGCGAAGGGCGGAGCAACGCGCGAACCGCCGAACCCACCGCTTCCCGACTCGGGCAGGCGCTCGCGGGTTCCGCCGCGCGCGCGACGCTCGAAAAACAAGCCCACGACGCGGCAAACAGCACGGACCCGCGCAAACGCCAGCTCGCGCGCGCGCCGCTCACCATCCACTCGACTGCGCTCGAAGCATTCACCGTTCGAAGGCCGACGAGGCTACCTTGCCAGTGCTTCCTTGCATAGAGACGCGAGCTGGCGCAGATCTGACACGCTGCCGATGCAAAAGTCCCGTCTCCTCCAGCGCTGCCTCGGAAGCTCCGCGCTGCTACTGCTCTTCGCCTGTGGCAGCACGAGCAAAGACGACAGCACCGCAACCGGCGGTCGCGCGAGCGACGGCGGAACCGACCCCGGGACGGGAGGCAAAGCCGCAACCGGCGGTACGTCTCAGAGCACGGGCGGCGTCACCGAAAGCGGCGGCAAGTCGAGCACAGGCGGTACCTCCCAGCATACCGGCGGCACCGCAAGCACCGGCGGCGCGTCTCAGAACACCGGCGGCAGCACGACCACCGGCGGCAGCGCTGGCGGCGTGCCGTCCGGCTTGGTCGATTGCGACGTGCGCAAGGTCGTGTGTCGCATCGCAACACCGACCTGCAGCGCCGGACAAGTGCCGAGCGTGAACGGCACCTGCTACGGCCCCTGCGTGCAGATCGATTCGTGCGCCTGCTCCTCTGCCGCAGAATGCCCGAACAACGACGAGTACACCTGCTGGGGCGGCAAGCACTGCGGGCCTTACGTCGACTGAGCGCCACCTCACTCCCTCGCCCCGGTCCTCTTTCTTTGTGGGGGCCCGAAGTAAAGGGCGCGCTGCCCGTGAAGCCCGACCCAAGGCACCCAATCCGCTCGCTCCTCCCCACAGCAGCCGCGCCTCCCCGTCCTTGAAACGAGGCTCACCCGGGCCGTCGTGCGGATTCATTCACAAGGCCAAGACAATTCCGACAATTCTGCGAGAATCGTCGGAACGCAGAGAATCCGAAAGCGCACTCCGCTCCTCGCAAACCCTGATCGTGCTGAGAACCGCGCTCTGCGCTCGAACACCCTCCGCCTGCAATGCAGCCCCGAAAGCACACCCGCTCCCCGCTCCAACGACTCGCGCTGCAGCTCGCCCTGTTCGCTGCCAGCGCGGCGCCCGCGCTCGCAGCCTGCAGCAATGATCCCGGCGGCAGCGCTTCGAACAGCGGGGGCACTGCCGCCCACAGCGGCGGCAACGCTTCAACAGGCGGCACCACTACTACCCTTGGCGGGAACTCAACCGGTGGCAACCCGACGAACTCGGGCGGTGTTCCCTCACTTTCCGGTGGCGCCTCGTCCACCGGCGGCACGTCGAACAGCGGCGGCACGACGACAGGAGGCATCTCGTCGATGAGTGGCGCGGGCAACGCAGGCACCATGAGCACCAGCGGTGGCACACTGGCAACCGGCGGAACGACCCCTGGCACCGGGGGCACGGCTGGCAGCAAGGGCGGCAACTCGGGCGGCGGAAAGGGCGGCCAAAACAGCAGCGGTGCGACGAGCGGCGGCAGCGCCGGCGCAAGCGCCGGCAATGACAGCAAGAGCGGCGGCGCTGGCGGCAACAGCGGTGGCGTGAACAACGGAGGCAGCGCAAGCGCCGGCAGCCCTGCAGCCGGCCTCAGCAAAGACGGCGAGGTAAAGCTCACCGGTTCAGGCCTCACGCTCGTCTCGTACGGCGGCTATCTGAACGGAGAGTCGTTTCAAGAAGAAGGCATCCTGAGCTTCAACGGCTATCAGTACACCGCATTTTGGAACAGCAGTCGCCACGTGGTGCTCGCTCGTCGCGCGCTACCGAGCGGAGCTTGGGCAACGTTCGAGTTCACCGACTACACCAACAGCGCCGACGACGCGCACAACACCATCTCGCTCGGCATCTGCCCTGGCGACGGCACGCTGCACCTTTCGTTCGACCACCACACCAACGATCTGCATTATCGGAAGTCAGTCGCTGGCCTGGTCACGAACCCTGGAGCCGCCACCTGGGCTGCCTCGAGTTTTTCGGCGGTCATCAGCAACCTGGTCGCCGGCACCCCGGTCACCAGCGTCACCTACCCCCGCTTCGTCACCGAGCCCGGCGGCAGCAAGATGCTGTTCGGCGCCCGCCTCGGCACGAGTGGCAGCGGTGACGAGCACCTGTGGGAATACGATTCGGCCAGCCACGCCTGGGTGTCTCTCGGCAAGTATCTCGACGGCATCAGCGACAACATCAACGGCTACCCGCACGGTCTGTCCTACACGCGCGGCGGCACGCGCCTGCACGTTTCCTGGTGCTGGCGGGCCACCTCGGATGCCTCCACCAACTACGACCTGCTCTACGCCTACAGCGACGACAACGGCCGCACCTGGAAAAACAACGCGGGCACCACCGTCGCCACCACCGGGAGCTCATTTTTGCGCATGAACAGCGCCGGAATCCGCGTGTGGACCATCGCGCAGAACCGCGGGCTCATCAATCAAGAGCACATGGCGGTGGACCCGACCGGGCGCGTGCACGTGCTTTTGTCTCACATGCCGGACGCGCAAGCGAACGACAGCAACTTCGACAGCGCGCGCACCAAGAGCCAGTTCTTTCATTACTTCCGCAATGCTTCCGGCACCTGGGCGCGAACCGCGATAGGCCTCGGCGTGGTCGCCAATTTCCGCGGCAAGCTCGCCATCTCGTCGAGCAACAACCTGTACGCCATCTTGCCCGATCTGCGCATCGTGGGCGCGTCCGCCGCCGCGAACTTCGCGACCTGGACGCCGCTTACCAGCGACTCCGGAAGATTTTTCTCCGACCCGTTGATCGACGCGGCGCGCTTGCTGAGTGAAGACAAACTGAGCGTGTTCTATCCCGAGAAGAGCTCGGGGAACATCTGGGTGCTGGACTACACTCTCAAGTGACGCGGTAACGCTAGCGGCGCATCACCTGAGCACACGCCCGCGTCGTTCGGCTTGTCACGCGCCGAACACGGCACTACCGTTTTCGCCGAGCGAGCGCATGACGAAGACGAGCGAGCTGGTCCTAGGTAGCCCCTTCTCCGACCACATGGTCTTGCAGGCCGGCAGATCCACGCGTCTCTGGGGTTGGGATCGCCCGGGCCAGCGCCTGACCGCCTGGTTCGAAGGCAGCGCCGCTCCGAAGAAGCGCGCGAGCGCGACCGCCGGCTCGGACGGCAAGTTTCGGCTCGAAATGCCGCTTTTGCGCGCGGGCGGTCCGTACACATTGCGAGTGTCGGGCAGCGCCGAGCTAACGGTTCAGGACGTCCTCTCGGGCGAAGTGTGGCTCGCCAGCGGCCAATCGAACATGGAGTGGCCCGTTGCTGCAGCGGCCGACGCCGAACGCGAGATCAACAGCGCCGATCGCACGTCGATTCGCATGATCAAAATCGCACCCACGCCCGAGAGCGAGCCTGCCTCGCGCGTGAGCGGCGCTTGGGGCGTGGCTTCGCCCGAGCACGTCGCGCGCTTCTCTGCGGTCGGCTACGCTTTTGCCAAAGAGCTCGAAGCGCGCCTCGGCGCACCGGTCGGCATCATCGACGCCACCTGGGGCGGCACGCCGATTCACGCTTGGACTAGCGTCGAAGCTCTGCGCGGCTGCATGCCCGACGTCGACGAGCGGCTCGCTGCGCTAACCGCGGAGCTCGAGCACGTCGCCGAGCGAAAGGCCGCGTACGACGCCATCTTGAGTGACTGGGAGCGCCGCTCGTTCCCCGCAGATCCCGGCAATTTGGGCGTGGAGCGCGGCTACGAAAAGCCCGGCTTCGACGACTCGAGCTGGCAAGAGATGAGCCTTCCGCGCTTTTGGCAAGAGCTTGGGATGGCTCACAACGGCGTGGTCTGGTTCCGCAAGCAGCTCGATTTGCCGCCCGCCCTCCGCGGCCAACCGCTCGAGCTTCATCTTGGCGCGGTCGACGATTTCGACCACAGCTACGTGAACGGTGAGCTCGTCGGTTCGCACCCCGACGGCACCCCCGGCGCGTATCAGATCCCGCGCGTCTACCGCGTGCCAGCGCACCTCACTCGAGAGGGTCAGCTGTGCGTCGCGGTCCGCGTCTTCGACCATTTCGGGCAGGGCGGCTTCGCCGGACCGAGCAACGAAATGTTCGTTCGCGCCGCCAGCGCTCCGAGCGAGCGCCTTTCACTGGCTGGCTCTTGGCGGTTCTTCGTCGAGCACGCCATTCCGCTCGTATCGGGCGAAGTCTACGCGAGCTATCCCACGCCGCCCGACGTGCTCGCTCAGCACATGAACCCCGCGCGCCTACACAACGGGATGCTCGCGCCGCTATTCCCCCTCAACCTGAGCGGCTTCATCTGGTACCAGGGCGAAAGCGACGTCGAACGCCACGCGCTCTACCGCGCTCGCCAAATCGCCTTGATTCGCGACCTGCGCGCACACTTCGAGCAAGGCCAGCTTCCCTTCTACTTCGTGCAGCTCGCGAGCTTCCGCGCGACGCCAGATTGGCCCTACCTTCGCGAAGCCCAAGCCGAAACCCTGAGTGAACCCCAGACGGGCATGGTGACCGCGCTCGACATCGGGGATTCGAACGACATCCACCCCAGAAACAAGCGCGAAGTCGGGCGGCGCTTGGCCGCGCTCGCGCTGCGCCGCGAGTACGGCTTCGGCGACGTCATCGACTCAGGGCCCACCCTGCTCCGCGTCACGCGCGAAGCGCGCGGACTCTGCGTGCAGTTCGAAAATGCGGCCGGCCTGCGCACACGCGACGGAAAGGCCGTGCACGGCTTCGAACTCGCCGGCGTCGATCGCGTCTACCACTCCGCAAACGCGGTGCTCGAAGGCGAGCGCGTCGTGCTCGACAGCCCGCTCGTCGCGAACCCCATCGCCGTGCGCTACGCTTGGGCGGACGACCCGATCGCCAACCTCGAAAACAGCGCAGGCCTGCCCGCTTTCCCGTTCCGCACCGACCCCTGGCCGCCCTCTCGATCAGGCTAGAGGCGCACTTCCACGCCGGAGCGAAGGTTTAGGCTCGGACCCAAGAATACGTTACCCGGCACCCATCCGGCAGTCTTCGCGGAGGCGTCGAGGTAGAGTTCGAACGGCGCGTAAATCGGCAAATTGGCGCGCAGTCCCAGGGCACCGCCTGGGCTCACCGCGTGAGCAAAGAAGCGCTGCGCTTGGGGTTGCAGCCAGAGTTGCACGCGCGGCGACACGGTCGCATCGAGCCACGGCAGTGGGTAGCGGACCAGCTCGGCGCCGAGCCCGGGCAACACACGGGCCTCGCTCACGAACGCGCGCAACTCTCCGAACGCGCCGTAGCGGCCGACCTTGCCGAATAGATTCAGGCCGAGTGAGTAACCGAAGGGCGCCATCATGTGTTGAACACTGGCGTTCAGCGTCACCGGCTGCCCGTACCGTCTCCCGAGCTCGAACTCGTATAGCCCGAAAAGCTGCGGATTTAGGAGATTGAGCCAAGAGAGATACGCTTGCGAGCGCAGGTAGCGACGCTCGCGTCGCGTCAAATCGGACTCGGAGCGATAGCGATCGATGCCCACACCAGACGGGTGAACGCCGCGCGCCTCATAGGGCTCGTCCGGGCGGAACAGATCGTAGACCCAGCCATCCGGGTCGAGGCCGGTGAAGTCGCGAATCGCGACATTGCTGCCTTCCTTCTGGTTCTGCCGCTCCGTCGTGGCATCCGAGTGGAACGCCGCCGCGCTCATGTAGGCGATGACGTTGAGGGTCGTGAGCCATTGGGTGACGAGAGTTCCCGCGCGCGTCCCCGCGAAGAATCGATCTTTGTCGAACTCGAGCCCGAGCGTTAGATCGCCTTCGATACCTGCCGCAGAAAGGCGCACCTGCTCGGCGGGGTGGTTGCGTTTGAGTCGTACCAAATCTTCATCGCGCACGTGACTCACGTTGATCAAGTTGGCGCCGATCGGAATCTTGTAAACGTCGTTGTAGCTGTCGATGCCGCGCCGGCTCATCACCGCGCGGTGCCACTCCTCGTGCATCCAGCCATCGGCCGGCGGCACGTAGACCAGCACCGAGTCGAGCGCGACGAGCGACGCGACATCCACCGTGTCGCCCAACCACTCGGGCATCCACTCCGGATAGCGAAACGACAGAAAGGCGCCATGCACCAGGTAATACGAGTCCTTGCACAAGGCCATCGACTGCTGCATGCCGGGCCAAAAACCGATCACGGCGTTTTCGCGCACATCGAGCGCAGGCAAATCGAACCTGAGGTGTCTGGCCGGACGCTGCGAGCCACGCGCTGGTTGCGCAGGCGGGGGTTGCGACGGCACGGGCGAAGGCTCCGGCGCGGCGGACTGCGCAAGCGCCGAAGCCGAGCAGCAGCTGGCACCGAGCAGGCAGAGCAGCTCGAGGCGACTCCGAGTCTGCCGTTTTCTTTGCTTCCCGTGCTGATTGGACAGATTCATCGGTGCGCCTTCGTCGGGCGTGCCTTGAGCGGGCTGCGAGGGACACGCCCTGGCGTCCGTCCCCCAACCTTGCGTCAGTTCGGTGAGTCCGGTCTAGTATGCGGTTGCAGACGGAGCGGGCCTCAGTGCGCGGCCGCGCCGGCGGTGTTCGGCTCAGCGCTCGCTTCCGGCTCGACCGTTTCCAGACGTACCCCCTCGAACTCCAGCACGAACCCCGGCCCGCACGCGGTCGCCGGCGTGTGGTAGCCAATCGGAAGCTGTCCGCGCTCCGCACGCAGCGCGAGTTCGAGCGCGGTCCAGCTGGTGAGCTCATAACCCTCGGGGGTAATCAAACGCAGCCGAACCAGGCCACCCAGTTCGTCACGCACTTCGGCAAAGAAGCGACTCTCGGTCCGACCGCGCTGCTCCGCGTTCGGCCCCCGCGACTGCTCGTCGAGCTGCGCGATCAAAAATTGCTTGAGCGCCGCCGACTCCAAAATTGGGCCGAGGAACCGCGCCAAACGCAGGCCAACCCGCGACAGTAGCGGCACGGCTGCGTAGGCCTCGATATTGGGAATGCCCGTCGAATAGTAAGCGGTCGCCACGTCACCCCAAGGAATGGTGATGGCTTGCTCGGGCCCATCACCGAAATCCATCGTGCGCGTCTTGAAGCCGCTCGGCACGTTCCGTAGCGCACCGTCACGGCGCACCACGCCGCCCAAGTGAGCACGCTCGATGGTGGTAATTGCGGTTCCGCGCGACATCCGCGCTGGAACCCGAAACCCGATATCCAAGTGCGTCGCCGACGGCAGCCGTCGCTTGGCCTCGGTTGCCAGACAATCGGACGGCACCACGTCGAAGCCGGACGCCGGCAGCAGCGTCACTCCGCGCGCCTTCGCCTGCTCGTCGCGCCGCGCGATCGCCTCCAGCACCGGGATCTCACCCGTGATGTCCAGATAGTGCACGCCCATTCGCAAGCACGCTTCCACCATGGGCAGCGCCGTGTGCACGAACGGCCCCGCGCAGTGCAGCACCGCCTTCACACCCACGAGCCCGCGCTCGATCTGTGCAGCGTCTTCCAGACCAAAGCAGCGCGCTTCGAAGCCTAGCTCCGCCGCCAGGGCCGTCACTTTTCCCGCGCGCCGCCCGGCCAAAATCAGCGCCGTGGCCACGCCCTTCTGCCGCGCGCGCCGCGCGATCAACTCCCCCGTGTAGCCATTGGCCCCATAGATCAGCAGCGACATCCGCAATCACTACGCCACCCCGTGCCAAGCGCCAGCGTTTCCGCGTCGCGCCCGCGACTCCGACGGCCGGGCCGAAAATTGATACCGACTCGGCGCCGCGCTTTCCCTGGATTTTGTTTGGGGCCAACTCAGCAACGGGCGCGCTGTCCGGCCCATTCCGACGTTAGGCAACCATGCCGCCCTCGAAGCAGCACAGCAGCCGCGCCTGGCCGCAATGAATCAGCCCCGAGAGCAAACCTCCGCCGCTCGGCTCTCGGCCTTAGGGCGTGATGCAGCGACCACCGAGCGACGACTTCGAATCGGCTTGGCAGGTGCCAACGGTCGCGGTCGTGCACTTCGCGGGGCACGTGGGCATGCTGCAATCCGCGCGGAACCAGCCATCGGCAATGTTCGACATGTTCTCGATAGCGAAGGGATCGCTCGGCTGCATGAACACGCGGCACTCACACCCCGGAGCGGCAGCCACCTTGTTCGTACATTGCGAACCGGCTTTGGGATTGCACTGCACCTGCTTCTCGAGCTCGGCCGCATACTCGGCCTGAATCATCTTGCACATCGTCGAGTTGCCCGCGCCGCCACCGGAGCCCGCCCCTGATGCGCCACCCATCGAGGACTTGCCTGCGCTACCCGACGAGCCGCCACCAGCCTTGCCCGCGCTGCCGCCCGAACCGCCCGCCGAAGCACCGCTCATACCGCCAGCAGACTGCCCACCGCGCCCTGCACCGCCCACCGTAGCGCCGGCGCTGCCGCCAGAACCGATACCGCCAGTGATGGTGCTCTGACCGCCGGTAGCCAGGACACCGCCGGTCGACACGACGCCGCCGCTGCTGCCCCCCGTGGTCGGAACGCCCCCCGTCGCGGAGAGTCCACCGCTGCTCGATGCGCCCCCGGTCGCCAAGCCCCCGGTCGCGGGTGAACCACCGGTAACGGGCGGACTGCCACCCGTCGGCTGGCCGCCGCTCGCAGAGCTTCCGCCAGTGGCGGCGCCGTTTCCCCCGGTTTGCGGCCCGCCTTCGTTGTTTTCCGGCGAGCACCCTAGGTCGGGCACGGTGGCGAGCAGGGACCAGAGCAGGGGTGAGGCGACGCGACGGAGTGAGGAGGAGGCTCTCAAAACAATGGACAGTGACGGGAACACCGCGCCCAGGATCAAATTCAGAGCGGCGGAGTCGACTGCCCCCAGTTTGCGCCTTCGCCAGTCGCATCTCCCGGCTGACCGGCACCCCAACAAATCACGGAATCATCCGCTCCGAGTGCGCAGCTGTGCCAGAAACCGGAAACCAACTCGATGAAGGTTCCAGCCGGCGCGTCGGATTGCCCCAGGTTCGGCGCGTCGGTGCGCTCATCGAGAGCGGTGCCGTAGCCCCAACAGGCGAGCGAGCCATCGCGCTTCAGCCCGCACACGTGCCCGAGACCCGATGTGAGGAAATCGAAAGGCTCGTCGGGTGCCTCCAACAAAGGCGAGGGTCGCGGCTCTGCGTCGTAATAAAGGATGCCCCAACACGTGGCGTGATCGTCGACGTCGAGCGCACACGTGTGATGTCCAAAAGTGACGAGTGAGCGATAGCTGCCGCTCGGCGGCTCGGTCCCACCGTAGCTAGAGTTGCCCCAGCAAGCGATACTGCCGTCGGGTCGCAACCCACAGGCGTGGTCCCAGCCGCTGATCGCCGTAAAAGGACCTTTGGCGTTACCAGGACTCCGGCTGGCACCACCCCAACACACCGCCCTACCGTCATTTACCAGGCCGCAGTAGCCGAGATCGGCGGACTCGATGTGTGTGAAGCGGAGCGATGGATCGTTCGACGGCACGAACGGAGCCGGGGCCCAGCAAACCACGCTGCCATCCGTTCGGCGCGCACAGTTCTGAACGTAGCTCGCGACCACTTCGGCGAAGCTCCCCGCGGGTGGCTCGACCGTGTGCGGAGCCAGCACGCCCCAACACCGGATGCTGCAGTCGCGACGCAAACCGCACGCTCCGTCTTGGCTCAGCGACAAAGTCACGAACGCCTCTTGCGGCGCGTCCTCGGCCCACCCGCTGCCGCCCCAACACCGCGGCGTGCCATCGGCGCGCAACAGACACGTCGAGAAGGGGCCGGCGAACAACCGATGACCAAGAGCTCCCCTGCAATCGGGACCCACGGTTCCGGTTCCGTCGTGGGTACCACCGGAATTCGCGCCGCTGCCACCGCCAGCGCTGTCTCCGGCGCTACCTGCCGAGGTCTCGGCGCCACCTTCGTTGGATGCCGAGCCTGCGCCACCCAGCGCGCCCCCGGCCGCGCCCCCGCCTGCCTGCGCACCCGCACCTCCCCGGCCCTGCGAACCGACTACGGAAGTGCTGCCTCCGCATGCGTACGAGAGCAGAGCCAGCGAGCAGAGAACCAGGGAGTGATTCATCGACCAGCCAAAGTCAGTTTCTTCGCTCATCCCGCCCTCACGCAACACTTTTGCTCGAGCGAGGCCATTGCGCAATATTGCGCAATGCAGCTGCGCAATCCAAGTCTGCGCCTTGAATTCCTGCGAATTTCCGGGTGTCGCGCACGGGCCGCTAGCCCGAGACACGGCGAACCGCCGTCAACCGCAAATGCGCGGAAACGCTCGCTAGCCAGAAGGTTTTAGCCGCTCACCTTCGCGCAAGCGGGAGCGCCGAACGCAACGACCCGCACGCGCGAGTTCGCTCAGGGCCCAGCGCCTTCGGTGACGAGCAGCAACACCGAGTCGTTCGCGGGAACGCTGACCCCGTAGCTCGTCGTCTTGCTTCCGAGGTCGGTTGCGGTCCAAACGTTTCGAACCGACGCGGTCGCTCCGAGGCCGAGGTCCGCAAAGCGCGCGGTGATGGTCGCGGCCGATGCGGTGCGGTTCAGCAACAAAACCGCGCGCCGGCCTGTCCCCGAGAGCACCTTGCTATAGACCTGTCGCCCCGCGTCGTCAGCGACCCTCACGCCTTGCTTGCCGAGCGGGTCTTGATCGATGGCGAGCACCTCGCTGTTCGTCAGGATACTCTTGGTCTCAGCGCTCATAGTGTCGAGCTTGTTGCCAGCGAGGAGCGGCGCGCCGGAGATAGCCCACAGGGCCATGTGGCTACGATTTTGGGCCGCGGAAAAGCCGGGCATGCCGACGATGAGCATGTCCGGATCGTTGTAGTGACCCGGGCTTTGCGCCGTCGCGTGTTGTGCCGAGTCGAAGTTGGTGAGCACGCGGTTCATGGCGGGCGCCTCGCCGTAGTAGATGATGTCTTGGCTGGTACGCCACATCGTCGACAGGCTCGGTGCCCAGTTCCACGGGCTCTGTTCACCCCAGTTGCAAACCGAAAGCACCATTGGCCGCCCCGTCTGTGCAGTG